>CANPWZ010000006.1 GCA_947585425.1 uncultured Oscillospiraceae bacterium
ATCAATCAGCTTCTGCTGATCCCCTGCGTGATTTTGGATTTCCTCTGCATCCACCCGTTCCGGGACGGCAACGGCAGGATGTCCCGTCTGCTCTCGCTGCTGCTCCTATACAAAAACGGCTACGACGCCGGGAAATACGTGTCCTTTGAGGAACAGATCAACAGCTATAAAGCCTATTACTATGAGGCACTCCGTCAGTCCTCCGAAGGCTGGGACACGAACGAAAACAGCTACTTCCCGTTTATGGAGAATTTCCTCTCCATGCTCTATATGTGCTATAAGGAGCTGGACAAGCGGTTTGCGGTGGTCAACGGCAAGCGGATCACGAAAAAGGCCCGCATTGAGGCGACAGTATTGAACAGCCTGACGCCCCTTTCCAAGGCGGAGATATGCAAGATCCTCCCGGATGTCAGTCCCACGACAGTGGAGGCCGTGCTGGGGGCAATGGTCAAAAGCGGTATGATCAAGAGGCTCGGCGCATCGCGGGCGGCGAGATATATTAAAATGTAACAGGAAGGCGGCTGAGCAATCAGCCGCCTTCTTTGATTCAGCGTCGCAACTTTTGATCCTCGCTATCCTATCAGACCCAAACGCTGACCCATACGCGGAAATAACGCTATGGGGCGGACGGAACACATGGAGCGGAGAGTATCTTTTTCTGTGCGAAAGACCTCCAAACGGACACAAAACTGCGGGAAAACAGCTTCGAAGGCACCTCATAACCCGGAGGTCGCAGGTTCAAGTCCTGCCGCCGCAACCAAAAGTGGCTGTTTTCGTGAGAAAACAGCCACTTTCTTTGCTTTTTTGTTGGAAAACGATTTGGGTCAGCGTATGGGTCAGGTCCTGACCCATACGCTGACCCAGACGGCCCGCGGAGCATTTCGCATCAGAAAGTGACGGAGAGCACCCCGGACATGGTTTCGGCGGCGGCCTTCTGTGCCGCTGTGGTGACATGAGCATAGGTATCCAGGGTGAAGCCGGCGCTGTAATGTCCCAGCATCCCGGACACGGTCTTGACGTCCACCCCGTTTTGCAGCGCCAGGGTAGCGAATGTGTGGCGAAGATCGTGAAATCTCAACTTCGGCAGCCCCGCCCGCTTCAATACCCGGTGCAGCATATTATTGACGCTGTCCGGTGAAATCGGTCCGCCGGCAGGCGATGGAAACACATATTCGTCGTGGGAACTTTCCTTTTGCCTTTTCAGTATCTCCACCGCGTCCGCCCCTACCGAGACGGTGCGGTAGGAGTTTTTTGTTTTCAGCGGCGCCTCTACAATCACCCCTTTGATCCGCGCCACCTGCCGGCGGACATGGATGGTGCCGGCTCCGAGATCGATATCCTCCCATTTCAAACCAAGCAGTTCGCCCCGGCGCAGGCCCGTCGCCAGCTCGATGTAATACATCTCATAGACGCCGGTCTCTTTTGCCTCCCGGAGGAAGGCGGCCAGCTGGTCTGCCGTAAGGGTGTGCATCTCCTTATGCTCCAACTTCGGCAAAGCACAGCCAGCGGTAGGATCAGCCGCCAGGAGCCTCTGCTGAATGGCAAACGTCATGGCCGATGAGATGACCTGGTTGATGTTCCGCACGGTTTTTGCGCTCAGGCCCTTTGGCTGCTTCCGGGATTCGATGCGTTCTACCCTGCCGTTTCCCAGCAGGCTGAGGTACATTTTCTGCAGGTCCAGCGTGGTCAGCTTTGACAGGGGGATATCTCCGATGTAGGGCTTGATGTGATGGTCGATGTAGCCGCGGTAGGTTTGGTGAGAGGACGGGCGGACCTTGACGGCGGCGTAATTTGTGAACCACACCTCCATCCACTGGCCGACCGTGTACTGCCTTGCCTTCCATATATCGACCTTTTCACATTCCTCCATGGCGCTTTTGAGCTTGACCTTTACCTCGGCCTGCGTTTTTCCTAAGACATTTTTGTAAATCGGCTTTCCGGTGTTGGGATCATGTCCGGCGGTATACCGTCCCTCCCAGCGGCCATCCTTGCGTTTACGGATGCTGCCCTCCCCGTTGGCGCGTTTTCTCGCCATCGTCAACCACCTCCGTTTCGTTTCCTTGCTTGTTCTTCGTTCTCATCGTCGAAGGAGTAGGGTGGGATCTCGCCCAGTTCCTGTTCGATCCCTCTGGCCAGACGGATACCGGTGATGAAGCTGTCCAGGGAGGTCTGGTCCCGCAGGTCGTCCTCCAGATCCAGCAGATGGAGCAGCAGGACCCGTTGGCTCCTGCCCAACTGTCCCCGCAGGCGGGCGAGGATCCTGTCTCGCTCACGTTCTATCTTTGCTACTTCGGGTGACACTGTGGTGAACCGTTCGTGCAGGGCTCTCAGGTATTCTGGCATAGCGGTCGCCTCCTTTGCAGCGACACACAATACCAGTAACCAGAGGAAATAGCCAGGGGTTAGGCGCACAGTTATCAAACTGTTATCATTTGCCGTGGGTATGCCTCTCTCTTGTTTCAGGCGTGGTACTTTTTGCACTGCTCGGAAGGCCGCAGTGTCACGCTTTGGGGTTCCACAGTCCTTGATCCTCTAAGGCTCAAAACCGCAAAATGAGAGGGGGCTGTGTAGTTACCTTACCGCCCTGAAAAGCGGACTTACAAGCGTGACATGGCTCCCTGCTTTCTACGCATTTTGGAACTTCACAGCCCTTGAAAACAGGGACTTCACAGAGCCCGTCAAAGGGGGGCCTGTGTACCTGCCCTCTAAAGCGGTTTCTATATGCGTAGAAAATTCTTTTTTCAAAAGGCGGGGCCGCTCCATTTGCGAATGGAGCGGCCCCCGAATCCTTGCGCGATCAGGTCACATAGACCCGGTACTCGGTGTGGTTATAGACTCCATCCTTGTACAGATCCCACGCCTCCACACTGTACGCTCCCGGTGGGCAGGAGTTGAACAGCTTGGTCAGTTCACTGTCCCGCCACGGCCAGAAGGACCAGCCCCCGGCGCTGTCCGGGATGCTGAGGCTGATCCTGACGTAGGGGGTGCCTTTACTTCCATATCGCAGCTTTCCATTGACGCTGGTGTTGGGATCGGTCCCGGCCAAATTCATCAGCGTGTACTGCATCCGGCGTGTCTCATAGAGATTGCGGACGAACAAGTAGTCGGCGTCAGCGCGGTCGAAGTGCCGCGCCTCCGGTGCTGGTAGCTCCACTGCGGGGAAACTGCTCCAGTCACAGGTAGGCGTGGGCAGAGGTGGCAGCGGTCCCTCCGCGAACATGTTGGCATCCCAGCGGCTCACGTCCTTGATGGTGTAGAGGGTGCCGTCGTCGCATGGGATCACGTCGCCCACTTTTGGAACGTACTGGCTGCCGTCCGTCGGCAGGGTCACTGTGCCGCTGGGCTTGGACTCCCCCGGCGCCACGCCGGTGTAGGGCTTGTCCGTCTCGATCTGGACGGTGCCGTCCCAGTAGACGTTGAAGTCCACTTTGGCCCCGATGTCCCGGAGCCGGACGTAGTTCTCGTCGTTGATCATGTAGGCGGTGAGTTCCACCCTCTGGCTGTCGATGTAGACGGCGCAGTTGCTCCGGGTGGCGGTGAGCCGTGCCACGGCTGCCTGGGCTCCGCTGGTGAGCGTCACTCCGGCCAGGACGCCGGCGACTACGAGCAGCAGATTTCTGATACGATTCTTCATTGGATTGACCTCCTCCTGGTATTGTTTTGGTGCTTTCGCAAACCAAACATACCGAATAAAGAGAGAAAAGTCTATCAGAACCGTGCTGGCAATACGGAGAAAGAACTGACGGGAAACGCGGCAGATCACCGAGACTTTTTCTTTGATCAGGCGGGTCATTTTTTACCTCACATGGACATCGTCGGTCCCTGGTACTCCTCATGGTCGTCCAGCTTGTGCCCCATGGCGATCTTTTTCTCTCTGATCCTCTGCCGCAGCTTGCGGTCGATGTTCTGGATCATACTGGCGGCGTCCCTGGGCTGAACGTTATCCCGGAACACCCGGCTCAGCTGGTGGAGCAGGCGGACGACGGACAGCATCACGGACGGCTTCCCCATGCTGTCCCAGCGATCCAGGAAGAACCGCGCGTACTCGTTCCCCTGGGCCGCGGACACCGTCAGCCAGTACCGGGCCTCCTCCCGGTCCTGGGGCACCTCTTGGCCCATCAGATACAGCTTGCCGAGGACGTACTGCGCGTACTGGTTTCCCGCCTCGGCGGAGGCGGTCAGATATTCCACCGCCCGCTCCACGTCTTTGGTTACCTCTTTGCCGGCGAGGTACATCTTCCCCAGCCGGTAGGCGGCGTACTCCTCTCCGTCGGATTCGTCCCGCTGGTCACGATCCTCGAAGGTGAACGTCCCCAGCCGTATGTTCTCAGCCTCCTGAATGACGGCGTTCTTGATGGCCCGGAACTCCTTCCGCTCAGACAGCGGCGGGCGTTGCCGATCCTGCTCCGAGTAGTAGTCCTCTATCTCACACTGGAGGTCCCACCAGGTTTGGTAGCAGCGGTCCACCACCGGCAGGCGCTCCAGCTCGTCCACGATCTCATCCACGGCTTTCTTCACCCGCTTGGGGAGGTAGCCGTATTTCTTTTTGCCCGTCACAGATTCTAGCTGTGAGACGAGGGCATCCATCTTTTCCTCCGCCGCCGGACAGTCGCAGACGCCCTCCCGCATCTGCCGGATCAACTCTCTCATGGCCCGGCGGCTCTCTTTAATCAACTCATCCCGTGACGCGGACTTCTGCTCGTAGGTGTGGAGCATCTCCTGCTTGAAGATGTCGTTGACGAGGACGGACTTGATCGTTCGGATACCCTCTCTGCTCAGGTATGCCTGCCCCGGCCTGGCGGACCACGCCATCATGTGGACGTGGGGATGGTCCCCCTCGTCATGGAAGGCGGCGTACCATCGGAAGTCTTTTGGCGGGATGTGCATGGCGGCAGCGATGTCGTTGCGGTGAGCCAGCAGGAGGTTCCGCCACTGACGCGCGTGGTCGAAGCCCAGCCGGGCGGCGTCCTCCCGTTTCAGTGAGATGATGTGGGTCCAGATGTTGCCGGGGTACTCGTTCACCTCCGCGATGGCTTTCTCCAGATTGATATCCTCCTCGTCCCCGAACAGGCCGTGGGAACGGGGGCGGCCCGCCATGTACTCCACATAGCCGGAGGGCAGCAGCTCCACCCCGTCCCGTGTGCCGATGTACCTGACGTACCCTCCCCTGCCTCCGCCTTTGAGGTAGGGGCTCTTTACGATCAGTCTTGCCACGAGTCGTCCTCGCTTTCGTCATATCGTTCCCGCGCCTTTCGCTCAAAGGTCAGGCGGCCGCCGGCGGCCCGCACGTTTTTCACGCTGTCCGCCCGGATCTCGCTGAGGTAATCCGGCTCGATCTTCAGATAGTCCAGCAGGACGGAAAGACCCATGTCGTGTTCCACCGCCAGCTTATAGAGGAGTTTGGCCATCCTGTCCTCGAACATTCCCAGCCGCCCGTCGATGGCGGACTGGATGGCAGCGGGGAGCAGTTCGTTCTGCTCCGCCTCCAACAGATCCAGGCGGCGGGTGATGGCGCGCTCGATGAACTCGTTCTTGCTTCGGCTGCCGTCCAGACGATAGTCCCGGTCCAGGCGGTACTCCGTCACAGGGGACAGGCGAACGGTCATTTTGTGTGTATTTTCCATTTCGTCGAAAAATCCCTCCAAAATCGTGTATTGGCGCTTGTTGAGCGCCGTTTTTTCTAAGTCCGGGGCGGGCTGTGAGGTCACATAGCTTTCCACCCCTCCGAAATGAGGTCACCCCACGCCCTGGGAAACTGCCCGCACTGCGGGCAGAAGTGGTTGGAGGGTCGCCGTTGGCGGCGGCACTCCTTTATCCTGCTTTGTCCTCACCGCCCTAAAAAACGTCCGTATCCTCGGGGAGAGGGGGCAGTTGCGCCAGTTTCTTTTTGGCCTCATATCGGGCGGTATCCAGTTCAAGCTTGTCCAGGTCACGCCGGAGCCTATCGTCGATGGCCCGCTGGATGGGGAGGACCCTGTAGTGGAGTTTGCCGTTGTACTTGCCGCCGTCGTGCATATAGATGTGGGTGCGCTCTACCTCGATGAGTCCGGCCTCCACCAGCTCGGTCACATATTTCGCCACGGTGTTCTTGGACATCCGCAGCGCCTTGCCGATCTCCTTGTAACCCAGCACGATGGAGTAGTCCCTGCGGTTCTCCATCCGCATGAGGAAGGCGTAGAGCGCGATGGCGTTGGCGGACAGTCCCAGCCCGAACAGCTCGTTGGGCAGCGGGAAATAGTTTTTGATGGGATCGTGCTTGGGATAGGGATAGTACTTTCTCATTCGCCGCCTCCCGTGTGCTTTTCCACCCAGCGGATGAACTCTTCCTTGGGCACCACGATCCGATTCCCGATCCGCAGAGACGGGAAATCTTTTTCGCGCAGCAATTCATAGCCGCTGGACGGAGAGATGCCGAGTACTTTTGCTACCATCTGCGCGTTGAGGAACAGCGGCAGTTCGTCATAGGTCTTGTAGACAGATTCTTTCATGTTGATTTGCTCCTTTTCAGTTTTTGTTTTGAGTTGAGTTCTTTAGGGTCGGCGCTCAGTTATTCATAGGACATCACTCCCTTTGAGAATTAAGGATACCGCTCCCACGAAAATGTGGGAGCGGTAACCTTATTGCCATCTCAACAGTTTTGTGATATCCTATGATCACCTTCGGAGGTGATCCTGTGAGCTATCGGATCTATCAGCTGTCCGCCAAAGCGATGACCTGCTACGCCAGAGAGACGGACGGCGTCTATACATACCATCTGAACCGCGCCGCCACCCAGTGGTGCCGGGTGTTCGGCGCGCGCCATGAGCAGGACAGCAGCGCGCTGTTCTTCCAGACCATGTGCGTGGTCCGGGGTAACGATTTTACGGAAGAACATAACGCTCTCATCGAGGACCTGGCCGACGTGATCTTCTACATGGACTTCTCAGGCATCTTCGATCGCAATACCACGCCGAAGCACCTGGAGCGCCAGAGGAAGGCGGAGGACATGTTCCGGCCGGAGGGCGTGTGGCTGGACTTCGGGAATGGTGAGCAACGCTATCTTGCCTTCGAACGGTCCGGCAGCATGAGCCGTCAGGCGCAGCTGTCCTTCCTCCGGGCGGACGTGTACGACGCTGTGCGCCGCCGCATCCAGATGGACATGACCATCCGGGACTGCCAGCTCAGCAAGCTCTACGCCTACAACGGACTGATGCTGTCCAGCGGCGTGCGGGTGGAGGGCGTGGACATCGACCGGCCCCACCGGGTCATCGTGGTGGACAATCCCACCGCCGCCGTCGGCCCGGTGGACGTGATCACCGTGGAGGACGACGGCACGGACAACAGCACCCGGCGGTATCACCGGGTGGAGCGGCGGACCACCATCGACGTGACCTGCCTGGACGGGGAGGGGATCATCTCCACCCGGTACGCCCGGCGGATCGACAAGGCGTTCTGCGGACGGCACGTCCACCACTCCTTCCAGATCCGTCTGCCTTACGTCAAGGGGATGCTCCATGAGCTGGACATCCATGACCTTTTCCGGTATGACGACGTCCGAACCATCACCGACATCTGGGGCGTGGAGCACAACACAAAAGACGTGGACGTGATCCTTACCAGGAGCATGTTCAAGGGGTTCGGCTGGCTGAAAGACAGCGGCATGACCTGGGAGGACTACTGGGCGGTGTTCCGCAAGTACCGCCACGCCCTTTACATCACCAACGTCAGCAAGGTGGAGCCGGAGGGACTCACCGAACTGAATTATCAGTTCCTGAACACCGTCTCCCTGCGGGCGGACGAGTTCCGCCCATACGATCTGCCGGAGGGCTGGGACCACAGCCCGGAGGAGGACGGGCGCCGCTGGCTCACCAAGCAGACGGAGCTGGCCTACTACAAGCTCAGGGCGGACCGAGATGGCAGAGCGGACTACTTCCTGCGGGAGCTGGACCGCGTTCACCTTTTTGACAGGGACAAGAGCAGAGAGTACCACATGGCCGCCGCGCTGAAAAAGAATCCGAGACTGATCGCGGAGCCCGCCTACGTCAAGCGACTGGACGACCGGGCGGAGCAGATCGTCCGGCAGTACGCGGTGGGGCGGCTGATCGTGGAGGGGGACAACCGATTCCTCTCCGGCAATCTGCTGGAGCTGCTGATCCCCTGGCTGGACCCGGAAGACGCCAAGGGCCGGAAGGATCGCCGGCGGCGGGAGTGGATCAGGACGAGCTGCCGGATCCCCGACGGCACCTTCTACGCCCCCGGCGCGGCCTACGAGCACGGCGCGCCCTGCACGCTGCTCCGCAATCCCCACATCGCCCGCAACGAGGAACTGCTGCTCACCTGGTATGACGCCAGCAGGAACAGGAACATGCGAGACTACTACTACCGCAATCTGACCGATGTGGTCTTTGTCAGCGACCTGATGCTGTCCGCGGCCCGGCTGGGCGGCGCGGACTACGACGGCGACATGGTCAAGACCATCGCGGACCCCATCATCAACGCCTGCGTCCGAAGGAACTACCGCGCCTCCGACGGACAGGAGGGGCAGGCCCTCTCCAACGAGGAGAACCTGCCTCTGCTGATGATCCCGGCGGCGGAGCCCCGGATCGCCGACGCGGACGACTGGCGGGCCCGGATGGAGACGGTGAAGGGGACCTTTTCCTCCCGGATCGGGCAGATCTGCAACGCCGCGCTGGACCGCAGCGTCATCGCCTACAACGAGAACTCCGACGGCGAGGAGCGCCGCCGCTGCCGGGAGGAGACGGAGACGCTGGCCATCCTGGTGGGGTTGGAGATCGACTCCGCCAAAAGCGGCGTCCGCCCGGACCTGGACGAGTACCTGGGCCGGCGCGACATCCAGCGCACACCGTTCCTCCGATACAAGGACCTGGTGGAGCGGGCGGAGGAGCGCCGGGCCTGGTACGAGCCCACGCCTGCCCAGCGGATGAAAGATTATTTCGACAGCGTGGACTGGTCCGAGGTGGACTCCAATCTGGAGCGCCTGCCCCTGCTGGCCCGGCAGCTGAAGAAGCGCACCCCGAAGATCGTGGACAAGCCCGCGGAGGACAGCGAGCTGTTCACCTTTGCCCAGCGGCCCGACTGGAAGGAGCGGCTGGATCCAACCACTCTGGAGCGGGTGGGCGAGCTGCTGCGGGACTATGAGGCCGTCCTCTCCCGCATCCGCGCCTGCCGCGCCCCCGTTCGGAACCTGCCCCGCAAGCAGGACATCGACCGCATCCTCTACGCCAGAGGGCAGGAGAACGACTGGGACGCCGATGAGCTGTATGCGCGGCTCCAGGACCTGGACGCGAGGCACATTTCCCGGCTTCGTCAGGCCATCCTGGAGGAGCGGTGGCACCTGATGGACGAGGGTGCGCGGGAGCGGTTCCTGACGACTTGGCTTCCGGGGCACGCGGACCTCTTTGATTTGCTGTCTGATTTCCGCTTCGGCGGCTACCGGGTGCTGGCGGACCTGATCATGGATCTGGACGACGCGGCGGAGGCCAAGGAGCGCAAGCAGCTGTTCCGGGAGCAGGACTCCCCCGCCTTTACCGGCATGATGGAGGCGTACCTCGCCAGGTCCGGCGCCCAGACCTACCGGGAGGCCGTTGCCGCCTACTGCCGGACCCTGCTGGACAACTTCATCGAGCCAGTGGAGGCGGTGGCCTATGTAGTTGCCCTGGGCAGGCGGGACCTCCTGTGGGACCTGCTGCCCGACGCCGTTCTCCCCAACCTGCTGGAGGTGCGCCATGGTAAATGAGTGGAGCGAGTTCTTACAGTACACCGGCACGGTGACCTACGCAGCCAGAAGCAAACGGGATACCAGCTATCTGGGCCGGTTCACCTGGGACACGCTGCTAGACTTTGAGGGGCTGGTGCGGGTGCTCACCGTGCTGGCCAGAGGTTTCCTGTTCCATGAGCCGGACGGCAGTCTGGCGGAGGACCCCCGAGGCCGGCTGGAGTACGCCCGGCGGGCGCTGTGCGCCTGGTGCAGCGTGCCGGATGTGGAGGACGCCGCGTCCAGGGAGGAGTGGAGATACCGCACCGACTTCCGGGATCTCCACGGCGAGTTTCCAAACTTGGTGGACGAGGACGGCGGCGGCTGGTTCTGGAGGCATGTCCGCCGGGTGGGAGCCTTCGTGGAGGAACACCCGGAGGTGGCGCCCAAGACGGCGGTGGACAAGGCGCTGGCCATTAAAAAGGGATTTGACGCGGTTTGGAGGAAGAAGGTCATCCAATTCCAGACGCCGCTGTTTTCCTCCAAGGCCCTTGGCCTGTGGCTGATCCGATTCGAGTCCGTGCTGGCGGACGGGTTGGAGCAGGGCCCGCTGCGGAGGGAGGACATCGTCCTGCCGGCGGAGCTGACGAAGAAGGTTTCGGCGATGCTGCCCAAGGGCCTGCCGTCGGAGGTGGTCTGCACGCTGATCGCCTACTATGCGGCCAACAGGCCGGAGGACACCGGCTGGGTGGTGCTGCCGGTGGCCAATTTCGACGCCTACTTCGGGAACACCAGCTTCGGGCGGAAATGGCTGCAGATGATACCCAGGGAGATCATGGAGCGGGAGTCCGGGTTCGGCGTCTGCCGGTACCGGGTGCGGGAGGAGTTTCAGATCAGGGCATGAGAAAAGCCCGGTCCTGAGGATCGACCGGGGCTTTTCTTTGTTTCGGCAGCGCAAAAACTGGGCCGTAATTTTAGGACTTTATGTATTTTTGCTTTCGATATCAAAAGAATGTTTTTGGCTGGGTAAATCAAACTATCCGGAGCAATCTGAAAGCGGAGAGCGGCGGCAGGGTGAACGCTTTTACCGTCAAACTTGTCATTTCATTCAGAACTGATAAATTGTGTTCGGAGCGGCCCCCGCATCACGCCGGATTTCTCTTCGCCACCACCACGAACCTGCCGTCTGTAGTGTGATAGCTGCACGTGGAGAGCGTGAGGAGCTGGTCCCCGTACTCCGCCGTCACGCCGGTGTCGTAGAGGGCCGCATCACGGATATGGCTCAGGTATTCGTCAAAGACCGCCTCGTCCGTCAGGTCGGTATAGTTATAGTAGCGGAAGGCGGTCTTGTCGGTCACCTCGTAGGCTTTCGAGTAAAACGCCGCCAGCACCTCGTATTCCCCCGCCCCGTCCAGCGTGTCGAAACGGATGACGGGGTGCTTCCTCCAGAAGGACTCGTCTGCGTAGTCCGTGATGGCGGTGAACATGGCGCCGTTCTTCATGTGATGGCCGTAGACGATATAGTTGCCGCAGCCCTCATAGCAGCTCCCGTCCAGAAAGGGGACGCCGCTGACGGAGCGTGTCCCGTCAAAGGCGCGGCGGAGGTAGTGCTCAGGGTCGTCCGGGGTGTGCATGACCGGGTAGTTGAGCTTGGTCCCGTCGATGCTGACCCAGCCGAACAGGTCGTGGTTCTGCTCGTAGAGGACGTCGTATTTGTGGAAGCCGGACGGCGTCGGCTCCGCCTGGGGCGGGGGACTGCCGGCGGGAGCGGCAGGGCCGGGAGTGGCCGTCGGTTCGGCCTGCCCGATCTGGTCGATCAGCGCCTGGAAGGCTTCCTCGTCCCGCTTTTCGCGGACCAGCTGGGAGATGACTATGTACGCGGATACGCAGACCAGGAGTAGGCAGCACACGCCGAGGATGATCCGCAGGCGCGGTTTCCCGCCCCTCGTTTCCCGTTTCATTCTGTCGCCTCCTCTGAACTTCTCTGCGCAGGGCGGCGGACAGGCGTATGCCCGTCCGCCGCCTCTGCGCGTCTGTTATTTCTTGATGCGCCGGCCCTTATTGCCAGGTCTCTTCTGCCACGGCGTAGGCCACAGTGCCGCGGCTGCTCCGACGACGCCGATGACCATCAGCGCGATCCACAGCCCCAGATGGCTGTTGTCGCCGGTGGTGGGCGTGTCGTCCGTGGGAGTGGTAGGCTTGGGCGTGGAACTGGGTCCGGGCGTCCCGCTGGGACCAGGCGTCTCACTGGGTCCGGGCGTCTCACTGGGTCCGGGCGTCTCGCTGGGACCAGGCGTCTCGCTGGGGCCAGGCGTCTCGCTGGGCGGAGGCGGCGGGGGCGGGGTGCCGGGCTTGTCGTTAACAAACTCCACACTGTCCTCGCCGTTCGCCTCTATGATCCCCTTGCCGTCGTCCACATCATCCGTATCAGTGACGGTGGTGGTATAGCCGTCCTGGTTGGCCTCTGTCTCGTCCACCGTGTAGGTGACGCCCGCGGGCAGATTATCGATTTTCACCTTTTCGCCGCTCTTCAGGGTGAACGTCAGTTTGCTGCCCGTGATGGTGAACTTCTCCTCGACAGCGGTTCCGTCGGCGTTGTGCTTTGTGATCGTCACACCATCTTGCCAGCCCTCCGCCGTACCGGTCGGGGCATCGAAGGTCACGGTGAAGTGCCAGTCCTTGCTCTTGTTCCCGGCGGCGCCGGTGACCGTCTTGGTGACGATCAGGCTGCCCAGCGGATCCTTCGTGTTGGTGAAGTCAGCCCGCTCCGGGGCTTCTGCCCGGATCTCGCCGGATATGCTGCCGTCCTCGCCCACTGTGCCGGTGCCGGTGACCTCGGTGGTGTAGCCGCCCGCGTTGGCCTCCGTCTCCTTTACGGTGTAACTGAGGCCGGCGGGCAGGCCGCTGGCGGTCTTGCCCTCCCCGTTCTTCAGGGTGAACGTGGCCACGCCGTCGACGAAGGTCATGCCGCCATAGGTGCCGTCGACATCAGCGGCCCGGGTCCCGTCGGCAGCGGTGCCGGTCAGCGTCACGGTGAAGGTGAACTCCCTGGTCTTGTCTCCGCCCTCGCCGGTGACCGTCTTGGTGACGGACAGATCGCCGGGGAGGATCTTGTGGTTGACAACGCTGGCCTCGACCGCGGCGTCCTCGAGGATGGTCCCGGTGTCGCCGGTGTAGGTGGTAACATAGCCGTCGGTATTGGCCTCTGTCTCGGTCACCGTGTAGGCGGCGCCCGCGGGCAGACCGGTGATCGTCACAGACTCGTTGTCCCTGAGGGTGAACGTCAGTTTGCCGTCCCTCCACGCGACATTATGGTTTTCAGAGCCGCGGGCGCTGAACGTCAGCTTCACGCTGTCTTGGTTGATTGTCTTCCCCTCCGGGGCGGTGAACTCCACGCTGAAGGTGAAGTCCTTATCCTGGTCGCCGCCCTCGCCGGTGACCGTCTTGGTCACCTTGAGGCTGCCGGGCTTCGGGTCTTCCGTGGTGACGGGTATGTTGACAAAGTCTGCCTTGGCCTCGCTGCCGCCGGGGATGATCCCACTGGCGGTGCCATCTTCGGGACTTTCGACGGTAAAGCCCGCCACCGGACTCTCTTCCACGGTATAGCCGAACCCCTTGGGCAGATCGGTGGCGGTCAGGCTCTTGCCGGCCCCCAGGTCGAACTCCGCTACGCCATTTGTAAAGTGCATGTTGCCATACTGGCCGGTGATGGAGCTGACCGGGGTGCCGTTGGCAGCGGTGCCGGTCAGCGTCACCTTGAAGTGGAACGACGCATCCCCCGCATCGCCGGAGACCGTCTTGCTCACGGTCAGTTCCCCGTATTCGGGCGAATCATTGATGTTGGTGAACTTCGCCTCGGCGGTGCCGTTTTCCGGAATCGTCCCGGTGGAATCGGTGGAGCCGGTGGTGTAGCCCTCGTAGGCTTCCTCGTCCACCGTGTAGGTGACGCCCGCGGGCAGGCCGGTGATCAGCACAGACTCGCCGTGCTTCAGGGTGAACGTCAGCTTGCCGTCCGTGATGGAGGCGCTCTCCGTGACACCGTTTCCGGCGGCGTCATACTTTGTGATCGTCACACCGGTGAAATCGGTGTCTACCGGTTCAAAGGTCACGGTGAAGGTGAACTCCTTGGTCGTGCTCCCGGCGGTGCCTTCGACCGTCTTGGTCACGAGCAGGTTCCCCTTGTCCGGCGACGTCTCGGGGCCCTTCTTGTTGGTGAACTTCGCGCTGGCGGTGCCGCCGCCGGGGATGGTCCCGGTGGCGCCGGAGGACTCGGTGGTGTAGCCGTCCGCGTTGGCCTCTGTCTCGGTCACCGTGTACTCCGTGCCCTCGGGCAGGCCGGTGACTTCCATCCGTTCGCCGTGTTTCAGGGTGAACTCCAGCTTGTTGCCCTCGATGGAGAGGCTCCCCGTGACATCGTTTCCGTCGGCGTCATACTTTTTGACGATCACATCGCTGTAACCGTTTTCTGCCGGTTCAAAGGTCACGGTGAAGGTGAAGCCCTGATCCTGGTCGCCGCCATCGCCGGTGACCTCCTTGGTCACGATCAGGTCCCCCTTGTCCGGCTCTTCCGTGGGATCCTTGTGGTTGTTGAAGACAGCCTTAGCTGAATCGCCGTCGTCGGGGATGGTCCCGGTGGCGCCGGAGGAGGTGGTGGTGTAGCCCTCCGCGTCCGTCTCGGTCACCGTGTAGGTGACGCCCGCGGGCAGATTCTCGGCGGTCATGGTCTGGCCGTGCTTCAGGGTGAACGTCAGCTTGCCGTCCGTCCATGTGGCACTGTGCGTTTCCTCGGTTCCACCGTCGCTGAACGTCACCTTCACGGCATCCGTCCACTTACCCATCTCCGACCCTGCCGGGACGGTGAACTCCACGGTGAAGTGGAACTCCTTGTCCGTTTCGCCGCCCTTGCCGGTGACCTTCTTGGTCACGGACAGGCTGCCCGTATTCCTGGTGTTGGTGAACTTTGCCTCGGCGGTGCCGCCGCTGGGGATGGTGCCGGTGACACTGCCGCCCTCGGGCGTGGTGGTGTAGTACTTCGCGCTGGCCTCGGTCACCGTGTAGGTGACGCCCGCCGGCAGGTCGGTGGCGGTCTTGCTCTGGCCGTGATGCAGGGTGAACTCCGCCTCACCGTTTGTGAAGATCATGTCGCCGTACTTGCCGTTGATAGTCTTGTCGCTCAGCGTCACCTTGAAGTGGAACTCCTTGGCCATGTCCCCGCCCGGGCCATCCACCGTCTTGGTCACCTTGAGGCTACCGGGCTCCGGCTTGTCTTTGTGGTTTTCAAAGGACGCGCTGGCGGGTTCTTCCGCCTTGATCGTGCCGGATATGCTGCCGCCTTCGACTGTGCCGCTGCCGGTGACCTTGGTGGTGTAGCCGTCCTGGTTGGCCTCCTGCTCGGTCACCTTATAGGTGGTGCCATCGGGCAGACCTTCGATCTCCACAGACTCGCTGTGCCTCAGGGTGAACTCCAGCTTGCCGTCCGTCCATGTGGCACTGTGCGTTTCCTCGGGTTCACCGCCGTTATACTTTGTGAGCGTCACACCATTTTTCCAATCCGCCGGTGCTCCCTCCGGGGCGGTGAACTCCACGGTAAAGGTGAAGCCCTTATCCGTCTCCCCGGCGGTGCCGGACACCATCTTGGTGACGATTAGGTTCCCCTTGCCCGGCTTTGCGTTGTTAAAGTCAGCCGTAACCGTATCGCCGCCGGGGATGGTCCCCTCGTTGCCGGAGGACGTGGTGATGTAGCCCTCTCCCGTGTAGTCGCCCTCGGTCACCGTGTAGGCAAGGCCCTTGGGCAGATCGGTGGCGGTCAGGCTCTCGCCGTGCCTCAGGTCGAACTCCGCCACGCCGTTGGTGAAGGTCATGTGACCGTAGGTGCCGGTGAAGCTTTCATCCACAGTTTCGCGGGTTTCGTCCGTGTAAATGGTCACCTTGAAGTGGAACAGCCTGGTCGTGTCCCCGTCCTTGCCGGTGACCGTCTTGCTCACGGTCAGATTGCCCTTGTCCGGCGGCGTGGTGTGCTTATCGTTGGTAAAGACCGCCGTGGCCGCGTCGGTTTCAGAGATGGTGCCGCTGGCACCCTTGGGCGTGGTGATGTAGCCGTCCTGATTGGCCTCTGCCTCGGTCACCGTATACCCTGTGCCGTCGGGCAGACCTTCGATCTTCACAGACTCGCCGTGCTTCAGGGTGAACGTCAGCGTATTACCGTCCCACTTGTCGTCGTGGGCTGTGGTTCCATCAGTGGGGTAGAATGTCAGCTTCGCGGTGCTTTCCCAATCATCCACCGTCTGCCCCTCCGGGGCGGTGAACACCACGGTGAAAGTCCAGTCTTTCTCCGTGTCCCCTTCGCCGGTGACCGTCTTGGTGACCGTCAGGCTGCGTGTCGTGGGACTCTGCTCCGGGCCGCGGTTGATGTACTCCAACTTGGCGGCGGCCTTCGGGGGGATGAAGCCCGTCTCATCGCCGTGGACCTCAGTGGTGTAGCCCTCGTATTTGTCCTCGGTCACATGGTAGGTGATGCCCGCCGGCAGGTCGGTGGCGGTCATGGTCTCGCCGTTCTTCAGGGTGAACGTCAGCGTCTGAGCATCCGTCCACTCGACGTTGTGGCCTGTGGTTTCACCGTCGCTGAACGTGAGCTTTACCATTTTCTGATCCACCGGGGCGCTGAAGGTCACGGTGAAGCGGAACGCCTGGTTCGTGACGGCGCCGCTGACCGTCTTGGTCACCTTGAGATCACCGGTCTCCGCCGTGTCTTTGTTGTTAGTAAAGTCCACAGTGGCGGGGTCTCCCGCCTTGATCGTGCCGTCGGTATTGCCCTCGATAGTTGTAGTGTAGCCGCCCTTGTTGGCATCTGGCTCGGTCACCGTATAGGTGGTGCCCACGGGCAGCTCGCTGATCGTCACAGACTCTTCGTGTTTCAGGGTGAACGTCAGCTTATTGCCGTCCGTCCACTCGACCTTGTGGTTTTCGTGTACTGTGGTTTCATCAAGGGTTTCATCAGCGGGGTAGAACGTCATCTTCGCGGTGTTTTCCCAATCCACCGAGGTTCCATCCGGGGCGGTGAACTCCACCGTAAACGTCCAGTCCTCGGTGCGGCTGCCGGCGGCGCCGGTGACCGTCTTGCTCACGGTCAGGCTGCCGGTGTTGGCAGTGTTGGTGAAGGTGGGGACATCCGTGCCGTCCGGGAGTCCGGGGGTATATGTGATCTCCGCCTTGAGCGCTGCGCCCTCTCTGGACACCTCCACCGTCACATCGTACACCGTTTCATCATATGTGACGTAGCCCAGGGCGTCCGCCGGCTTGACCTCCTTGATGGTGTACTCGTAGGTCCCCTCTTTGTCGAATTTCACGGAGCCGAAGTCCACCCAGCCGCTGGCGTCATTGGTCACGGTGAGCGGGCTGGACGTGCCGTCCGGCATGGGGGAAGTGCCCGTCACGCCATCGACGGTGGACTCGCCCGGGGTCAGGGTAAAGCTGAACTGCCCCGCCCTCAGCGTGGCATCCGTCAGCATCTTCCGCGCCTGCAGGGGGACGCTGATCTCGTTGGGGTTATACTCGTTGGTGAAAGCGAGATCGCCCGCACCCGGCTCCGCGCCGTCCACGGTCGCCTTCGCGCTCAGCGGCCAGGTGTTCGTGTCGCTGTTGTACTCCTCCTTTGTGACGACAACAGTGACCGTATATACTTTGCCGTCATAGGAGATGCCCGGCTGGCCGTCGTACTTCTCCCGCACGGTGTACTTGTAGGTGCCCGCCTGCGTAAAGACGAGACCCTCGCCAAAGAGCGCCACCTTGGCGGTCCCGTCCACAGGCGCTCCGTTGGGGACCTCCTGGGTCTTGCCCGCCAGCGGGTCGCCCGCCGGGTTGTCGGCGTCGGGCGTCACCACGAAGGTGAACTTGCCGGCCTCCAGCGTGCCGCCCTTCAACGTCTTGGTGAGTTCCACATTGACGGTGGCCTCCCCGACCGTGGGCATGGTGTTGGTGTATTCCACCTTCGCCTCACCCGTTTTGCCGAGGTCGCCGGAGACGGTGTAGCCACCTTCCGTTGCAGTGCCTTCCTTCGTGACCGTGCCACCGGTGACAGTCGCCGTGGTGCTGTACTCGCCGGACTCCTCTGTGACGGTGTACTTCGTGCCCAGGGGCAGGTCGTAGATCCGCACGGACTCGCCGTCCCTGAGGGTGAAGGTCCACACATTGTCCTTCGGGTGGTCGTAGTTGTGGTTTGTGGTCTCGTCGTCGAAGACCAGCTCCACGCCGTTCCAGTTGACCGACACCCCGGCCGGGGCGGTGAACTCCACCTTGAAGTGGAAGTCCGTCCCCACGACCTCGTCGCCGCCCTCGACCGCCTTGGAGACAGTCAGGCAGCCGATCTTGGGCTCATGCACCTCGCCGAAGTCGTTCACAAACGCGACGTTGTCCATTTCACCCGCCGTGTCAATGGTGCCCTGGCCGTCGTTATCGCCGTCGCTGTCGGTAACGGTGGTGGTAAAGTAGCCTCCCGTGTAGTTCTCGGTCACCTCGTAGGCGGTGCCCACGGGCAGGTTGGTGATCTGCACAGACTCGCCGTGCTTCAGGGTGAACGTCAGCATATTGCCGTCCCACGTGACGACGTGCTCCGTGGATTCACGGGCGCTGAACTTCAGTTCCGCGATCTTTTCCCAATTCACCGAGTCCTCATCCGGGGCGGTGAACTCCACGGTGAAGTTCCAGTCCTTGTTGGGATCGTCGGCGTTGCCGGTGACCGTCTTGGCGACCTTCAGGCCGCCCGTACCCGGCGCACCCTTGTAGTTGAAGAACTCCTCGCTGGCCTTGCCGCCCGCCGGGATGATCCCGGTGGCGCCGCCAGCCGGCGTAGTGGTGTAGCCCTCCGCCGTGTAGTTGTCCTCGGTCACGGTGTACTTGATCCCCGCGGGCAGGCCGGTAGCGGTGGCGGTCTTGGTGGGATCCTCGCCGTTCAGCTGGAAGGTGGCCACACCGTTGGTGAAGGTCATATCGCCAAATTCGCCGCTGATGCTGGTATCCTCCAGGGTCACGGTGAAGTTCCAGTACCGCTCGGTGTCGCCGCCGGAGACCGTCTTGGTCACGGTCAAGTCGCCGGTCTTCCGCTCGTTGGTGAACACGATGTTCACGGTGGCGCCCTCGTCGGTCACGGTGACTTTCACGCCGTTGCCTACCGGCTCGCCGCCGGTCACCGTCATGGTGTACTTGTTATTGTCCATGCCCGTCTCGGTCACGGTGACGACGGTCCCCTTTGGCAGGTCCTCCAGCAGGACGGCTCCGCCGGCGGGCAGGGTGATGTCCTTCTTGCCGTCTGTAATGGTGCCGCTCTCCGTGCCGGTGTACTTGACCTCCGGTGTGTCCTCTGTCCCCTCCGGGAATTCCAGCTCTACATGGAAGGTAAACGTGTCGGTCGTGGACAGATTCGCGGGGGTGACCGTCTTGGTGATCTGCACGTCGCCGGTTCCGGGCTTGGTTTCGTGCTTGGTGTTCTCGAAGGAGACCAGCGTCACATTGCCGCCCTGGTTAGTCAGCGTGCCGGTGGCGTAGGATACCGATTCACCGTTTATGGTGGTGTCGTAGTCAGCTGCGCCGACCTCGGTAACGGTATACGTCGTCCCGTTGGGCAGACCCGTGATGGTGATGGTCTGGTTGTGCTTGAGCTTGATGTCGCCGCCGCTCTCAAACTTCACATTGCCGTCCGCGTCGACCGTGACATTGCCGCTACTGCTTGCCTCCGCGCCGGGGCCGGTCAGGGTATAAGGATAAGACCCCGCCAACGTAACGTCCTTCGGCGGCGTGAGTTCAAGAGTAAATGTAAATTCCGTCTTGGGATCTTCTTCGCCGAGGACGGTCTTCTGGATGGTCAGATTGGCGGGGTCAGGCTCTTTGGAGTTGGTGAAGGCCACCTCTGTGGTGACGGTTTCGGTTTCGTCCGCCGTGATCTTGCCGGTGGCGGAATTGCCCTCTTCGCCATTCGCGCTGACAGTATGCCCCTGGGGGTTCTCCTCGGTGACCTTGTAGGTGACGCCATCGGGCAGGCCCTTGATGGTGATGGACTGGCCGTCCTTCAACTCCACCCTGGCCTGGCCGTCCGTGAAGGTGATCGTGCCGCCCTCAGCGCCGGGAGTGAGGCTGTCGTTGTTCTGGTGTTCCACACTGCCCGTGTAGGGGTACGCCCCGTCCAGCGGGCCGAATTCCTCCAGCTCACCCTTCAGCTCGATGCGGAAGGCGAAATAGGCCTCCTTATCCCCGTCGGTGCCGGTGACGGCCTTGGAGATCGTAAGGCCGCCGGTCTTGAGCACGGGGTTGGGGATGATCTCGGTGAGGACCTTGGCGTCGCCGCCGATCTCAACGCCGCCCTGGTTCAGGATCTTGTTGTCGGTCTCGCCGCCGGTCTCGTCTGTCCTGAACGCGCCGTTTCCGTCATAGGTGTGCTTGTCATAGGCATGCTCGTTTACCTTGACGGAGAGCGCCACCGTCCCCTTGTAATTGGCGGGGACGCTGTCCAGCGTCCAGGTGATCTGGTGCGTGCCAGAATCATACGCGATGGTGACGTTGACATTCTGGTCCTCTATGGTGACGATTCCAGTGGCAGACTTCGGCTCAGCAGTAGCATTGAGCGTCACGCCGTCAAAGCTGGCGCTGACAAAGTCCACGCCGGGATCCAGAGCGTCGGTGACCACGACCTTGGCGGCGTCTGGCTTGTAGTTGCGCCAGGAGATCTCATACTCTACCGTATCGCCCACATTCAGGCGATCACCCGGGTTGTGGTTGGTCTCCTTCTTCTCCACCTCGGGGGTGGGGTTCTCCACGGTCTTGGTCTGCTGCACCGCGTCGCCGTTGATCTGCACAAAGGCGGTGTTGTCCACATAGCCCGCCGCGGCGGCGGTGCTCAGCACCTCCACCGTCAGGGTCACCTCGCCGGAGGCCCCGGCGGGCTGGTAGCCCAGGTTCCAGACGACCTGGCAGTTGCCACCCTCGTTGGTGTACTGGATGACGGGAACGCTTTTTGCCGCCTCGGGTGTGCCGATATCGACAGTCTTGTCAGTGGTCTCCTTGCTCTTGGGCTTGGCGTCGCCGGTGGTTTCAAGATCCTTCAACTCCGCCGCCTGAGCGCCCGTGTAGCCGGTGGAGGTATTGAGCGGTTCCCCCTTGCTGTCCACGGTATTTTTGGGGTCAAAGCTGGCGCTGATGATCTTCACGTTGGGATCCAGCGGGTCGCGGATGGTGACCTGCGCCGCCTCGGTCTTATAGTTCCGCCAGGTGATCTTGTAGGTGATCTTGTCGCCCACGTACACCAGCGGGCCGTGCCACTTGCCGTCCTCGCCGGGGGTCAGGTTGGCGTCAGGCTCATCCTCCGTGACGGGTGTAGTATTCTCGTTGTGCTGGATGCCGGTCTCGGTCTTGTCCGGCTTGCCCACGGGGTTGACCACGGTGTTGGTGTTGTAGGCGTTGTCCGCCACCCGGACGGTGGCCCGGTCCCGCACCAGATGGTCGGGATTGGCGGAAACGGGCTTGTCGGCCACGCCGTCGCCGTCGTAGTCCCACCACTCCTCCGCATCATCCTTCACCTTCACGGTGAGGGTCACGCTGCCATGTTCGTCGGGGGCCCGTTCGCCCACATCCCAGATCACCACATGGCCAGAGTCCACCGTGACCGGTTTTTTGGGATCGGTGTAGATCGTGGCAAGGTACTTGTTCGCCTCGTCCATACCTCCGAAATACTTACACCCTTCCTCGTCGCTGGTGGGTTCGACGAACTCCACGCCGTCGTCCAGCGGGTCGATGATGACCACGCGGGCCGTGTTGCCGGTATCGTTGGACCAGTCGATCGTGTAGGTGATGGTGTCGCCCGCCTGGACGCCGGGCTGGGTGCCGGTGCCGTTGCCGCTGATCCTGTCCTCGTCGCCGTTGATGGCGGTCTCCCGCTTGTCGGCCTTCTTGGTGTTGACGAAGTTGGCGGACTCCTCAAAGGTGCCGGTGTTGCCGAACACGGAGTACACGCCGTTGTAATCGGCGTTGGACTTTGTCTCGGGCCCGGAGGTCTCCGCGTCCGTCTGCTGTTCGCCCTTCACGCCGAAGTGGGCGGTGGGGCTGGTGATGTAGCGGCCTATGTTCCGGATATAGCCGGAACCCTCGCCCTGGTAGTGCGCGTCAAGAAGTTCGCCGCCTTTGAAGAAGTAGTGCCGGACCTGGCCGCCGCCGATGTTCTTATCGCAGCCGCCATCAGTCAAAGGCTTGCAGTTGGGGTTGTCCTGGACGGGATGTGTGTACCCTGTGTTCTCGCTCGTTGTGCCGTTCCACAAATAGAACGGTGACGTCCCGTTCTTTCCATCCGCAAGGAAGCCGACCGGCTGGTGGTGGTTGTCGCCTTTCGCGTTCTCGTCCATGGTGGAATAGGCTTCCCACACAACGGCGTTGGTGTGGTGGAACGGCTCGTAATGGAGATAGTCGTCCTCATTCGGTGTTCCGTTCTGATCCACCGCCCACATCAGGCCATTCTCGGTCTCAGCATTCGCGTAATTGGGATCGGTTGTATACAAGTAGCTGCCGTCGGCCTTTGTGCCGCCGTACCAGCCGTAGGTCGTGCCCTCATTGTAATAGACGGGCAGGCTCTGCATGCCGGGGCGGTAGGTGCTGACGGAGCCCACCTGCTGGTTGTGGCTCACCTCTTTCAGAGAGTAGCCCTCGTCCAGCTGCCGGTCGGTCAGCTGCTCGGTGACCCGGTACACGGAGTTGGAGGGGATGCCGCTAAACAGCAGCGCCTCGCCGTGCTTCAGGGTGAACTCAGCGGTGTTCTCCGCGATGGTCTCATTGTCCGCATTATTTCTGCCATCTGTATCATTATCGAAATAATCCGGGCGGTCGCCGCTGGGAATGATCTGATCGTAGAGATCGTCCTCGGTCAGCTTTGTGTTGCCTTCGTCCTTATAGCCGAAATACACATCCTTCGTCCAGTAGGCGCTGCTGGTGAGGTAGTCCGAGGTGATGGCGATCTCGGTGGTGGCTTCGGTGTCGTTGGGATCAATGGTCAGCAGTTCAAATTTCTCGAGCTGTTTGCTGTAAAGGCCGCTTTCTTCGATATTAAAGGTGCCGTCGTTGATGGGGTCCTTGCCCGTCCAGTTGGGATAATTTACATCCACGGACACCAGCCACACCTCGGTAGCATAGAACGTGCCCTTCTCGCCGCTTTTTCCGTCGATCTCAACGTCAGTACCCGAAACCGTACCGTTCGTGTCCACGGCGTCGTTGTGGTAGACGCGGAAGCCCGCTTCGGAAGCGCCGAATGTTTCCGCGTTTCCCGACCGGTTTTTGCCGATGTAGACATAGTAGCAAGTGCCGTCACACGCGGTGCCGTTATTGGCATAGACGTACCCCGTACCCTCAGTGTTGGGGACCACGCGTTTGCCGTCCCCGTCCACCACGGCCTTCTGGCCGTCCTGGGTCTGGAGGAACAGCTGGCTGTCCAGCTCCAGATCGATATAGTGGAACTGACGCTGCCAGCTCTGCGTGGCCGGGTTCCAGTGGATCACCACGGCGCTCTGCCTGCCCGTCATGCCCTGGATGTAGACCTGGTAGTTGAACTCCTCCTCGGTGTCGATCTCCTGGCCCTGCGGGGGATCGATCAGCTTCGTCACCAGCAGGGTGGTGTCGTTCACCCACAGCCGGCCGTTGTTGCCCAGGTACACGTTCACGATGATGCCGTTGTCCTCGGTCCCGGCCGTGCTGCCGGCCTCCTCCTCGGTCCTGGACGCCGCGCTGATGGTGGGCATGTAGTAGTTGTTGGCGGTGCGGGTGACGTTGTTCGAGTAGAAGCCCCACGACAGGTCCTTCGCGGTGGTCTCATCCTTGTACCGCTCTTCGCCGTAGTACTTTTCGATCTGAGCCTGCAGCTCTGCGTTGGTGTTCGAATAGTTGCCGCCCTTGCTCTGGACGTTCTGGGCCAGGTCGCCCACGCGCAGCCCGCCGGGCTTGGCGCAGAGCACCCATTCGCCCGCGGCCAGGACGTTGCTGTGCTGCGTATTCCAGTCAGGATCGTAGCCCGTCAATCCATCGGTTGCCGTCGTATACTGGCTCTCTTCGGGTACTTTATTATCGTCTTTCGTGCAGCCCGCGTAATAGCCGTCCACCAGGGGCCAGCCGATGTATTCCTTGCCGCGGCTGTCGTCATGGGTTTCGGTGGCGGACAGATAGGGGTAGTCGGGATAAGTGCCGCTCATGTCGTGCCAGCACAGCATATCGCCGTTGGAGATGTGGGCCGACTCGTAGGCCGAGCCGAACTCGCTGCCCTTCCGGGTGATGACATACTGCGTCCAGGTGGCCGTGTTCGTCTTACTGTCCAGGTTGTAGTACTCGATGGCCAGGTAGAAATACTCGCTGGAGGGGAACGGATCGGGCTCCGTCTCCGACGGACTCTCCGGCCTGGTCACGTCGGTCAGGCGGTCCACTTTCAGCAGGACGATGTCTTTGTCTTTGACATCTTTTCCCGCCATCACAGTCGTAATCGCTTCGCTGTTATCGACTGTGGCAGAACTCTTTTCCGCAATTTTCGTTTCATCCAGCTCCGCCAGCAGCCTGCCGCCGAAGTTGGCGGAGATCCCGTCGTGCATTTCCACTTTTTGCCACTTGCCGCCCGTGAATTGATAGGCCGTGCTGTACAGCGGCAGGGCCTTCTCAAACATATAGTACCGGTTGGCGGTGCTGGGCGCAAAGGAGGTCACCGGGTCGCCGAAGGTGTAGTCGGTGCTGGTGGTGGCGTAGTCGCCGTAGCGGTTCAGGGGATTGTACCAGTTGGAGAAAAATTCCAGGTTCCCCTGGTCGATGCCCCGGGCGCCTGCCGCCGCCGGCGTGGTGATCTTGTTGCGCAGGATGTACTCCGGGCTGATGCCCCCGGCGATGTTGATGCGGTTGCTGTTCTCCAGCACCTCGTCGCTGACGCCCACGGTGTAGAACACGCGCAGGGGGAAGCTGGCTTTATAGGCGTCGCCGGCCTCAGCGGTCAGGTTGGTTTTGTACGCCCAATGGTCGGCGTCTTCCCCCGTCTTGCCCAGGTTGATGGACATGGTGCGCAGGGGCAGCATGTTCACCGGGATGTTGATCCACAGGGCCTCGTCATAGTTGGTGTCGGTCTTGGAGCCGCCCAGGCTGGCGCTGTAATCGCCGCTGTCCTCCACCCAGATGCGCAGGTCGCTCAGGGCATAGACGCCGGGCTTTGCTCTGAGATGGGCACCGTTTACATCATATTTGATGTTGCTCCCGAGGTAATCCTTTTCGCTCTTGCCATCAAGGTAGGCAGGGTTCACATGGAGGTCGTTGCGGTTATCGGCCGTAAGCCGGTAGAAGGTATAGGTGGTGTGCCGCATCTTGTCAAGCGCGGGGTCCGCCGTGGGGACAACGTTCTTGTTAATACTATCCAGCGTGGGCACGTATTTCGACGCGTTCTGATAGCTGACGCGGTAGACCCAGCCTTCATTCCACATATCCTCGGCAGTCTTACCGACAGGAGTAGTCGCCTTATATTTCGCCTCAGTGGTGGGCTCGCCCATGTACCAGCCCTCGGGGAGGGGGGCCGTCTCAGTGCCCTTGTTTGCCATGTACTGGTGGTTCCACTGATAGTCGTACACGGCAGCCTTGGTGATGCCGTACAGCTCGCCGAACAGGGCCAGGTTCTTGACGTCCTTCACGTCCATGTACTTGCCCACCGGGTCCACGTAGGTGACGGCGTCGCCCACGCCCAGGTCGTTGGTGCCGCCCACGGGGGCGAACAGGTGCTCCGTGATGGCATCGACGATCTCTACGAAGGTGCCGGCCAGGTCCTGCGCCGAGGCATTTGCGGTCGAGGGATAGTAGGCAAAATTGTTGTACGCGATGTTCTTCATCACGTCCTGCGCGGTCAGGCCGGCGGGGTTTGTATCGTCATCCTTCGTTCCATTCAAAGCGGGATACTTGACCGTCTGCTTCTCCTGAAGGAGATAGCCGTTGGTGTGGGTCCAGGGGTTTACGTACCTGGTGTTATTCCAATAACTATAATAAGGTCCCGTTGGATCCTGTTCCGCTTTGCCTTCTACATGTTGTAGTATGTTCTTGACCTCTCGCCAGGACTGGTAGTTTGTACTGATTTCAGTTCCTTCACTCCAGCGCTGGAGTTTTTGCGCCGCCGTCACGATGCCCTGGATGAGCATCTCGCCCACGGACCAGTCGGGATAGACGGTCTTTGTCGTAACATTAACGTCGGTGTCGGCGGCTATCGCCTCTGCCAGTTCGTCCTGGGTCATCTCAACATAGCCCTTCTCGACCAGCCAGCTGATGTCTACCTTTCCATTTTTAAAGAAGTAATCCGCGGGGTCCATGGTGGGGGCGTTGCTGTTGATATGATATGTCCATGTCTTAGGCAGTTGCTTGTCTGACTCTTCTACAGCGCCCGTTACTGTGCTGGCATCTATGGTGCTGAGGTCCACCATATCCACCGAGATGGTGTAGATGTTCCAGTTGTCCGCCACGTTATAGGCGCGCCTCACCGCCTCCTTGTAGTAGGCGGTGGTCATCAGGGTGCCCAGCAGCATGGAGGCGACGGAGTCGCTGTAGGTATTCGCCACTCCCTGCATCGCCGTCAGTCCATCACCGCTCAGCGGTGCTTCATCCGTGTTCTTTTTATTAGTGAATGCCCAGGCGACGGATTGGTATAGTCCCGTGTTTCCGCCTGCCATCTCGACGAACATATCCCAGAAATTGCCTATTTCTTTGCCGTTGTTTGCGTTGGTGGCTCCGGTGAATGACCGCAGCCTGTTGCCGGTGTCGTTGACAAAGCCCCTGGCTGTGGGCTGGCTGGTCGCGTCACCCTCAGTAAACTCCGGCGTGATAAAATTGCCGTTCATCATATCGGTGGCCTGGCCGTCGGTGAGCATCACCAGGGAGGGGACGCACTGGTATTCCTGGTTGCCCACCTGCTCGGTTTTCTTGGCGTTCATCAGCTCCTGCATACCCACATAGTAACCGGCCTGGATGTCGGTGGTGCCGTTCTGGTAGGCGGTGTATTTCTTGTCGCCACAGTCGTTCCAGCCGTTCCAGCTATCGGCTTTATCTTCAAACCAGTCGTGCCCGGGGTTGTCGGTATCAGCATCGTTGGTTTTTTTCAACTGGCAGATCTCGTTATTGACGAACACCCAGCCGCCTTCGCTTCTAAGAGCGTCGTCGTGCTTCGGGGCACTGCCGTCGGGACTTGTCTGGTTTTTGCTCCAGCCGGCCGTTAAGTACTGCGTATTATCACCGGGTTTTATCACTCCGTTACTATTATTATAATCTTCGGCCGCTTTTTCGTTGGGCGTGTAGTGCTTCATGGGCAGGATGGTCACGGCGGTGCTCTGACCGTGGTAGGGGTGGGTATTGTCGGTATCCGTGAAATCGTTGTTTGCCCCGTCGCCGAACAGCACCACCGACACCTCGTTGTACTCGCTCGACAGCATCAGCACATCGATGGCGGCGTTGATGGCATCGACGGTCATGGCGATCCGCTGCCGGCTCCACAGGGTCTCGTCCTCACCTAAATCTTCTGATTTGCTGAAGCTACTGTACATGGAGCCGGAGTTATCGAACACGATGACGGCCCGGACGGGGGGCACGCCGATGACCTCCAGGCTGGAGCCCAGCGCAGAATAGACGTGCAGGAAGTCGTCGTTGAGCGTGACCGTCTTGTTACCGGCTATGCCGTCAAGGCCCTCAGTCAAAGACAGGATGCCATCATTTGCATTCCACTGGTCTTTCCTGTCGCCCTTATCGCCATAGCCCAGGGCAAACACGGACTTATCCGACCACAGACGCCCGGCGTTGCGGGTGTTTGTGGAGAAATCCAGCATCTCCGTATAGGTGTCCATGGTGCTGGGGTCGGCCTGCCGGGTGACGCCCTGCGTGGGCCCCCCTGTCGCCGCCGCGTGGGCGGTGGGGAGGAGCAGGTGCAGCCCCTCGCACAGCGAGAGCGCCAGGCAGGCGCACAACAGGACGGCGGTGAGCCGGCGCGCCGCAGCTTTTAGTGTTGCCCTCACTCTGCTTGTTTTCATAGTCAGCTACTCCTTTACGATGATTGATTATGCACGCCCCCGATTTTTTACGGGAGGAATTCATTGTTGTCGTACCAATTGGGCTTGCAAATACGACCGCCGTGACGTTCTTGGGGGTCGGACTTGTCTGGTGTTATAGAATCTATATATGTTTTTTCGGCGCCTGTGCCGGTCAGGGTCGGCGCTGTCCATCGGGAGATCTTTGGACGGCGCGGACTCGCCGTCTGTATGATCTGGACCCTCATCCGCGGTTCCGTGTTCTGACGGCTGCGTGTCGTCGAAAGGGGGGAGAATCATCCGAGGTGGTTTTATCCGCCAAATGCACTGTAACGCCGCTCGCCGCCGCGAAAGCCGCCGTCGGCAAAAGCGACACGGCCATGACCAGCGCCAGCATCAGGGCAAAAAAACTCTTGCACATTGTAGTTTACCTTCCTTCCGGTAAGAGTTCATTCTGTCCGTGGGGACCCCACGGACAGGGGGCTGGGCCGGCCCAGCCCCCTGATTTTCATTATGCGCTGACGCCGTATCCACGACAGGTGGTCTTTGCTGTCAGCGGGAATCAATAAGTTTGCTCATATTATCCACAACTCCGGGGCAGTTGTCAACCGCTTTGTCCCGAACAGACAAAATCACGACCTGAATTACACTTGATTGAGGTGTGTATGATTTTTTCATTGTGCGCTTGACACATAACATCTCTACATATATCATCATACTACGTTCACCCGTGAACAAGTCAATAGGGCAAACCGAAAAAGTTGGAGAAAATTTTTCTCGCTCGATCAGGGGGCAAGAACTGCGCGGAGGCTTATCAACAAAATAACAATTTAGTCAGCGCAACTCCCGCCTTTGGCCGCATCGAGGGCCGGGAAATACAGCTTTTAGAGGCGGCGGGGGTGTAAATGGGTACAAAAAGCAGAGCCGCGAAAAAACGATCGTTTTGCGGCTCGGATTTTCATGCCATTTTCAAACAGACACCTTGAATTTTCACGGCGCTTGTGGTAATATGCCTATGTATGGATTGCAGTTCAGAGCGCAGCGGCCTGTCCGATCAAGACAACATTGTTATTTTGTGATAAGCCGCTATGATACCAGCCCCAGCCTGTCCAGCGCCCGGGCGTGTTCCGCGCCGGTGGAGATCAGATAGATACGGGTCGTTTCAATGGACGAGTGCCCCAGCACGTCGGACAGCTTGGCGATGTCCCTTGTCACCCGGTAGAACATCCGGGCGAACAGGTGCCGCAGGTTGTGGGGGAATACCTTGGAGCGCTCCACCCCCGCCCGGTCGCACAGGGATTTCATCTCCGCCCAGATCTGCCGCCGCGTCAGCCCCTTTCCGTTTCTGGTGAGAAATATCTCGCCGGAGGCGATTTTTTGTTTTCCGGCGTATTTCAGCAGTTTGCGGCAGAGCTTGCCGGGGAGCATGATGACCCGGATCTTTCCCTTGAGCGAGATCTGTGTCTGGCCGTTTCGCGCCGCCTCCACGGTGATATACCGCACCTCGCTGACCCGGATGCCGGTGGAACAGATGGTCTCCATCAAAAGCGCCAGTCGCGGTTTTCCACTTGCGGCGGCCAGGAGGCGGTCATATTCCTCCCGCGTCAGCTCCCGGCTCTGATCCCGGAACACCCGCCGCTGGAGCCGCAGGGCCTTGACCCGGCAATCCTCCCAGCCCAGGAATCGCAGGAGGGCGTTCACCGACGCCACCATGGAATTGACCGTGGTGGGGGCATAGCCCTGGGCCGTCAGTCCGTCCCGCCACGCGGCCACAGCGTCCTTTGTGACAGGCGCGCCGCCCATGTGCGCGGCAAAGGCGGATGCGTCCCGCAGGTACTTTTCGATGGTGCCCGCGCTCTTTTCCTCCCGCCGTAGATAGGCGGCAAAATTCCGCAAGTCGGGGTCAATCATTCTGTGTTTCATAACTGCCTCCGTAAATAAAATAGGGTTATGTCTCTATTTTACCCAATGAGGCAGTAGATGATTTCAGCGTCGTAAAATTGAACTGAGCAAATGCACAAAGTTGAAGGACTCTGTCAAACGACAGAGCCCTTCAACTGTTCACGGAGCTTTTTCAGCCGCTTTGGAGATTTCCTGTGAGGGGCTTTTCTTTGAGCCGGCAGCGCAAATATTGGGTAGTGCCAACATTGCAAAATGCTTTCGTACATAATTCTTTACAACCGTCGGAAACTGAGTTAATATGAAGGAGTAAACCATTGCAAAAGAATTAGCAGCTTTTTGATTATAGCGAGGTAACTGCTGCCACTCTCCCGTTGTGGTCCTTTCCCCTTTTCCGCCTACACCCCGCTCAGACCCAAACGCTGACCCATACGCGGAAACAACGCTATGGGGCGGACGGAACGCATGGAGCGGAGAGTATCTTTTTCTGTGCGAAAGACCTCCAAACGGACACAAAACTGCGGGAAAACAGTATCGAAGGCACCTCATAACCCGGAGGTCGCAGGTTCAAGTCCTGCCGCCGCAACCACGTCGGAGCAAGCTTCGTATCGCTTGCTCCGGCGTTTTTTACGCCGGAGCGCGCTCGCTCCGCTGCTCCTCCTCTCCCCACAAAGCCAAAGGGCGGCTTTGCGGGGGCCCCGTTTCCCGATGGTGTTTTCGAGCAGTCACCTCATAAGAGCAGCTGTTTCCGCATCGGAAACGGCTGCTCTTCATCGTTTCTCTCAGAACGGCACCCCGTCCTCCTCCCCGTCGGGCCGGTCCTCCCCGGCCTGGGCGGCGGTGTACACCGCCCCCTTGCCGTACCTGGCCCGGATGGCGTCCATGGTCCGCTCCAGCTTCTCCACCCGCTCCCGGCGCCGGGGCTCCTGGGGCTGAAACAGGCCCAGCTGCTCCGCCGCCTCGTCCTCGGGGATCAGATTCTGGGCGGTGAGGGTGATGGCCCGGATGGGCGCGCCCGACTTCCAGCTCCGCTCCAGGATGTCCAGGGCGGCCCGGGAGAGCTCCCGGGCGGTGTTGGTGGGGGCGGGCAGGGGCCGCTGGCGGCAGATGTCCTTGAAATTGGGATCCCGGACGGACACCTGGAGGGTGACGGCCTTCATTCGGTGCCGCCTGAGCCGCACCGCCACCTGGTCGGCCAGCAGGGCCACCCCCCGGCGCACCTCGTCCCGGGTGGTCAGGTTGTGGGGGAAGGTCTCCCCGTTGCCCACGGATTTGGGGGGCGTGTACTGCCCCGCCGGGGCCACGGGGGAGTTGTCCAGCCCGTTGGCGTAGTTCCAAAGCTGGCCCCCCTGCTTGCCCAGCAGCTCCACCAGGGCCTGCCGGTCGAAGGCGGCCAGCTCCCCGATGGTGCCCACGCCGTACCTTGCCAGCACCTTCGCCGCCGCCCGGCCCACGAACAGCAGGTCGGTGACGGGCAGGGGCCACACGATCTCCCGGAAATTGTCCACGGTGATGACGGTGGTGGCGTCGGGCTTTTTGTAGTCGCTGCCCAGCTTGGCGAAGATCTTGTTGAAGGACACCCCCACCGAGATGGTGAGCCCCAGGGACTCCCGCACCTCCCGGCGGATGCGGTCGGCCAGCGCCTTCGCATCCCCGCCGAACAGATGGAGGGTGCCGGTCACGTCCAGCCAGCTCTCGTCGATGCCGAAGGGCTCGATCAGGTCGGTGAAGCGGTAATAGATGGCGTTGATCTGCCGGGAGTACACCCCGTATCGGTCGTGATGGGGAGGCAGCAGCACCAGCTCCGGGCACTTCTGCCGCGCCTGCCAGATGGTCTCCGCCGTTTTGACCCCCATGGCCTTGGCCGGCTCGTTCTTGGCCAAGATGATACCGTGGCGGCTCTTGGGGTCGCCGCAGACGGCCACCGGCCTGTCCCGCAGCTCCGGGTGCTCCAGCAGCTCCACCGAGGCGTAAAAGCTGTTGCAGTCGCAGTGAAAGATGACCCGGTCCACGCCCATGCTCCTCCCCCCTTCCTGTCCTGAGGGCATTATACACCGCCGCCCCCGGTTTGTCAAACGTTTGTTCGATAATATTATAAAAAGAGAGAGCCCCCAAGGGCCCTCCCGATGTCATTTCGCCCCGGTGGAGCCGAACCCGCCGGCCCCCCGGCCGGTGTCGTCCAGGTCCTCCGCCTCGGCAAACTCCGCGGTGAGGTAGGGCGCGATGACCAGCTGGGCGATGCGGTCCCCGCACTCCACCACCCGCATCTCGCCGCTGTGGTTGTGGAGGGACACCATCAGCTCCCCCCGGTAGTCCGCGTCGATGACCCCCACCTTGTTGGCCGGGGCCAGGCCCTGCTTGGTCGCCAGGCCCGAGCGGGCGTACACCAGCCCCACATACCCCTTGGGGATGGCCATGGCAAGGCCGGTATGGATGAGGACGGTCTCTCCCGGACGGACGGCCACGGGCTCGTCGATGAGGGCGTAGAGGTCGGCGCCGGCGGCGTCGGCGGAGCCGTAGGCGGGCAGCTTGGCCCTGGGGTCCAGCTTTTTCACGGGCAAGGGCGCGGTGAGCATCGTGCGTTCCTCCTTATCTGTCTCTGTCGGCGGTGATGGGCTGGACGGTCATCTCCCCGTCCCACAGGACGATGGAGCCGGATCGCAGCGACTTCTTCACATCGATGATGCGCTGGTTGGCGCTGCCCCGGAAGCGCAGATGCAGGTCCTTCTGGTCCTCGATGAAGGGCCCGTCCACCAGGATGTCGATGCAGAGGAGCAGCTTGTCGGTGACCTCGCACCGGGCGCGGCTGGGCATGAGCAACTCCTTGTCCAGCAGATAGCCGGAGTAGCACCAGATGGTCTTGTCGGGATACAATTCCTTCACCCGCCGGACCAGGGGGAGCAGGGCCCGCTGGTTGTCCGGCTCGAAGGGCTCGCCCCCCAGCAGGGACAGCCCCTTGATGTGGGCCGGGGCCAGGGCCGCCACGATCTTGTCCTCGTCCGCCTTGGTAAAGGGCCTGCCGTAGGAAAAGTCCCACGCCTCCTCGTTGAAGCAGCCGGGGCAGTGATGGGTGCAGCCGGACACGAACAGGGACACCCGCACGCCGGGGCCGTTGGCCACGTCCACCCATTTGATGTCAGCGTAATTCATAGATTCCTCTCCGTATCGGAAAAGGGGCGGCCCAGGGGCCGCCCCTTTTTAGTTTGGTTTTTTTGCGGCGGGGCCTTACAGGTGGAGCACCCGGGATTTGATCTCCTTGGTCTTGCCCACGTTCCAGAAGTTCTCGCCCAGATAGCCGCAGGTGCGCCGCACCACGTTCATCTTGGCGTGATCCTTATTGCCGCAGCAGGGGCACTCCCACTCGCCGTCGTCGTTGATCTGGATCTCCCCGTCGTACCCGCACACCTGGCAGTAGTCGCTCTTGGTGTTGAACTCGGCGTACTGGATGTTGTCGTAGATGAACCGCACCACGTCCTTCAGAGCCTCCAGGTTGTGGCGCATATTGGGGATCTCCACGTAGCTGATGGCGCCGCCGGGGGACAGGCGCTGGAACTCGCTCTCGATCTGGAACTTGGAGAAGGCGTCGATCTTCTCCCGCACGTCCACGTGGTAGGAGTTGGTGTAGTAGCCCTTGTCGGTGATGTCCTTGATGGTGCCGAAGCGCTCCTTGTCGATGCGGGCGAACCGATAGCACAGGGACTCGGCGGGGGTGCCGTACAGGGAGAAGCCGATGCCGGTCTGGTCCCGCCACTTGTAGCAGGTGTCCCGCAGATAGGTCATCAGCCTCAGGGCGAAGTCCTTGCCCTCGGGCTCGGTCTGGGAGCAGCCCTTCACCAGCTTGGTGACCTCGTAGATGCCGATGTAGCCCAGGGAGATGGTGGAGTAGTTATCCAGCAGATACTTGTCGATGGGCTCCCCCTTCTTCAGCCGGGCGATGGCGCCGTACTGCCAGTGGATGGGGGACACGTCGGACCGAACGCCCATCAGGGCGTTGTGCCGGCACATGAGGGCCTCGTAGCACAGTTCCAGCCGCTCGTCCAGCAGCTTCCAGAACTTGTCCTCGTCCTGGCCGGAGAGGATGCCGATCTGGGGCAGGTTGATGGACACCACGCCCTGGTTGAACCGGCCCTCATACTTGTACGCGCCGGTCTCGGGGTCGATCCAGTCGGTGAGGAAGGAGCGACAGCCCATGGGGGAGTACACGTTGCCGTTGTGGGTCTCCCGCATGATCTTGGCGGAGATGTAGTCGGGGTACATCCGCTTGGCGGAGCACTTCACCGCCAGCTCGGTCAGGTAGTCGTACTCGCCGCCGGACAGGTTGTTACACTCGTCCAGCACATATACCAGCTTGGGGAAGGCGGGGGTGATGTACACGCCGGCCTCGTTCTTGATGCCCTCCAGCCGCTGCTCCAGGACCTCCTGGATGATGGCGGCGTTCTCCCTGATGTAGGGGTCGCCCTCCCGCAGGCACAGGAACAGGGTGACGAAGGGGGACTGGCCGTTGGTGGTCATCAGGGTGTTGATCTGGTACTGGATGGTCTGCACGCCGGACTTGAGCTCGTCCTTGGTGCGGGCCTCGGCGATCTTCACCGCCGTCTCCTCGTCCAGCTCGGGGGCGGCCTCCCGGGTCTTGCGGAGGTACTTCTCGTAGGTCAGGCGGAGGTACTTGCCCAGATGGCTCATCTCCACCGACTGGCCGCCGTACTGGTTGGAGGCCACGCAGGCGATGATCTGGGTGACGATGGTGCAGGCCACCTGGAAGCTCTTGGGGGACTCGATGAGCTTGCCGTTGATCATGGTGCCGTTGTCCAGCATGTCGCCGATGTTCACCAGGCAGCAGTTGAAGATGGGCTGGACGAAATAGTCGGCGTCGTGGAAGTGGAGGACGCCCTCGTCGTGGGCCTTGGAAATCTTCTCGGGCAGCAGGATGCGGCGGGTCAGGTCGCGGCTCACCTCGCCGGCGATGTAGTCCCGCTGGGTGGAGGCGATGGCGGTGTTCTTGTTGGAGTTCTCCTCCGCCAGGTCCTTGTTCTGGTTGCGCAGCAGGGAGAGGATGGACTCATCCGTGGTGTTGGCCTTGCGGACCAGGGCCCGGGTGTAGCGGTAGATGATATAAGCCTTGGCCAACTCGTACTTGCCGGCGGCCATCAGCTTGGTCTCCACCATGTCCTGGATGTCCTCCACCAGCAGACGGGGCTTGTGGCTGGCGGCCACCGCGTCGGCGATGACGTCCACCGAGGCGTCGTCCAGGCGGAACTGCTCCTCCACGGCGGCGTTGGCCTTCTGGATGGCGTTGACGATCTTGCTGCGGTCAAAATCCACGACCGAGTTGTCTCTCTTGATGACCTTCATTGGTAAAGCTCCCTCTCTATATCTCATATTCTGCGCGAATATCACAGTCCAAAAGGCCGGGGCCCCCGCGCTTTGGAAAAAGCCGGGAATGACCCGTGCTCAATTATCGTACTACATCTTGTGGTGTCTGTCAAGGGGTTTACGTAAAAAATATCAAAATATTGTGTGCGGGCCCTTTTTATGGGACCGGCCCGCCGTGGCGTCCCGATTAGGCGGGGCATAGACTGGGATGCACCTGTCCGGCCCTCCCGCCGGGGGCGGGGGATCGTGCCTGACAGGGAGTGAAAGGAGCGTGCTTCATGAACCAGACCTATTTGAACTGTCCCTCCGTGGGCAACGCCATGTCCCCGGAGGAGTTCGCCGCCCAGAACGGCGACCCCGGCTTCGGCCCCGCGCTGGGCGGCCTCCAGGGCCAGAATGGGTGCGGCTGCCAAAGCGGCGGCCAGATGCCCCCCTATCCCTGCGGCCAGATGGCCGGGAACTGCTGCCAGCCCATGGTGTGCTGCTGCCAGCCGGTCCAGCCCCCCTGTAAGCCGGTAGAGGTGGACGAGGACGCCTGCTGCTGCAAGCAGTCCTTCCAGGCGGCGCTGGGGCTGCTGTGCAACCCCGTCCTGGCCAGCCTGCTGGACTTCAACGCCGTGGCCTTTATCACCGGCGACTATCTGGCCGGCTCCGTGCCCGAGACCCCGGCCACCCCCACCGCCGGCACCCCGTCCGACAACCTGGCGGACGACCTGACCGGCACCTTCCGGCGCTTCTCCCCCTGCAACGCCGACCTGCTGGACATCAACGCCCCGGTGTACGCCGCCAGCGCCACCGCCGACACCGCGGTGCTCACCGCCACCCAGATGTCCCTCTGCGCCCTGGACGCCCTTGCCATCCAGGCCGTGGAGGCCGAGGCCGAGGGCGACCTGACCGCCGACGAGGTGGCCGCCCGGAACTTCCGAACCATCCAGTCCGTCCTGACCCAGAGCTCCACCCAGGGGGCCTGCGCCATGACCCCCGGCTGCCACTGCTGCGACGGCAGCGGCGAGGGCTGCTGCTGCTCCGCGGGCGTGCTCACCGCCCTGTCCCAGGGCAATCTGAGCCGCCAGGTGTCCCTGGTGGCCGGGCCGTTGGTGCTGAACGAGGCCACCCTGCTGGGTCGGGTGGGCAACGTGCTCATCCTGGCCAACCCCGAGGACGAGCGGATCTATTTCGTCTGCGCCAACAGCGTGCAGTTCATCGCCTGAGACGCGCAAAAACCCCGCGGGATCGCTCCCGCGGGGTTTTCTCTCGGATCACACATTAAATCTGAAGAGGATGATGTCCCCGTCCTGGACCACGTAGTCCTTGCCCTCGGAGCGGATGAGGCCCTTCTCCCGGGCCGCCGCCATGGATCCGCACTCTTTCAGCGCGTTGAAGGCGATGGCCTCCGCCCGGATGAACCCCCGCTCGAAGTCGGAGTGGATCTTGCCGGCGGCCTGGGGGGCCTTGGTGCCCCTGGTGATGGTCCAGGCACGGCACTCGTCCTCGCCGCTGGTGAGGAAGGAGATGAGCCCCAGCAGGGTGTAGCTGGCCCTGATGAGCCGGTCCAGGCCGGACTCCTGGATGCCCAGGTCCTCCAGGAACAGGGCCTTCTCGTCGGCGGGCAGCTCGGCGATCTCCGCCTCCAGCTTGGCGCACACGGGGATGACCTGGGCCCCCTCTGCCTTCGCCCGCTCCGCCACCTGGTTATAGTACTCCACCGCCGTGGGGTCGGCGAAGCCGTCCTCGTCCAGGTTGGCGGCGTAAATGACGGGCTTGAGGGACAGCAGCTCGGAGGTCTTGATGAGCTCCCCGTCCTCCTCGTCCACCTCGCTGAGATAAGACCGGGCGGACTTGCCGTCGTTCATCCACGCCCGCAGGCCCTCGAACACCTCGGCCTCGTGGTTATACTTCTTGTCCGCCTTGGCGGCCTTCCTGGCCTTGTCGATGCGCCGGTCGGCCATCTCTACGTCGGCCATGATGAGCTCCAGGTCGATGATGTCCATGTCCCGGACGGGATCGGTGGAGCCCTCCACGTGGATGACGTTCTCATCGTCGAAGCAGCGCACCACGTGGACGATGGCGGCGCACTCCCGGATGTTGGCCAAAAACTTGTTGCCCAGGCCCTCCCCCTTGGAGGCCCCCTTCACCAGCCCGGCGATGTCCACGAACTCCACCACGGCGGGAGTGGTCTTTTTGGGCTTGTAGAAGTCGGAGAGCCAGTCCAGCCTCGCGTCTGGCACCGCCACCGTGCCCACGTTGGGGTCGATGGTGCAGAAGGGGTAGTTGGCGCTCTCGGCGCCGGCGTTGGTGATGGCGTTGAACAGGGTGGACTTGCCCACGTTGGGCAGCCCCACGATGCCTAATTTCATAATTCCTCATACTCCTTGATTTTCAACGGGTTTGGCGGCCCGTAACGGTCTCTGCTGTACCATTACTGTACCATTTTGCGTTTGCTGACTGCGTTCAAACTGTTGGACGGCTTTCGTCATCGAGTCATCGGTCACATGGACATAACGATCCATCGTGGTCTGGATGCTGGCGTGGCCCAGCAGTTTTTGCAGCACTTTGGGCGGCATCCCGCTCTCGATGGCGCGGGTGGCATAAGTGTGGCGCAGCGCGTGCATACAAAAATGCTTGATCCCCGCCTCATCGCACAGCTTGTACAAGTGGGTGTCATAAGAACTGTTCTTTGCAGGCTCACCAGTCCTCCAGTTGATAAAGACCAGGTCCCGCATCACAAGGGTCGCTTTCGCGCCGGTACGCCGGTCAATGTACTCCAAGGTCTTGGAGAGGACCGCCCCCTCCCTTCTCCCGTCAGCCCTTGCCTGTACGTCCCGGAGTATCTCGTAGGCACGATTTGTCAGAGGGATCGTTCGGTAACTCTGCTGCGTTTTGGGGGGACCGGCACGCCAGTACTTCTGGCTGTGCCGGTATTCCAGCGTTTTATTGACCGTCAGCGTCCGTCTTTCCCAGTTGATCGCATCCCAGGTCAAGCCGATCAATTCGCCGGTACGCAGTCCCGTCTCCAGGATCAGCGCGTATTGCGCGTAATTGTGAGACCGCTTGGCCGTCTCCAGGAATTTTTGCTGTTCTTCCACCGTAAGGAACTTGATGTCATCCACGGCACGGATGGGTTTCGTGTATCTTACCCCATCCATAGGGTGTTTGGCAATCAGGTCATTCATGACCGCTGACCGGAGCATAGTGCCCATAGCGATATACGCCTGCCGGATCGTAGAGCCCGCATAGTCGTCTTCCATACGGTTCAGAACCATCTTGCAGTGCATCGGTTTGACCTCCGCCAAAGGCATACTGCCGATCACAGGCTGAATATTGTGTTCATATCTCTCCCGGTAATTCCTCCGGGTGTTGGGTGCCAGATCGCCTACGATATTTTTGATCCAATACTCAAACCAAGCGTCCACGGTCACATCTGGAGGGACGACTGCGTTATTGTGCTTGTCCGCGTATCTCGCGTCTTCCAGCCAATTTCGGGCCTCCGGGAGTGTAGAAAAACATCTGACGGAACGCTTCCCTTGCTTATTTACAAATCTTGCGCTGTAAAGACCGTCCTTTCTTTGGCAGATACCCTTGCCGCATTCTCTGCCTTTTAAGTTTTTACCCATAATAGGACTCCTTTCCCGCTATGAGAAAAAAGCCCCATGCAACAACAATCATTGTAGCATAGGGCTTTCTTTTTCTCAATAGCGAAATGCGTTCAAATGATCAATTTATTACTGATGAACTCCTCGAACTCTTTGCGCTTCACCAGCTTTTTTGTGCCTACATAGAGGACAAAGGGGCAGTTGGGCGTCCGCAACAGGCTGTCGATTTTGTTAATCCCGATGTTGCTATACTCAGCCGCCTCCCGGATGGTCAGCGTCATTTTCAGGTGGATTGGGACATGATCCCCTTCGCCGTGAGACTGTGATCTATCTGAGGAGCGATACTTAGTCTCCAAGGCGACCACCCTTCCTCACCGACGCCAGGTAGATGTCCGTGACGTCAGGCCGCTCATGGCCCAGGAGCTTGGACACGGCGAGATGGGCGTCCAGCTCATTTTTACCGGCCGCAATCAACGCCTGATACTTTTCAGCAGCATAGGTGTGGCGAAGTCCGTGGAAGGTCAGGGGGCGCTCGTCGCCCTCGTCACATAACTCCTTGCGATGATCCAGCAGAAACTTCTGGATGCCGTAAATGGCGTCGTCGGTGGGCATATCGTCCGGCACCAGCAGCTTGTGGCCCCGTTTGGTGCGGCGAAGCGTCTCCCGCAGCGCAATGGAGATCTGCTTATTGATGGGCACGGTGCGAACCTTGCCGCCCTTGCCCTTGATGGTGATGGCCCCTTCCCGCAGCGCATCCTCCGCGATGGCCGTGTCGATGCGGAAGCACTCGTGGACCCGCAGTCCGCCATAGCGGGCCAGATAAAAGGCCAGAATGTAGTCGTCGCGGCCCTCAAACAGAGCGATCATCAAAAGGCGATTGAACTCAGGCGGCGTCCAGGTGCGGTCTACCCCGCCGAAGCGGCGGCGCTCCAGTTCGATGCCCAACTGACTATTGGAGGGCAAGCGATACTTGGCGTCCATCTTGTCGTGCCAGAACCGGATGCCAGCCAGTTCCGTCTTGATCGTGCTGGCGGACTTGCCGGCCATCTGCATATGCTCCACGTAGCTGACCAGATGCTTGCCGCTGATATTGGCCAGCTTTTGCAGACAGTAGTGATCCGCGAGGAATTTGCAGAACCGCTTCATGGCCTCGTAATACCGATCCTTGGTCCGGAAGCTCCCCTGCCGATTGTGCCTTGCCAGCTTGTCCAGCTGGTCCACGAGGGCCCTGTAAATGCCCTCATTTTTGATGTTAGATTTCATATGAAAAACTCCCTAATCTTCAAAATATAAGTTCAGATGGGCGCAGTCCACCCCTTGGCAACTCTGTCCGTTTCCGGCTCGTTTCCACTGAAACAGACATCTCCGACAGGGCCCAAACCCTTGAAACAAGCGGCCTGAGGAACTCTGTTCCGATACCTGTCTCTCTTTCAGTTGTGCCTCGGTCAGTACGAACACAGCATGGGGAGATGAGCTCCCTGTCGCCTTGGGGTCCCGCTCGCGGCCCATCGAAGCGGACGCGAGTGGGAGAGGAGGAGCGGCGCAATGAATGAGCTTTCGCGCTTGCGCGGAAGCGAAGGATATGGAGCGCGCTCCGACGACGCTGCGGACACGGCCGCTGAACTCGGCTGCGGCGCAATGCCGCGGGTGTCCTTCGATCCCTCCGGCTGGGATCGGGGTGCGCGAACTCTCACGCTGCCGGACCGGCGCAGCGCCGGAGCGGTGAGAGGTGAGACCGTTGCCAATGGCCTCCGAGGTTATCATCCCTGGGTCCCCGCAAACCTCAAAGCGGGGAGGGTTCTGGCAGTTCGTCCTATTCTACGGTGCGTGTTTCCCTGGCCGGCGGCTGGCAGGACCGCTGGCTGCTCCCGATGAGCGGAAACCTTTCATAAACGCAAAAAGGGAGCGCGAAAAGTCGTCAAAGCATCAACAAACTTCTCGCGCTCCCTGAGAGCGCCTGGCTTTTCAATTATTCGCCCCGTGGGGCCGTTACGGAGATATTGCGGCTGCCCACATGGCGGCAAAGTTCACCGTCTGGCAGGTCAGTCATCTAATTGGCTTCTTCCAGTCTATGCGGACGGCGAAAGGGCGCACTTTGCCCCTCCCTAACGCCGTTCCTCCCTACCTTACTCCGCCCTATCTTACTCCGCCCTGATTACAGGGCAAGTATAGCACAGTGCAAGGCCGCTGTATAGGTGGAAATGTTCCACCTATAATTCATCAATTTTTGCGAACGCGCTTTTTCACAGTGAACTAATCTTTTCCGCCAGTCTAATATATCTAAATACGATATAAGAGCCCAAAGAACAACCATTTTTAAAAAGTGGTAATGGCCCGGGCAACAGCCCAGGCCATTTCATTTCATTGAAGCGCTATATTCACAGCAACGCCATGATCTGCTCCCGCTCCGGCATGGAGCGGATGGCCCCCTTTTTGGTGGTGACCAGGTAGGCCGCCGCGTTGGCGAAGCGCAGCATTTGCCCCAGATCGTCGGGGGTCAGGCCGTCCAGCCCATGTTCCAGCACATAGTTCAGCACGCAGGCGCAGAAGGTGTCCCCCGCGCCGGTGGTCTCGATGGTGCCGCCCAGTTTGAGGGCGGGCTGATAGGCCCGCATGCCGCCGTAATGGGCCCAGCTGCCGTCGGCGCCGGCGGTGGCGTTCAGCAGTTTGATGTGGGGGTGCTTCGCCTGAAGGATGGCCACGGCCCGCCCGATGTCCGCCTGGCCGGTCATGAACTCCAGCTCGTTGTCGGCGATCTTGAGCACGTCGCACTGGCTGAGGCCCCACTCGATCTGGGCCCTGGCGTTCTCCAGGCTGTCCCACAGGGGCGGGCGCAGGTTGGGGTCGAAGGAGATCACCGCGCCGCTCTCCTTGGCCAGGGCCACCGCCTGTTTCGTGGCGGAGCGCACCGGCTCATGGGTGAGGGACAGAGTGCCGAAGTGGAACACGCGGGCGCTCTGGATCAGCTCCGCGGGGACCTCCTCCGGCGTCAGCATCATGTCCGCGCCGGGGGCCCGGTAGAAGGAGAAATCCCGGTCGCCCCCCGGCAGGGTCTTCACAAAGGCCAGGGTGGTGCGGACGGCCCGGTCCACGGCCAAGCCGCCCGTGTCGATGCCGGCTTCCTCCGCCACGCCCCGCAGCAGGGAGCCGAACATATCGTCCCCCACCTTGCCGATGAAGGCGGTCCTTTTGCCCAGCTTCTGCAGCATGGCCAGCACATTGCAGGGGGCCCCGCCGGGATTGGCCTCGAACAGGGAGTTGCCCTGGCCGCTGGCGCCGTTCTCCGTGAAGTCCATGAGCAGCTCGCCCAGGGCCACCACGTCAAATGCCTTGTCTGTCATCCCGTCCGCCCCCTCAGTCCATGACGATGTCGTATTTCTCCACATCCATCAGCACCGAGCCCACCGCGTCGAAGCTGATGGCGGCAGCCTCCTGCCGGGTGAAGATGACGGCGGAGGCGGCCTGCTCCCCGTCGTTGACGAACACCTCCACGCTGAAGCGGTCCAGGATGATCCGCAGCTTGAGCGCGCCGTCCCTGGGCCGCACCAGGAGGCTGCGGGTGTGGACGATATCGGCGTTGCTGCCGCTGCGGGTGCGGTCCAGCTTCAGGATGCTGGTGCCCGGCTTGTACCGGAGGGTGGTGACGTACTCCCCGTCCTTGGCCACATGGACCCGGAAACAGCTGTAAGAGTCCCTGCTGGCGGGCCGGACGGTGACGGTCATGTCGATCATACGCCCCTGGATGCCGTGGAGGGTGGTCTCCGCGCCCACCAGCACGTTCTGGTAGGCGACCTTGTTCCGGCGATACCCCTCCAGCTCCCGCACCGGCGTCTGGATCAGGCGGCCCTCCCGGATGGACAGCTCCCGGGGCAGGGACATCTGCCCGAACCAGCGGTTAGTTCTGGGCTTGCCGCCGATGGTGTTCCAGTTCTGCATCCAGCCGATCATGATCCGGCGGCCGTCGGCGGCCTCCAGGGTCTGGGGGGCGTAGAAGTCGATGCCGTAGTCGATGGCCTGGACGCTCTCCCGCTCGAAGCGGTTGCGCTCCCTGTCGTAGCTCCCGATGAGGCAGACGGTGCCGTGGCCGGCGTGGAACTCCAGCCCGATGGGGCTCATCTCCATGGGACTGACCAGCAGCACCTGCTTTCCGTCCAGGGGGAAGAAATCGGGGCACTCCCACATCTGCCCGTACTGGTTGCGGGAGGCGTCCACCGGCCCCACCAGGGACCAGTCCACGCCGTTCTCGCTTGTGTAGAGCAGCACCGTCCCGCTGCTGTCCGGGACGCGGTTGCCCACCACCAGGCGGTAGGTGCCGTCCGGCTCCCGCCACACCTTGGGGTCCCGGAAGTCCTCCGGGCTGCCCCCGGCGGGCAGGTCTTTGGCCGTCAGCACCGGGTTGGCGGGCCACTTCTCATAGTCCACCCCGTCGCCGATGGCGACGCACTGGGTCTGGCAGTCGTGAAGCTCGCCGTTCTCCAGGCGGATCTGGCGCACCCCGGTGTAGACCAGGAGCTGGCGGCCGTCGGGCAGCTCCGCCGCGCCGCCGGAAAAGCACCCGTTCTGATCGTACTCCATATCGGGGGCCAAAGCCGCGGGCAGCCGCTCCCAGCGGAGGAAGTCCCGGGTCTTGACGTGGCCCCAGTGCATGGAGTCCCAGTCGGTGGAGTAGGGGTGATACTGGTAAAAGAGATGGTACTCCCCCTTGTAGCGGGAGAAGCCGTTGGGGTCGTTCATCCAGCCGATGGTGGGGGTCAGGTGAAAGGCCGGACGCCGGTCGTCCGGGATAAAGGGGCCGTAGTGGGCCTCGAATTCCCGCGCTTTTCGCAGCTTGTCGCTGATCATCAGGATCCCTCCGTTTCGCTGTTGTCAGGGTCGCCGTCCCCGCCCGTCTCTTTCTCCACGTCCTCCGGCCGCATGTGCAGCAGGAACACCTTTTCCATGGTGACGCTGCCGATCCAGCAGGCCGCGGCGGGGACGATCAGGAGCAGGACGGGGGCGATCAGGATCAGGGCGGCCCCGGCCAGGATGGGTAGGAACACCCACAGGGACTTGACAGGGTGGGCCGCCATGAGCAGGAGGCTGAAGCGCAGCACGTCCTTCACGCTCCCGTTGAACCGGGCGCAGTAGGCGGACAGCCATGCCGTCCAGGTCACCGCCACGCAGATGAGCACCAGGATCACCCAGTAGAGGTTCCCGATCAGCTTCCCCTGGAGGTACATGGAGCGGAACACCAGGGCGTCCACTGTCAGCAGGATCAGCAGGGCCAGGGCGGGCAGCCAGGCCAGGGTGGAGCGCTTCAGGTTCTCCTTGAACGCATCCCAGAATGTCCGCCACAGATACCCCTCGTCCCGGCGGATGTATTTGTACACCGCGGCGTACAGGGCGGCGGACGACGCGCCCATGGTGACGATGGGGATGGAGAAGACCAGCCACAGGACGCTGAGGCAGATGCAGTCGGCGATATGGATCAGGCCGCGCATGAATTTGCTGTCGATGTCAAACAGGCGTCTCATTTCCCATGCCCCCGCTCGTCAGATGTGTAGTTTGGATGGACTTTGGCGCTGTCACGGACGGGTGTACTCCCTGAGAGAGGAGAACAGCACCGAATTGTTCTCCGCGAACAGCTGGATGGTCTTGCCGCTGGCCCCGTAGAGCCGGACGGTGAGGGCGGCCTGGCCGTCGATGTAGAACACGCCCGCCGAGCCCTCCTGGATGTAGGTGAAGGAATAATCGGTATTGGGCTCCAGGTCCACCGCCGTCTCGGTGATGAGGGTGCCGCCCTCGTTGAACTGAAGCTGCACCTTGTCCTCCGCGGGGACCAGAGCGATGAACTTGTTCTTGCCGTCCCGGCCGTTGTAGTCGAAGCTGAGGCCGAAGGAGCCCTCGCCGGTATAGCGGAACTCGCCGGTGAGCTTGAAGCTCTCATAGCAGGTGAAGGCGTCGGCATAGGCGTAGACCGAGCCGGACTCCACGGAGACGTGGGTGTCCTCCGCCGCCAGCGCCCGCCGGACCGAGAAGGCGTCCTCCACGGCGTCCACCGGGGCCAGGGCCAGGGTGCCGTCCTCGTTTTGGATCAGCTTTTGGACGGCCAGATTGCCCGCCCAGCCGGACACGTCCTGGGTGGAGGAGGGGGACTCGGACCGCCGGGCCCAGCCCACCATGTAACAGTTCTCGCCGTCCTCCACGTGCTTGGCGGCGTAGAACAGCTTGCCGTCCAGCCGCACGGGGTCCCCGTAGGGGCCGTAGGGAGTATCGGACACGGCGTACCAGAGGGTGTCGTCCTGGGCGGAGTAGGTGATGTAGTATTTGCCGCCCATCTCAAAGGTGTCGCTGCACTCCAGGTTCCAAAAGTCGCCGTTTTTGGCCTCGTCGTTGGTGAAGATGACCCCGTCGTAGTGTCTGTTCTCCAGATCGGGGCTGAGGGTGTATTTCAGGATGCGGGCCACCCCGCCCTGGGAGGCGGTGACGGTGAGGACGATGTTCCCGCTCTCGTCCACATATCCCTGGGGGTCCCGGAAGTCGTTTTTCTGGCCCAGCTCGGAGGGGGGCGTGATCTCCCAGCCCTCCAGCTTCTCGAAAGCGGTGGGGGTATCGCCCACGGCCACCATGATCTTCTCGGCGTACTCCAGGATGTTCCCGTCACCGTGACCAGTATAGAAGAAGTAATACTTCCCGTCAACCTTCACCACGGAGCCGGTGCCAATCCAGCTGTCCTGCCCGCCGGAGCGGTTGGCCTCCAGCACCGGGTCGTCGTACTCGGTGTAGGTGAGGAAGTCGGTGGTGGTGGTCAGATAGGCCGAGTGGTTATAGGAGTCGCCGGCCTCTTTCAGATAGTAGATGTAATAGGTGCCGTCCTCATAGTAGGGCATGGTGTCGCCCACATAGGGCTGGCTGGTGCCGTCCATCTCCGGGAGGAAGAAGGTGGCGTAGTCGTAGGCCTCCTCCTGGCTGCCGGGGGTGCGGAGGGAGGAGAAGTCCTTGTCGTTTCCGGGGTCGGAGATCGTGTCCCCGGTGTCCCGGTCCCAGCCGGCGTAGAGGGTCATATCGGACTTGACCTTGTCCGCGCCCGCATCCCAGGGCAGGGTGAGGCCGGCGTCCTGGAACCAGCCCAGGAAGGTATAGCCCTCCCGGACAGGGGCCTCGGGGGCGGTGATGGTCTTGCCGGAGGACACCGTCTGGCTTGGGATGGTCAGGTCGGCGTCGGAGTTGTCGTCAAAGGTCACCGTGTACTCCGCGGTGGGGCCGCAGCCGCACAGCAGGGCGCTGAGGAGCAGGCACAGGGCGGTGAGCCCCGCGATGATGGTTCGTCTCATGTTAGCCTCCCTATGTCGTTGAGCGCGTCCGCAGTACGCTTGCAGAGGGGATACCCAGGCATCCCCTCTGCAGGCGTTTCGCGTATAGTCGGATCAGATCACGCTGCTCTGATAGATGGTGATGTTGGAGAACTCGATGGTCACCTCGCCCATCCCGGCCAGGTCCGCGGAGCCGAACTGGAACAGGAGCTCAAAGTCCATGTCGGTGATGAGGGTGTCGGTGGTGGTGAAGGTGAAGGTCTGCTCATCAGTGGTGAAGTCGATGGCCTCGGACAGGCGGGGATCCCAGCCGCCGGCGGGGTTCAGGAAGAAGCCGCAGGAGACGGGCTTGGTGGCCTTGGCGGTGATCTCCACCGTGAAGTAGCTGTCGGCGGGCAGGGTCAGGTCCATGTAGAGCTTGTCGTGCCAGTCGGTGGTGCCGCCCTGGTCGATGCGGTAGTTGAGGCTGCCGTTCTCGGTCCAGATGGTGCCCACGCCCCGCTCGTTGTCCTCGTCGGTGCCGTTGTAGGTGCCCCAGCTGTAATCGTCGCCCTCATAGGGGACGCCGAAGCTGTCGATGGTCTTTTCGGTGTTCAAATCGCCCTCCACCTTGCCGAACTCCAGGGCGGTGACGGTGATGGTGTTGGCGGTGACGCCGTCGGAGGGATTGCCGATCTGCATGCGGATCACGGGGTCGGACACGGCGTTCTCAGCGGTGAACACGTTGGTGATCTCCACCTCCTCGCCGGCGGCCAGGTTCAGGCTGTTGAAGTTGGCCCGGGCCGCGTCGGCCTGGGAGGAACTCTCCACCAGCAGCTCGCCGGACTGGGCGCTGTCGGCCTTGACGGTGAAGCGGTAGTAGTACTTGACGCCCGCCTCCACGGCCACGCCGGGCAGGGCCAGGTCGGCCTTGATGCTCCACACCCCGCCCTCGGTGGGATAGGAGTCGATCTGGAAGGCGGCCGCGCCGCCCGCCACGTTCACTGAGGCGGCGGCCCCGTCCCCGGCGGAGACGGCGGCCTCAGCCGCGCCGGAGAAGGTAGCGGTGTAGACGGGGGCCATGGTCTGCTCGCCGGTGATCTCATAGATCTCTATCTTGTCGATGGTGACAGTGAAATCACTGGGGGTGGTGTCGCTGGGGTTGTCGGGGTTGGGGGTGATCTTCCCCAGGTTCAAAAGCAGGTCGGCGGTGTTCTCTCCGGCGGAGGTGAAGTTCATCTCGATGGGGGCGATCTCAGGGCCGATGGGTAGGTTATAGGCCCCGCCCAGGTTCTGATCCCCGGCGTTGGCCAGGAGATGGGCGTAGGTGGGGGCGGTGGACTTGGCCCACACCTTCACCCGGTAGTCCGCCGCCTTCAGCTCCACGCCGGACTTCACCAGCTGGATGTCGGTGTCGCCGCTGCCGGGGTCGGTGATGTCGAACACATAGGCGCCCTGCTTCAGCGCGCCAGCGGCCTGGACGCCGTCCGCGACCTTGGCGGTCCAGCCGTGGCTGTCGGCGGCCTTGTCGGAGAAGTCGAACTTCTGGAAGACCACCGCCTCGCCGGTCTGGCGGGTGACGGTGAGTGTGGCGTAGGCCTTGGCCTCCAGCCCGCCCTTGTCGGTGACGGAGTAGGTCAGCTCATAGTCGCCGGGGTTCTCCGGGGTGGCCTTGCCGTTCTGGAAGGTCAGCTCGGGCAGAGAGGTGATGACGATTTTGGCGGTCACGTCGCCGTCCTCCGCGTCGGTGGCGGAGACGCCGGCCATGGCGTCGAACTCGCTGCCGGCCTGGACGCTCTGGTCCGCCACGCCGGCGATTTCAGGGGCCGTGTTGTCCCCGCTCTGCCCGCAGGCAGAGACGGAGAACAGCAGGGCCAGGCACAGCAGTGCCGCGATAACATTACGAAGCTGTTTCATTTCGGCGCACTCCCTTTAAAAGCTGGCCGTATAGCGGTCATAGGCGTCCTGATAGATCTTCTGGATGGCGCTGAGGTTCACCCGGCCGTTCAGATCGCTCTGGAAGGTGGACCAGTCGGCGTCGGACACGCCGCCGTTCATCAGCCACTTGATCAGGTTGGTGCGGATGTAGTCGTTCAGGTTGGACTCATAGCTGCTCAGGGTGTTCAGCTCCTCCAGGGTGAACTGGAGGTTGGTGGGGCAGGGCACCACGCCATCGGGCACATAGGGCTTGGCGCACAGGTCCAGCCGCTCCAGGCGGAGCTGGGCACGGGGCTCCATGTGGACCACGCTGGTCCAGGCGTCCTCGGACAGGTAGATGATGCCCAGGGGGGCGTTCTGGAGGCGCAACTCGTCGGAGGTCATGCCTTCGGGCACTTCCTTCTGCACCAGCATACCGTTCTCGTCCAGCTCCTCCTCATAGACGATGCCGATGGGGCCGTAGTTGATTTGGGCGGAGATGATGGGGTCATAGTAGCGGTCGAAGTAGGCCAGCAGGACTTCCACGTTGGGCACGCCGTTGAAGAAGATGACCTCGCCGGTGCTGACTTCGGGGTTGTTGGACACGCAGACGGTCTGGTCGCCATTGGGGCCCACCAGGGGAGCGCAGCAGATGTAGTTCTCCGGATTGGACACCACGGTCTCGCTCTCCCACCAGTAGAAGGCGCCGTAGGTCTCGTCCCCCTTGCCGTTGGCCAGGAAGTTGTCCTGGGAGATCTCGAAGGACACCTTGTCGATGAGACCCTTGGACACCCAGTCGGCGATGAAGTTGGTGGCCTCCTTGAAGCGGTCGTCCTGGACGGTGTAGGTGACCTTGCCGTCCACGATGACCCGGTGGTCGGTGTTGTCGTTCAGGCCGAACATGCCGTAGAGATCGCACTGGTTGCCCTGCCAGTTGTTGTAGACGAAGCTCAGGGGCCGCTCATCGTCGGTCTTGCCGTTGCCGTTCATATCGTTGTCCCGGAAGTAGGCCAGCATGGCCTCCATCTGGGCGGCGGTGATGGACAGGCCGTCCTTCAGGTCGGCGGCGGTGAGGCCGGTGACGGCGCCGGCGTCGATGGCGGCCTGGGCCCAGTTCTTGTTCAGGAACAGCAGGTTGGGGTGCTGGAGCAGGCCCATCTCCTCCACACGGGGCAGGGAGTAGATCTTGCCGTCCTCGCTGGTGAGCTGCGCCTTGATGTCGGGGCGGTCCTCCAAAATCCTGGACAGGTTGGGCATGTACTCCAGGTAGTCGCTGATGGGCAGCAGGACCTCCCGCTGGGCGTACTTGATGATCTCGCCGGCGCTCATGCCCGCGTGGTAGATGGCGTCGGGCCGGTCGGAGGCGTTGCCGAAGATCAGGTTCTTCTGCTGGCCGTAGACGGACTCGGACACGTTCTCCCAGGACACGTACACGTTGGTGCTCTCATACAGGTCCTGCATGATTTTCATGTCGTTGTAGTCCAGGGCGGAGGCGTTCTTGGAGGAGTAGACATTGAAGGAGATCTCCTGGGCGCCCTTGTCATTGAGGATGGGGGCGTTAGGGTCGGTCCACTGGAAGCCGTACTCGGACTTGAGGGTCTCGATGTCGGAGCCGCTCTGCTGCCCGCCGGGCCGGCTGCCGCTGGGGCCGCCGCAGGCGGCCAGGGACAGCACCAGCGCCGCCAGCGCGAGGATGGAAAGGAACTTTTTCATACTGTGTTACCTCCAGTTGATGGTGAGTTGAATGGTTAGCCGATGGGGATCAGCCCTTGAGGGAGCCGATCATCACGCCCTGGGCGAAGTACTTCTGCACGAAGGGGTACAGGCAGATGACCGGGGCGCTGGACACGATGACGGACACGTACTTGATCTGGTTGGCCAGGCGGTACTGCTCCAGGATGGTCTCGCCGCTGCCGCCGGTGGTACTCTCGGAGGCGATGAGGATCTCCTTCAGCACCAGCTGGAGGGGGTACAGGTTCTCGTCCTGGAGGAAGATCATGGCGTTGAAGTAGCTGTTCCACTGGCCGACGGCGTAGTAGAGGGCCATGACAGCCAGGATGGCCTTGGACAGGGGGATGACCAGGGAGGTGAAGATGCGGAACTCGCCCGCCCCGTCGATCCGGGCGGCCTCCACCAGCCCCTCCGGGATGCTGGACTCAAAGAAGGTCCGGGTCATGAACAGGTTCCACACCGACAGGATGGAGGGCAGGATCACCGACCACATGTTGTTCACCAGGTGCAGGCTGTTCATCACGTTGTAGAAGGGGATCAGGCCGCCGCCGAAGAACATGGGGATGATGAAATAGATCATCCAGAACTTCTTGCCCAGCAGCGTCTTGCGGCTCAGGGCCCAGCCCGCGGGGATGGTGACCACCAGGGAGAGGACCACGGTGAGGACGGTGTAGATGATGGTGTTCAGGTAGCCCCGCCACACATCGGCCCGCTCCAGGATCTTCTGGAAGCCGGACAGGGTCACCCGCACGGGGTAGAGCACCACCTCGCCGGCCAGGACGGCGTCCGGGTCGGAGATGGCGGCGATGATGATGAAGTAGATGGGGTACAGGATGATGAGGGTCATCAGGCCCAGGAAGATGTAGTTGAGGGCGTAGAACACCTTGTCGCCCATGGTGCTTTTCAGCAGTTTGTTTTTCACTGGCATCGTCACAGCCTCCCTTTAGAACAGAGAGTTCTCGGAGAACTTCTTGGACGTGGTGTTGGCGATGATGAGCAGCACCACGTTGATGACCGAGTTGAACAGGCCGATGGCGGTGGCGTAGGCCTGGTCGGGCACGCCGGTGAGGCCCTGCTTGTACACGTAGGTGGCGATGAGCTCGCTGACGCCCAGGTTGCCGTCGGTCTGCATCAGCAGGGCCTTTTCGTAGCCCACGCCCATCAGGCCGCCGATGGACATGATGAGCATCACGCTGACCATGGGCATGATGGCGGGCAGGTCCACGTGGATGACCCGCTGGAACCGGGAGGCGCCGTCCAGGATGGCCGCCTCATGGAGCCCCGGGTCCACGTTGGACAGGGCCGCGATGTAGATGATGGCGCTCCAGCCGAAGTCCTGCCAGTTGCTGGAGAGGATGTACATGGGCCGGAAGGCGCCCTCCTCCAGGAAGTAGGACACCCGGTCCCCGCCGATGCCCGCGATGATGTTGTTCACCAGGCCGTACCGGCCGAAGAACAGGGTCAGCATACCGACCATGACCACCAGGGAGATGAAGTGGGGCGCGGTGAAGATGGTCTGGATGACTTTGGCCGTCCGCTTGCCCTTCAGGGCGTTGAGGGACAGGGCGATGATGATGGGCAGGGGGAAGCCGATGATAAAGCCCAGGATGCACAGCAGGAAGGTGTTCTTCATCAGGGGCCAGAACTGCACGTCGGTAAAGAAGCGGATGAAGTTGTCGAACCCCACCCAGTGGGTGTAGGGGCCGATGATCTGGTCGCCGGGCATGAAGTCCTGGAAGGCGATCAGCACGCCGTAGATGGGCAGGTAGTTGAACAGGAACACCACCAGCACCGCGGGAAGCAGCATGAGCAGCCACGGGCAGCTCTTCCGCAGCCGCCTCCATTTCCCTCCGCCCACGGTGTTCCCGTTTTTCGGGACGGCCACCGCGGTGGAGGCGCTTTTTTGTCTCGCCATTTTTTGATCCCCTTTCTTTTTTCCAAGCTTTATTTCAAGGCGTTTCGCCAAAAAGCGCTTACTGGAAGTCGTACGCCTTGCAGACAGGGGCGTTGGCGCTGGCGGAGTCGGCGTCGTACCAAACCAGGTTGTTGCCGCTCTCCTTGTCGAACAGCTGGATCAGCTTGGGCTGGGTGGTGAAGTTCACCTTGGCGCCCTGGGACACATCCACCGTCAGGTCCACGGTGGGGATGACCATGACCACCTCGTCCGTCTCGCTGCGGGCGTGGAGGTTCACCTCGCTGCCCAGCATCTCATTGACCTCGATGGTGGCCGTCAGGTCGCCGCTGCCCACGCTGATGTGCTGGGGCCGGATGCCGCACACGATGTCGCAGGGCTGCTGGCCGTTCTGCTTCAGGGCCTTCTGCTGGAAGTCGTCCAGCTTGAACTTCGCGCCCCGGATCTCCGCGTAGTAGGTATCGTTCTCATAGAGCAGCTTGCAGTTGTCGAAGAAGTTCATGACGGGCATCCCGATGAAGCCGGCCACGAACAGGTTCACGGGCTTGCCGAAGACCTCCTCCGGGGTGCCGATCTGGTTCACAAAACCGTCCTTCATGATGACGATGCGGTCACCCAGGGTCATGGCCTCGGTCTGGTCGTGGGTCACGTACATGAAGGTGGTGTTGATCCGCTGGCGCAGTTTGATGATCTCGGCGCGCATCTGGTTACGGAGTTTGGCGTCCAGGTTGGACAGAGGCTCGTCCATCAGGAACACCTTGGGGTCCCGGACCATGGCCCGGCCGATGGCCACCCGCTGACGCTGGCCGCCGGACAGCGCCTTGGGCTTCCGGTCCAAGTACTGGGTGATGTCCAGGATCTGGGCCACCTCCCGGACCTTTTTGTCGATCTCGTCCTTGGGCACCTTCTTCAGCTTCAGGGCGAAAGCCATGTTGTCATAGACCGTCATGTGGGGGTACAGGGCGTAGCTCTGGAACACCATGGCGATGTCCCGGTCCTTGGGCTCCACGTTGTTGCAGAGCCTGCCGTCGATGTACAGCTCCCCCTCGCTGATCTCCTCCAGGCCGGCCACCATGCGGAGCGTGGTGGACTTGCCGCAGCCGGAGGGGCCTACCAGCACGATGAACTCCTTGTCTTGGATGGCAAGGTTCACATCGTGGACGGCGGTGACGCCGCCGTCATAGACCTTCTTCAAACCTTTCAATAAGACTTCGGACATTTTTGACTCCCCTTTTCTTCAAATGTACGAAGGCCACAGCGTGGCCTTCCGCCATTGGAATAACGCTGTTGTTTTACATTTGTAAATATTATGTTTACATTACTGGCTGTTCTGATGTGGCTATCGTAACCCTAAATTTACGCTATGTCAACAAGAATTTGTGCAAAAAAATCAAAAATGGCACATTTGCCAAATTTGAACCGCAAGATTTGTTTACATTAACTCATTGAATTTACAAAATGCACATCTTGCTTTTTCGCTCCAGGTGTGTTATCATCAGAAAAATGGAAAAGAAAAGCAGAGGAGTTTGACAAATGCCACATAAGCGCGTAACGATGCAGGACCTGGCCGAGGCCTGCGGCCTCTCCCGGAACACGGTCTCCAAGGTGTTCAATGACCGGGGCGCCGTGCCGGAGTCCACCAAGCGGATGGTCCTCCAGAAGGCCCAGGAGATCGGCTACCTCCAGACGCCCTATCTCCCCGTCCCGGAGGGGGAGGCCGCTCCGTCCCCCGCCCGCCCCCAGAACATCGCCCTCATCACCAGCCACATGCCCAAGGACTACCATTTCGCCATGCTGATCCTGCCCGTCTTCACGGAGCGCCTGGGCCGCGGCGGATATACCCTGATGATCTACGAACTCTCCCCGGAGGAGCTTCGGGAGCGGCGTCTGCCCTCTCATATGCCCCTGGAGCAGACCGCCGGCATCCTGGGGATCGAGCTGTTCGACCGGGGCTATATGGAGATGCTCTGCTCCCTGGGCCTCCCCGTCCTCTCCGTGGACGGCTACATGGAGGCCATGACCACCCCCATGAAGTGCGATTTCATCCTGATGGAGAACCTGTCCAGCACCATCGCCCTCACCGGGCGGATGATCTCAGCCGGGGCCCGGCGGCTGGGCTTCGTGGGGGACATTTCCCACTGCTGCAGCTTCCACGAGCGGTGGATGGGCTTCATCACGGCGCTGGAGAATGCCGGCATCCCCCTGGACAAGAGCTGCTGCATCCTGGAAAAGGACTCGGAGCCCTATGACGACGTGGACTGGGTGATGGAGCAGCTGCGGAAAATGCCCGCCCTCCCGGATGCCTTTGTCTGCGCCAACGACTACCTCGCCTTCCCGGTGGTGGCGGCGCTGAAGCGCCTGGGCCTGGCCATCCCCGGGGACGTGATGGTGGCCGGGTTCGACGACACGCCGCCCTCCGCCGTGATGGACCCGTCCCTGACCACGGTGCAGATCCCCAGCGCCGACTTCGGGCGGATCGCCGCGGAGTTGCTGCTGGACCGGATCCAGCGCCCCGGCGTCCCGTTTTTGAGCACCTACGTCAAGACCACGCCGGTCTGGCGGGAGTCTACGGGCAGATAGAAAGGGCAAAAGAAGGATGCCGGATCTCGGGAAATGAGATCCGGCGTCCTTCTTTTACACGATCCTGTTGCATGGGGCCTTGCTCAACGTGTTTTTTGTCACTGTACCATTCCTGTACCATTTTGGCGTGGAATCTTATGGAACCCCATGGAGTTCCATACGCCCTGAAAACCTGGAAACCCGCTGTTCATCGGCTTTTATGACGATTTGTGGAATTTCAGAGATTTATGAAATAAGGGCCTCGTCTTTCGATTCCGAGTTTCATATGCTCACAGCTCCTTTATCCTCACGGGGAAACGCCCCCAGGTCGAATTCGCAAGAGATTATACCACACCGGGCGTGGAATCACAAGAGAAACCGTAGCCCGGGCATCCGTTTTTCGGGAATTTTAAGGCATAGCCTCCGCTCTACGGAGCGTTTGTTGCGTTTTCCCCCGCTCCGGGGTATCATAGAGGGCAAAAGGAGGCGGGCCTATGGACAATCAAAAGACCGGCAGGCTCATCGCCGCGCGTCGGCAGGAGCTGGGGCTCACCCAGAGAGAGCTGGCGGACCGGCTGAACATCTCCGACCGAACCGTCTCCAAATGGGAGCGGGGCGCGGGATTTCCCGACGTGTCCCTGCTGGAGCCCTTGGCGGATGTCCTGGAGCTGTCGGTACTGGAGCTGATCCGGGGCGAGCGGCTGACACCGGAGGCCGCCCCCGCCCCAGAGGCGGAACAGGCCGTCCGGGAGGCCAGCCGGGAGCTGGGAGGCCGCTTCCGGGGGACCCTGGGGCGGCTGCGGACCGCTCTGTGCGTCCTGGGGGCGCTGTTCCTCCTGCTGCTGGGGGCATCGCTGATACGATACCTGGCCGACCCTCCCGTCCGGCAGACTTCTCTTTCCGAATCCGACGCCCTGGCGCTGTGCCCCTTCGCCCTCATCACGGAGGACGAGTACGAACTGGCCCGGCAGCTGCTGGATGCGGCGGCCGCCGGACCCGCGGAGGACTTCACCGTCCCCGCCTCCCTGCTGTCCATCGGCGGCGACCCGGCCATGCTGCTCCAGCTGGCTCCGCTGGGGGAGAGCGTCACCGTCACCTATGCCGACAGGCCCCTGGGGACCAGACCCAACCGGCAGGTCATCCTGACCATCTCCCCGGAGGGCCCCCTCTACAAAACCTGCGCCGCCTATGACGAGGAGGGACATCTGCTCTACTGCCTGCTGAATCAGGACAACGTCCTGTTCCAGCGGGCGGAGTGACGCCGTCCCCGCACTTCAAAAGGAGCGCCGGGCCCATGGGGCCCGGCGCTCCTTCTGTCATAGGTTTTGCCGCTCCGACCGCTCCACGGCGGAGGCGGTCACGTCGGTGATGCCCTCCCCCTGGTTGGGGTGGGCGGAGGAGTACACGTTGTCGATGCCGAACACGATCACCAGCACGGCGCAGATCACGCCGGCCACCGCCGGTTTGATCTTCCGCATCAGCTCGTCCAGCAGCGGCCCGATCAGATAGACCACCGCCACCCCCGCGATGCCGAAGGTCAGCAGGCCCTCGGCGCACACCCGGCCGTTGATGTTCAGGAAGTAGCCTGAGTAGTCCCACCACTTCATGCCGCCGTGGGTCATTTCCAGATACCAGCCGGTGAAGTACTCCACGCAGCCGGACAGCACGACGGCCAGGATGAACTCCAGGGCGGGCTTTTTGCGGAACCGGGCCAGCAGCACCAGGATGATGGTGGCGCCGGTGCCGTAGATGGGCAGCCAGGGCCCGTGGAGCACCCCCCGGTTGACGAACACACCGCCCTGGACGAAGCCGATGGACACCTCCCACAGCCAGCCGAACACGGCAAAGACGAAATACATCAGGATCAGCGAGTAGACGGAGTAGTGCCGCAGGTAGTTGAGCCGCTCCGAGCGGGGGGGCTTCTCCTTTTCGGGCACGGGGAACAGCCGCACGGGGTAGGACTTCCAGGAGAGGATGTCCTCGTACTCGGCCACCCGCTGGCGGATGGTGGACTTCTCATCGTACTCCTCCTCCTGCTTCACCGAGTAGAAGGAGACGCCGAAATTGGCCGCCATGAAGTGGCGGAACCCCCTGTCCCTGGAGATGAAATCGTCCTGGTCGGCGGCGCGGAGGACCTCGATGTCGGCGTAGGCCCGGTCCAGCTCCTCCCTGGGGGCGTGGTCGAACAGGTAGGCGTCGTTGAGCTTTTCGACTCCCTCCACCCCGCTGGCGATGGCCTCCCGGCGGAGCCCTGCGTAGTACCCGGCGTAGAAGGACGCCTTGTAGGGGGCCACGTAGAACAGCTCCAGCAGGCCCATGGTGAACCAGGACAGGATGTCCCAGCCCAGGAAGGTCAGGCTCCACACGAAGCACTCCCACTTGTGGCCCTTCATCATCCTCTGGGACAGCCGGATGGCCTCCATGGGCTTGACGGAGGGGTTCTCCGCCGCGATATAGGGCACCAGGTAGTAGGAGTAGTATTTCACCACGCCCCCCACGATGGTGAGGCACCACAGCAGGTGGAACACCGAGGTGACGAACATGGTCCAGGCGGTCTTGAGCCAGCGGCGGCAGCGCAGCAGGAATGCGAATCGGTCGAAGGGGGTGTTCTCGTAGTTCTGGCACTCCATGGCCACCCGCCGCAGGGCCACGATGTAGTTTCGCTTGACGAACAGCCAGACCAGGAAGGCGAACAGCAGGGCCAGGCCGATGAACACGATCACCGTGATCCTATTTGACTTCATCACCGAGTGGATGGCCACGATGACGGTCGCCAGGAATTTGCCGGACACCGCCCCGTTGACGAGGGAGGCGAACACCCCCCGGCTGGTGCCGAACACCTCGGCCAGGGGACTATCGGGCAGTTCCGGCCCGTCGGAGCCCTCCGCGGCCTGACCGAACAGGTCCAGCAGCGCGGAGTACAGATCGACATCGCCGTTGGTGCCGTCCCCCAGGGTGTCGGCGATCTGATCCCCGTCCAGATCGTCCGCCGCCCGGTCCAGCCTGCCCATGGTCACCAGGGACAGGCTGCCGGTGAACTCCACGCCCAGCAGGGCCGCGATCAGGCAGGCCGTCACCAGCAGCAGATAGTTCCGCTTCAGCACGCCTTTGGCGTGCTTTTTCAGCGCTTTGCGATCCATTGAGAGCGCCTCCTTTCCCGCGGATATTCGCTTTAATGGTTCATTATACTATTTTGCAGAGGAAAATGCAAGACCGGCGATCACACCGCCCGCTCCATGATCCACACCGGCCGGGCATCCTCCCCCGGCAGGGCGTCCTGCCTGAGGTCGGTGAAGCCCATGGCCGTCCAGAAGGCGTGGCCCCCCTCGTTGTCCAGCGGGCAGGCCAGCCGCACCCGGTCGAAGCCGGCCTCCTTCGCCGCCGCCAGCAGGGCGGTGACGACGGTCCTCCCGTTCCCCCGCCGCCGGAGGGCGGGGTCCAGCACAAACAGCCCGATATACAACGTCCTGGGTCGGGGCCAGCCCTCCACCGCATCCAGCGCCGCCCGGGGCGCGCCCTCCCGCCACAGGGCCAGGAAATGCTTTTGCGAGGGGGCGCATTTGGGGGGCAGCTCTGCCATGTCCCGCCGGAGGCTGTCCGCCGACACCGTCCAGCCTCCCAGGACAAAGAAATCGGCGCACCGCTCCTCCAGGGCCAGCACGGCGTCGAAATCCTCCTCCGTGACGGGCCGGACCTTCCATCCGTCCAGCCGGGCGGCCAGGCCCTCGGCCACGGGCACGTCGGGCAGGGGGCCCTTGGCGCCCACGCATCGGTTGATGGGGACGCCCTGGGCGTGGAATCTCTCCTCGTAGTCGGTCATGACGCCCTGAACGCCGCCCGCGTGGAGGTCGCGGGTCACCTCGGACAGCTCGAATCCCGCCTTGGGGAACTGGAACAGGGACCACTCGAACAGGGCCTGGTTATCGGTCTTGAAGTGGATCTCCCCCCCGTCCCGCAGCACCTCCCGGTAGCCCCGGAGAAAGTTCTGGTGGGTGAGCCGCCGGGGGGCGTGCTTCACCGATGGCCACGGGTCGCAGAAGTTGATATAGATCAAGTCCACCTCGTCGGGGGCGAAGCAGTCGGACAGGGCGGCCGCGTCCCCGTCAATGAAGAACACATTGGTGAGCCCCCCGTCCCGGCACCGCTCCATAGCGATGACCATGGCGTCGGGCACCCGCTCCACCGCCACATACAGGTCCTCCGGGTGGGTGGCGGCGGTCTGGGCGGTGAAGCGGCCCTTGCCGCAGCCCAGCTCCAGCCGGAGGGCCTTCGCCTCCGGCATCAGCTCCCGCCAGCGGCCCTTTTGGGCGGCGGGGTCCTTGACCCAGAGGGCGGCGCAGGCCTCCATCCGGGGGATCAGATTTTTCTTTTTGCGCATACGCATAGCCGTCACCTCACAGGGGTGGATAACACCAAATAAGTTACCATAGCGGCGGAAAAAGGTCAAGAAAAACCGGCGATTGACAACCCCGCCCCCATCCGCTAAAATAGGGGGAAGGGTGGCGTATTTTCACCGCAAAATCGCGGAAAAGAGGGGATCCCCATGGCAAAAGAGGAGCGCGAGCACAGGTCCCGCAAGAGCTGGATCATCAAGCTAGTCGTGGCGCTGGTCGTGGTGGCCGGTGTGGCGCTGGCGGGGGTCCGCATCGGCGCGGAGCTGGCCAAGGAGCCCGAACCCGTCATTACCAGCGAGCTGCTGGGCCAGCAGCTCCAGTCCGTCCAGGAGCTGGTCAGCGTGGACTACCGCTACACCAATATGGGCAAGTTCGAAAACCAGCTGGACTTCTACGGCTGGCATGTCCCCTTCACCGGCAAGAGCTTCATCATCTCCTACGACGGGATCATCAAGGCCGGGGTGGATCTGGGCCAGGCGAAGGTGGACGTGAACGAGCTGACCAAGGCGGTCACCGTCACCCTGCCGGAGAGCGCCATCCTCTCCCACGAGATCCCCGAGTCCAGCATCCAGGTGTTCAACGAGAAGGACGGCCTGTTCAACCCCATCACCATCGACGACTACACCGGCTTCACCCGGGACCAGAAGGCCGCCGTGGAGCAGAAGGCCATCGACAACGGCCTGCTCACCGCCGCCTCCCAGCGGGCCGGGGATACGGTGAAGTCCCTGCTGGAGCTGATCCCCGGCATGGACAGGTACACCCTGGCGGTAAAGTAAAGCGGACATAACGGCGCCCGGCTCCCAAGGGAGCCGGGCACTTTTTGCCCTCGCGCGCCCGGGGGACGTTCCATTGCACAAAAAATCTTGTCAAAACTTTTTTGCAATTTTACAATCTTCCACTTGCAAAATTTCCGGTCCCGATGTAGAATACGTTAGCACATTAAACCAACACTTTCAATGAGGAAAGGATTTGACAAAGATGTCCATTCAAAACAAGTATCTGCTGTCCGTTCTCGATGGGCTGAAGGCCCGCAACGCCCACGAGCCCGAGTTCCTCCAGGCCGTCACCGAGGTGCTGGAGTCCCTGGAGCCCGTCATCGACGCCGATCCCCGCTATGAGGCCCAGAACATCATCGGCCGCATGGTGGAGCCCGAGCGGGTGGTCATGTTCCGGGTGCCCTGGGTGGACGATAACGGCAAGGTCCAGGTGAACCGGGGCTACCGGGTCCAGTTCAACTCCGCCATCGGCCCCTATAAGGGCGGCCTGCGGCTGCACCCCACCGTGAACCTGTCCGTCATCAAGTTCCTGGGCTTTGAGCAGGTGTTCAAGAACAGCCTGACCACCCTGCCCATGGGCGGCGGCAAGGGCGGCTCCGACTTCGACCCCAAGGGCAAGTCCGACGCCGAGATCATGCGCTTCTGCCAGTCCTTCATGACTGAGCTGTGCCGCCACATCGGCCCCGACACCGACGTGCCCGCCGGCGACATCGGCGTGGGCGGCCGGGAGATCGGCTTCCTGTTCGGCCAGTACAAGCGCATCCGCAACGAGTGGTCCGGCGTGCTCACCGGCAAGGGCCTCACCTACGGCGGCTCCCTGGCCCGCACCGAGGCCACCGGCTACGGCCTGTGCTACTTCACCAACGCCTATCTCGCCGCCAACGGCCAGTCCTTCCAGGGCAAGAAGGTGGTCGTCTCCGGCTCCGGCAACGTGGCCATCTACGCCAACCAGAAGGCCACCCAGCTGGGCGCCAAGGTCATCGCCATGTCCGACTCCAACGGCTACATCGTGGACGAGAACGGCATCGACTACAAGGTGATCCAGGTCATCAAGGAGCAGAAGCGGGACCGCATCAAGACCTATCTGAACTACGTCCCCACCGCCAAGTACGTGGAGGGCTGCAAGGGCATCTGGACCGTCCCCTGCGACATCGCCCTGCCCTGCGCCACCCAGAACGAGATCGACGGCGAGTCCGCCAAGGCCCTCATCGCCAACGGCGTCATCGGCGTGTTCGAGGGCGCCAACATGCCCTCCACCCCCGAGGCCATCAGCGCCTACCTTGAGGCGGGCATCATGTACGGCCCCGCCAAGGCCGCCAACGCCGGCGGCGTGGCCACCTCCGGCCTGGAGATGAGCCAGAACTCCGAGCGCCTCAGCTGGACCTTCGACGAGGTGGACGCCAAGCTGAAGGGCATCATGGAGGGCATCTACGCCGCCTGCGCCTCCGCCGCCGAGAAGTACGGCATGAAGGGCAACATCATGGCGGGCGCCAACATCGCCGGCTTCCTCAAGGTAGCCGAGGCCATGCTGGCTCAGGGCGTGTGCTGACGTCCTCGCAAGCTCCATATCCTTCACTTCCGCCTGCGGCGAAAGCTCACTCATTTCGCTGCTCGTCCTTTCCCCACGAAAACCGCTGGCGGTTTCCGCGGGGGCCCCGTTAGATTCCGCATATCGCCAAACTCCCCCGCCGTCCGGCGGGGGAGTTTTTTTGAAAAATTGTAAAACACCCTTGACACCGAATGTAAAGCGTGCTATACTCCAAACGTAAAGTGAGCTTTACTTTCCTGAAAGGAGGGGTCCCATGGAAAACCGCATCGCCGCCCTGCGGAAGGAGCGGCGCGTCTCCCAGGCGGAGCTGGCCGACGCGGTATCGGTGACCCGCCAGACCATCATCTCCCTGGAGAACGGGCGGTACAACGCCTCCCTCCTGCTGGCCCACCGTATCGCGGCCTACTTCGGCCTGACCATCGAGGATGTATTTCTGTTTGAGGAGGAGCAGACATGAAGAAAAAACAGATTTTTGCCGCGCTGGGCCTGGTCCTGGCCCTGGGGCTCTGGCTGGCCGCGTTTTTCCTGGACGGCCGGATACCCGACAGCGTGGGCGGAGCCCTGTTCGGCCTGGGAGGGGCCCTGCTGGGGGTCTGCGGCGCCGCCCTGATCGGGGGCAGTATCGAGGGCCGCATGACCCCGGAGGAGCGCCGGGAGCTGGAGGTGGGGGAACAGGATGAGCGTAACGCGGCCATCCGGGACAGGGCAGCTCTGAAAAGCTGGTACTGGACTTTGTACCTCCTGTGGGGGCTGTTTTTCCTGACCCTGATCCTGGAACGCGGCCCCTTTTTCGTCCTTGTCACCATCACCATCGTCCTGCACTGCGTATTCTACCTGATCAATCTGGGCCGCATGGCCCGGGAGATGTGAGGAGGACGACCATGCTGATCAAAAATCTGTTCTGTGGCCCCGACTACAACAAGTCCTTGCGCCGCCGCCTGTGGCTGGGCGCCGCGCTTCTGGGGGTGGGACTGGTGGGCTTCGTCTGCTGGTTCCTGGTGGTCCCCGGCAGCGGGTTGGACGACCACGCCCGGGGCTTCTACCTGGGGGCGGCCACCGGCGTCACCCTCGGAGCGGTCATCCTGCTGGCCCGCACTGTCTGGCTGCTGACCCATCCCGACGCCCGGAAGAAGGCACAGATCGAGGACACCGACGAGCGGGAGGTCCACATCACCCGCGCCGCCGCCCAGTTCGCCGGGCTGTTCACCTTTTTCGTGACCGCGGCCCTGCTGTTCTGGGTTGTGGCCGCGCCCCTGCCCGCCTTCAAGGTCCTGTTCAGCCTGATGCTGTGCTACGGCCTGTCCTTCTCGTTCGCCCGGGCGTACCTGTCCAAAAAGTTGTGAGCGCCCGGTATCTGACGCTGGCCGTCACGCCCGACCTGGCCGGCCGGGAGGTGGACGCTCTCCTCCGCAAAACGCTGGGCCTGTCGGGCACGGTGCTCCGCCGGGTGAAGTGGCTGGAGGACGGCATCACCCTGGACGGCCTGCGGGTCACCGTCCGGGCCCGGGCGCGGGAGGGCCAGACCCTCTCCGTGCGGCTCACCGTGCCGGAGCGGATCTCCGGGGTGGTCCCCGTCCCCGGCCCCCTGGACATCGTGTATGAGGACGGGGACATGGTGGTGCTGAACAAGGCCCCCGGCGTGCTGGTCCACCCCGGCCACGGCCATTTCGACGACACTCTGGGCAATTTCCTGCTCCACCACTACGACGAGACCGGGGACGAGTCCGACTTTCATCCCGTCCACCGGCTGGACAAGGGCACCTCGGGGCTGCTGGTGGTGGCCAAGCACCCCCACGCCCAGGAGCGGCTGAAAAATCAGCTCCACACCGGGGATTTCCGCCGGGTCTACCTGGCGGTGTGCGACGGCTGCCCGGAGCCGCCCGGGGGCGTCATCGACGCCCCCATCGGCATGGCCGAGGGCTCCCTGGTGGCCCGGACCGTCCGGCCTGGCGGCCTCCCCGCCCGGACCCGGTACCGGGTATTGGAAGCTGGCCCCCGCTCCCTGGTGGAGCTGGAGCTGGACACCGGCCGCACCCATCAGATCCGGGTCCACATGGCATACCTCGGCTGCCCCCTGACAGGGGACTTCCTCTACGGCACGGAGGACAGGACCCTGATCGGCCGCCCCGCCCTCCACTCCTGCCGGCTGGAGCTGACCCACCCCGTCACCGGGGAGCGGCTGGCCTTTGAATCCCCCCTGCCCGAGGATATGAAAAAACTGATATAGCGAGCCGCCGCCGGTTTCGGCGGCGGTTCTGTTTTGCGCCTCTCCCGCATAGAGTGCAGGGAGGTGAACGCAAATGAAAAAGACCCGGACAACCCATCCCCATCCCGTTTGGAGGCTCCTCCGCCGGGGGCTGGCTGTGTTCCTGGCGGTGATGGCTCTTTGGTTGGTGTGGCTCACCGGCGACCCCGCCGCCGCCCTGGACGAGCTGACCGCTCTGGCCGCCGACGCGGAGGTGGCCACCTCCCTGCTGGCGGCGGAGCTGGGGACCACGCCCGAGGAGGGCGGCCTCTCCCCTCTGGACAAGCTGGTGCTGGCCCAGTCCTCCCTGCTCAGCGGGACGCTGCCCGACCCGGAGCCCACCCTCTCTCCCCCGCCCACGGCGGCGCCCTCCCCCTCCTATACCGCCCCGCCGGAGTTCAACGACGAGGACGACGACCCCCTGCCCCCCTCCGCCACCGCCGCGCCGGACGGCGTCATCTCCAAAACGCTGAAAGCGGGCACGTCGGCCAAATACATCACGGTGGGGAATGTATCCGTCTACAACCGCACCGATTACACCGTCGATTTGGCTCCCCTGCTGGACAGCGCTCCCCGTCTGACCAAAGGAGAGGGCCCCCAGATCCTGATCTATCACTCCCACGCCACCGAGGCGTACCACCCGGACGGGAACGACGTGTACGAGCCCAGCGGCGACCACCGCACTCTGGACACCAATTTCAACATGGTCCGGGTGGGCGAGGAGATGAAGGAGGTATTCGAGGCGGCGGGGTTCCAGGTCATCCACGACGAGACCCTGTACGACTATCCCAACTACAATAACTCTTACAGCCGCTCCGCCGAGGGCGTGTCCAAATGGCTGGAGCAGTACCCCACCCTCACCCTGATCCTGGACGTCCACCGGGACGCGCTGGCGGCCACCGACGGCACCATCTACAAGACGGCGGTGGGCACGGTGGACAACTGCGCCCAGGTGATGATGGTCATGGGCACCGACGACAGCGGCGCGGCCCACCCCAACTGGAAGGTGAATCTCTCCCTGGCGCTGGCCGTACAAAAGAGGCTGACCGACAAGTGGGCCACCCTGGCCCGGCCCATCGTGCTGCGGCCCACCCGGTTCAACCAGCAGCTCTCCACCGGGATGCTCCTGGTGGAGGTGGGCACCCACGGCAACACCCTCCAGGAGGCCCTCACCGCCGCGCGGCTCTACGCCCGCACGGTAGTGGAGCTGTTCAACGCCCCGTAAAAAGACGCCCTCCCGGCCTGGGAGGGCGTCTCTTCGCAATCTTCAGAGCCAAAACCGCCAGGGCAGCCTTGCGTCCTCGCCGGCGTAGTCCACCCCGATCCGGGGGCCGGCGTGGACGATAAGGGGCTCCCTGTCCCCGGGCTGGTCGTCCAGGCCGGCCTCTGTCAGGGAGGCGCAGACCTCCAGCTCCGGGGAGCCCCAGGGCAGGCCGTTCAGCCGCCGGTCGATGTTGAGGCCCGCGCACACCTTGCCGGGGCCGTCGAGGAAATGCTTTTTCTGCTGGGCGGTCATCTCCTCCGCCTTGCAGCGGAAGCGGTTTTCTGCTATGATGTCAAGGCCGTGCCGGGGCTCCACCCCCCGGATGAGCACCGCCGCCGGCTCGCCCTGGGGCTCGGTCACCAGGTTGAGGCAGTGGTACATGCCGTAGATCAGGTAGACGTAGGCCGTCCCCGGCGGGGCAAAGAGGGTCTCGGTGCGCTTTGTGCGGCGGTAATTCCAGGCGTGGCAGGCCCGGTCCATCCGGCCGATGTACGCCTCCGTCTCGGTGATCCGGGCGGCCAGGACCAGCCCATCGTACCGGCGGATCAGGTATTTGCCCAGCAGGTTCCGGGCCGCCGCCACCGTGTCCCGGTCAAAAAAGGACTGTGGGACCATGGCCCGGTCAGATGTGCTTCTCCAGCCACGACAGCACGTCGGCCCAGACCTCGTCCCGGTTCAGCTCGTTGAGCATCTCGTGCCGCCCGCCGGGGTAGAGCTTCATGGTCAGATCCCTGGTGCCGGCGGATTTGAAATAGCCGTAGACCTTCTCCACGCCCTTGCCGTTGGAGCCCACCGGGTCGTTGTCCCCGGAGAACAGATAGACGGGGGTGTTGGGGTCCATTTTGGCCAGGTTCTTCTTGTCGGAGATGAACTGGAGCCCCTCCATCATGTCCCGGAAGAGCCCCGCCGTGGGCTTGAAGGTGCAGAAGGGGTCGGCCAGGTATGCGTCCACCACCTTCTCGTCCCGGGAGATCCAGTCCGCCGTGGTGCGGTTGGGCCTGAACTGCTTGTTATAGCCCCCCAGGGACAGGGTATAGACCAGGTCGCTCACCGTGTCGGGGCCCTTGAGGGCGCACACCGCCGAGGAGATGGCCCGTCCCGCCGCCACCAGCGGAGCCTTCTCCTGGCCCGTGCCGGAGAGGATGGCCCCGGTCACCGTGCCGGGATAGACGCACAGGTAAGTCCGGGTCAAAAACGATCCCATAGAGTGGCCGAACAGGAAATAGGGGATGCCGGGGTGGTCCAGCCCCGTCCGCTCCCGGAGGGTGTGGACGTCCGCCGTGGCCAGCATCCATCCGTCTTTGTGGGCCAGGTGGCCGTATTTCCCGTCGGTGACCGTCTTGCCGTGGCCCAGGTGGTCGCCGCCCACCACCAGATAGCCCCGATCCGCCAGGAAGCGGGCGAAGGCCCCGTACCGGCCCATGTGCTCCACCACGCCGTGGACGATCTGCACCACCGCCCTGGGAGCCCCCTCCGGGGCCCACTGATAGCAGGCGATCTGATGGACCCCGTCGTTGGAGGGAAAGGCATGCTCCGAAAAAACCGCCATTGTTCTCACCTTTTCCTTTCGATTTGCGGGAAGTTGTGATATGATAGCTTTAGTGTACTCAAAACAGCGCCAAATGTCAATGTAGGAGGCGGTCCAAGTGTCCCTGCTGCTCCACATCTGCTGCGCCCCCTGCTCGGTAGCCTGTATCAAACAGCTCCGGGAGGAGGGGACGGAGCCCACCGGCTTCTGGTACAATCCCAACATCCACCCCTTCCAGGAGTACAGGGCCCGGCGGGACACCCTCCGGCAGTACGCGGGGGACGTCGGCCTGACGCTGGTGGAGGAGGACTTCTACGGCCTGCGGCAATTCACCGCCGCCGTGGCCGCCGACCCGGACCACCGGTGCGGGTACTGCTACCTCTGCCGGATGGAGCGCACCGCCCGGTACGCCGCCGATCACGGCTTCGACCGCTTCTCCACCACTCTGCTCATCTCCCCCTACCAAAACCGAGAGCTGATCTGCGCCACCGGCGCGGAGATGGGGGAACGATACGGCGTGGAGTTCGTGCCTTACGACTTCCGCCCCCGGTTCCAGGAGGGCCAGGAGGAGGCCCGGGCCCTGGGCCTCTATATGCAGAAATACTGCGGCTGCGTGTACAGCGAGGAGGACCGCTTCTCCAACCGGCGGAAAAAGGAGCTGCACCGGCTCCACAAGCGGCAGGGCCAGGGCTAAAAAAAGAGCCGGCCCATGGCCGGCTCTCAAAAAGCGGGTTCAGTCCAGGACGGCGGCGGCCTCCACGCAGGCGTGGCTGGGCACGGTGAGCTTCCGCAGGATGGTCCGTCGGGTGACGATGCCCATAAAGGCCCCCCGGTCGTCCACCACCGGCACGAAGTTCTGCCCCATGGCCCGCTCCAGCAGGGATTCCATCCCCACCCGGACGCTGACCGGGGGATTGAAGTTGGGCCGCAGCACCTCCTTCAGCAGCCCCCGCTCCTGGAGCCGCAGGGAGTCGTCCTCCCGGTCCAGGAAGTGCCAGAGGAAATCCCCCTCGCTGACGGTGCCCACATACCGCCCGTCCCGGCTCAGCACCGGCACGGCGGTGTAGCCGTTCTCCCGCAAAATCTTCAAACTCTTCTGGATGGTGTAATCCTCGTACAGATAGACCACCTGTATCTTCGGGGTCAACAGGGATACGACGTTCACGCCCCCACCTCCTTGTATTCGGCGCGTTTTCCCTTCCGACATCTTTATTTTAACAGAGGGCGGCGGCGCTGTCTATCAATAAAGTGTTAAATCTTCCGATCTTTTTCGAGAGGAGGGACGGCCTATGGCGGTCAAAGAGGGACAGACCTGCCGCGTCCGCGTGGACAACTGCACCGCGGAGGGGGACGGCGTGGCCCGGATCGACGGCATGGCCGTCTTTGTCCACGGCGCCCTCCGGGGAGAGCTGGTTGACATAACAATAGAACATGTTGGCCACAGCGCCGCCTGGGCGGGGATCGAACAGATCGTGGAGCCCTCCCCCGCGCGGCGGGAGCCGGATTGTCCGTATTATGTAAACTGCGGTGGCTGCTGTTTCCGCCACGCCTCTTATGAAGAGGAGCTGGAGGTCAAGCGCCAGCGGGTGGAGGACGCCCTGCGGCGCATCGGTGGGGTTGACATAACGGTTGACACCATCCACGGGGCCGCCGCGCCGGACCGCTATCGGAACAAGGCGCAGTTTCCCGTCGCCCAGGGGCCAAAGGTGGGCTTTTACCGCCCCCGGACCCATCAGGTAGTTGACATAAAAGACTGTTTTCTCCAGCCGCCCCAGTGTGCCGCCCTGACGGAGGCCCTCCGGCGGTGGATGACGGATCACAACATCCCCGCCTACGACGAGAAGCGCCGCACCGGGCTGGTCCGGCACCTGTACGTCCGCACCAACCGGGCGGGCGAGGCCCTGTGCTGTCTGGTGGTCAACGCCAAGGCCGGACAGTCCATCCCCTTCGAGGGGGAACTGGTGAGCGTCCTCCGGGCGGCCGCGCCCTCCCTTGCCGGAGTGATGCTCAACTACAACCCCGCCCGCACCAACGTGGTGCTGGGGCGGGACTTCCGCGCCCTCTGGGGCCAGGACCGGCTGGAGGACGATCTATGCGGGCTCACCTTCCGCCTCTCCCCCCGCTCGTTCTACCAGGTGAACCGGGACCAGTGTGAGGTCCTCTACGACCTGGCGGCGGAGTTCGCCTCCCTCGCCGGAAACGAGACGGTGCTGGACCTGTACTGCGGCATCGGCACCATCTCCCTGGTGATGGCGAAGCGCGCCGGGCGGGTGATCGGCGTGGAGGTGGTGCCGGAGGCCATCGAAGACGCCAGGGCCAACGCCCTCCGCAACGGCGTCGCCAACGCGGAGTTCTGGTGCGGGGACGCATCTGACGCCGCCAAACGCCTGCTGGACGAGGGCCTGCGGCCCGATGTGGTGATCGTGGACCCGCCCCGAAAGGGGCTGGCGGAAGAGGTCGTCGATACCGTGGCCGCCATGGGGCCGGACCGGGTGGTGTATGTGTCCTGCGACCCTGCCACCCTGGCACGGGACGTAAAGCGCTTCGGGGCGCTGGGATATGAGGTGAAGCGGGCAGAGGCCGTGGACATGTTCCCCAGGACGGGGCATGTGGAGACGGTGTGCCTGCTGTCCAAAAACAGAGAACAGACGGAGGAATAAGACCATGAAAAAAAGACTGCTTGCCCTGCTTTTGGCCCTGCTGACGCTGCTGGGCGCCCTCACCGCCTGCGGCCCCGCCGCCGGCGCTCCGGCGGGCTCAGAGCCCCCGCTCGTAACGGGATCCCCCTCCCCCAGCCCGGAGCCGGCGGAATACGATCCCGCCGGCGATTCCTCGGGATTCGTCTCTCTGGCCGAAGCGGTGCCCGGCGTGATCCTGGAGATCCGATACTACTCCACCTATAACTTCGTGGGCGATCGGATCGACGGCTATGAGGAGCCCTGCGCCCTGATCACGAAAGAGGCGGCAGCTGCCCTCAGCGGGGCGGCGCGGGACGCGGCGGAGCAGGGCTATCGGCTGAAGATCTACGACGCCTACCGCCCCCAGTCGGCCGTGGACCACTTCATCCGCTGGGCGGAGGACACCGGCGACACCCGGATGAAGCCGTACTTCTACCCGGAGCTGGACAAGTCCGTGCTGTTTGACCAGGGCTATATCGCGGAAAAGTCCGGCCACAGCCGGGGCAGCACCGTGGATCTCACCCTGTTCGACATGGACACGGGCAAGGAACTGGATATGGGCGGGACCTTCGACTACTTCGGAGAGCTGTCCCACCCGGATTACACCGGCGCACTGACGCGGGAGCAGATCGCCAATCGGAACATCCTGCGGGACATCATGGTGGAAAACGGGTTCAACCCTCTCGATACCGAGTGGTGGCATTTCACCCTGAGGGACGAGCCCTACCCGGACACCTATTTCACCTTCCCGGTCAGCGGGGACTCCGTCTCCCACACGGCCGGCCCCATCGATCCCGGCCCCGCTCCCGCCCCCACGGAGGAGCCGGAGGGCGATGACCTGCCCGTCTACGGCGAGTACTACTACGACGTGGCCAGCGTGGTGCTGTATCTGGAGGCCTACGGCGAGCTGCCCCCCAACTACATCACCAAGGACGAGGCCCGGGACCTGGGCTGGTCCGGCGGCTCGGTGGAGAAGTACAAGGAGGGCGCGGCCATCGGCGGCGACCGATTCGGCAACCATGAGGGCCTGCTGCCCACCGCCAAGGGCCGCAGCTACACCGAATGCGACATCGACACCCTGGGCTACGGCTCCCGGGGGGCCCGGCGGCTCATCTTCTCCAATGACGGGTTGTATTTCTACACCGAGGACCACTACGAATCCTTCCAGCAGGTGACGGTGGAGGGAGGGAAGGTCACATGGTGAATCGGATCGCGCTGGACTGCGCCCGGCTGCTGGAGCGGCGGGAGGCCCACGCCTATCTGGCGGAGGCCCTTTCCCTCCCGGACTACTACGGCCGGAACCTGGACGCCCTCTACGACTGCCTCACCGACCTGGGCCCCACCGAGCTCACCCTGGAGCGCCCGGAGCTGCTGCGGGAGGCGGGGGGCTACGCGGAGATGATTTTGAATGTCATCCTGGAGGCGGCGGAGGGCAATCCCTATCTGACCGTTGACCTCTCCCCCGCGGCGGAACGGCGGACCGCCGGAGAGGACGGATCGCTATGAAGCCGAGAACTGTCCGGCTGGCGGCCCTGCTGCTGGCCCTGCTGATGCTGGCGGGGTGCGCCCCCGCCCCCTCTTCGCCCACCGGCGCCCCCGCCGCCCCGGAGACGGCCCCGGCAAGCGCCTCCCCCACCTCCATGGCTTCGGTCGCGCCGCCGGCGGACACCCCCTCTCCCTCCCCGGCAGACACCCCCGCGCCGGAGGGCGCCGAGGCTCCCTCCGAGGCCCCGGTCCATTTCCCCTCCGGCAGGCTGCGGGTGCAGGACGGCCGGCTGGTGGACGCCGCCGGCCAGCCCGTCCAGCTCCGGGGGGTCAGCACCCACGGGCTGGCCTGGTTCCCCCAGTACGTGAACCAGGACTGCTTCAATGACCTGAAAAGCTGGGGAGCCAGCGTGGTGCGGCTGGCCATGTACACCGCCGAGAACGGCGGCTACTGTGTCGGCGGGGACCAGGAGGGCCTCAAGTCCCTCATCCGCGACGGGGTGCGGTATGCCGCCGAAGCGGGTCTGTACGCCATCGTGGACTGGCACATCCTGTCCGACGGCGACCCCAACACCTATCTGGAGGAGGCCAAAGCCTTCTTCCGGGAGATGTCCGCAGACCTTGCGGGATACGACAACGTGCTGTATGAGATCTGCAACGAGCCCAACGGCGGCGGCACCTGGAGCCAGATCAAGGCCTACGCCCAGCAGATCATCCCCGTCATCCGGGAGAACGACCCCGGCGCGGTGATCATCGTGGGCACCCCAAACTGGTCTCAGCGGGTGAACGAGGCCGCCGCCGACCCCATCACCGGGTGGGAAAACATCATGTACACCTTCCACTTCTACGCCGCCACCCACGGCGCCAACATCCGGCAGCTGCTGGTCAACGCCCTGGATGCCGGCCTGCCCGTCTTTGTGACGGAGTACGGCATCTGCGCCGCCGACGGGAACGGGGCCCTGGACGAAGCCCAGGCCGCCCAGTGGATCGACGCGCTGGATCGGTACGGGGTCAGCTATGTGGCTTGGAACCTGTCCAATCTGAACGAGAGCTCCGCCATCCTAAAGCCCTCCTGCAGCAAGACCAGCGGCTTCACCACGGACGATCTCAGTCCCTCGGGCCAGTGGCTGTACAACATGCTCTCCAGCGCCCAATCGACGCAAAACGTCCCCTGACTTGCCGTCAGGGGACGTTTTTTGCTTACATCTGGAACACGATACCGGCTGCCGCCGCCAGGGCGATGAAGCAGATGGGGTGGAGCTTTTTCAGCGGCGAAAACTTCGCCAGCGCGAAGATGACCGCCGCCAGCAGGATGGCGGGCCAGTAGAACGTCTCCACCACCGGCACGGCCTGCCCCGGCGCGATCTCATGGGAGGTCTCGTGGAACAGGAGGGCGATCTTCGCCACCTGGAGGAGGGACGCGGTGATGAGCGCCACCGACGCCGCCCGCAGGCCGTAGAACACCCCGTCCACCGCTTTGGACTGGCGGAACCGCTGCAAAAACCCGGCGATGACGAGGATGATGACGATGGACGGGAACACCAGCCCCAGGGTGGCCACGACCCCGCCCAGGACGCCGCCGGAGGTGAAGCCCACATAGGTGGCCATGTTCACCCCCATGGGGCCGGGGGTGGACTCAGAGATGGCGATCATGTCGGCCAGCTGGCCGGAGGTGAACCAGCCGGTGCGCTCCCCCAGATCGGTGAGGAAGGGGATGGTGGCGAGGCCGCCGCCCACCGAGAACAGGCCCACCTTGCAGAACTCCAGGAACAGGCGGAGATAGATCATTTCGCCCCGCCTCCCTTCGCCATGCGGACGGCAAGGCCCGCCGCGCCGGCGCAGATCACCAGGAACACCGGGGAGGTCATCCACTCCACCGCCGCCGGGGGGGCGAAGAAGGTCCCCCAGGCCGCCAGGGCCAGCACCAGGATATAGATGATCCGGGTGGGCCAGTCGATGACGGCGTTTTTGACGAGCTTGATGACGCTGGTGAGGATCAGGGCCACCACCCCCGCCCGGACGCCGTTGAAGGCGTGGACCACCCAGGGGATGTCCATGAAGTTGCTGAGGAAGGCGGCGATGATGAGGATGATGGCCACGGACGGGAACACCAGCCCCAGGGTGGCCGCCACCCCGCCGGGGATGCCGGCCTGGCTCTGGCCCACGAAGGTGGCGGTGTTCACCGCGATGATGCCGGGGGTACACTGGCCCACGGCGTAATAGTCGGCAAGCTGCTCCTCGGTGGCCCACTTCTTGTTCTCCACCAGCTCCCGCTGGAGGATGGGCAGCATGGCGTACCCGCCGCCGAAGGTGCATACCCCGATCCTGGCGAAGGTCAAAAACAGGTCGGCAAAGATGTTCACTCCAACCCCTCCAGCTCATCGAGCCACAGGGCGGACGCCGCGTCCGACGGCATCCGCCAGTCGCCCCTGGGGGACAGGGTGACGGTGCCCACCTTGGGGCCGTCGGGCAGGCAGGAGCGCTTGAACTGCTGAGAGAAGAACCGGCGGTAAAAGTTTTTCAGCCATTTCAGGATGGTCTCCCGGCCGTACTGCCCGCCCAGAGCATACACCGCCAGCCGGAACACCTTTTTGGGCGGAAAGCCCCAGCGGACGGCGTAGTAGAGGAAGAAGTCGTGGAGCTCATAGGGGCCCACCAGGTCCTCGGTCCTCTGGGCGATCTCTCCGTTCTCGGGGGGCAGCAGCTCCGGGGAGACGGGGGTGTCCAGGATGTCCCGCAGCACGGCGGCAAGCCGGGGGGAGCGCGCCTCCGCCTCGCCCGCGGCATAGGCCACCAGATGGCGCACCAGGGTCTTGGGAATGGAGGCGTTGACGCCGTACATGGACATGTGGTCCCCGTTGTAGGTGGCCCAGCCCAGGGCCAGCTCGGACAGGTCGCCGGTGCCCACCACCAGGCCGCCGGTCTTGTTGGCCAGGTCCATCAGCACCTGGGTGCGCTCCCGGGCCTGGCCGTTTTCAAAGGTGACGGAGTGGTCGTCCATGGACTGGCCGATGTCCCGGAAGTGGACCTTCACCGCCTCGCCGATGTCCACCACCTTCAGAGCGGCCCCCAGCTCCTCCGCCAGGGTCTCGGCGTTGGACTTGGTGCGGCTGGTGGTGCCGAAGCATGGCATGGTGACCGCCAGGATGCCCTTTCGGTCCAGCCCCAGCGCGTCGAAGGCCGCGGCGGTGATGAGGATGGCCAGGGTGGAGTCCAGCCCGCCGGACAGGCCGATGACGGCGGTGGAGGCGCCGATGTGTTTCAAGCGCTTTTTCAGCCCCGCCGCCGCGATGTTCAGGATCTCCCGGCAGCGCTCCGCCCGGTCGCCGTGGTCCGCGGGGACGAAGGGGTTGGGGGCCACGGGCCGGGTGAGGATAGTCTCCCCAACCTCCAGGGAGAACTCGCTGCGGCAATATCCGTCTCCCGTCCCACCGATGAAGGTGGTGTTGCGCCGCCGCTCAAAGAGCAGCCGCCCCACGTCGATCTCGGTGACGGTGAGGCCGGTCTCGAACCGCTTTTCCGCCAGGATGGTCCCGTTCTCCGCGATGAGGTCGTGGCCGGCGAACACCATGTCGGTGGAGGACTCCCCCTCCCCGGCGTCGGCGTAGACATAGGCGCACAGCAGCCGGGCGGACTGGCCGGACACCAGCTGCCGGCGGTACTCCGCCTTGCCCACCACCTCGTCGGAGGCGGACAGGTTCAAGATCAGGGTGGCTCCCGACCGGGTAAGTTCCGTGGAGGGGGGCTCGGGGGCCCACAGGTCCTCGCAGACCTCCACCCCCACCGTCAGCCCCGGGAGGGAGGCGCAGTCGAACAGGCTCCGGCTGTCGATCACCGCGGGCTGGCCCGCCAGTTCCACATAGACGCTTGCGCCCGCGCCGGAGGTGAACCACCGCTGCTCATAGAACTCGCCGTAATTGGGCAGATAGGTCTTGGGCACCAGCCCCAGCAGTTCTCCCCCCTTGATGACCGCCGCGCAGTTGTAGAGCTCGCCGCCGGCCCGGACCGGCAGGCCCAGGGCGATGAGCATATCCACGTCCTTTGTGGCCTCCAGCACGGCGCGCAGGGCTTCCATCGCCCCGTCCAGCAGGGCGTCCTGCAAAAACAGGTCCCCGCAGGTATACCCCGTCAGGCACAGCTCCGGCAGGGCCAAGATTTTGACCCCCTGCTCCTCCGCCTCCCTGATGAGTTTGACGCAGCTTTGGGCGTTATAGGCGCAGTCGGCCACTTTGATCTCGGGCGTGCCCGCCGCCGCCTTGATGAATCCGTCTCTCATATCGTTGACCTCCTCCGTGTGGGGGATATTTCACCCTATCTTACCCCAATTTTCCCCGGATTGCAACCGCTCATTCTATATTGGGAAACTGCCTCTTTTCTTTTGCGGCAAAATGGTGTATAATGATTCGGAATTTGACCGATGAGGTGAGCTTTGTGAAGCATCCCACCATCAAGCTGTCCTATAACGCGCCGGTGGCGCTGACCTTTTCCATCCTGTCCCTGATCGCCCTGGTCGCCGGATACATCTCCGCGGGCTGGACCACCACCCACCTGTTCTCCGTCTACCGCTGCTCCCTGGCCGATCCGCTGGCCTATGTCCGCTTCTTCGGCCATGTGCTGGGCCACAGCGGTTACGCCCACTTCATCGGCAACATCGTGCTGATCCTGGTGCTGGGGCCCAACCTGGAGGATCGGTTCGGCTCCTGGAACGTGCTGTTCGCCATCCTGTTCACCGCGCTGGTGTCGGGGCTTGTGCAGTTCATCTTCTTCCCCGGCGCCGCCCTGCTGGGGGCCTCCGGCATCGTGTTCATGATGATCCTGCTGTCCTCCTTCGGCGGCGTCCACAACGGGGTCATCCCCATCACCCTCATCCTGGTGGCGGTGTTCTATCTGGGCGGCGAGCTGTGGGACGCCATCTTCGTCCAGGACAACGTGTCCCAGCTCACCCACATCATCGGCGGCCTGTGCGGCACCGTGCTGGGCTTCGCCCTCTCTCATCGGAAATGACCCGGTAAACCTACAAAGCAGCAGCCCCCGCCGCGCTTTCGCGCGGCGGGGGCTGCTTTTTGATGCGGAGCGGTATGTACGGCGGGGACCCTATGTCCCGCTGGGAGTAAGGGCCTCCAGGACCTCGTACCGATACATCTCAAGATTCTTGACCATGGCCAGTGCCTCCTCCATGTCCAGATCCACGATGCTCCCCTCTTTTGTGCCGATGATGCGGTTGCCTCTGTCGGCGAGAAGGGCGTTTACCGCCTCATATCCCATGCGGCTGGCGGTCTCCCGGTCCCGGCCGGTGGGGGCGCCGCCCCGCTGGATGTGCCCCAGCACCGTGACCCGGGGGTCGATCCCGATCTCCTCGTGGATGCGCTTGCCGATCTCCACGGCGCTGCCCGCGCCCTCGGCCACCACGATCATGAAGTGGGTGGTCCCGGCCAGGCGGGCGCTGCGGATCTTCTCCACGATGTCCCGGTCGAAATCCACCTCCCGCTCCGGGATGAGGACGGCGGTAGCGCCCACCGAGATCCCCACATAGAGGGCCAGGAAGCCCGCGTGCCGGCCCATGACCTCCACCACGGAGCAGCGCTCATGGGACTGCATGGTATCCCGCAGCTTGTCGATGCACTCGATGGCGGTGTTGGCGGCGGTGTCGAAGCCGATGGTGTAGTTGGAGCAGCCGATGTCGTTGTCGATGGTGGCGGGCACGCCCACCACGGGGAGCTTGTAGCCCGACTCGGCGATCTGCCGGGTCAGGGCGAGGGCGCCCCGGAAGGTGCCGTCGCCGCCGATGGCCACGATGCCGTCGATCCCCAGCATTTTGCAGGTGGCGATGGCCTTGGCGCGGCCCTTGCGGTCCAAAAACTCCGGGCAGCGGGCGGTATACAGAATGGTGCCGCCCTTGTTGATGATATGGCCGACGCTGCCGCTGTCCAGCTTGACAAAATCGCCGTTGATGAGGCCGCTCCAGCCTCTGCGGATGCCGATGCAGTCGATCCCCTTGTTCAGCGCCGTGCGGACGACCGCCCTGATGGCGGCGTTCATGCCGGGAGCGTCTCCGCCGCTGGTCAGAACGCCGATCCGCTTTACCGCTGTGTTGCCCATTTCTGAAACCTCCTTCAGGCATAGCGAGCCTTTGATCGCGTCTCATACGCGCGGCGGCTGTTATGCTTTAAACTGTGCGTTCCCGCGCACGGCTATTATAGCATATCCGCAAGGACCGCGCCACAGTTTTTTCAAGAATTTTGGCCCCCCTGTAAACGAATTGTAAAATGCCCCCGCTTCCCCTTGACATCAGAGGCGGCGGGGGCTAATATATGTGAAGCAAATCTATTTCTTCCGTGGGAGATGAGCCTATGGACTGTCCCATCCAGTTGAAGATCCCCGCCGTGGCCCAGATGCTGAAGGCCAAGACCGACCGGCTGCTGGCCCCCCTGGCCCAGGCGGAGGGACTGACCTCCCTCCAGATGTGCGTGCTGCTCCATCTGTACCAGGCGGAGGCCCCCGTGGGCACGGTGAGCCAGGTCACCGGCATGGGCCAGGCCAACGCCTCCTCCCTGTGCAAAAAACTGGAGGAGGCGGGCTATCTCACCCGCGTGCGGGGCGAAAGCGACCGCCGGGTGGTCAATCTGTCCCTCACGGAGGCGGGCCGCGGGGCGGTGGAGCGCTTCCGCCGGGGCATCGACCGATATGTGGCCCTGCTGGAGGATGTGCCACCGGGGCAGAAGGACGCCCTCGCCCGGGGCGTCCAGGCGGCGGAGGAGATCCTGGACTTCCTCTACGAACACGGCAAAGGAGAATGAGCCATGCTGAAGCTCTCTCACATCACGAAACAGTATCAGCTGGGGGACAACACCATCGACGCCCTGCGGGGCATCGACCTGGAGTTCCGGGAGAACGAATTTGTCTCCATCCTGGGTCCCTCCGGCTGCGGCAAGACCACCACCCTGAACATCATCGGCGGGCTGGACCGATACACCAGCGGCGACCTCATCATCAACGGCCGCTCCACCAAAGAGTACAGGGACAGCGACTGGGACGCCTACCGCAACCACTCCATCGGCTTCGTGTTCCAGAGCTATAACCTGATCTCCCACCAGACGGTGCTGGCTAATGTGGAGCTGGCCCTGACCCTGGCCGGGGTGTCCCGCGCCGAGCGCCGCCGCCGGGCCATCGACGCTCTGGAGCGGGTGGGCCTGGGGGACCAGCTGGATAAGCTGCCCTCCCAGATGTCCGGCGGCCAGATGCAGCGGGTGGCCATCGCCCGGGCCCTCATCAACGACCCGGACATCCTCCTGGCCGACGAGCCCACCGGCGCTTTGGACAGCGAGACCTCCGTGCAGGTGATGAAGCTGCTGAAGGAGGTGGCCCGGGACCGGCTGGTCATCATGGTCACCCACAACCCGGAGCTGGCGGAGGAGTACTCCACCCGCATCGTCCGGCTGAAGGACGGCCTGGTCACCGGCGACTCCAACCCCTACCACTCGGAGGAGGAGGCCCCCCTGCTCACCGGGAAAGAGGCAAAGGCGGGCAAAAAGCCCTCCATGTCCTTCCTGACGGCCCTGTCCCTCTCCCTGACCAACCTGCGCACCAAGATGGGCCGCACCGTCCTCACCGCCTTCGCCGGCTCCATTGGCATCATCGGCATCGCGCTGATTTTGGCCCTGTCCACCGGCATCAACAACTATATCAACAAGGTGCAGGAGGATACCCTGTCCTCCTACCCCATCACCATCCAGGCGGAGACCACCGATATGTCCTCCCTGCTGGCGGGGTTCATGGAGGCCCGGGAGGACGCCTGGTCCGAAGAGCGGGACCCCGACCGGGTGTATTCCTCCACCGTCATGTTCGACATGATGAACTCCATGGTCAACGCCCAGACCCAGACCAACAACCTGGAGGCCTTCCGGGCGTATCTGGAGGCCGGGGGCGGCGGCATCAAAGACATCGCCCACATCGACTACGACTACGACTTTGACTTCGACTTCTACACCACCGACGAGGACGGGGTCATCCTCAAGTGCGACGTGATGTCCCTCATGGAGTCCGCCATGGGCTCCATGTTCGGCGGGGACTACTCCTCCTACTTTTCCTCCTCCATGGGCTCCATGTACTCCTCTATGGACGTCTGGAACGAGCTGCTGGCCGGGGACGACGGGGAGCTGATCTCCCAGCAGACCAAAGACCAGTACGAGATGCTCTATGGCCGCTGGCCGGAGAGCTATGACGAGGTGGTCCTCTTCATCAGCCCCAGCAACGAGATCTCCGACCTGATGCTCTACGCCCTGGGCCTCATGCCCGCCGACGAGATGGAGCAGGTCATGACCGATATGATGAACGGCGAAGAGGTGGAGACCGACAAGCGCAGCTGGTCCTATGAGGAGCTGGCGGACATCTCCTTCAAGCTGATCCTCCCGGCGGAGTACTGGCAGTACGACGCCGCCACCGGCGCCTACACCGATATGTCCGCCACCGACGCGGGCATGGATTACCTCTACAACAGCGGCGACGTGGGCCTCCGCCTGAAGGTGGCGGGGGTGGCCCGGGCCCTGCCCGACACCAATGGCCGCGCCTCCGGCTCCATCGGTTATACCTCCGCCCTCACCGCCTGGGCCATCGAGACCACCGGCGATATGGAGATCGTGCGGAAGCAGCTGGACGACCCCGGCACCGACGTGTTCACCGCCCTGCCCTTCCCCACCGAGGACGACGTGGAGCCCACCGACCAGGAGAAGGCGAAGGCCATCGCCGAGTACCTGTCCGGCCTGTCCGTCATGGAGAAGGCGGAGGCCTATATCGACGTGATGAGCCAGCCCTCCCGGGAGTATGTGGACGGCATCGTGGACGGGCAGATGGCCGACATGACCCGGGAGTCCATCGAGGAGATGATCCTGGAGCAGTACGCCTCCGAGATGGGGGTGGACGAGGAGACCATCCGCTCCTACATCGCCGACATGAGCGACGAGGAGCTGTTCGACCGGGTGAGGGAGGCCATCGAGTCCGCCGTGACCCAGCAGTACGCCCAGATGGTATCCCAGCGGCTGGGTGCCCTCACCAACGAGCAGCTGGCCGAGCTGCTGGACGAGGCCCTGGAGGGGGCCGGCGAAGGCGAGGACGGGGAGACCGCCCGGGCCGCCCGGGCCGAGGCCGGCCGGGTGGTCACCCTGAGCGCCCCCGCCACCGCCAAACTGGCGGTGCGCGCCCTGGCAGCCGCCCCGGACCCCGAGCCCGGCAGCTCGCCTGACGCGGCCGTCTCTCCTGAGCCCACCGAGTCCGCCCCTGAGCCCACCGAGTCCGCCGGACCCGGCGAGTCTCTGCCGCCGGAGGAGTCCGCCGCCCCCGGCGCTTCCCCGGAGCCCAGCGCGCCGGCTGTCCAGCTGCCCGAGGGCTGGGAGGACTGGGGCACGGCCGAATGGATGGCCTGGTTCCAGCAGAGCGGCATGACCATGGAACAGGCCTTTGCCGGCCTCCCCCCGGAGGCGCAGGCCAGGCTTGCCGAGCTGTTCCCCTTCCCCCCCGCTTCTTCCGACCCCGAATCCTCGCCGCAGCCCTCTGGAGCCCCGGAGCCCGGTGCGTCCCAGGAGCCCACGGAATCGGTCCCGCCCACGGAGGCCCCGGGCCAGGACCCCGGCACGCCCTCCAATCAGTTGCCTGCGGGCTGGCAGAGCTGGGGCACGGCCCAGTGGATGGCCTGGTTCCAGCGGAGCGGTATGTCCATGCAGCAGGCCTATGCCACCCTCCCGCCGGCGGCCCAGGCCAGGGTCGCCCAGCTGTTCGGTCAGGCCCAGACCCCCGGCGCCTCCTCTCCTCTCCCCGGCGTCCCCGCCATCCCCGGCGGGTCCCAGGGAGAGCTCCCCGGCCTCTCCGGCGAAACGGGCGAGGCGTCCCAGGCCGGCCCATTCGAGGACTGGCAGCTTGTCTATCTGTATGACAACTATATGCCCCCCACCGTCTCCAGCTCCACCTACGAGGAGAACCTGGACCGGCTGGCTTATGTCCGCTCCGAGTCCCCCTCCACCATCAGCATCTACGCCGCCACCTTCGCGGAGAAGGACAGGATCGCCGACCTGATCGCCGAATACAATGAAGGGGTCAGCGAGGACGACCAGATCACCTACACCGACTATGTGGCCCTGCTGATGAGCTCCATCACCGACATCATCAGCGGCATCAGCTATCTGCTCATCGCCTTCGTGTCCATCTCGCTCATCGTGTCCTCCATCATGATCGGCATCATCACCAACATCTCCGTGCTGGAGCGCACCAAGGAGATCGGCATCCTGCGTGCGGTGGGCGCCTCCAAGCGGGACGTGTCCCGGGTGTTCAACGCCGAGACCTTCATCGTGGGCCTGGCCGCCGGCCTGCTGGGCATTTTGGTCAGCTTCCTGGCCACCTTCCCCATCAACGCGGTCATCCACTCCCTCACCGACCTGGAGGACCTCAACGCCACCCTGCCGGCGGTGGGGGCGGTGGTCCTTGTGTGCATCAGCATGATCCTCACCGTGGTGGCGGGGCTGATCCCCGCCCGCTCCGCCGCCCGCAAAGACCCGGTGGAGGCCCTGCGGAGCGAGTGACCCTCCGGAATTTTAACAAATTTTAATTTCCTTTTTCGACCATTCATGCTAATATAGACGCAGGAGCGTGATACCATGGTCAAAACTGAGCGTCCTCTCCTGGAGCGGGCCCGGGCGGCGGCGGCCGCGCCCCTCACCCCCTATCGGGTCTTCTGGCTGTTCGCCCTGGCCGCCCTGCTGGGCGACGGGATCGAGGTGGTGTTCTGGCTGGTCACCCGGGGCCAGCTCACCAGCCGCAGCAGCCTGGTGATGGGCCCCTTCAGCCTGGTGTGGGGGATCGGCGCGGTGCTGTTCACCGTGATCCTCCGCCCCCTGGCGGAGCGGGGCGGCTTTGCCCTGTTCGCCGCCGGCGCCCTGGTGGGCGGCGGGTTTGAGTACCTCTGCTCCCTGATCCAGCAGTGGGCCTTCGGGGTGGTATTCTGGTACTACGGCCACCTGCCTCTCAGCCTCAACAGCCATGTGAATCTGGTCTTCTGCCTGTTCTGGGGGCTGGCGGCGGTGGTGTGGATGCGGTACATCCACCCCCTCCTCTGCCTGCTCATCGACCTGACCCCCAAAGGCCAGGCCCGCCGGCTCACCGCCGCCCTGGCCCTGTTCCTGGCGGTATCCACCGTCCTCACCACGGCGGCCCTCCACCGGATGGACCGCCGCCAGGCGGGGATCCCCGCCACCGGCGCGGTGTCCCTCTGGCTGGACGAGACCTTCCCCGACCCCTGGCTCCAGGCCCGGTTCCCCAGTATGCACCCCCCGGAGTACTACGGGGAGTGAGACAAATCAGAGCCCGCGAGGGGCGGCCTGATAAGGCCGCCCCTCTTGTATTTCCCCGCGAAAACTGATATGATAGGCAAAAGCGCGCCACACGAATCAAGGAGGGACCACCATGGACGCCACAGGCTACATCCCCAACGCCGGACAGACCCACACCCCGTTCCGCTCCAACATCTTCGCCCCGTTCCTCCCCACAAATGGGCCGGTCTACCCCGATCCGCCCCTGCCCGACCCGGTTTTGAAGCCGGAGTTCATCGAACGCGGCATCCGAATCAAGGAGATGTCCCAGCACTTCCTGCCCGGCGTCACGCCGGAGATGATCGACTGGTTCTGGGCCAACATGGAGAAGGGCTACTACCTCTGGGCCCCCGGCGCCCACAAGCGGTTCAGCTGGGTCCGCTCCCCCGCCCAATACGGCTTTCTGGACTCCGCCCACATGATCTCCGAGATCCACGTCCCCGGCGGCCCCGTGTTCGGCGGGGACGGCGTGATGATCCAGCGGATGCCCCTGAGCTGGTTCCCTTTCACCGCCCACATGGAGCACGTGATCCTGGAGGGCATCTTCACCGACAACGGCGAGATGTTCGACTGCACCATCCACATGTGGGAGGCGGCGGAGGGCGGCACCAACCACATCACCGCCGCCATTGAGAACACCCGCAACCCCCAGCTGCCGCCCTTCGTGCTGGAGCTGCAAAAGGCGGCGCCCCCCGCGCCCTGCCCCGAACTGGGGAACGGCCTTGCCCACAGCGAGTACGAGGCCGCCATGTGGCCCGTCTTCCTGCCGAAACTGTACGAGCTGTGGAAGGACCATCCCGACCCCACCCAGAACGTCCCCTGCGACCTGCGGGTCCGGGAGACCGCCGGCGGCGGGCTGGAGTATGTGGCGGAAAACGGGCCCGTCCTGCCCCTGCCCCGGCCCGAACGGTAAAAACAGGCGCGGCTGCCCGCCGCGCCCATGGGAGAGAGCTTATGGACTATTTTCATCTGTCCGCCGGACAGGACACCCTGGAACACATCAGCGCCCTGGGCCTGGCCCATCTGGGGGACGGGGTGTTCGAGCTGATGGTGCGCTCCTGGCTGTGCCTCCGGGGCAAGGCCACCAACGACCGGCTCCACAAGGCCGCCGTGTCCTATGTGGCCGCCCCCGCCCAGGCCAGGATGGCCCACGCCGTCCTGCCGCTCCTCACCGAGGAGGAGCAGACGGTGTACCGCCATGGCCGCAACACCCACACCGCCGCCATCCCCAAGGGGGCCACCGCCGGGGAGTACCGGGCGGCCACGGCGCTGGAGTGCCTGTTCGGGTGGCTGTACCTACAAGGGCGGACGGACCGGCTCAATGAGCTGTTCGATGTCATGATGGAGGGGGAGCTCCATGCCCTTTGACGCCATTTTCATGACCGCCCTGGCGGAGGAATTGAGGAATACCCTCACTGGCGGCAAGGTGGATAAGCTGTACCAGCCCGCCAAGGAAGAGGTCATCCTCCACATGCGGGCGGGAAAGGAGAACGTCCGCCTGCTGCTCACCGCCAGCCCCGCCCATCCCAGGGCCCAGCTCACCGCCATTCCCCGGGAAAACCCGGAGACGCCCCCCATGTTCTGTATGCTGCTGCGCAAATACTTCTCCGGGGCGCGGCTGCTGGACGTCGCCCAGCCTTCCATGGAGCGGCTGCTGGACTTCCGATTCGAGACCCTGGACGAGCTGGGGGACCGGGTGGAGCGGCGGCTGATCTTAGAGTGCATCGGCCGGAAGTCCAACCTCATCATGCTGGACGGGGCGGGCCGGATCACCGACTGCCTCCGCCGGGCCGACGGGGACCTGTCCGCCAGGCGGCCCGTGATGCCGGGGCTGTACTATCAGCTCCCGGAGCCCACCGGCAAGCTGGACCCCACCGCCCTCCCCCCGGACGAACTCACCGCCCTGGTGCTGTCCCAGGCCCCAGAGGCCGATCATGACAAGTGGCTGCTGGACACCTTCAGCGGCATTTCTCCGCTGATCGCCCGGGAGCTGGAATTCCAGGGCGGCGGCGCCAGAGAGGGGCTGGCGAAGCGCCTCAACGAGCTGGTGGAGCGCATCGAAAAGCGGGATTTCACCCCCACCGTACTGCTGCGGGAGGGAAAGCCCTTCGACTTCACCTTCCAGGCGGTGGTGCAGTACGGCCCGGAGGTGGAGCTGAAGCGCTATCCCACCTTCTCAGCCCTGCTGGATGACTTCTACGAGCAGAAGGAGGCCCAGGAGCGGGTCAGGCAGCGGGGGCAGGACTTCATCCGCTCGGTGACCCAGGCCCGGAACCGCACGGCGAAGAAGATCGCCAACCAGGAGGCCGACCTGCAAAGGGCCGGGGACCGGGACAGGCTCCGGGAGTACGGCGACATCATCACCACCAACTTCTATCAGATGAGCAGGGGCCAGAGCGTCCTCCGGGCTCAGAACTACTACGACCCCGAGGCCGGAGAGGTGGACATCCCCCTGGACCCCCTGCTGACCCCCCAGCAGAACGCCGCCCGGTACTACCGGGACTATAAAAAGGCCCAGAAGGCGGAGGAGATGCTCACCCTCCAGCTGGAGAAGAACCGGGCGGAGCTGGACTATCTGGACAGCGTATTGCAGAACATCAGGCTGTCCGAGGGGGACCGGGACCTCCAAGAGATCCGCCAGGAGCTGATGGACAACGGCTACCTGAAGCAGCAGAAGAAAAAACTGGCCGCCAAGGGCAAACAGAAGACCGTCCACTCCAAACCCATGGAGTTCCGCTCCACGGCGGGGCTGCCTATCCTGGTGGGCAAAAACAACACCCAGAACGACCGGCTCACCCTGAAGGACGCGGACAAGCGGGACCTGTGGCTCCATGTGCAGAAGCTCCACGGCTCCCATGTCATCCTGAAAACCGGCGGCACGGAGCCGGACGAGCGGTCCCTCACCGAGGCCGCCATGCTGGCCGCCTGGTTCTCCCAGGGGGCGGAGTCCGGCCAGGTGCCCGTGGACTACACCCCCGTCCGTTATGTGAAAAAGCCCGCCGGGGCCAAGCCGGGCTATGTGATCTACAACACCTATCAGACCATGTACGTCACCCCCGACGGGGAGCTGGCCAAACGGCTCCGAACCGGGCGGAGCTGAGACAAAGGAGCGTTTCCCATGAACAAGAGCCTGCCCACCGAGGAGCTGCGCCGGCTGGCGGAGGAATTTCTTGCCGACCGGGCCCATGTGGGGGACGGGGCCGGCGGCCCCGACATCTTCGGCACCGCCCGGGTCATCGACTGCGACGGCCCCACCGGCTCCATCCTGTTCGCTTACGACACCAAGCCCTGGATGGCCAACGTGCTGGGCACCGTCCACGGCGGGGTCATCGCCACCCTGCTGGACAGCTGCATGGGCATCACCTGCGCCATCCATGTGGACGTGCCCACCCCCACCGTCACCATGACGGTAAACTACCTCAAGCCCCTGCCCCTCAGCGGCACCGTCCACGTGCGCACCCGGCTGAACCATCTGGGCCGCACCACCGCCCAGGCTATGGCGGAGGTCTTTTCCCCCGGCCGGCCGGACGACACCCTGGTCACCGCCACCGGGGTCTACTCCACCGCCGGGCAGAAATGAGCCGATAAAATATCCCCTCCGCTTTCGCGGAGGGGATATTTATGCCGTCTCCCGCTTTCGGGAGAAAAAGAGGATCCTTACTTCAGGCCGTTCTCGTAGGACTCGATCATCTTCTTGACCATCTGGCCGCCGATGCTGCCGGCCTGACGGGCGGTGATGTCGCCGTTGTAGCCCTGCTTCAGGTTGACGCCGACCTCGTTGGCCGCTTCCATCTTGAACTTATCCATGGCGTCGCGGGCGCCGGGGACCACCAGGCGGTTGGAAGAACTATTGGTGTTAGACATTTCCTTCGTCTCCTTTGCTTTTCGTTTCGGTTTGTCTTTCGTCGGATGGAACATCCGAGCATAGTTTGAGCGAAGGTTATTTTTCTATACGGGATAGGTCGCTGGTAATTTTCGTATATGACGCGCTTAAAAATCTTCCTTTACGATCACCATATCGCAACAGTCTACCAACTGGCGATACCGAAAACAGCTCTTGAAGTGGTCGTTCACTAAGCCTGCGGCCTGCAGATGGGCGTAGACGGTGACGCTGCCGATGAACTTTAACCCCCGCCGCTTCATATCTTTGGCGATACGGTCGGACAGAGGGGTGGAGGCCGGGATCAGGCCCCGCTCGTGTCCCCGATAGAGGAGCGTCTTGCCCCCGGTCCAGCTCCACAGATAGTCGGAAAAGGAGCCGAACTCCGCCCGGATCTGCTGGACGCACCGGGCGTTGTGGATGACCGCCTCGATCTTCCGGCGGGAGCGGATCACGCTGGGAACGGCCAGGATGCGTTCCACATCCGCCTCCCCGTAGGCGGCCACCTTGTCAAAGTCGAAGCCGTCGAAACAGGCACGGAAGATCTCCCGCTTTTTCAGCACCGTGTCCCAACTGAGGCCGCACTGCATGACCTCCAGCATGAGAAACTCAAACTGCTTTCGGTCGTCGTGGACGGGCACGCCCCACTCCTCGTCATGATAGCGGGTCTCCAGCTCGTTGAGCAGACACCACGGGCAGCGCTCCACCGCCATGCACTCCATTGCTTACCTCAGCTTCAGCCCATCGCCAAATGCGTTCCCGACCTTCTCGCCCAGCACCAGATAGTCGTTATTCGCCGGGTCGAAGGTGATGGGCCGCAGCTTGGCCGGGTCGATCTTGCCATCGGTCAGCACGCTCTCGTCGGCGCACACATTGACGATCTCGCCCACCAGCCGGCAGGTCTGCGGATTGTAGCTGCTGAGCCTGCACTCCAGCGCCATAGCCAGCTCGTCGATGAGGGGCGCGTCCACGAATTCGCTCTTGGTGGTATGGAAGCCGCACCGGGCCAGCTTGTCCGGCACATCGTTGCCGGACGCCACGCCCACGTAGTCGCACTCCACCACATGGGCGGCGTCCGCCATGCTGACGGTGAACGCCTTGCGGGCCAGGATGTCGCAGGTGGTCTTATGGCCGGCGCTGATGCAGAAAGAGATCTCCTTGTCGTCGCTGATGCCGCCCCAGGCCGCATTCATGGCGTTGGGAACGCCGTTTTCGTCATAGGCGGCCAGGATGAACACTGGCTGAGGATAGCAGATGGGCTTGGCTCCGAAATTTTTACGCATGACAGTTACCTCCAATTTATAAATAGACTGGTTTCAGACATTATACCTTAAACTTGGCGGATGTACAATCGTTCTCTGTTACAAACGAAAGGGGATCGTCTTTGCGTTGCAAATCCGCTTCGATTTGGTATAATGATTCCAGAAAGAAAGGAGACGATCAGTATGCTGGAAGTCGGAACAAAAGCCCCGGATTTCACCCTGAACGACAAGGACGGCAACCCCGTGTCCCTCCGCGATTTCGCGGGCAAGCGGGTGGTGCTCTATTTCTATCCCAAGGACAACACCCCCGGCTGCACCCGTCAGGCCTGCGCCTTTGCCGGCGCGTATGAGGCGTTCAAGTCGCTGGACGCGGTGGTCATCGGCGTCAGCAAGGACTCCGTCGCCTCCCACCAGAAGTTCGCGGAGAAATACGGCTTGCCCTTCGTGCTGCTGTCCGACCCGGAGCGGCAGGCCATCGAGGCCTACGGGGTATGGCAGGAGAAAAAGAACTACGGCAAGGTCAGCATGGGCGTGGTGCGCTCCACCTTCGTCATCGGCCCGGATAGGGTCATCGAGAAGGTGATGCCCAAGGTGAAGCCAGACACCAACGCGGCGGAGATTTTGGCATATCTAAAAGGCTGACGGCGGGGCGCGTCGTCAGCCGGCGGGCAAATGATTATGAACGCTGGATTTTGCGGAGGGAAAAATATGGCTTCGAGCAAAGAGTATTTGGAGTTCATTTTGGGGCAGTTATCGGGGCTGGAAGGCATTACATATAGAGCAATGATGGGCGAATACATCATATATTACAAAGGAAAAATCGTCGGTGGGATCTATGATGACAGACTGCTTGTAAAGCCGGTAAAATCAGCGTTCGCCTATATGCCAACGGCTTCTTATGAATTACCGTATGAAGGGGCAGGCGAGATGCTGCTGGTCGATGAAGTTGATAATGGCGCGTATTTGACCGGTTTGTTTGAAGCCATATATGACGAATTACCCGCTCCAAAACTTCGCAAGAATAAATAGCACAAGTTTCCACTTGACTTACCGTAGAAGCGAGACAAATAACGAGGAGGGTCATCATGCAATTTATCATCACGGCCTATGACGGCGAAAATATGCTGGACAAGCGGCTGGCGGTCCGGGGCCGCCACCTGGAGAATCTGAACCGGGTGAACGGCAAGGTCGTCTGCGCCGGCGGACTGCTGGACGGCGACGGGAAAATGAAGGGCTCGGTGCTGATCATGGACTTCGACAGCCGCGCCGGGTTGGACAAGTATCTGGACTCTGAGCCGTACATTTTAGAGCACGTCTGGGACAAGGTCGATGTGGAGGCCATGAATGTGGTCATCGTGAACGGAGAAAAGGTCGGGAAATGACCCCACCCCCATGATAAAGCGGGGCGCGGTGGCTCTTAAATGAGCTACCGCGTCCCGCTTTTCTTGCATGGCAGGATAATTAATTCATCCGCATTTGTTCTGATACTTATTCACCGATTTTGGCCTCTGCGATGGCGCGCTTCATATCAGAAAGAACGTCTCTGGCGCTGCGCCCCTGATGGCCGTTCATCCGTTCCACCTGAGCCTCCAAAATGTCGGCATATACTGTATTGCGGAAGTTCTCGTCCGCCAGATTGGGGGTGTGCATTTTAAGCTTATCCATCGCTAATCTCCCCCATTCTAAAGTTGGCTTTACTCTCTATTCCCCCGCTTCCTCGTCCAGCGCCTCCAAGAGGAAGCTGACCGGCCGGAAGCCGTCGTTGCAGGACAGCATGGCGGACTTCTTGTTCTTCATCCACCCGTCGTAGATGTCCTCCCCTCCGCAGGCCAGCGTCATCACGAAGGGGGACAGGGTGTCCCAAGCGCTGTCGCAGAAGCCCTCCGGCTTTTTCCAGCCGTCGGCGAGGAACACCTGGCCCTCCCGCATATCACAGGGGTGCTCAATGGGGTTTTCGTACCGCTGGATCAAGTCGTCGTAGCGGGCCATCCGCATGACGGTGATTCGAACCTTTTTCAAACTGCTCACCTCGAATTTGCGCCGCTCATGGTTCAGCTGTTTTTTAACTCCGCTTCGGCGGCCCGGGCGGCCTCCGCCATGCTGCCGCAGGAAGCCCAGGTCCTGTCCGCCCGGCGCACCCAGGCGTCGAACCCCTCCGGGCTGTCCGGGTAATGGGCGTAAACGGAGGAGATCCTCCCTCCGTCCGCCAGCGCCTTCAACAGCCGCCGGATGGTTTTGAGCCGCACCCGGCCGGTGACCGTCCCCAGGGCCATGCAGCCCCCGATCCGGGCGATCTCCCCCGGCCCCAGCTTGACCTCCCTGCCCTCGGCCACCGCCTGGAGGGACTTCTCGTTGAATACGATGTCGTGCGCGAAGAGAAAGTCGTTCTCCGCCGGGCTGGTGGCGGCGGCCTCGGCGAACATGGCAAGCTGGGAAGCGAACTCCCGGCCCTGGACCTCCACATACCGCTTGTTAATGGGCCAGAGGTTCGCCCTGGACAGGGGTTTCCCCGCTCTCAGCAGCTCGTCCACCACATCCACGGCGATCTCCGCCTGGACCAGGGAGCTGGCCACCCCTTCGCCGCAGGTGGGCTTGGTGAGGCAGGCCGCGTCCCCCATGGCGATGAATCCGTCGGCCACCATGGAATAGGGCGGGCGGCGGTAGGGGGTCGCCCCACGCTCGATCCGCTCCACCGTGTGCGCCGGCAGCTTCACGGCCTTTGTGAAGTGCCCATAGACCTGATCGGCGTACTCGTGGCTGAAATTGGCCCCCACCCCCAGGATGGCCCCCGCCGGGTCGGGCTGGGGGGCCCGCCAGGTCTTGTAGTAGGCCCAGGAGCAGTTGCCGCGGATATAGTCCCTGGGATCATGGAACCTCACGTATCTGAGGTTGACATAAAACATATCCTCCGGGCCGATGGAGAAGGTCTCCACCCCATAGCCCTCCGGGAGGGCGGTCCGCACCGCCGACGGGATGCCGGAGCAGTCTGCCGCCAGTTTGGTGTGGACGGCGACGGTCTCGCCGTCCTTTTCGTATCGGACGCCGCAAATCTTCCCGTTTTTGTCGTACTCCAGCCCTCGGAAGGAGGCGCCGTAGACCAGCTCCGCGCCGGCCTCCGCCGCCCAGCGGTTCAGCCGCAGCACATGGGGGTGCATGTGCATCCCCACGATATGCTCCCGGCTGCGCTTGGGAAACCGATCCAGGGCGGAGCGGTTTTCCCCCTCCTCGAACTCAAAGGCCCAGTCCTCCCCCTTTACGGGCAGGGGCAGGCCGAATCGGTCCAGGTCCCGCCTGGAGACGTGATAGATGTCGTATTTCGTGCCGATGTGTTCCTCATCCGCCCTGTCGATCAGCAGAACGCTGTGGCCCCGGGCGGCCAGGGCGTGGGCAAACCAGCTCCCTGTGGTGGCGGCCCCCACCACCACGGCGTCGTACTCCCTCATGCCCGCTGCCCCGCCGAGCGCAGGGCCTGCTGCTGGGCCTCGAACTGGATGGTGTAGAGCTGATAGTACCGGCCCTTCTTTTGCAGCAGCTCCTGGTGGGTGCCCTGCTCCTGGATGACCCCGTGGGACAGCACGATGATGTTATCCGCGTGCTGGATGGTGCTGAGCCGATGGGCCACGATGAGCATGGTGCCGATGTTCTTCATCTTCTCCAGGGAGTCCTGGATGAGCAGTTCGGTCTCGGTGTCGATGTTGGCGGTGGCCTCGTCCAGGATCATCACGGCGGGCCTGTGGAGGATGGTGCGGGCGAAGCTCAAAAGCTGCCGCTGGCCGGCGGAGAAGTTGTTGCCCCGCTCCCGCACCACCTCGTCCAGGCCGTGGTCCAGCCGGTCGATGAAGTGGTCGGCGTTGACGTACCGGCAGGCCGCCATGATCTCCTCGTCGGTGAAGGAGTCCTCCCGCAGCACGATGTTGGAGCGGATGGTGCCGGAGAACAGGAACACGTCCTGGAGCATCTGGCCGAAGTGCCGCCGGAGGGAGGCCACCTTGATGTGTTTGATGTCGATGCCGTCGATCAGGATCTGGCCTTTCTGGATGTCGTAGTTGCGGCAGATCAGGGACAGGATGGTGGTCTTGCCGGAGCCGGTGGAGCCCACGAAGGCCACCGTCTGCCTGGGGTCTATGTGGAAGGAGACCCCCTTCAGCACCCACTCGCCGGGGATGTAGGAGAACCACACGTCCTTAAACTCGATCTCGCCGCGGATCTCGGGGAGGTCGATGGCGTCCGGCTCGTCCACCAGCTCGGGCGCCATGTCCAGCACGGAGAAGATCTTTTCGGCGGAGGCGAAGGCCGACTGAAGCATATTGAACTGCTCGGCAAGCGTCTGGATGGGGTTGAAGAATTTGTTGATATACAGGTAGAAGGTGACCAGGGTGCCGCTGGTGACGGCCTGGCCCAAAAACACGACGTCCCGGATATACCCCCGGCCCCCCAGGTACAGCAGGCACAGCACCGAGGAGATGTAGAGCATATACACCATGGGCCGGAAGATGCCGAACACGAAGATCTGCTGCTGCTTGGCCTTTTTCAGGGTGCGGCTCCGCGCCAGGAAGTCGTCCAGCTTCTCCCGCTCCCGGTTGAACACCTGGGTGATCTTGATGCCGGACAGGTTCTCCGACAGGTAGGTGTTGATGTCGGTGGTGGCGTCCTTCACCCGGCGGTACACCCGGCGGGTGAACTTGCGGAAGATGACGGTGAACAGCACCAGAAACGGGATGAAGCACAGCACCATCAGGGTGAGCATATAGTTCTTGAGGAGCATGGCCCCCAGCACGCCCAGCACGATGAACACGTTTTTCACCATGGTGACCAGGATGTTGGTGAACATCATGGAAATGGCGTTGGTGTCGTTGCAGACGCGGGTGACCAGCTTGCCCACGGGGATCTGGTTCAGCTGGTTGTGGGACAGGCTCTCGATGTGGGTGAACACGTCCAGCCGCAGCTGAGACAGGATCTTCTGCCCGGTCTTTTGCAGGAGGATGGACTGGACGTAGGTACACGCCATGGATACGATCAGGATGCCGGCGTACACCGCCACGGCGGCGAACAGGGAGGCCAGCGCAAAGTCGTCCTTGATCATCTCCTCGATGTCGCCGATGAGCAGCGGGGAGACGATGTCGTAGGCGATGGAGGCCACCATCACCACCAGCACCAGCAAAAATTCCTTCCAGTAGGGTTTGGCATAGGCCATCAGCCGGCGGACGATCTCCCCGTCGGGCATATTGCGGTCGAAGCCGATGGCCTCTTTCTTGTTTTTGATGAGGGCGTAGGCGATGACGAACAGCACGGTGAACACGCCGATGATGGCCCCCACGATGAGGATGGGCAGATACTCACGCAATGTGCTCGCCCCCTTCCTCCTCCAGCCGCTGGAGGTCCACCATGCGCCGGTAGTCCTCACACGTCTGATAGAGCTGGGCGTGGGGCCCCACGGCCACCAGCCGTCCGTCGTCGATGAACACGATCTTGTCCATCCCCTCGATGGTGGACACCCGGTGGGCGATGAGGATGGTGGTCTTGCCCGCCCGGGTCTTTTTCAGGTTCTCCAGGATGGTCTTTTCAGTGCCGGTGTCCACGGCGGACACCGAGTCGTCCAGGATCAGGATGGGGGCGTCCTTCATCAAAGCCCGGGCGATGGAGATGCGCTGCTTCTGGCCGCCGGACACGGTGACGCCCCGCTCTCCCAGCACCGTCTCGTACCCCTTTTCAAAGCCCCGGATGTCGCCGTCCACGTCGGACAGCACGGCGGCCTCGGTGACCTTGGCCATATCGGGGTCCGCCATGCCGAAGGCGATGTTGCGGGTGATGGTGTCGCTGAACAGGAAGTTGTCCTGGGGCACATAGGCGCAGGCCGCCCGCACGTCCCGAATGGGGACGGTGTTCACGTCGCGCCCGTCCACGAAGACGGCGCCGTCGGGCACGTTGTAGGTGCGGAGGATCAGGTCCACCAGGGTGGTCTTGCCCGCGCCGGTCTTGCCCACCAGCCCCACGCTCTCCCCGGGGTCGATGGTAAAGGAGATATTCTGGAGCGCGTCATACTCCCCGTCGGGATAGCGGAAGGTCAGGTCCCGAAACTCCACGGACCCCTTCACCTCGCCCAGGGGCTCCACGTCCGGCCGGTCGGTCACGTCCTGCTCCGCGTCCAGCAGCTCGCTGATCCGCTTGAGGGACGCCTTGCCCCGGGAGGACATGTCGATCAGCTCGGAGATGGCCATGATGGGCCACACCACCGACTCGAAATAGCTGATGTACTCGATGAGCTGGCCGGCGTTGAACACCCCCCGGTAGACCAGCCAGCCGCCGTACCCCAGCACGATGCACACCACCGACTCCACAAACAGGTTCACCAGGATGTGCAGCAGCACCGAGGCCCGGGTGAACTCCACGTTGGCCACCTCGTTCTCCCGGTTCAGCTTCTTGAAGGCCCACAGCTCCTTGCCCTCCTTGACGAACGCCTTGATGACGGCGATGCCGGAGAAGGACTCCTGGGAGAAGTCGGACAGCTGGGAGAAAGCCGCCTGCCGGGCGTCCCACTTGGCGGTCATGTACTTGCCGATGACGGTGCTGGCCGCCAGCAGCAGCCCCATGGGGATGAGGGTCAGCAGGGTGAGGACGGGATTCATCATGGCCATCCGGCCGATGGACATCCCGCCTAAAATCAGCGCGTCGAAGAACATGAGGAAGCCAGAGCCGTAGCAGTCTTGGACCGTCTCCAGGTCGTTGGTGAACAGGCTCATGAGATTGCCCACCTTGTTCACCTGGTAGTACTGCCGGGACAGGTCCTTGGCGTGGTCGAACATCTCGTCCCGGAGGTCCGTCTCCACCTTGATGGCCGAGCCGAAGATGCAGATGCGCCACAAAAAGCGCCCTACCACGATGGACAGGATCACCCACACCAGTGGCATACAGATGTGATCCAGCAGAAAGTCCATGTCGAAGGGCAGCCACACGCCGTCCACCAGCACCTGCCCGTCATTGATGCCGTTGATGGTCATTCGGTACAGGCTGGGGATGATGAGCTGCATATAGTCCACCATGGCCAGGGCCAGCAGGCCGAATACCAGCCACACGCCGTATTTCAGGTAGTACCGGTTGATATGCTTGCCGAATATCATAGCCGACGATTCTCCTTTATCCCATGCTCGCAGACGAGGATTATACCATACAAATGATACAGATACAACCCCCGGAAGGGCGGTTTTTGCGCGAAAAAGCCGCCGGCCCTGCCAAAAAACGGCGGGCCGGCGGCCTTTACCGACGTTTTCATTAGGTCACTTCACATATTCTTCCCTGAAAATCACGTTCATCTCGTCGTCCTCGATCGTCCCCATCTGCGTCTCGTACTTGCAGAAAGCGTAGTGGCGGAAGCCGCACTTCTCCTGTACCCGGGCGGACTGCCGGTTGCGCAGAAAGTGCCCGCAGAAGATCACGTCCAGCTTTACCTCATCAAAAAGGTACTCCATGACCGCCCGCACCGCCTCCGGCATCAGGCCCCGGCCCCAGTACGCCTTGGACAGCACGTACCCGATCTCACAGCAGCGCTTGCCGGCAAACTCCGGGAATTTTTCCTCATCATACCGTTCGATCCCCAGGGAGCCGATCACCTTGCCTCCGTATTCAAGGGCAAAGGTCCTTTTCCTGTCGATGAACCGCTGCAATATCTCAAGGGACTCCTCCCTGCTCTCGTGGGGTTTCCACCCCGCCATCTGCCCCACGCCGTCCACCGAAGCGTACTCATAGAAGTCCTCCAGGTCGGACAGCAGCCACGGCCGCAGCGTCAGCCGCTCCGTGGTCAGGACCACGTTGGTTATATCGATCTCTACATTCATTTTCTCACTTCCAATTTGGATTTGGTTTACGCTCCCAGCACCCGGGCGGCGCTCTCCTCGGCGAACTGCCGGGAATAGAGGTCGTGATAATAGCCCCGCCGTTTCAGCAGTTCCATATGGGTGCCCCGCTCCACGATCTTGCCGTCCCGCACCACCAGGATCAGATCGGCCTTGCGGATGGTGGACAGCCGGTGGGCGATGAGGAAGGAGGTGCGGTCCTTCAACAGGTGGTCGATGGCGTTCTGGATGTACTGCTCGGTCTGGGTGTCGATGGAGGAGGTGGCCTCGTCCAGCACGAAGATGCGGGGGTCGGCCAGCACCGCCCGGGCAAAGGAGATGAGCTGCTTTTCGCCGGTGGAGAGCCGGTCGCCCTCCTCCCCCACGTCGCTGTCCCAGCCGTTTTCCAGCTTGCCCACCACCGTGTCGGCGGAGACGGCCCTTGCCGCCGCCTCGATCTCGGCGTCGGTGGCATTCAGTTTCCCGTAGCGGATGTTCTCCTTCACGGACCCGGAGAACAGGTGGGGATTTTGCAGCACATAGCCGATGTTGGAGTGGAGCCAGAGCTGGGACCGCTCCCGGTAGTCCCGCCCGTCGATGAGGATCTGGCCCTCTGTCGGCTCGAAGAACCGGCAGGCCAGGTTCACCAGGGTGGACTTGCCCGCCCCTGTCTCCCCCACGATGGCCACGGTGGTGCCCGCGGGGATGTGGAGGTCGAAGTGCTCCAGCACATTCTCGCCCCCGTCGGGGTAGCGGAAGGTCACGTCTTTGAACTCGATGTCGCCCTTGAGGGGCTCCCAGTTCTCCCGCTTGGGGTCGAACACGTCGCCGTACTTTGCGATGACCTCCGGGGTGTCCGTCACCATGGGCTCCTCGGCCAGCAGACTGGTCACCCGCTCGATGGAGGCCTGGAGGGAGATGAACTCGGCGATGCTGGAGGCCACGTTCTGCACCGGCTCGAAGATACCAACGGCGTAGGTGATGAAGGCCGACAGGGTGGCGATCTCCAGCGCGCCGTCCGCCGTCATGTACCCGCCCCGCAGCAGCACGATGGCCACCGCCGCCGAGGAGAAGAACATGACCAAGGGGATGAACATGGCGTTCAGTTTCGCGGCCTTGACGCCGGCGGTATACATCTCGCCGGTGGCGGCCTCGAAGTCCCGGACGCTCCGATCCTCCATCACCAGGGTCTTGATGGTCTTGGCGCCGGTGATGCCCTCGTTGAAGGCGCCGGTGATCCTGGAGTTCAGCTTGCGCACCCGCCGGTTCCAGTGCAGGATGCGGGGCTGGAACCAGGCGGTGAGCACCGCGATCACCGGCACGATGACGATGACCACCAGGGCCAGCCGCCAGTTCAGCAGCAGCATGGCGGCCAGCGCCCCCACCACATAGCACGAGGAGGACAAAATGTCCAGGAAGGCCCAGGCCAGCATCCCGGCGATGCGGTTGGTGTCGCTCATGACCCGGGCGATGAGATAGCCCACCGGGGTCACGTTGTAGTAGGACAGGGACAGGGTCTGGAGGTGCCGGAACAGGTCCCGGCGCATATCCCGGCCCAGGTACATCTCGATGTAGGTGGTGGCCTGGCTCTCCCCCACGGACACGAAGAACTGCACCACCAAAGCGGCGGTGTAAAAGAGGAGGAAGGGCACAAAGCCGGTCAAGGCGCTTTTGCCGATGAACTCGGCGATGGCGTACCGCTGGAACAGGGGGACCATCACCTCCACCCCGGACCACACCAGCTCGGCCAGGATGAGGGCCGCGTAGACCCACTTGTACCGGGCCAGGATGGGCAGCAGCCGTTTCCAGATGGATAGGTCAAATTCTTTGGTATACTCCTGTTCGTCCATTATGTGTTCCCCCCTTCCTCGATGAGCCGGCGGTCGTCGCTGCTCATCTGGATGTCATAAATGTCCTTGTAGATGCCGGGGCGGGAGATCAGCTCGGCGTGGGTGCCGATGTCCGCCACCTTTCCCCCGTCCAGCACCAGGATGCGGTCGGCCTGCATGAGGGTGGTCACCCGGTGGGAGATGAGGATGACGGTGGCGCCTTTCACCCGCTCCCGCAGGGCGGCTCGGATCTTCACGTCGGTCTCGGCGTCCACGGCGGACAGGGAGTCGTCGAAGATCATCACCGGGGCCTCCTGCACCAGCATCCGGGCCATGGCCACCCGCTGCTTCTGGCCGCCGGAGAGGGTCACCCCCCGCTCGCCCACCACCGTGTCCCAGCCGTCCTTCAGCTCGGCGATGGCGTCGTCCACCGCGGCCACGGCGGCGGCGGAGCGCAGCTCCTCCTCGGCGGCCTCCGGCCTGGTGGCGGCGATGTTCTCCCGGATGGTCCTGGAGAACAGGAAGGGCTCCTGCAACACCAGGCCGATCTGCCGGCGGAGGTCCTCCCGGCGGATGTGCCGGATGTCCGTCCCGCCGATGGTGATAGACCCCTGGCCGTCCCGCAGGTCGTAGAGCCGGTCCAGCAGGTGGACCAGGGTGGATTTGCCCGACCCGGTGCCCCCTAAAATGGCGAAGGTGCCGCCCCAGGGGATGGTGAAGGACACGTCCTCCAGCACCTTCTGGCCGCCATAGCCGAAGGTCACGTGGTCGAACACGATGTCGCCGTCCAGGGTCACATTCTCCGCCTCGGGCAGGTCGGCCTCCTCTTTGGCGCTGAGGATATAGCCGACGCGATCCAGGGACACCCCGGCCTTGCTCATGTCGGACAGCACCCGGCCCAAAGACCGCACCGGCCAGGCCAGGGAGCTGCCGTAGGTCACCAGGACGGTGAAGGAGCCCACCGACAGGTTCCCCCGCACCGCCTCCACCGTGCCGGCGGCGATGACCGCCATCACCTGGAGGGAGGTGAGCAGGGTGCCGGAGGCCCAGTACACCGCCAGCAGCCTGCCCAGGCGCACCCACAGGTCGGAAAAGCGGTCGTTTTTCTCGTTGAAGCGGTCCACCTCGAACCGCTCCCGGCCGAAGGCCCGCACCACCCGGATGCCGGTGAAGTTCTCCTGGGCGCAGGTGGTCACCTCCCCCTCGGCCTCGTCCGCCGTCTTGAACCGGCTGGAGATGCCCTTGTAGAACACCCCGGAGGACAGCCCCACCACGGGGATGAACACCAGGCACACCAGGGACACCGTCAGGTTCATGGACAGCATGATGGACACGTACAGCAGGATCAGGAACACCGTGCGGATGACCTCGGTGAGCTGATTGCAGACGAAGGTGCGGATGACCTCCACATCGGAGGTGCAGCGCTGGATGATGTCGCCGGTGGAGTTGGCGGTGTGCCAGTCGAAGCTCAGGTGCTCGATATGGCGGTAGAGCCCGTCCCGCAGGGATTTGACGAACCCCTCGGAGCCCTTTGCCAGGGTGGTCCGCCGGCCGTAGATGAGCAGGCCGTAGATCAGCTCCACCGCCAGCACCGCCCCCGCCGCGATCCAAAGGGCCCGGATGGGGTCGGCGCGCAGCCAGTCCAGAGGCAGCAGGTCCAGGGCCCATTTCGGCAGGCTGGGCCGCTTGTCGTCCAGGACGGAGTCCACCGTGACGCCGATGATCTGGGGGGTCATGGCGTGGAACACCATGCTGATGCAGGAGCACAGCACCGTGGCCACGAAAAACCGGACGTTCCCCTTTAAGTGGCGGGCGATCAGCGCCAGCTTCTCCCGCCACGGCAATTTGAATTGTGAGTCCATACTTATGACCATTCCTTTCCGCTGCGCTTCAAGGCACCAAAGGGGATGAAATACAGGTGCCACTAACACAGCA
>CANPWZ010000007.1 GCA_947585425.1 uncultured Oscillospiraceae bacterium
ACCTTGGCTCATATCTCCGCCCTGGCTGTTGCTCTGGCCGCTGTTTCCTCCGGCTCTCACTCCTACCGTTCCACCAAATTGCTTCGCCGTTCTGCCTGACCCTGCGTGCTATATGGCTTTACAGGCTCGGTCCCCCGCCGGGCTTGGAATCCTGCGCCCTGTCCTGCGTTTCCTGGCATCCGATATCGTGCGCCTTCCTGCGCCTTCATCTTTCGCACAGCGTTTTGCTCATCTCTCCTGTATATTGAGAAATGATTTCGTAGATTAAGAAGAAGCCCGTGCTGTGGGGATCGGAATGGAAATATGGAGGTTATAAATATCTTTGCGGAGCTGAACCGATAGGACACCGCCATAGAGCTGAGCGATATAGCGCATAGACTTTGTACCGAATCCGTGGAGGTGGCGGTCCTCTTTGGTGGTATCCCAAGCTCCCGGCAGGCAGCCGTCAAAGAAGTTGAAGATCTCAATTTCCACGGTCTCTCCTGCCTGTTTGACGGACACGCTAATGACCCTTTTGTCCGGGTTGTCCAGCTTGCGCACTGCCTCCATGGCGTTGCTGAGAGCGTTGTTGAACAGGGAATAGAGGTGCCGGGTCTCCACAAAGCACAGGGCCGCCCCGTCTGCCAGGACGGTAAACTGGATGCCCTCCTTCTGGCAGGCCATAGCGTTGAGGTGGAACACCACATCCAGCACCTCGCTGCCCGTTTTGATGGTGCTGTCATAAATGCTCATGGCAGAGCGCAGGGAGCCGATCTCCTCATCGGTGAGCCGTCCGGAGAACTGCTCGAGCCGATGGCGGAGGTCGTGGCAGAGGATATTGATGGCGTCAATACTATCCTTTAGCTGATGGTACTGCTTGCGTTCCTCCGAGAGAACCTGATCCATGACGGCCATATTGATGCGGTAGCGGCTCTGGAATTCAATGCTGCTGCACAGGGCCAGGATAAATACGGCCAACACCAGCAGATAGAGCCGGTTCACCAGGAACAGCGGGTAGCTGACCATTCGGTATTCGTTGCTCATGCAGTCCGGCACGGTGAGGAACACAAGGCAGGCCAGGGTGAGCGCGGTGGTGAACACCCGGCTTCTCCGATCCAGCTCCTCCGCGCGCCGGAAGTTGGCCAGCCGGAACAGGGCGAGGTAGATGGCAATGTGGATCGCAAAGTAAAACAGCCAGTCAAACACGCTGGTAGTGGTCCGACCGAGGTCGAAAACGCGGATGCTAACCCGCTCATCGATGCCCATGACAGCCAGCAGTAAGGAGGTCAACGAGGCGGCAATCTCCATAGCGGCAATTCCAGCACACCAGGTTTTCAGCCGCCAAAAGACGTCTCCTTGGCAGCAGAGCAAGATAACCGTCAGCGGCATGACAAACTGCACAAGCCTCATAAGAAAACGCGTTGCCAATCCGGCGTAATGTAGGCGCATCTGGGCCAGGGCCACCGTAAGCCCGATGCAAACCAGAAGGGACAGTACCAAACGAAGGGGATACCATCGCTTTTTGGGCAACACGGCGCCAAAGATGAGCCCCGAGATCACCAGTTGGACCATCATATTGAGCTGCATACTCATTTCGCGCAGAAGGGGGTTCTGCACGTGGGCGGCGGCCTCCAAAATGTCAAACAGACGCCCCATCTGTGATGTCACCTCCCGCTCTTTTCATCAAGAATTATAATACTGCCGCCAAATGCTGTCAAGGAATTGTAGAAGGCTACAATTTTTAGTTTACGAAACGGTTTCTTAGAGTACGTATATTCTCTTGCCATCCAGAAAAAAGGAAACTATAATGCGCTCAACCACGGGGGAAACAAAAAATTTTAAGGAGGATAATCGGATGCTGAAAGAAAAGCGAACTCTCTTGACCCTGGTTGGCGCAGCGTTGAGTGCGGTGACTGCCGTACTATATGCAGTGTTCTACGGTGCGGCCAACACCAGCATGAACAGCATGTCCTGGCCCGCCTTTGGAGTGCTGCTGGCTGGGGCGGCGGCAGCCCTGGTGCTGCTGTTTGTGCTGAAGCGGCCGGCCATCGGCGCGTGTGTGGCGGCGGTGTGCCACCTAAGCGCCTTCATGCTGGCCATCTACGCGTTCTACCCCTACATATCCGCCGCAGTGGTGGGCATTGACTCCACCTGGGAGGCCACCTTCTTCGTGGTGATGGCCCTGTTCCTGGCGGGACTGGTGGTGAACGACCTGGCCGCCATGATGGGCCTGCCCTTCAAGGGCCTGCCGGTGAAGATCGCCCTGCCGGTGTGCCTGTTCCTGTTCGGCGCCATCATGGCCGGCGGCGTGATCGCCAACGAGAACGCCCCCCAGATCTCCAGCGCCCTCAAAACCCCCAGCTTCGTGGAGGTCTCCACCGGGGATCCCAACGAGGACACCCAGTACTACAAATCGGCCTATCAAAATCTGGACGAGTTGATGGCCGCCGGCCGAGAGAAGGCTGAGGAGGCCATGGCCGAGGGCATCGTGCTGCTACGCAATGAGAACAATGCCCTCCCCCTGGGCAGCGGCGAGCGCAAGATCAGCCTGTTCGGCGTGTCCGCAGTGGATCCGGTCTACGGCGGCACGGGCAGCGGCAACGTGGACACCTCTGCCGCCCCCACCTGGCGGGACGCCTTTGAGCGGGGCGGTGCGTTCCAGGTCAACGGCGGGCTGTGGGACTGGTACGGCGCGGCGGAGCAGGAAGGCTACCGCCGGACCACCGGCTCCACCGGCCCGGGCGTCACCGGCGCCAAGAGCATCGGCGAGGCCCCCTGGTCCGCGGTGAAGGGCGCCAACGGCTCCACCTTCGCCCAGTACGGCGACGCGGCGGTGGTCATTATCTCCCGTCTGGGCGGCGAGGGCAGCGATATGCCCAGGGGTACCCTGGCCCTGAGCCAGCTGGATGACGTGGACGGCTCCCTGGGCGATACCGACAGCGGCGACTACCTGCGCCTGTCCCCTCGGGAGAAGGATCTCCTCCTGGGGCTGAAGGCGGAAAAGGACGCGGGAAGCATCAAAAAAGTGGTGGTGCTGCTCAACTTTGCCAACCAGGTAGAGGCGGACTTCATCGATGACGAGGCCTACGGCATCGACGCCTGCCTGTGGATCGGCACCCCCGGCCAGGTGGGTATGTACGCCGTGGCCGATGTGCTGTCCGGCGCGGTGAACCCCTCCGGCCGCCTGTCCGCCACCTTCTGGCGCACCCATGACCAGAACCCCTCCATGGCCAACTTCGGCGCCACCCCCTACGCCGGGGCGGACGGCATTATCAACACCGACGGCTCTCCCCAGCAGGACAAATACTACGTGGTCTACCAGGAGGGCATCTACCTGGGCTACCGCTACACCGAGAGCCGCTATGAGGACTACGTCATGGGCACCCCCAAGACGGGAACTTTCCAGTACGCCGATGCGGTCAGCTTCCCCTTCGGCTACGGCCTGTCCTACTCCGACTTTGCCTACTCCAATTTCAAGGTGGAGAAGTCCGGATCCGGCGCGGACGCCGCCTACACCGTGACGGTGGACGTGACCAACAACGGCTCCCAGCCCGGCAAAGAGGTGGTGCAGATCTACCTCCAGAAGCCCTACGGTAGCTACAACAGGGATAACCATGTGGAGGCCGCCTCCGTGGAGCTGGTGGGCTTCGCCAAGACGGAGCTGCTGGATCCGGGCAAGACCCAGACCGTGTCCGTCACCGTCATGGAACGGCAGTTTGCCTCCTATGATTCGGAGAACGCCAAGACCTACGTGGTGGTGGACGGGGACTACTACCTCACCGCCGCCAAGGATGCCCACGATGCGGTGAACAACATCCTGGCCCAAAAGGGCTTCTCCCCCGAGACCACCGATGGTCGCATGGACGCCCCCGGCAACGCCGCCATGGCCTCCAACGCGGTGACCCTGGCCCTGGATCAGGACACCTTCTCCACCTCCGCCGCCACCGGCGCGGACATCACCAACCAGTTCGAGTACGCCGACTGGAACAAGTATGAGAACCGGGGTTCCGATGAAGTGACCTATATGTCTCGCAGCGACTGGGAGGGCACCACCCCCAAAGGCTGGTCGGACGGCGTGGTGCTCCACTGGAGCGACCAGATCGCCATCGACCAGGACTCCCTGGGCCGCCAGGGCGAGACCAAGCTGCCCACCGTCCCCGATGAGTATCCCAAGTATGACACGTTCAAGGATGGGGAAGTGCTCAGCCTTATCGACCTGCGGGTCAACGAGGACGGCACTGAGATCCCCTATGACGACCCCCGGTGGGACACCCTGCTGGATCAGCTGAGCTGGAAGGACTACACCGACGTGATCCCCTCCGGGATGCGCCGCACCGGCCCGGTGGTGTCTATCAACAAGAAGGAAACGCTGGACCACAACGGCCCCAGCGGCCTCACCCAGCCCTACAGCTCCGGCCCCCTGGGCCTGGCCGCCACCACCAACGACCCCAACAAGAACTCCAAGGCCATGTGCTATCCCAGCGGGGGCATCCTGGCCGCCACCTTCAATGTGGATCTGCTGTACGATGTAGGCGACCTGATCGGCGAGGACGCCCTGTGGGCGGGCTACAGCGGGCTGTACGGCCCCGGCTCCAATATCCAGCGCACCCCCTACTCCGGGCGGAACTTCGAATACTACTCTGAGGACGGCTACCTGTCCGGCATGATCTGCGCCTATGAGTGTGCCGCCATGGAGGGCCACGGCCTGTACGTCTACAACAAGCACGTGGGCCTTAACGACCAGGAGGACTTGCGCCGGGGCATCTGCACCTGGGCCAACGAGCAGTCCATCCGGGAGATTTATATGCGGGCCTTCGAGCTGCCCATCACCATCGCCGGCACCCAGTACGAGCGGGACGGCGAGAGTGTCACCCTGAAGGGCGCCAGCGGCGTGATGCTGGCCTTCAACCGCATGGGCCTGCACTGGAGCGGGATGCAGAAGGGCATGGTCACCAACTTCTTGCGAGACGAGTGCGGCATGACCGGCATCGTGGTCACTGATATGTGGTACGGTACCGCCTCCCCCTACATGAACCTCCCCGCCCTGCTGGTGGCGGGCGGCAACCTGGTGGATGGCATCATGGATGTGGCCCATTTGGACGCCTCCAAGCCAGGGACGGGCCACGCCGACGTGGCCTGGGCCATGCGGGAGGCCATGCACCGCATCCTGTACACGGTGGTCCACTCCAATGCTATGAACGGTACGTCCGTCCATACCCGGATTGAGAAGGTCACCCCCTGGTGGCAGACCGCCATCCTGGCTGCCAGGATCGTCACGGGAGTGCTCACCCTGGCCTGTCTGGCCTGGTGTGTGATCAAACTCAAAAAGCAAAGCCCCAAGAAAGCGTCAAACTGACAAAAACGGAGGATGAAAACAATGAAAAAAGTACGCAAACTTCTGGCCATCGCCCTGACGGCGGCCACCCTGGGCACCCTGCTCACCGCCTGCGGCGGGAAGGACGTGTCCGGTACCTACACCCAGACCATTGATTCCAAGACCTACTTCTCTGCCCAGGAAGTCAAGAACGATATGCCCGAGGCGGAAAAGCGCCCCGATGGCAGCGAGGCCATGGTTCCCTTCATCCGCCTGTTCGGGATGTTGGACACCCGGGTGGGCGAGGACGTGGCCGGCACCTCCTCTGCCGCCGGCGTTAGCGACTACTACAACGTCAAACTGGAACTGTCCGGCGGGAAGTACAAGCTGACCAAGAGTTTCAACGTGGACATGGACTACGTTTTTGACGAGGTGAAAGGCATGATGGGCGGCGGCGCCGACAAGCCCACCCTCAGCCTCACCTTCTCCGGCGCCTACACCGCCAAGGATTCCGCCGTCACCCTGGAGGTGCCCACCCAGGTAGATGCCCAGATCAGTCCCGTGGCCGGCATGGCCGATAACTACACCCGGTTCGGCGGCACCTATATGGATGTGAGTGAGACCACTGCCGACAGCGAGGCCTTCCCTGGCCGGTTCCTCCACTACTTCAACACCCTGTACTTCGTGGAGAGTAGCAGCATCTCCTCCATGACCGTCACCGTGGACAAGAACGCGGGCACCTTCAGCATCGGCTGAGACCAGGCGGCAAAGAGTACCAGCAGGAAACGGCCGCTGCCGCGCGCAGCGGCCGTTTCCCTCTTTCCGCAATTCTTTACGACAAAAGGGAGGGAAACCATAGAAATGGGCAAGAAAAAGGCAATTGCCATAGCCGCGGCAGCCGTCATTTTGATCGCCACGGCGGTAACCATCGTCATGCTGATGAAAGCCAGGGGGGAACAGCAGAAGGCAGCTGGGACGGTGGACACGATCTACATCGCCCACCAGCCGGACCGGCTGGACTACATGGAGGGCGAGGAATTCGACCCCGCCGGGACAGTCATCAACGCAAACATGAAGGACGGCAGCGTAAAGGAAAACGTCCCTTATGAAGTCAAGTGCGCCAGCCCGCTCACCTACAGCGGCTATTCCGTGACCTTCACCTATGAGGACAAGAGCGTGTCCATCCAGCTGAACATTACAAAGCGGGGCAACGCTGCGGAATACTCTGTGGAACAGACCCCAGAAAACGCGGACAGCCCCCTGAAGGGGAAAACCTACTTTTTCCTGGGTTCCTCCGTGACCCGGGGGGAGCGGTCTGAGGGCGAGTCCATGGTGGACTTTGTGTCGAAGCGGAATGCCTGCCAGTGCATCAAGGAGGCGGTATCCGGCACCACGCTGATGGACAACGGCGAGACCAGCTATGTCCAGCGGCTGGACGCCTATCTGGCCGATGGCAACCGGGCGGAGCACCTGGACGCTTTTATCTGCCAGCTGTCCACCAACGACATCAAGTACCCGGATTCCTTCGGTGAAGTGACCGGGGCGGACCAGCGCTCGGCGGAGGACTTTGACCGCGCCACCACCTGCGGCGCTATGGAATATATCATCGTGAAGGCCCGGGAGACCTGGGACTGTCCGGTGGTATTTTACACCAACAGCGACTTCCACAACGAAAACTATGAGACCATGCTGGCCTTGCTGGATCAAGTGGAGAAGAAGTGGGGGATCGAGGTGATCGACCTCTACCGGGACGAGGCGTTCAACGATATCCCCGATGAGGACAAGGATCTGTACATGAGCGACACCACCCACCCCACCAAGGCAGGCTACCGGGACTGGTGGACGCCCAAATTCGAGGAAAAGCTGGCGTCCCTGTCCACAAAGGCGGTGGATCCCCAATGAGGAAGCGGTGGGTAAAAGCCCTGCCGGCGCTTTTGCTGGCGCTGGCGCTGGGCGGCTGTGCCTCCGATCCGGCCCCGCCCGCGCCCACACCTTCCCCGGAAAACACCGGGACGCCCTCTACGGGGCAGCTGGAATTTCAGCTGATCGGGGCCGACGGCAACGACAACGCCTATGACCAGAAGCTGGTGGCCCCCATTGAGGACTCCCCGCTGAAGGGCAAGGTCATCTACTGGCTGGGCTCCTCTGTCACCTACGGGTCGGGTTCCAACGGGCAGTCCATGGCCCGGTTCATGGCGGCGGCGGACGGCGTGACCAGCGTGGTGGAGGCCGTCTCCGGCACCACCCTGGCCACATCGCCGGAGGGTGGGGAGGACTCCTATGTCTCCCGTATGCTGAACGGCAAAAAATTTTCCAAAGACGACAAGGTGGATCTGTTTGTCTGCCAGATATCCACCAACGACTGCAAGCAGGCGAACCTGGCGGCGATGGGGGAACTGACCGCCGATGACGTGGTCGAACTGGAGCAATTCGACCTGGCCACCGCCGCCGGCTCCATTGAGTACCTGATCCGCTACGTCCACGACACCTGGGGCTGCCCCATTTACTTCTATTCTGGCGCATTCTTCGGAGACGGGGACGATGGCCCGCGAGTCAATGACGACCCGTGTGGAAGCGACTATGAAAAGCTGGTAAACCTGACCCTTGCCGCCGCGGAGAAGTGGAACAAGCAGGACGGGTACCGCGTCAACGTGCTTGACCTGTTCCACGATGAAGGGTTTAACAACCTGGTTTCGGATTCGGACTATGCATACCTGATGCGCGACGCGATACACCCCCGAAAAGCGGGCTATTTGATTTGGTGGCTGCCGGAATTTCAGGAGGCATTTTACCGGGAGTTCTCCTGATTGTCCGCAGCCGTAATGGGTTTGACGCTACTTTAACGGAAATGAGGCTGATTATGAGAAAAAAGATACTGCTCAATCAGGCTGTTTGGCGCTTCACCGATATGGACGGCTCCACACAGGAGGTTGCCCTCCCCCACACCTGGAACGCCATCGACGGCCAGGACGGGGGGAACGACTACTGGCGGGGGACGTGCGTGTATGAAACGGCATTCCCCAGGCCGGAAATTTCGGCGGACGAGCGGGTGTACCTGGAATTCCAGGGGGTGAACGCCTCAGCCAAGGTGGTGCTCAACGGCGCCGAGGTGGGCAGCCACGACGGCGGCTATTCCACCTTCCGCTGGGATGTAACAGACTTCCTCCAGGATGAAAACCAGCTCACCGTCCACGTGGACAACAGCGTCAACGACCGGGTATACCCCCAGAAGGCGGACTTCACCTTCTACGGCGGCATCTACCGGGACGTGCTGCTGGTGATCGTCAACAAAGACCACTTCGATATGGACTACTACGGCGGCTCGGGCCTGAAGGTCACCCCCACGGTGGAGGGCAAGGACGGCCGGGTGCGGGTGGAGGCATTCCACAACGCGGGGAACGCCCGGGTGAAGGTGAAGCTGCTGGACGCGGACGGCAGCGCTGTGGCCGAGGGGGAGGGGGCCGGCCTCACCCTCACCATCCCCGGCATCCGCCTGTGGGACGGCGTGAAGGATCCCTACCTCTACACCTGCCAGGCCACCCTGGAGGTGAACGGCGCGGATGTGGATCAGGTGTCCGCCCGGTTCGGCGTGCGCACCTTCTCCGTGGATCCGGAAAAAGGGTTTTTCCTCAACGGGCGGCCCTACCCGCTCCGCGGCGTCTCCCGCCACCAGGACTGGAAGGGGCTGGGCAACGCTATCACCAAGGAGCACCACGACACCGACATGGCCCTCATCCGGGAGATGGGCGCCAACACCATCCGCCTGGCCCACTACCAGCACGACCAGTATTTCTACGACCTGTGCGACCAGTACGGCATGGTGGTGTGGGCGGAAATCCCCTACATCTCGGAGCATATGCCCAACGGCCGGGATAACACCATCTCCCAGGCAAAGGAGCTGGTCATTCAGAACTACAACCACCCCTGCATCGTGGTGTGGGGCGTGTCCAACGAGATCACCATCTCCACCAGGGACAAAAAAGATATGCTGGACAACCACCGGGCCCTCAACGACCTGTACCATCAACTGGATCCCACCCGGCTGACCACCCTGGCCTGCTACGCCATGTGCGGGCCGTTCAACAAGTCGGCACATATTACGGACGTGGTGTCATGGAACCTCTACCTGGGCTGGTATGTGCCGGGGCTGTTCCTCAACGACCTCTGGATTGATTTCTTCCACAAATGCTACCCTGACCGTCCGCTGGGCTACTCGGAGTACGGCTGCGAGGCCATGCCCAACCTACACTCCTCCAAGCCCCGCCGGGGGGACCACACCGAGGAATACCAGTGTATCTATCACGAGTATATGCTCCGCTGTTTTGAGCACCGCCCCTTCTTGTGGGCTACCCATGTGTGGAATATGTTCGATTTTGCCGCCGATGCCCGGGATCAGGGCGGCGAGCCGGGGATGAACCACAAGGGGCTGGTGACCTTCGACCGCAACACAAAGAAAGACAGCTTTTACCTTTACAAAGCCTGGTGGAGCGATGAGCCCTTTGTCCACATCTGCGGCAGCCGGTACGTGGACCGGCCTGAGGCGGTCACCACGGTGAAGGTGTACTCCAACCAGCCTAAAGTTGCGCTGTACGCCAACGGGAAGCTGGTGGAGGAGAAGTCCAGCAGCAAAGTATTTGAATTCAGGGTGCCGCTGGAAGGGAAGGTGGAGCTGAGGGCCGAGGCGGGCGGCTGCGCCGGCCAGTGTACCATCCGGAAGGCAGACGTCCCCAACCCGGCGTACAAGCTCCAGGGAAAAAGCTCTAACAGCGCCAACTGGGTCTGAGAAAAAGGAGGACAATGAGTATGAACCAAGAACCGACAACCACCCTGAACCGGGCAAAGCCCTACCAGCTGGTGCTGTTTCCCCTGAACAACGGTGCCACCAATGTGTATTTCGTCCTGATTTTGTCCTATGTGGCCCAGTTTGGCGACAATATCCTGAAGCTGGGTATCTTTGCTTCCCTGATGGTCACCATCATGCGGGTGGCTGACGCCATTACCGACCCCATCATCGGGGCCATGATGGACCGCACCAGCACGAAAATCGGCAAGTTCCGGCCCTTCATGATCCTGGGCAGCGCCGTCATGGCGGTGAGTGTGGTCTGCCTGTATATCCTCACCCCGTTCATCCCCGAGACCATGATGTGGCTGCGCTACGTGGCCTTTGTGGTGATCTATTTCGTCTGGGTCATCGGCTATACCTTCCAGACCTCCTGCACCCGGGCGGGCCAGACCGTGCTCACCAACGACCCCAACCAGCGGCCCATGTTCACCATCTTCAACACGGTGGGCTCCCTGCTGGGCATGGGTGTGATGCAGTTCATGATCCCCCTGGTGAAGGGGATGCACGATGTGAAGGACGCGGCGGGCAACGTCATCGTGTCCGGCTACTCCGACCCCACGGTGTTCCGCATCATTACCCCCATCGGCATCGCCATCTCCGTGCTGCTCACCGCCCTGGCCATTATCGGCATCGCCGAAAAGGACAACCCCAAGTACTACGGCATCGGCGGCGCCCAGGAGAAGGTGAAGATGTCCGAGTATGTGGAGATCATCAAAAACAACAAGCCCATGCAGCGGCTGATGGTGGCGGGTGCGGGATGCAAGCTGGCCCTGGCCATCGCCACCAACACCACCGTCCTGCTGGCTCTGTATGGCATCCTGATGGGCAATTACAACTCCCTGTACCTACCCATGATGGTGCTGGGCTACGTGTGCGCGGTGCCCTTTTTTATCCTCTCCATGCGAACCTCCCAGAAGCTGGGGCAGAAGGCATCCCTGGTACGGTATGTGTCTGTGGCGCTGGTCTGCTACGTGGGCGTACTGGCCCTGCTGCTGCTGAGCAGCCACGGAAACCCGGCCCGGATGCTGTCCTTCCCCTTCCAGGGGGGCGGGGCCATCAACCTGTATACCATTTTGTTCATCGTGTGCTTTGGCATCGGCTACGGCGCCTACTACGCCACCGCCGATATGCCCATCCCCATGGTGGCCGACTGCTCCGACTACGAGACCTACCGCTCGGGCAAGTACATCCCCGGCATCATGGGCACCCTGTTCTCCCTGGTGGATAAGCTGGTGTCCTCCCTGGCCCAGACCCTGGTGGCCATCATCTTCCTGATCTGCACCGGGGTGAACGAGCTGCCCAACGACGCCACACCCTACACCGGGGGCATCAAGGTGGCGGTGATCGTGATGTTCTGCGTCATCCCCATGCTGGCCTGGGCGGCCACCCTCATCGCCATGAAGGGCTACTCCCTGACGGGGGAGAAAATGAAAGCCATCCAGAAGGTGAACGCCGCCCGGAAGGAGGCCGTGGCAAACGGCATGAGCTTGGAGCAGGCTATGCAGGCCATCAACGATGACACCGTACAGAACGTGTGAAAGGGGGATTTTCCATGAAAATGACCTGGCGCTGGTATGGCGAGGGGAACGACCAGATCAAGCTCAGCGACATCAAGCAGATCCCCGGGGTGGAGGGCATTGTCTGGGCGCTCCACGACAAGATGCCCGGCGAGGTGTGGCAGCCCGAGGAGATCGCCAAGGTGAAGGCGCAGCTGGACGAATACGGCTTCAACATGGACGTGGTGGAGAGCGTGAACGTCCACGACGACATCAAGATCGGCCTGCCCACCCGGGATCAGTACATCGAGAACTACAAGCAGACCATCCGCAACCTGGCCCCCTTTGGGGTGAAGGTGATCTGCTATAATTTCATGCCTGTGTTCGACTGGACCCGGACGGACCTGTTCCATCCCGTGGGGGACGGCTCCACCGCCCTCTATTACGAGGCGGCGAAAATCAAGCAGAATCCCAAGGAAATGGCGGATTACGTCATGTCCTTCACCGAGAAGTACCACATGACCTTCCCCGGCTGGGAGCCGGAGCGGATGGCCAAGCTGGACGAGCTGTTTGAGAAGTATAAGCCCGTCACCAAGGAAAAGCTGTGGGACAACTTCAAGTACTTCCTGGAGGCCATCATGCCCACCTGCCACGAGTGCGATATCAAAATGGCCGTCCACATGGACGATCCCCCCTGGGACATTTTCGGCCTGCCCCGGCTGCTGGTGGACGGCCCATCCATCGACCGCTTCCTCAGCATGGTGGACGATCCCTACAACTGCCTGACCCTGTGCTCCGGGAGTCTGAACGCCGATCCCAAGAACAACGTGGCGGACATCGTGCGCAAGCACTGTGACCGTATCGCTTTCGCCCACATCCGCAACGTGAAGCACTTTGAGAACGGCGACTTTTCCGAGGCGTCCCACCGGGACTGCGACGGGGACACCGGGATTCTGGACATCCTGAAAGCCTACCACGACTGCGGCTTTGACGGCTATATCCGCCCCGACCACGGGCGGCATCTGTGGGACGAGGGCCCCGGCACGGTGCGCCCTGGGTACGGCCTGTACGACCGGGCGCTGGGCGTCATGTATATGCTGGGTGTCTGGGATATGTTGGACAAATTGGACGAAGCGTGAGCGACCCGGCCATGCGCCCAACGCGAGCGTGACAATGAGACAGAGGAGGAAAAAATCATGAATTTACCCTTGAATGTGGACTTTTCCGGCAAGGTGGTGGTGGTCACCGGCGCAGGCGGCGTGCTGTGTGGCGACATGGCCCGGGCCTTCGCCCAGGCGGGGGCGAAAGTCGCCGCCCTGGATCTGAACGAGGAGGCCGTCAAGAAGCTGGCCGAGGACTGCAAGGCGGCGGGCCAGATCTGCGAGGGCTACAAGGCCAACGTGCTGGAGCCGGAGGCGCTGGAGGCCGTCCACCAACAGGTGCTGGCCGACCTGGGGCCCTGCGACATCCTGGTGAACGGGGCGGGCGGGAACAATCCCCGGGCCACCACCGACAACGAGTACCAGCATGAGTGGGCTGAGGGGCAGAAGGGCTTCTTCGACCTGGACGCGGGCGGCGTGGACTTCGTATTCAAGCTGAACTTCCAGGGCACGCTCCTGCCCACCCAGAGCTTTGCCAAGGACATGGTGGAGAAAAAGTCCGGTTGCATTCTGAACATCTCCTCCATGAACGCCTACATCCCCCTGACCAAGATCCCCGCCTACTCCGGGGCGAAAGCGGCCATCAGCAACTTCACCCAGTGGCTGGCGACCCATTTCGCCAAGTCCGGCATCCGCTGCAATGCCATTGCCCCCGGCTTCCTGGTGTCCAATCAGAACCGGGCGCTGCTGTTCAACCCGGACGGCACCCCCACGGCCCGCTCTGCCAAAATCCTCAACGGCACCCCCATGGGCCGCTTCGTGGACAGCGAGGAGCTGCTGGGCGCCGTGTTCTTCCTGTGCGATGACAGGGCCGCCTCCGCCATTACCGGCGTGGTGCTGCCTATCGATGCAGGTTTTGCCGCCTATTCCGGGGTGTAGAAAGGGGTAGTCACCATGAACATCAACGAAGCGATCAGCAGCATCGGCGTGGTGCCCGTCATCAAGCTCAACCACCCAGAGCGGGACGCAGCCCCGCTGGCCAAGGCCCTGTGCGCCGGCGGCGTGCCGGTGGCGGAGGTCACCTTCCGGGCGGTGGGGGCCGCCACGGCCATCAGGCTGATGGCGGAGGCCTGCCCGGATATGCTGGTGGGGGCGGGCACCGTCCTCACCACCGCCCAGGTGGACGAGGCGCTGGCGGCGGGGGCGAAATTCATCGTCACCCCCGGCCTGGACCCGGAGATCGTCAAGTACTGCCAGTCCAAGAACCTTCCCATCTTCCCCGGCTGCACCACCCCCACGGACTACCACACTGCCTACAAGCTGGGGCTGGAAGTGCTGAAATTCTTCCCGGCGGAGCAGTCCGGCGGGCTGGCCAAGATCAAGGCCATGTCCGCGCCGTTCCCCATGTTCAAGGTCATGCCCACCGGGGGCATCTCCCTGAAGAACCTGGCGGAGTACATAAAGGCCCCGGTGATCTGCGCCTGCGGCGGCTCCTACATGGTGACCGCCGACCTCATCGACAACAACAAGTGGGACGAGATCACCGAGCTGTGCAAAAAGTCTGTTGAAATTGTAAAGGAGGCCCGCAGCAATGGCTAAAGTAGTTACGTTCGGCGAAATCATGATCCGGCTCCAGCCCTACAACTATGAGCGCTTCGTCCAGGCCGACCACCTGGAATTCACCTTCGGCGGCGGCGAGGCCAACGTGGCGGTGTCGCTGGCAAACTACGGCCTGGACGCGGCCTATGTCACCAAGCTCCCCGCCCACGCCATCGGGCAGGCGGCGGTGAACTCCCTGCGCCGCTACGGCGTGGACACCTCCCTGATCGTCCGGGGCGGCGACCGGGTGGGCATCTACTTCAACGAGAAGGGCGCGTCCCAGCGGGGCAGCGTCTGCATCTACGACCGGGCCCACTCCGCCATCCAGGAGGCCACCACCGCCGACTTCGACTGGGACAAGATTTTTGACGGCGTGGACTGGTTCCACTTCACCGGCATCACCCCGGCCCTGGGCCCCAATGTGGTGGAGATCTGCAAGGAAGCCTGCAAGGCTGCCAAAGCCAAGGGCGTGAAGATCTCCTGCGACCTGAACTACCGGGGCAAGCTGTGGACGCGGGAGCAGGCCCGCGAGGCCATGACCGAGCTGTGCCAGTACGTGGACGTGTGCATCTCCAACGAGGAGGACGCCAAAGACGTATTCGGCATCGAGGCGGAGAACACCGACATCTACGGCGGCGAGATCAACCACGAGGGCTACAAGAGCGTGGCCAAGCAGCTTGCCGACAAGTTCGGCTTTGAGAAGGTGGCCATCACCCTCCGGGAGAGCCACTCAGCCTTTGACAACGGCTGGAGCGCCATGCTGTACGATGTCAAGAGCGGCGAATACTGCTTCTCCAAGAAGTACGAGCTGCACATCATCGACCGCGTGGGCGGCGGCGACAGCTTCGGTGGCGGGCTGATCTACTCCCTGCTGAGCGGCAAATCCACCCAGGCGGCGGTGGAGTTCGCGGTGGCGGCGTCCGCGCTGAAGCACTCCATCGAGGGCGACTACAATATGGCCACCGTGGCCGAGGTGGAGAAGCTGGCCGGCGGGGATGGGTCCGGAAGAATCCAGCGATGATCTACCGAATATTCATAGTCCGATGTTCTGAATGATGCACCATGGCGTTACGTTGGATTGATGGTGTGATCCGGCTGCAAGGCCACGGGTCAGGGCAATGTGCATCTTGCCTTGACTGAGTCAGAGAGATAAAAAGTCCCACTGCCTCCACCGCCGACCAACACGAAGTATGTGTTGTTGATTGACATAGTCCGATTTGCGGCCCGGACATTATGCTTGCCAGTGTTGCCGCCATCAGGCGAAAAGACGCCAAAAGATGGCTATGAAAAGTCAATACTACTCCGAGCCATTGGGGCGCAGACTGAAAGGGAGTCTGCGCCCCAAATTATTTCGACATTTTTCCCCATCATCCGACACAGAGCCCCACCGGGTAGTGGGGAAAGGCGCTGAACCCAACCGCCCCGCTGCCGTGGGCCTCCGGCTTCTGAAATCAAGGTTTTCCAAGATTTCAGAAGAACAGGAGGTCTGCCCCATGCGGCAGCTTTACATAAGAGAACTCAGGCGTAGTGTCAACGAGGGTATCCCCGCGAATCCCAGCTACATCAGTCATATTTGTGCAAACCGCTCAATCTGCATCGGATTTTTGTTGCAAAACGCTGAATCTATAGGCCCAGGTGAAATACTTTTTTTAATACGAAGTGCCGCTTCAGGTTTAACTGTTATACTCCCGAACATGGATCGGATGGCGGGAGGCGAGCTCGAATGAACCTGTTTGAGCGCCGCAACGCCATCATGAACATCCTGAGCAGGGAAGGCCGCGTCACCGCGGCAAGCCTTGCCAGGACGTTCGGCGTCTCTGAGCGCACTATCTACAGCGACATCACAGCCCTCTCCCTTGAACAGCCGATCCAAACTGTCCGAGGCCGCTATGGCGGCGGCGTAGAGTTGGCGGACTGGTTTCAGCCCAGCGCCCATACGCTGTCCCCCAAGCAGGAAGAACTGCTCCAGCGATTGAAACCGACCCTGGCGGGCAACGATTTGATCGTGCTGAACAGTATCCTCGTGCAGTTTTCCCCTTTGCGCGGATGCCGGTAGGCGTCCTCCGCACCTTGAAAAACACCGGGCTCGCCTGGTCATATCCGATCCTGAACACGTTCCCGGCAGAACCCAGCGCCGAGGGAGGATGCGCCAAAACCACCTGTGGGCAGTACCCGCGCCCATCAAAGACGGCCAAATAAGGTGCCAAGCGGTCCCCATCCGTCCCGAAATCAGCCTATGGCGGGCTGAAGCGCATTGATCCCTGCCGGGGGATACGTCCGTCCAGTCCCAGCCCCCGGTATGGGGATCACGCAAGGAGGGCGGCGCGAGCGATCCTCGCGGGGTGGAACTCCCATGTGCGGCCCAGCCAGCCGCGGTTCAGGCAATCGCCCTCGCCTGGGGAAGTAGTGTCGAATACAGGCAGACAAAGGACCGGAATACAACGTCCTTTGGAATCCTTGATAACAGATGCCACGGGGATCGTCCGCCCTGATATGCTCCCCCTATGTTTGACAGTTTTGTTTTTCACTGTCTCCCATAGGGGGAGCATATCACCCTTTGGACGGTCCCCGTTTTTGTGTTTTCAAGCATCAAACTGTACGAAGGAGTGCTGCGCCATGTCCAGAACTGAACTCACCGATAACCTCACTTTTGCCGCCGCTGTGCAGATGCTGGCCCAGCTGGCGGCGCAGGGTTTCCTCTCCGCCGAGGAGCAGGCCCGCACCCGTCAGGAGCTGGAACGGAAGCTCCGCCCCACCCTGATCCTGCCCTGATTTTGGGGCTGTAAACTGCCCAGTTTCGGGCCCCGTTTTTCATTACTTATCGTGAATGGCTTTACGCCGGATGTTGTGGTATTGTCGTTGCTGAAAGGAGGAAGCCGCCCATGGCAAACCAAGCAAACGCCCCAAAGGTCACCGTCATCGACCCCGCCGCCCCGGAAAAAGCGAAGCTGCGGGTAGCGGCCTACGCCCGGGTCAGCAGCGACTCCGCAGACCAGCTCAATTCCTATCTGGCCCAGGTGGACTACTACACCCGCCACATCGGGGAAAACCCGGACTGGGAGCTGGCCGACATCTATGCCGATGAGGGCATTTCCGGGCTGGACACCAAGAAGCGTGACGAGTTCAACCGGATGCTGGCGGACTGCCGCGCCGGGAAGATCGACCGCATCCTGGTCAAGTCCATGTCCCGCTTCGCCCGCAACACCAGGGACAGCCTGCGCTTCATGCGGGAGCTGATGCGGCTGGGCATTACGATCCGCTTCGAGAAGGAGAACATCGACACCGGCAAGCTCAGCTCCGAGCAGACCGCCACCATCTATGCCGCCTTCGCCCAGATGGAGTCCACCGGCCACTCCAGCAATATGCGGCTCAGCGTCAAAATGCGGATGGAGAAAGGCATCTTCACCCCATCCTCCATGCCTTACGGCTACCGGCTGAACGGGCTGGAGCCGGAGATCGTTCCCGAGGAGGCCGGGGTGGTTCGCCAGATCTTCGCATTGGCGCTCCAGGGCCAGGGCCACACGGACATCACCAAGTGGCTGAACGAATCCGGCATTGATCGGGGCCATGGACGGGAGCGGTGGCACTGCTCCATGGTCAGCTACATCCTGTCCAACCGCTTCTACACCGGCGATTCGGACTGGCAAAAGACCTGCGCTACGGACACGCTGCCCTTCAAACAGGTGAAAAACCGGGGGCAGAAGCCCCGGTACCATGTGGAGGACGACCATCCTGGGATCATTGACAGGGAGGACTTCCAGCGGGTGCAGGAGCTGATTACGGCCCGGAAGGAGCGGTTCTACCGGGGCTCCACGCCGTCCGGCTCGGCCTTCACCGGGCACATCTTCTGCGGGCACTGCGGCTGTGTCTGCCGCAAAAAAGTGACCCGAGGGATAGTGTATTGGGTCTGCAACCGCCATAACGACAGCAAAGCCCTGTGTCCCATCCCGCAGATCCCCGAAGCGGCCCTCACCGCCGCCGCCCTGCGGCTGCACAACAAGCTGGCGCTCCACGCCGCCGAACTCCTCCAACCCCTGCTTGAGCAGCTCCGGGAGGTTCGGGAGCGGGAACTGCGATCCAACCAGCGATTATCCGACATCGACAAGGAAATAGCGAACATTTCAGGGCAGAATCTGGTGCTCACCCGGTTGAACAACAAGGGGTGCATCGATCCTGCCCTTGCCTTATCCCGGGCGGACGAGCTGGGCCGCAGGCTCCGCGACCTACGCCGCCTGCGCCGGAAGGTGCTGGAGGCCGCCGATGGGGACGAGCAGATCCAGTCTACCGAGGCCATTCTGGACTACCTGGAGGGCGCCCAATGGCAGACCGAGGTTACCCCTGACCTGTTTGAGAACCTGGTGGAGCGGATCACGGTGGTGTCGGCGGAGGTCGTGAAATTCCAGCTCCCCAATGGGCTGGAGCTGGCGGAAAGGCTGGTGTGAACCATGGCACGGCAGAGAAAGATCCCCTTCGGCTATGAAATCAGGGGCGGGCTGATCCAGCCCCACCCCCAGGAGGCGGACGCGGTGCGGTACATCTTCGGGCAGTACCTGGCCGGGGCGTCCCTCCTGGCGATTGCGGAGGATATGACCCGGCAGGGTATCCGCTACCACCAGCATACCGCTGAGTGGAACAAGAACATGGTCAAGCGCATCCTGGAAAACGCGAAATACACTGGCGCGGATGGTTACCCCCGGCTGGTGTCCAATGGGGACTTCACCGCCGCCCAGGGTCAAAGGGCAGAGCGCAATACTTACGCCCCGCTCCCCGTTGAAATTCGACCCATCCAGGCCAAGACGGTGTGCGGCCTATGCGGAGGGAAACTGACGCGGGGGGCTCGCTCTCATGGGCGGGTTCACTGGAAGTGCCAAAACCCGGACTGCGGGCAGAGCACATCCCTGGGCGATGAAGTTCTGGCCCAGTTGGTGACCGGGCGGCTCCGGGAGCTGGCACAGGCGCCCCATCTGATCACTGCCCCCGAGCCCCAGCGGGGCGGGTTGGATATGGACACCGTCCGGCTCCAAAACGAGCTGACCCTGGCCTTCAACCGGGGTGATGAAAATCCCGGGTACATCAAGACCCTGGCCCTGGCCGCTGCCGCCCAGCGGTACAACCAGCTCCCGGATCCCACCCCTGCCCATGACCTGGAACAAATCCGGGCACGGCTGGAGTATGGCCCCGCCGATACCGAGGTGCTGGCTGCCCTGCTGGCTGTGGCGGTACGGGCCGTCCGACTGGCGCCGGACAAAACCGTGGAGTTGGAGCTGGTCAACGGCAAGATCATCACAGAAAAGGAGGAGAGCGCATGAGCGTCCAGATGAAAGCCCCGAAAAAGGTCACCGTCACCCCGGCAGACCCCAAATATACGCAGAAGGATATCCGCAAGCAGCACCTCCGGGTGGCCCCCTACTGCCGGGTGTCCACCGGCAGCGAGGAGCAGCAGACCAGCTTCACCTCCCAGATGGAGTACTACACCCAGCGGATCGCCGACACCGAGGGCTGGACGATGGTGCGGCTCTATGCCGATGAGGGGATAACGGGCACCTCCACCAAGAAACGCACCCAGTTCAACAAGATGATCCGGGACGCCGAAAAGGGCAAGATCGACTTGGTGATCACCAAATCCGTCTCCCGGTTCTGCCGCAACACCCTGGACGGGCTGGAGTATATCCGCAGGCTGAAAAAATGCGGCGTGGGGGTGTACTTTGAGAAGGAAAACACCAACACGCTCTATATGCCCAACGAGATGATCCTCACCTTCCTGATGAGCCAGGCCCAGGCGGAGAGCGAGTCCATGTCCACCAACATCCAGTGGGGCCACCGCGCCCGGTTCAAACAGGGCATCGTCCACTACAATTTCAATAACTTCCTGGGCTACCGCAAGGGCGAGGACGGGGAGCCGGAGATCGATGAGGAGGAGGCCCCCACGGTGCGGCGTATCTTCGCCCGGTACCTGATGGGCCAGAGCGTGGGCCAGATCTGCCGCGACCTGACGGCAGACGGCTGCAAGACCGCCCGGGGCGGCACCCGGTGGAGCGACCACACGGTGCGGCACATCCTGCAAAATGAGAAGTACATGGGCGATGCCATCCTCCAGAAAACCTTCACCCTGGATCTGTTCAGCCGCCAGCAGGTAAAGAACGAGGGACAGCTCCCAAAATACTATGTGGAAAACGCCCATGTGCCCATCATCGATAGGGACACCTTCCAGAGGGTGCAGGAGGAGATGGCGCGGCGCTCCAGTCTGCATAAAACCTCGGACAAAACCAAGACCGAGCAGGGCAAATACAGCGGCAAATACGCCCTGGGCGGGCTGCTGGTGTGCGGGGAGTGCGGCAGCCCTTATCGGCGGGTGACCTATATGCCCCACGGCAAAAAGCGGTATGTCTGGCGGTGCATCAACCGGCTGGAGCATGGCAAAAAGATCTGCAAGTGCGCCCCCACCCTGGAGGAGCCGGAAATCCACGCCGCCGTCACTGCCGCCATGAACGAGCTGTTCCGGCAACAGACGGCGCGGCAGGCGCTGGCGGACTGCATTGCCGCCGCCCTGGCAGGGACGGGGGACGACACCTCCCTGCCCGCTGTGGAGGCCAAGCTGCGGGCGCTCCAGGAGGAGCAGATGCGGCTGTTCCGTCTGGCGGCGGAGGCGGGGCCGGAAAACACCGAATACGATGACCGGATCACGGAGGTGACCGCCGCCATGTCCGCCCTGCTGGCCCGGAAGGGCGAGCTGGAGCGGGAGGGCGGCACTGAGTGCGACAGCCGGGTGCGGACCATCACCGGCAGGCTGGAGGCCGCGGACAGCTCCATCGGGGAGTTCCAGGATGACACGGTGCGGCAGCTCGTCAGCAGCATCCGGGTGCTGGGCCGGGAACGGCTGTCCATCCGGTTCAAGGACGGGACGGAGGTCGAACAGGTCGTTGAATGTGTGGGGAGGGCCAGCGCGTGAGCGTCTATGAAAAGCGGGATGCGCTCTGACCCACGGCAAAGCCCAGCAGATGAAACAAAATGCGGGGTTCCACCAATGGAGGGATCCCGCTTCCCATAGGCAATAGGCAGAAGGAGAGCCGGGGCGTCACCGCCCCGGCTCTTGAAAATGGAGGATAGAATGAAAAAGAAAGAGCATCTCTTGCAAGGTTTAGGATAGCGGGATCTCATTACAGAAGTTCGAGGGGAAATGTTACAAAAGTAATAAATCCTTCGGCGGCCCCCGTTTTCAGGCGTTGGCTTTTTTGCCCGTCCGGCTGAGCGCCAGCCCCGCCAGCAGCAGTGCAGGGAACACGATCCCGGCCAGGATGCCTTTTTTCAAGTCGTCCCCCATCGCGCTGGACACCATGCCCACCAGTGTGGGCCCGCCGGAACAGCCCATATCCCCCGCCAGGGCCATGAACGCGAACAGTGCCGTCCCGCCCCGGGGCAGGCCCGCCGCCGCTTTGCTGAACGTCCCCGGCCACATAATGCCCACCGACAGCCCGCACACCGCGCAGCCCGCCAGCCCTACCGCCGGGCTGGGCACCAGGGCGATGCACAGGTAGGCGGCCGCGCACAGCAGGGCGCTGCCCGCCATGAACTGATCCAGGTTCAGCCGGTCACCGTATTTGCCGTAGATGGCCCGGGACGTGCCCATCAGCACCGCGAAGGCCATGGGGCCCGCCAGGTCGCCCACCGCCTTGCTGACCCCCAGGCCCTTCTCCGCAAAGGTGGACGCCCACTGGCTCACACCCTGTTCGCTGGCCCCGGCGCACAGCATCATCAGTAGGAACACCCAGAACATTTTATTCCTGGCCAGCTCCCCCAGGGCCATGCCCGTTTCGCCCTCTTTCATCAGGGGCGCGATGGGTACATGGAGGAAGGCAAACAGGTTGCCCAGCGGAACCAGCGCCCAGACCAATGCCAGCACCCGCCAGTGTCCCGTCCCGAACAGGGCGAAAAACGCCGTGGACAGCAAGACCACCGCCATATGGCCCCAGCAGTAGAAGGAGTGGAGCAGGCTCATGGCCTGCTCCTTGTGGTCGGAGGGGCAGGCCTCCACCACGGGGCTGACCACAACCTCAATCAGCCCGCCGCCCACGGCGTACACCATCACAGACAGCAGGATGCCCAGGAACGGGCTGGGCAGGAGATCGGGCAGGATGGCCAGCAGGGCCAGCCCCGCGGCGGCCAGCGCGTGGGCCAGCACCATAGCAGCCCGGTAGCCGATCCGATCCACAAAGCCCACCGAGGCCAGATCCACCAGCAGCTGGAGGCCGAAATTGAACGTGACCAGCAGGGTGATCTGGGAGAGGGGGATGTGGTAGTTACTGTGAAACATCAGGAACAGCAGGGGTACAAAGTTATTCACAACAGCCTGGACGATGTAGGCTGTGAAGCAGGCGTAAATTGTTTTCTGATAGGGGTTTTTCATGGGCCGTCCTCCTCGCGGTTCGATCAGCCCTGTATTATATCACGCCGGGGGAAAGAAATCCAGCCCAATGAACCAGGATGACACCCTCGACTTTGACAGTGGAATATGCTATACTGGCGGGGTACAAGAGATTGCTGCGGCAGCTATCCGAAAACTTGGGATAGTTCATTTTCATTTCATTTTGTTGGAGGATATCATGATGCGGAAAAACTTTGGAGCCAAGCCCTACACCTACCCCCAGCCGGTGTTCATCGTGGCCGCTTACGGCCCGGACGGCACGCCGGACGCCATGAACGCCGCCTGGGGCGGCATCAGCGACACCACCGAACTGTCCCTGTGCCTGAGCGCGGGACACAAGACCACCCAGAACATCCTGGAATGCAAGGCGTTCACCGTCAGCATGGCGGACGCCGCCCATGTGGCGCAGTGCGACTACCTGGGCGTGGTGTCCGCCAACGATGTGCCCGACAAGCTGGCGCGGGCCGGGTTCCACACCACGAAAAGCGGATTCGTGGACGCGCCGCTGATTGATGAGCTGGCCATGGCGGTGGAGTGCCGGCTGGTGAGCTACGACCCGGGCACCGGGCATTTGGTGGGCGAGATCGTGAACGTCAGTGTGGACGAATCCGTCCTCACCACGGACGGAAAGGTGGACGTGGCCAAGCTGGAACCCATCACCTTTGATCCCATCAACAACGCTTACCACAAGCTGGGTGAGAAGGTGGGCAGCGCCTTCTCGGACGGGCTGAAGCTGAAATGACGGACTATCGGACGCTGAACGCCCAGCTCTCGGCGCTGGTCGGGGGCGTGCCCCACCGCGTAGCCAACCTGGCCAACGCCGCCGCGCTGCTCTACCACACCCTGGACGGGCTCAACTGGGCGGGGTTCTATCTGCTGGAGGGGGACACGCTGGTGCTTGGCCCCTTCCAGGGCAGGCCCGCCTGCATCGAGATCCCGGTGGGCCGGGGGGTGTGCGGCGCCGCCGTGGCGGAGGGCAGGACCCAATTAGTCCCGGACGTCCACCAGTTTCCCGGGCACATCGCCTGCGACAGCGCGTCCAACTCCGAGATCGTGGTGCCCATCCGTGTGGGCGGCGAAATCGTGGGGGTGCTGGATCTGGACAGCCCCCGCATCGGGCGGTTCACGGAGGAGGATCAGGCGGGGTTGGAGGAGTTTGCGCGTATCTTAGCGGCTGAGGGGTGGCAGGCAGGATGACCAGGGAGCAGACGGCCAGAAGGCGCAAGCGCCTGTGGATCATACTGGGGGCGCTCCTCGCAGCGATTTTACTTGTTTGCGTTGGGTTTGCCGTCTATGTGGGCGACTACTACCACGCGGATGAGACGGCGGTGCAGACGATGGCAGTCTCAGATGAAATCACAGTGAGCAAAACGGATGGGGGCGACCTCGTGTTTGCGCCGCCCAGCCCAAAGGCCGGGTTGATCTTCTATCCGGGCGGGAAGGTGGAGCACACCGCTTACGCGCCGCTGATGCGGGCCTGCGCCGAACAGGGCATCCTGTGTGTGCTGGTGAAAATGCCCTGCAACCTGGCGGTGCTGGACAGGAACGCGGCGGACGGGATCGCGGAACAGTACCCAGATATTGACGCCTGGTACATCGGCGGGCACTCCCTGGGCGGGGCCATGGCGGCAGCCTATGCGGCAAATCACAGCGGGGAGCTTGACGGGCTGATCCTGCTGGCGGCCTACTCCACCAAGGATCTGAACGGCTCCGGCCTGGAGGTGCTCTCGGTGTACGGCTCTGAGGATCGGGTGCTGAACCGGGAAAAGTACGAGGGGTACCGGGGGAACCTCCCGGCCGGGGCAGTCGAGATCGTCATAGACGGCGGATGCCACGCGGGCTTCGGGAGTTATGGGCCGCAGAAGGGCGATGGGACGCCAACGATTACCGGGGAGGAGCAGGTCATGAGGACCGCCTCCGAAATTACAGATATCGCACTGGGTGCAGGCGGCTGAGCCAGAAAGCGTTGCGGCGAAATGCTTTCTGAAAAAGCGATTTCGCCACATTGAGCCACCTTAAAGGCTACATTTTGGCTACCTTAGCGGCAGTCAAAATGTAGCCTTTTTCATGTAAAAGCCTCCATGATATACTGAATTCAGTAAATCTCATGGAGGTGTCTCTATGTCCAAATATATTACAAGGATTCTTCAGAGTATAGAATATAGGTCTATCTGGGAGCGGGAGCTTCGTGTAGCCGCCTATTGCCGTGTCAGCACAGACTGTGAGGAGCAACAGCACAGCTTGAAAGCCCAAATCGAGTTCTATACTGATTACATCAAACAGCAGCCGAACTGGACGTTTGTCGCGGTATATTCAGACACTGCATCTGGAATCCGCACCAAAAAGCGTCGTGGATATCAGCAGCTTCTGAAGGATTGCAGGAAGCGGAAGATTGATCTGATCCTTGTAAAATCTCTCAGCCGTTTCGGCAGAGATGCGAGAGAAACTATACAGCAAATACGGAGGTTGAAGAAAATGAATATTGGCGTCTATATTGAAATAGGAGGGCTTAACACCTTGGAAACCAGCGACAGTATCATTGACCAATATGCTGCCATTGCGCAGGCCGAGAGCAAGTCCCGCAGTGAGAATACCAAATTTGGGATGCGCCACCGTATGATGAGCGGCAAGGTCATTCTGAACCACACGCAGTTCCTCGGCTACACAAAGGGTGCAGACGGAGTGTTGCAAATCGTCCCCGAAGAAGCGGAGATCGTCCGTAAAATTTTTGATCTCTACATCCATGGCAATGGAGTCAGGAAAATCAAGCGCTATCTGGAGGAACACGGAATCAAAACAGTGACAGGCAAATCTGAATGGAGTACATCAACCATTGACCGGATGCTAAGCAATGAAAAATACATGGGGCAGGTTCTTATGCAAAAGACTTATACGCCGGACTTCCTGACAGGAAGGCAGGAGAAAAACGAGGGTCAGCTTGACATGTATTTGATTGAGGATGCGCATGAACCAGTCATTGATAAGGAGACATTTGATCGGGTTCAGAAGATGAAAAGGCATATTATACGGGATAACATTTAGATTTTGTACGATAACGTGCAATTCTTGCCCGTTGAACCTCTGACACAAAGGACTTGTTCCTTATTATGTTCAGGAGGTTTCAATATGACAGAAGAAAACTATAATTACCGCACCAGTCAAACTCTGCTGCGCAATCAGTTCCCTGGCATGGGAAAACTGCAAATCCCTGTTATCCCCAAATTTCAAATCAGAGATGACGACTTTGATGATCTGCTACTGATCGGATTTGACAAAACTCACCTGGAAGATCAAAACCATCTTGATAGAATGGTACACTTTTTCCTGTATGATTATCGCTTCGAGCGGGTTTGGAAAAACCCGGACAATGACATCGAAAAGCTCTCAAGATACCGCGCCGTGCTGTCCCCGGATTTCAGTATGTACCTGGAAATGGCACCGGTCATGCAAATCTACAACGTGTTTCGCAACCGATGGTGCGGCGCTTATTGGGCATCCAAAGGGATTCGTGTTGTCCCCACCGTGAATTGGGGCGATGAGTCCACTTTTGATTTTTGCTTTGATGGGATCGAGAAGGGCAGCGTAGTAGCTGTATCAACTTATATGGCGGCAGAGCATGGGAACCGGCAGGATCAAAAAGCGTGGTTCATGGCTGGATACAATGAAATGTTGCGACGCATTGAGCCTGAGAGAATCATCTGCTACAACACGCCGTTTCCTGAGATGCAGGGCGATATTATCTATGTGGATTATGAGCGCAGTTCATGGAAATACATGAGTTACGAGAGAACTTTCCAAGGAGAAAACCTGGAGGTCTTTAAAATTGGAGGAACTCCGGCATCAAATTGTGATATAATGGAGCCGTATCGAATCGGTGGCACGTTCAAAGGCGGTGGCAGCGCTTACGGCGGAAAGTGGAGGCCAAACCCGGACAGGCCCGAAGATCAGCGATTTCTTGGGACTCCCGGAGAAATAAAGACAACGTATAAGAATGGATACCGGATCGATACAAAAATCGGTGAGGACGGGCGCGCCATAATAGAGCGCCACTATACAGATCACAATCGGCCATGGGCACACACCAATCCGCACGATCACCCGATCCACTGGGATAATCCCGCAGAGCACCCTGACCCCCAGTCGCCAGTCAACTATCCGGATGGGGCGCCGGAATTCAAACGATACGGAGGGATTTGTTATATGAAAAACACGATCGTTCCCGCAAACACACCGAAACAGAATCGTTTTACTTCCATCAGCGACTTCAAGGATTGCATGAGATGGCATGGAGAAGTTGAGTTTACTTGGGGTGGAAACACATATGATATTACACATCTCAGTGACGGAAAAATCTATATTTCCATGGCGCTCCGGCAAGATACGGAAAAAGCCTGCGACACCGCCGATGAAGTCCTTGAATATATGGTCGGAGAAGATCGCCTGCGCGATGTGATCACACAGGTTACCGTGCTTGACCGTACGATTTAAGATCGATGCATTTCATTTCTCTGACGAAACTTTTGTTCAGGAATCATTGAACGGTAAATAGTGTTTTCGAGCAGTCATCCCAAACAAAAAGCGACTTGCTTGACAAGTCGCTTTTTGTTTGGGTTTCGCTCCCGTTGGTCGCTCCACCCTTCGGTGATTCAAATGCTCGGCGGAAGTGAATTCCGCCTTCGCCGAGGTTTTGCTCCGCAAAACGCTCGTGACGGCGCACCCGCGCCGCCCCGCTTTGCGGGGACCCCATCTCCCAATCGTGTTTGCGAGCGGTCTTCTCAAATAAGAAAGACACGCAGACGCGTGTCTTTCTTTTTGGGTTCCGCTGCGGAGTGTCGGCCCATTGCCGGCGCCGATTCCACGATCTCCCGGGTTCAGTCGGTCAGGATACAGCAGGTGTAGGTGATGGTCCTGGGCCCGTAGTAGTAGCTGACGCCCGAGTCGGCGCAGGTAGCGCTCACGTTGAGGCCGCTGGCCTCCATGGAGGGGATGGCCAGCTCCGGGAAGCGGCAGGGCTCGTCGGGGCAGGTGCAGACCTTGCAGAGGCCGCAGGCCCCGGCGGACAGGGGCAGGCAGCCGGGAAAGAGCTCCCGCATCTTCCCGGCGAGGGCCCGGAACCGCTCCTTCTGGAGGGCCTCGGCGGCCAGCATGGTCTCCACGTCGTAGTCGTCCTCCAACTGCCCGGTGGTCTGGACGATGATCCCCCGGTGATACCGGGCCGCTTTGGCGGCGAAGTCCTCCAGCGTCCCGCAGTGGGGCGGGCAGGTCCAGCATTTGCCGTAACTGCGGCATTTGTCGGCGGCGCACATCTCCCGCACCGCCGGCTCGAACTTCAAAGCGGGGACGTTCAGCATCCCCACGTGGTCAAAGCCGCAGCCCGCGGCCAGCTCCAGCAGTTGTTCGTCTGTCATGGGTCACTCCTCCTCCGGGAACATCATGGCGTCCATATAGGCGTCGTTGAACTGGGGCAGATTGGACAGCTCCCGGTAATCCATGTTCTCCTGCAAGCGGGCCAGCCGGGCCCGGGCGTCGGAGGACACCAGCGCCTCCAGCGCGCCCTGGGCGGCGGTATTGCCCACCGCCCGGGTGACCGGGAGCAGCTCCGCCGGGATGAGGCCGATGCGGGCGGCGCTCTCCGGGCGGATATAGCTGCCGAACCCGCCGGCCAGCAGCAGCCGGTCCACCTGGCCGAACTCCGCCCCGTAGGCGTCCAGCATTACTCGGACGCCGGCGGCGATGGCCCCCTTGCCCAGCTGGAGTTTGCGGATGTCCGCCTGGGTGACAGCCACCCCGTCCGCCAGGCGGAAGGCGGGAGAGCCGTCCAGCAGGAAGAGGTAGGGGGCGGCCTCCCCGGGGACGTCGTCCTCCTTGATGTCCAGCATCCGCCCGGTCTCGTCCACGGCGCCCAGCTCCAGCATGAGGGCCACGGCGTCGATGAGGCCCGAGCCGCAGACGCCCACGGCGGGCCCTCCGCCGATGACGGCGCAGACCACCTTCCCGCCCTCCCACCGGACCTCCGAGACGGCCCCCGGCGCGGCGGTCATGCCGAAGCGGATCTGGGCCCCCTCGAAGGCGGGGCCGGCGGCGGTGGAGCAGCACACGAAGCGGTCCCCGTACCCCAGGACCATCTCCCCGTTGGTGCCCACGTCGATGAGCAGCGCGGGGGCCTCCGCCCGATCCAGGCCGGCGGCCAGCAGGTCGGCGGTGATGTCGCCTCCCACATAGCCGGACACGGCGGGACAGAGGTACACCTCCCCGTCGAAGGGGAGGCCCAGGGCCCGGGCGTCATGGCAGTCCCCGAACCGGGAGGCCGGGGTGAAGGGGGCCACGCCGATGCCGTCGGGGGGCAGGCCGGCCAGCAGATGGCACATGGTTGTGTTGCCGGCCACGGCCATGCGCCGGACCCCCTCCACCGGCACCCCGGCGGAGCGGCACAGCTCCACGATCATCCGGGAGAGCTGTCCGATGACGGCGGCGGTGAGGGCGGGGCGCAACCCGTCCATGGATGCCCGGATGCGGGCGATGACGTCGGCCCCATAGGGCCGCTGGGCGTTGCCCTCCCCGGCGGAGGCCAAAACCTTCCCGGTGGCCAGCTCCACCAGCTGGCACACCACGGTGGTGGTGCCGATGTCGCAGGCGACGCCGTAGCCCGTCAGTCCCGGGTCCGGGGAAAAAGACGCGCGGGCGGCGCTGTCCAGCTCCACCGCCAGGGGGGCGGCGGGCGGCAGGCGGAGGGTCATCCCCTCCTCCGCCGGGGTGCGGCAGGCCAGCACGGGGGCCTCCCCCTCCGGGCCGGACAGAAAGACGGTACACTTTTGGCAGGTCCCCTGTCCGCCGCAGGGGGCGTGGACAGGCAGGCCCTCATGCCCCCGCAGGGCGTCCAGCAGGGTCTCCCCGGGCCGGGCGGACAGGGTGACCGGCCCGGTCTCCAGCAGCACGGTGATGTTCATAGCGTTCCTCCGATCACTCACGGTGGTTGTTCCGCAGGGACTGATACAGCCGGTCCATCAGCCGGCGCAGGGGGACGAACAGGACCAGCGCGATGACGAAGTTGCCGGCGCCGTGGAGCAGGTCATAGGGGATGCCCGAGACCCACCGGGCCGCGGCGTACCCGAATCCGCCTATGAACACGTCCACCGGCGCGCACAGGGCCCCGAACAGCAGCCCGAACCCGCCGGACAGCAGGGCCCAGGCCAGGGGATGAGACGCCTCCCGCATGAACCATGCCCCCACGGCCAGGATCAGCCAGATATACAGGTAGTTGACGGACCAGAGATTGAAGCCGTACAGGAGAAATTCCAGCAGCACATACACATAGATGGGATACAACGCCTTCCGCCCGAAGGTGACGGCGAACAGCATGACCATCAGGGACACCGGCTCGATGTTGGGCAGGGGGGCCATCACCACCTTCATACCGAAGGTCAGCCCGCCCAAAATGCCGAACAGGGCCAGCTCCGCCAGCAATAGGCCGCCCTTCCGCTCAGCCAACGGTGTACACCAGCGAGAAGGTATCCCCGTCGGCGATGGGGGTCTGGTCGATCCCCTGGGCGGCGTAGTCCTCCCCCTCGTACAGGGCCCAGTAGGAGTTGTTTTCCTCGTAGATGGCGTCCTCGCCGTCCACCCTGGTGATGTACAGGCCGAACTCGCCCTCGTCGCCCTGGATGAGTCCCTCGGCCTGCAGCACCTCGCCCAGGTACTCCGCGTCGGTATGGTAGGTAAAGGTCTTGGCGGTCCCGTCGCCGTGGACCACCTCCACCGTGATGGTCTTGGCCCCCTGAGAGGTGACCGGGCGGGTGGCAAAGTAGATCGCCAGCAGGCAGACCACCAGCAGTACCGCCACGACGGCGGCGATGATGAGCTTCTGGTTTTTCTTCATGGTTTTTTCCTCCTCTGAATGTTGAAAAGCGGCCGCGGCACCTGTTATGATGCCGCGGCCGTGTTTTCCGCATGCAGACGCCGCGCTTCCCCGATGCTCGCGGGGGGCGGCGCCCCGGTTTCCGTAGGTCTTCTGACTCGCGCCTGTGGGGAGACAAACTCCCCGCGGTCCCCTTCGCCTTCCCGGATCTCTCCAGTGACCGGCTTTCGCCTGAAGGGCGCCTCGGCTGCATACAGCGGCGGTACCGTTCGGGATTCTCACCCGATTGTCTTGTTCAGCCCGGACGGTGCGGCAGGGCCCCGTCCGGGCCACGGAACGGATGGTATTCTGTTTGTGGGCGCTTTACGCGGAGAGCAGCTCCACGGCCCGGATGGCGGCGGAGGCCGCGTCGGGGGTGTAGCAGTCGGCGCCGATGGAGTCGCAGAACTCCTGGGTCAGGGGGGCGCCGCCCACCATGATCTTCACCTTGTTCCGAATGCCAGCGGCCTCGGCGGCCTTGACCACGTCGCCGATGACGGGCATGGTGGTGGTCAGCAGGGCGGAGCAGCAGATGAGCTTGGCGTCGTTGTCGATGGCGGCCTGGACAAAGGTCTCGGGGGCCACGTCCACGCCCAGATCGACTACCTCGATGCCCTTGCCCTCCAGCATCATCTTCACCAGGTTCTTGCCGATGTCGTGCAGGTCGCCCTTCACGGTGCCCAGCACGGCCTTGCCCGCGCTGGTGCTGCCGGCCTCGGCCAGCAGGGGCTTCAGCACCTCGGTGCCGGCGCTCATGGCCCTGGCGGCCACCAGCACCTCGGGAACGAAGATCTCGTTGTTGCGGAACTTCAGGCCCACCCGGTCCATGCCGGGGAGCAGGCCCTCGGTCAGGATCTGCTGGGGGGCCAGGCCCTCGTCCAGCGCCTGCTGGACCAGCTGGACCACCTGCTTGCGCTTGCCGTGCTCCAGGGCCTCGCCCATGTCGGTCAATGTGCTCATAACAAATACCTCCGTTTCAAATTTGATCCGTTCAGATGTCAGTCTGCCTGTTTTTAATGTATCAAACGCGGAAAGATCCCGCAACAAGCAAAGGGGAACAGGCGGGGAAATTACCAAAAAACATAAATAATTTTTATGGCGCGCCCCGGTCCCGCTCCATCTGCTCGTCGATGCGGCGGGTCTGCTTGCGGTAGCGGTCCGGGGTCACCCCCACCACTTTTTTGAACACCTTGCAGAAATAGCTCTGGTCCTCGAACCCGCAGGCGGCGTAGATCTCGGACATGGTGGCGCCGCTGGCCAGCAGGAGCACCTTGCTCTTCTCCACCCGCAGCTGGTTGAGGCAGGAGCGGAAGCCGTACCCCAGCTCCTCCTTGAACACCTTGGAGAAATAGGAGCGGGAGTAACCCACGTAGTCGGCCACCTCGCCCAGGGTCAGGTTCCTGTCGCAGTTCGCCTGCATATAGCCCACAGCCCGCTGGATCACGTCCCGGTGCTTGGTGTCCACCAGCTGGAACACCAGGGCGGTATACCGCCGCAGGGCCTGGGCCAGCCAGCGGGTCATCTCCTCCTGGGTGCGGAGGCGGCGCAGCTTTTTCAGATACTGGTCGCTGATGGCCAGCACCGCCTCGGGGTTTCCCCCGCCGCTGATGGCAGCCCTGGACAGCAGCCAGAACAGCTCGGCCACCCGGATGCCGCTGTCGTCGGGATCGGGGGTGAAGAAAAAGATGTGCCCCAGCAGGTCGTTGAGCAGGGCGGTGGCGGTGATCCGGTCCCCCCGGGCCACCGCGGCGTAGAGCTGGGGCTCCTTCTCGATGGGATAGCGGGGGGACTGCCCCGCCGCCTTGGTCTGGTGGACGTACTGCCCCATCTGCTGCTGCCGGAGCCCCTCGTCCCGCTGGAGGAACAGCTCTCGGCTGTTGTCCCCGATGGAGAGGGCGGCGGCGAACAGCTGGAGGGACAGGCCGCTCAGCAGGGCGGAGCTCACCTGGGGGATGCCGCTGAGAAAGGCATGGAGGGATGGGACCCCCTCCAGGGGGAAGCCCCGGTGCTGGGCCAGCTCCTCCAGCAGGTCGTCGGTGTCCATCAGGAGCACGGGGCCGGCCACCAGCCCGCCGGCCAGCACGCCCCCCGCCATGATGGGGCTGGCACAGTAGGCCAGGCTGGAGGAGCAGGCGTAGATGTACCGCCCGCCGAAGCGCTCCGCCTGGCGGATGCCCCGCAGGTGCAGATCGGCGCAGGGGGGCGGCGTTCCCGGAAGGGCTTTCAGATAGGCGCACTCGTCCTCCGGCCGGCCGGACTGATACAGGGTCTCCCCGGCGGCGGAGATCAGCCGGCAGCGGATGCCGGTGACGGCGGCGAAGGAATCCGCCACGGGCCGCGCCGTGTCCAGATCGATGGGTATGATGTCGCTCATGGCGATGCCTCCTGTGTCAGGCCGGGCCCACCGGACCGGCGAGCTCGGCCTTCCCGCCTCAGGCGCGGACGGAGTCCATCATGGCCTTCAGGTTCTCCAGCTTGCAGTTCAGGGGGACCTCGCAGCCGCTGCCCAGCACCAGGCCGCCCTTGGCCATGGACATCTGGATCAGGTCCTCGCAGTAGGCGGACACCTGCTCGGGGGTGCCGAAGGCCAGCATAGTGGCGGGCACGTCGCCCCGGATGGGCAGCCAGCCCTTGAGGATGTCGTAGGCGGCGTGGATGTCGGTGACGCCGTCCAGCTCCACCAGGGTGCTGCCCTTGGGCAGCTCCAGCAGCTTGGGCAGCATGGGCAGCCAGTTGCCGTCGGCGTGGAGCACCGCCTGGACGCCGGCCTCATGGAGGCCCAGAATGATGGCCTTCAGGGAGGGCCAGGAGAACTCCTCGAAGATGGCGGGGGAGATGGAATTGGCGTCGGACCGCATGGCGTAGAGGCTGGCCCGCTTGAGGGGGGAGTGCTCCAGGGTGCCCAGGATCTGGCCCAGCACCTCCGGGGTGCCCTTGTCGATGGCGGCCTTCACCAGGTCGGGCTCGTCGTACAGGTCGTAGACGAACTCGCCGAAGGAGCGGACCATGGAGAGGGTGTCGAAGGGGGTGCCGGAGGCGGTGCCGTGGATGGGGCTCACCCCCCGCTGGGCCAGGAAAGCCCCTACCTTTCCGGCGTTCATCCCCACCTGCATCCACAGCTTGCCGATGTCCGGGATGTTGGTGATGGGCGGGTGCTGGATGGTGCAGAGATAGCGGTTGTACCACTGGAGGTAGCCGTTGTCGATGATGTCCTGGTAGTCCTCCGGCTGCATGTGGCAGGTCTCTTTGAACTGATAGCTGGCGTCCTCGTCCAGCTCATAGCCGGGGCGCAGGGCCTCGATGCCCTGGAGGAACATCACGTCCCCGGGAGGGTTGCCCTGGCACAGGTCGGGGGTGCCGATCTTCTGGAAGGTGACGTCCAGCGCCTGGAGCCACTTGTCCATGTCGGAGGTGATCTCCTTCTGGGTGAAGCCGGCCACCCGGCCGGGATAGAGGAGCATCATGGGGTACACGGGGATGTCCTTGCGGTCGGCGGGCGGGACCAGGTCGAAGCAGCGCTGGATCTTTTCAAATGAATTCATAAAAATTCCCCTTTCCTGTTTCGGATTCTTATTCAATTTCACATATTTTCATTGTAACGATGGGGGCGGCCTCCGTCAAGGGGCGCGGAGCGGAAATCGTAAAAAAGTCATATAAACCGCAAGGAAATTTTATACAAGGAGGCGCGCGGCCTGCTATAATTCAGATAGTATACACAAAATCGCATCCGAAAAAGGAGGAACTCTGTGTGGAAACCACTATGAAACAGTGGGCGGCGGAGGTTATGGCCGCCCCCCGCAAAAAAGCCGTCCCCGTGCTGTCCTTCCCCTGCATCCAGCTTCTGGGCGTCACCGTCCGGGACCTGGTCTATGACAGCGATCTCCAGGCCAAGGGCATGAAGCTGGTGGCCGACCGCTGCGACACCGGCGCCGCCGTGTCCATGATGGACCTGTCGGTGGAGGCGGAGGCCTTCGGCGCCGCCATCCATGTGGCCGACGACGAGGTCCCCACCGTGGTGGGCGCCCTGCTGGAGAGCCCGGAGGACGCCGAGGCCCTGAAAGTGCCCGCCGTGGGGACGGGCCGCACCGGCGTGTACATCGAGGCCATCGAGAAGGTGTGCAGGCTCATCACCGACCGGCCGGTCATCGCCGGGGTCATCGGGCCCTTCTCCCTGGCGGGGCGGCTCATGGGCATGTCCGAGCTGATGATCAACTGCTACGAGGAGCCCGAGATGGTGGAGACCACCCTGGAGAAGGCCACGGAGTTCATCACCGAATACATCAAGGGCTTCAAGGCCGTGGGGGCCCACGGCGTCTGCATCGCCGAGCCCGCCGCCGGCCTGCTCTCCCCCAGCCTGATCGAGGAGTTCGCCGTGCCCTATCTGCAGCGCATCATCTCCGCGGTGCAGGGCGACGATTTCATGGTGCTGCTCCACAACTGCGGCAACTCGGTGGCAAAGGCCCTGCCCCAGTGGTATCAGTGCGGCGCCGCCGCCTACCACTTCGGCAACGCGGTGGACATGAAGGAGATCATGGCCGGCTCCCCCAGCGACGTGCTGGTCATGGGCAATGTGGACCCCGCCGGCCAGTTCCGCAATGGCACCCCCGAGACCGTCCGGGCCAGGACCCTGGAGGTGATAGGGGACTGCTGCGGCTATCCCAACTTCGTCATCTCCTCCGGCTGCGACATCCCCCCCGCCTCCAGCTGGGAGAACATCGACGCGTTCTTTGCCGCCGTGGAGGAGTTCTACGCCAAATAAAGAGCCCTTATTCCAATCAGAAAACACAGGAGGGACCTACCATGACAGAACGGGAAAATATGCAGCTGGTTTGGGAGCACAAACAGCCCGAGTGGGTGCCCATGATCAACACCGCCTCCCAGATGATCATCACCCCGGAGATCAACGACCGCCCCCTGTTCATGAGCGGGAAGGACGACTTCGGTCTGGAGTGGGAGCTGGACCCCGCCCATCCCGAGCTGATGACCCACGTGAAGCCCGGCGGCGAGATCTTCGACGACATCACCGAGTGGAAGAAGTACATCGACTTCAAGAGCTGCAAGGACAGGAACTGGGAGGCCGCCGCCATGCGCACGAAGGCCATGTGGGCCAAAAAGGACCAGCTCATGGGCTATGTGGTGTGCAACATCGGCGCGTTCGAGCGCATCTGCGCCATGATGGGCCACGTCAACGGCCTGATGGCCCCCTATGACGACGAGGAGGCCTACGCCGAGTATGTGGAGGCCTACGCCGACTACCGCATCGAGCAGATGGAGTACTTCAAGAAGTACCTGGACGTGGACTTTTTGATGATGCACGACGACTGGGGCAACCAGAACAACCTGTTCATGTCCCCGGAGATGTGGCGGAAGTTCTACAAGGAGCCGGAGCGCCGCATGGTGAAGCGGTGCCACGAGCTGGGCATGTACTATATGCACCACTCCTGCGGCTACAACGAGCCCATCATCGGCGACCTGGTGGAGATCGGGGTGGACAGCTGGCACAGCGTCCAGCCCTGCAACGACCTGAAGAAGCTCAAGGCGGAGTACGGCGACAGGCTCATCTTCGCCGGCGCGGTGGACCCCCAGGTCACCGACGCCCCCGGCGCCACCGAGGAGCAGATCAGGGCGGACGTCCGCCGGGTCATCGACACCCTGGGCAAGGGGGGCGGCCTGCTCTGTTCCTCCGCCGTCATGTTCTCAACCGTCCCCGGCGTGGACGGCATCATCGACGACGAGGGCAAAAAGTACGGCCAGTACAGCACCCTGAAATTCGACTGAGCGGCGCAAACCGTCTTGAGAGGCCCCTTAAAGCACGAAAGGGCCGGCTCCGATGTTCGGAGCCGGCCCTTTTTATGCCTGCCGCTCAGTATTTGCCGTAGTCGAACAGGGTGTCCTTCCAGGCCTCCAGGTTCTCGGTCTTCACCTGGTCGATGGCGATGGTGTTGGTCATGACGAACCCGCCGCCGGGGGCCAGCAGGTCGATCATCCTCTTGGTATGGTCGATGACCCGCTGTTTGTCGCCCATCATCAGGTACTCGGTAGGCATGCCGCCGCCGATGCAGGCCACGTCGCCCAAGATCTGCTTGGCCTTCACCAGGTCCACGTCCTCGAAGAAGTACATGACCTTGCCCTTGGGCACGTCGGCCAGCACCTCCAGCCGGGTGCGGTACTTGCCCTCGCAGATGACGATGGGGGTCATGCCGGCGTCGATGGAGGCAAGGATGACCTTTTTCAGGCCGGGCCAGTAGAACCGCTTGTAGTTCTCCAGGGACATGAAGTCGTCCACGCCGCAGTGGAGGGGGATGAACATATACTCCGCGTGCTGCATCTTGGCGTTGGCGATGAAGGTGGGGATGTGCTGAGAGCAGATCTCCAGGGCGGCCTCCAGACGCTCGGGCTCCTCGATGCAGTCCATGCAGGCCTCCATGATGCCCCGGATGTGGTCGGCGAACTCGTCGAAGGGGGTCATGATGGTGGCGCCGCCGAAGGGGATGAAGCCCCGCTCCACGGCGTGCTGGGCCTGGGCGGCGCACTTGCCCAGGTTCTCCATCACCAGGTTGCCCGTGTCCAGCATGGCCTTCAGGGTCTCTTGGACGGGGGGCGCGCCGAACACGCCCAGGCTGTAGATCACCGAGTTGCACATGGCCGGGGGATTGAGGAGGGCCAGCCCGCCGAAGTTGGCGTACTTCTGGGGCAGGACCTTCTGGAACAGGAACCAGTTGGGGTCCTTCAGGAAGGCGTCGTAGTCCTCGTCCCGGAGAAACTGCTTGTCGATGTACTGGTAGGGGGTGTCGGCGGGCAGGTTGTGATAGGGCCCGGGGAACCGGCACTGGGTGGAGCCCGCCCGCTCCATAGCCGGGATGGGGAACACCGTGGGCATATAGACCAGATCGGGCTCATATCGGTCAAGCACATGATCCAGGGCGGCGTTCAGGGTGAAGGGATCGGTCATGGAGTCCTGGAAGCTCACGCCGTACTCCAGCTGGTAAAAGTTGTTCCAGGTGGGGATGAAGGGGACCCGGTCGGGCTCGTGAAGGGACACGGCGGTCTGCACCCGCATTCCGCGCTGGGCGATGGGGGGAAGCTGATCCATCATGGTGACGCGCTCCTTTCATGATCCAAATCATATTTTACAATGTACCGCCCGGGCACATTGCGGCGGGCCGGTGGTTTTGACCTCAGCGGATCAGGCCGTTCTCGGGGGCGGCGCTGTCCAGGGAGCTGCCGGTGGAGAAATACTGCTTCAGGATGCCCACGGCCATCTCCGCCAGCTTGCCGCCGGAGGCGCCCTTCTCGGCCACCAGGCAGACGGCGATCTGGGGGTCGTCATAGGGGGCGAAGCAGACGAACACGGCGTTGGCGGTGGATTTGGCCACCTCGGCGGTGCCGGTCTTGCAGCCCACCTTCACGGGCAGGTCCTTGAAGTACCGGGCGACGCTGCCGTGGTCGGCCAGGTCGAACATCCCCTTTTTGATGGCCGCCAGGTGCTCCGGGGCGATGTCCACGGTGCTGAGGACCTGGGGCTGGTACTCATAGAGGATCTGGCCGCTGTCGGCGGAGCGGACCTCTTTGAGCAGATGGGCCTGGTAGCGGGTGCCCCCGTTGACCAGGGTGGCCACATAGTTGGCCAGCTGGAGGGGGGTGAACTGGTTGTTCCCCTGGCCGATGGCGGCGTTGAGGGTGTCGCCGTCGTACCAGGTCTGGCCCAGGGCCTCGGAGGTGGCCGGCCCGGCCACCCGGCCCCTGTTCTCGGCGATCTCGATGCCGGTGCTCTCCCCCAGGCCGAATTTGGAGGCATATTCCACCAGCTTGGCAATGCCCGTCCGGCGGCCCACGTCGAAGAAAAAGATGTTGCAGGAGTCGGTGATGGCCTCCGACACGGTCTCAGAGCCGTGATTGCCGGGGTTGATCCAGCAGGCGGGCTGGGGGCTGGTGTAGTAGCGGTAGCGCCCGGTGCAGATCACCTTGTCCCGGGGGGTGATGACCCCCTCGGTGAGGGCGGCGGCGGCGGTGACCATCTTAAAGGTGGAGCCGGGGGCGTAGAGGCCCTGGGTAGCCCGGTTCAGCTGGGACTCGCCGAACTCCGGGTAGGAGGCCATGGCCAGCACCCCGCCGGTCATGTCCAGCACCACGGCGGCGGCGCCGCCCTCCTCCTCCAGCCCGGACTCGAACTGGGTCAGCAGGTTCTCGGTGGTGGTCTGAAGGGCCATGTCCAGCGTCAGGGACACATTGGCTCCCGCCACGGGGGGCTGGTCGTCCTCCCAGCTCTCCCCCTCGATGACCCCATCCTCCCCCTTGACGATGAGGCGGGTGCCGCTGGTGCCGTGGAGCCAGCTCTCAAAGGCCAGCTCCACCCCGCTGCGGCCCACGGTGGCGTCCAGGGGATAGCCCAGGTCGGTGTAGTAGTCCTGCTCGCCGTCCTGGATGGCCCCCACCTTGCCCAGCACGTGGGCGGCGTAGCCGGTGAGGGTCCTGCGGGCGGTGTCGGTCTTGAACACCACCCCGTCCAGCCCCCGCTCCTTCACCTTGGAGATGAAGGCGATGTCCACGTCTTTGGCGAAGATATAGTCCAGGTAGTTGATCTGCTCGGCGCGGAGGTAGAGGGCGTACAGCACCCCGGCCGCCTCCCGGTCGGAGGCGTCGGGGGCCTCCCCCTTTTCAATGAGGCCGAAGTCCAGGCACATGGCGGTGAACAGAGTCTCCGCGTCGGGGGATTCCTTCATTGCGTCCCCCACCCAGCCCCTCTTCTGGGCCAGGCTGCCCAGGTAGGTGAGCCGCGTCTCGGTCTCGCCGTCCTCCCCCTCCCGCTCATAGCGGAGGGGGTCCTCGCCGGTATAGGTCCAGGGGGCGGTCTTGGAGATGGGCAGGTTCTCGGCCCACTCCACCCCCTGCTCTTTGCACAGCTCCAGCAGGGAGGAAATGATCTCGTTGCGGCGCTCCCCCATGTCGCCCATCTTCAGCTCCACGTGGTAGCTCATGGTGTTGGTGACCAGCAGCCGGCCGTAGCGGTCCGTGATCTCCCCCCGAACGCTGTCCACCCGCTCCCGCTCGGTGGTGGTGCGGTGGATCACGGTGGGCAGATAGCTCTCCCCGTTGACGATCTGGAGCTGGAACAGCACCGCGAAAAAGGCCAGGAGGATCCCGCAGAACAGGACCATCAGCGCCTGGGTGCGGAGCTTCAGCCGCCGGGCCTCCTTCTCCGTTTTCAGCTCCTGCTGGCGCAGGAATTCAAATGGGTCATTCATGGGCGATCCTCCCAAAGTGGACGCAGCAGAACCGCTCCAGCCAGTACACCGGCAGCAGGAACACCAGCGACCAGCCCAGCTCGGGCAGCGCCACGCCCGCCAGCACCTTCAGCGGGGCCACGCCGGTGAAGTACCGGCTCCCCACCTGCCATACCTCCCAGAGGGCCAGGGCCGCCAGGGCGCAGATGAGATAGCCCCACAGGTCCCGGCGGAGGACGTGCTGGGCGATGAGCCCGGCCAGCCAGCCCACCGCGGCACAGGCCAGCACACAGCCCGCCCCCTGATGGCCCAGGCCGCTCATCATCAGCCCCGCCAGCGCCCCGTAGACCGCCCCAAAGGCGGGGCCCTCCAGCACGCCCCCCGCCGCGGCCACGGCCGGCAGCAGCAGGGGCAGAGCCATGGGCATGGGCCCCAGGACATAGTAATCCGCCGCCGCGACGATGAGCAGCGCCGCGCCGTAGGCGATCCATTGGATGACGACGTCCTGTCTGGTCATAGGGGCTCCTTTCAAACCGAACGGCTCATGCCAGCTCCCCGAACAGGGCCCAGGTGGAGCAGCCGGTGATCCTCACGTCCCGGAACTGCCCGATGAGGGACTTGTCCCCGCTGAGATGGACCAGCCGGTTGCCGGCGGTGCGGGCGCTGAGATTGTTCCGGGGGTCCTCCCCCTCCCCGTCGATGAGGCAGCGGAGGGTCTTCCCGATGTAGGCCTGATGCTTTTCCAGGGAGATGCGGTTCTGCTCCTCCACCAGCCGGTCGAACCACGCCTGCTTCTCAGCCCGGGAGACGGGGTCGGGCATCTCCGCCGCCGGGGTGCCCTTCCGGGGGGAGAAGATGAAGGTGAACAGGGCGTCGAATCGGACCTCCCGGATGAGGGAGAGGGTGTCCTCGAATTCCTCCTCCGTCTCCCCGGGGAAGCCCACGATCACGTCGCTGGTGAGCACCACATCGGGGATGCGCGCCCGCAGGGCCCGCACCTTGTCCAGGTATTGTTCTCTGGTGTAGCGCCGGTTCATGGCGGCCAGCACCCGGCTGTTCCCCGACTGGAAGGGCAGATGGATGACGGGGGCCACCTTTTCGCAGTCCCGCATGGCGTCGAACAGGCGCTCTCCGGCGTCCTTGGGGTGGGAGGTCATGAACCGCAGCAGGAAGTCGCCGGGGATGGCGTTTGCCCGCTCCAGAAGGGCGGGAAAGTCCACGTCCTCCCCCAGGTCCTTTCCGTAGGAGTTCACGTTCTGGCCCAGCAGGGTGATGTCCTTGTACCCCTGCTCCGCCAGTTCCCTGATCTCGCTCAGGATGACCTCCGGCTCCCGGCTGCGCTCCCTCCCCCGGACGTAGGGGACGATGCAGTAGGTACAGAAGTTGTTGCAGCCGTACATGATGGACACCCAGGCCTTGACGGAGCCGGACCGGCGGACCGGCAGCCCCTCGGCGATGGCCCCGGCGGACTCGTCCCGGTCGAACACCCGCCCCCGGCGGAGGTACACCCGGCGCAGCAGCTCCGGGAACTTCCACAGGGCCTGGGGCCCGAACACCAGGTCCACGTGCCGGTAGGACTGGCGGATGCGCTCCGCCACGTGTTCCTCCTGGGCCATGCAGCCGCACACGCAGATGATCTGATGGGGATTCTTCCGCTTCCCGTGGACCAGGGCGCCCAGGTTGCCGAACACCCGCTGCTCCGCGTGCTCCCGGATGGCGCAGGTGTTGATGACGATCACGTCGGCCCCTTCCTCGCTGTCCGTGATGGCGTAGCCCATATCGGCCAGCATCCCCCGGATCAGCTCGGAGTCGGCCTCGTTCTGCTGGCAGCCGTAGGTATCCACCCAGGCGGTGGGCGGGGCGGGCAGGACGGCGTTGCGGGCCCGCAGCTCCGCGCAGTATTCTCTTTGCCGCCGGACGTCCTCGGCGGGGATGACGGGGGTGGTTCGCTCCAAGGGGGTTCCCTCCATATCTCGGTGTCGGCTCATAATGATACCACAAGACCCTGCGCTGCACAAGGGCGTCGGGGCGGGCGTCGGATCTTGTAACTCTCTGTCATTTTTGTGGGAAAAGACGGCAAATTTCCCCTTGACAGATATTATGTCCACCTCGTTTTTTCAAAAAGGTTGTGGAACTTTCGGTGGAAGTTGTTGAAACTCGGGCCTTCCCGCTGTCGGCCCCCTTCCCGTTTTGCCGGATTTTGTCGTTTTTCCGGCGGGAAAAACTTGACCAAAAAATTATCGGTCAAACGCGCTATTTGTCACCCTGCGGGGCGTCCGCCGGATGGGACCGGCCCAGATACCACCCGGTGACCCCGTCCTTTTTCACCAGGCAGCCCCGGCTGCTCCGGCGGACCAGAGCCAGCCGGTCCCCGGGGGACACGGGCAGCAGGTAGTCGGTGGCGTCCTCGCAGTGGATGTGCCCGTCGGACCGGCGGGGGTAGAGGTACTCCTTCAGGATCCACAGCTCCCGGCCCGAGCTGATGTGCCGGCACCAGGCGCAGTCCCCCTCCTCCCGCAGGACCTCCACGGCGCTGTCGCTCCAGCGGATATTGATGGGATCCTCCGAGGGGGCCTGGCCGTCCTCCGCCACCACCACGGGGAGACCGTCGTAGGCGATATAGCTCATGTCGTCCCCGGTGATGTCGGGGATGACGAGGGCGTTCAGCTGGCCGTCCAGATTGAGTACGCACCCCCCGTCGATGGACACGATGTGCCGCTCCCGGTCGATAAGTGGCCGGGCGACAGGGATGTCGGCGCGGTACAGGGTCACCGGCCAGTGGCCCACCACCACCCACTTGCGGAAGGACAGGCCCTGGCCCATGAAATCGTCGTTCTTCATGCAGTGGTAGGCGTCCAGCTCCTCCAGCCGGTCCTCCCGGGGGACGCCCCCGTGGACGAAGAGATACTTCCCCGCCTCCAAAATGTGGGGCAGATCGCAGAGGAAAGCGGTCTCCTCCGGGAAATTCGCCCGGATGGCGGCGCGGAGGGCGGGCAGTTCGCTCTCATTTCGCACGGCCGGGCGGCCCAGCTCCGCCCCCAGCTGGTTGATGAGGGCCCGCTCCCTCCAGAACCGGAACACGGGGGTCAGGTCGGCGTCCACCCCGGGGCGGCCCTCCAGAAAGGTGCGGTCGATGTGGTCGCAATTGCCGCTGAGAGGGTACACCGTGTAGTCCCGGCACAGCTCCATCACATACCGCAGGGTTTTGAGGCTCTCCTGGCCCTTCTCCAGGATGTCGCCCAAGAGGATCAGCACATCGTCTTTGGAGAAGCCGGCCTTGGCCAGCACCCCCTTCAGGAAGGGCAGGTTGCCGTGAATGTCGCTGACGCACAGCACCCGACGGCCCGGCTCGATGGCCGGACGGATGACCGTGACCTTCCGGCCCATGGCGCTCCCCTCCCCGTTTTTCAAACTCAGAATCAGTATACCATATTTTTTGTAGAATGAGAAGAAAAAAACAGTTTACTACTGAGCGTATATGTGTTAAAATAAGGATACTGCCAGAGAGTTCCATATCATACAGAGACAGGGAGGAGACCGCCATGCCCAGATCGGGGAACAAGGAGCGCAGTCTCGCGCTCTACGAGAGCATCTTGCAGTTGAAGAACATGGAGGAGTGTCAGGCCTTTTTCGACGATCTTTGTACCGTAGGCGAGCTGCGGGCCATGGAGCAGCGGTTCGACGTGGCCCTGCTGCTGGACGAGGGCCTGGTATACACCGAAATATTAGAAAAGACCGGGGCCAGCTCCGCCACCATCAGCCGGGTGAACCGCATCTTCTCCTTCGGGAAGGGCGGCTTCCGGGAGGCCATCGAGCGGAGGAAAGAGTCAAAACAGGAATAAGCCCATCGAAAAGGACCGCTCCGGGGAGCGGCCCTTTTTTTGCGTCCGGGGAAACTCAGCGGAAATACAGCGCCCCGCTCTCAAAGATGGGCTGGAGCTTGTTCCCGGGGATGTTTTTGGCGATGAACTCGCCCGCCCGCTCGGTGTGGCCCATCTTGCCGAACACCCGGCCGTCGGGGGAGAAGATGCCCTCGATGGCCATGACGGAGCCGTTGGGGTTGGCGGCGATGTCCATGGAGGGCGCGCCGCTCAAGCCCACATACTGGGTGGCCACCTGGCCGTTCGCGATGAGCTGTTTGACCACCCCGTCCGGGGCCACGAAACGGCCCTCGCCGTGGGAAACGGGGATGGCGTGGAGGTCGCCCACCTGGGACTTGAGCATCCAGGGGGACTGGACGCTGGCCACCCGGGTGGTGACATACCGGCTCTGGTGCCGGCCGATGAGGTTGTAGGTCAGGGTGGGGCCGTCCTCGGCGGCGGGCCGGATCTCGCCGTAGGGCGCCAGCCCCAGCTTCACCAGGGCCTGGAACCCGTTGCAGATGCCCAGCATGAGCCCGTCCCGGCGCTTCAGCAAGTCGTGGACGGCGTCGGTGAGGCGGGGGTTTCGGAGGAAGGACACGATGAACTTGGCGGAGCCGTCGGGCTCGTCGCCGCCGGAAAAGCCGCCGGGCAGGAAGATGATCTGGGAGCGCTGGATGGCGGCCTCCAGGTCGGCGGCGGAGGAAAGCAGGTCCTCCGGGGTCAGGTTGCGGATGACCACCGTCTCGGCGTCCATCCCCGCCCGCAGGCAGGCCCGGACCGAGTCGTACTCGCAGTTGGTGCCGGGGAACACGGGGATGACCACCCGGGGCCGGGCGATCTTCCCGCTGAACACCGCCGGGGAGCGCTTGTCCCAGGAGACGGTCTCCACCGCTTCGGTGGGACCGGCCTTGGTGGGGTACACGTCCTCCAGCACGCCCTCGTTCAGGGCCAGCAGCTCGTCGATGGGAGCGGAGTCGCCGCCCAGGTCGATGACCGGCTCGGCGGTGGTGACGCCCACCCGCCGGGCATAGGGGCAGTCCACATCCTCCGTCAGCTCGGCCACAATGGCCCCGTAGAAGGGGATGTGCCACATCTCATCCGCCAGTTCCGCCTCGGAGCGGAAGCCGACACGGTTGCCAAAGGACATCTTCATCACCGCCTCGGCGATGCTCTCCTCCACAGCCCAGGCGGCCCTGACTTTTCCGGCCTGGGCCAGCGCGTGGAACGCGTCCCACTCGGCCCTGGTGTTCTCCGGCACGTCGCCGCCGAAGACGTATACCGGGTGGCCCGGCTCCTTGAACTCGGGTGACAGGACGTCAGCCGCCTTGATGGGGGCGATGGCAAAGGAGATCAGGGTAGGGGGCACGTCTTTGTCCAGGAAGGAGCCCGACATGGAGTCCTTGCCGCCGATGGCGGCGCAGCCGTAGTCCAGCTGTGCCTCCAGGGCCCCCAGCAGGGCGGCGAAGGGCTTGCCCCAGCGGGCGGGGTCGTCCCGCAGCTTCTCAAAGAACTCCTGGAGGGTGAGGTATGCGTCCTTGTAGTCCGCGCCGGCGGCCACGATCTTGGTCAGGGAGGTGACCACGCTGTCCATGGCCCCGGCGTAGGGGTCCACCGTCATTCGGTCCGGGTCCAGACCGTAGGCCATCACGCTGGCCTGATCCGTCTCCTCCCCCGGCATGGTAGGCAACAGGGCGGCCATGGCCTGGGCGGGAGTGGTCTGGTCCGCGCCGCCGAAGGGCATGAGGACTGACCCCGCGCCGATGGAGCCGTCGAACCGCTCCACCAATCCCCGGCGGGAGGCGGCCTTCAAACTGCCCGCCATCTCCCGCAGGCTGTGGAACCGAGGCCGGCCCAGCACGGCGCGGTCGGCCCTGGCCACCGAGACGGCGGCGTGCTTCACCGCGCCGTTGGTGTTGAGGAACGCCCGGGACAGGTCGGCCACCTTCTGGCCCCGCCAGGTCATCACCATCCGGGGGGACTCGGTGACCACCGCCACCCGGTAGGCCTCCAGGTTCTCCGCTGTGGCGGCGGCGATGAACCGCTCCTCGTCCTCGGGGGCGACGACGACGGCCATCCGCTCCTGGCTCTCGGAGATGGCAAGCTCAGTGCCGTCCAGCCCCTCGTACTTCTTGCGCACCGCGTCCAGGTCGATCTCCAGCCCGTCGGCCAGCTCGCCGATGGCGACGCTGACGCCGCCCGCGCCGAAGTCGTTGCACCGCTTGATCATCCGGGTGACGTTCCCGTCCCGGAACAGCCGCTGGAGCTTCCGCTCCTCGGGGGCGTTGCCCTTTTGCACCTCGCTGGCCATGGTGGTCAGCGATTTTTTGTTGTGGCTCTTGGAGGAGCCGGTGGCCCCGCCGATGCCGTCCCGGCCGGTGCGGCCGCCCAGCAGGATGACCACGTCCCCGGGCGCAGGGCGCTCCCGGCGTACATGATCGGCGGGCGCCGCCGCCACTACCGCGCCGCACTCCAGCCGCTTGGCGATGTAACCCTCGTGGTAGACCTCGGCCACGTGGCCGGTGGCCAGGCCGATCTGGTTGCCGTAGGAGGAGTAGCCCGCCGCCGCCGTCTGGCACAGCTTCCGCTGGGGCAGCTTGCCCTCGATGGTGGCGCTCATGGGCACGGTGGGGTCGCCCGCCCCGGTGACCCGCATGGCCTGGTGGACGTAGGCCCGGCCGGACAGGGGGTCCCGGATGCAGCCGCCGATGCAGGTGGCCGCGCCGCCGAAGGGCTCGATCTCGGTGGGGTGGTTGTGGGTCTCGTTCTTGAACATGAGCAGCCAGTCCTGGGTCTCGCCGTTCACCTTGGCGGGAACATGGATGGAGCAGGCGTTGATCTCCTCGCTCTCATCCAGCTCGGGCAGTTCGCCCCGCTTTTTCAGGACTTTCGTGCCCAGCGTGGCGATGTCCATAAGGGTCTGGGGCCGTCTGGCGGCCTTTTCCTCCCCGTAGACCTCCACCCGGGCGGCCAGATACCGCTCGTAGGCGGCCTTCACCTCCCCGTCGTCGATGCGGATGTCGTCCAGATGGGTGGAGAAGGTGGTGTGGCGGCAGTGGTCGGACCAGTAGGTGTCCACCACCCGCACCTCGGTGACGGTGGGATCCCGCTTTTCCTCGTTTTTGAAGTAGTCCTGGAGGAATTTCAGATCCCCCAGGTCCATGGCCAGGCCGTAGTTGTCCAGCAGGGCGGCGAGGCCGCTCTCGTCCAGCCCGGTGAATCCCTCGATGACGCGGACGTCCGCCGGGGCGGGATGGTCCACCGCCAGGGTCTCCGGCTTCTCCAGGGATGCCTCCCGGCACTCCACCGGGTTGATGAGGTAGCCCCTGATCTTCGCCATCTGCTCCTCGTCCAGGGCCCCCTGGAGCAGGTACACCCGGGCGTTGGCCACCAGGGGCTTCTCCACCCCGGCCAGCAGCTGGATACACTGGGCGGCGGAGTCGGAGCGCTGGTCGAACTGGCCCGGCAGGGCCTCCACCGCCAGCAGGGCCCCCGCCGTCAGGGGCACGGGGAAATCCTCGTCGAACACCGCGTCCACCTGGGGCTCGGAGAACACGGTGGTCTTGGCCTGCTCGTACACCTCCCGGCTGATGCCCTCCACGTCATAGCGGTTCAGCAGACGGACGTCCAGCAGGGTGCGGACGCCCAGCTGGTCCCGCAGCTCCCGCAGCAGGCGCTGGGCCTCCACGTCGTAGCCCTTTCGTTTCTCCACATAGCAGCGAAATACCTGGCTCATTTTCATTCTCCATTCTCTAAAATGCGTTTTATGGGGCCGTCGTCCACTCCTCGATGTGCCGGAAGGGGTCGGCGCGGGTGGGCTGCAGGTTTGACGCCATCCCCCAGCGGACCAGCAGGGTGCGGTTTTTGAAGCACAGCGGGGCGATGGGGACCTCCCGGGCGAACGCCTCCCACAGGGCGGAGGCGGCGGCGATCCGCTCCTCCCCCCGGGCGGCCTGCCTCGCGGCCAGCAGGGCGGACAGGCCCGACGCGTCATAGCCGCCGTAGTTGAGGGAGCCGGCGAGCAGGGCGGACAGATCGAAGTCCCCGGTGAGGAGGGTCTCGCCGATATACAGGTCGAAGTCCCCGGCGGCCAGGGCGGACAGATACTCCGCCCAGGGCAGGGTGTTCACCGTCACGGCGATCCCCAGCTTTTCCAGCTCTGCCGCCAGCAGCCCGGCCACCCCCTGCTTGGCCTCGCTGTCGCTGTTCACCAGCAGGGTGAGGGCCAGCGGGGTCCTCCTGCGGTAGCGGAGGCCGTCCTCCTCGTTCAGGGCGTAGCCCGCCTCGTCCAGCAGGGCGGCGGCGGCGTCCGGGTCGTAGGAGAGGGGATCCGCCGCGGCGGCGCTGTACTCCGCCGACCGGGGGGAGACGGGCAGAGCGGAGGCCAGGGCGTGGCCCGCCAGCAGGGTGGCCGCCGCCGTTTCCCGGTCCAGAACACGGGCTGCCGCCTGCCGCACAGAGACGTCCCGGCAGGGGCCGTCGGCGGTCTGGAAGCCGATGTAGATCAGATCGGTGGTGGGGCAGTCCGCCGTGGCGCAGCTGCCGGTGTAGCCCAGGGCGTAGGCCCCGGTGTAGTCGGTGACCACCGCCGACACCCGCCCGGTGTTGAAGGCGGAGGCCCGCTTGTCCGGGGAGGTGACGGGCACCAGGGGGATCTGGGCATAGGGCAGGGTGGCGGCGAAGTGGAAGGGATTGGTCCCCAGCCGCAGACCGTCCTCCCCGTCCCGCTCCACCCGGTAATAGCCGGTGCCCAGGGGGGCGGGCTCCCCCTCCGCCGCCAGGGCGATGGGCACGTCCAGCAGGGCGGGCAGGTTCCCGTTGGGGGCCGCCAGCGTGACCGTCACGGTGTCCTCCGACGCGGACACGCCGGTGACAGCGGACAGCCGGGCGGAGTAGACGGGGCTGGTCCGGGCGGCGCTCAGGGAGGCGGCGGCGTGCGCCGCCGTCAGGGGGGTGCCGTCGGAGAAAAAGACGCCCTCCGCCAGGGAAAAGGTCCAGGCGAGGCCGTCCTCGCTGACCCGGCTGGACCGGGCGAGGACGGGCCGGGGCTGGAAGTCGTTGTCCAGCTCATAGAGCCCCTGCCACACCAGGCCGATGAACTCCCGGTTCACCTGGCTGTTCCCGGAGATGGGGTCCAGGGAGGCGTTGGGGTCCCAGGCCAGGGAAAAGGGGACCGGCTCCGGCGTGGGCATGGGGGCGGCGGATGGGGTCGGCGCGGGCGGCTGGCTCCCGGTGGGCTCCGCCGGGTCCCCCCCGCAGCCGGCGAGGCCGGCCAGCACGCACAGGGCCAGCAGCAGGGCGGGCAGCCGCCTCATTTCAGCTGGATGGCGGCGGCCATGGAGCCCCGGTTGGCCCCCAGCCTGCGGTGGCTCCAGTAGCGCTCCGGCAGGCAGGAGGTACACTCATCGCACAGGGCGATGTGGGCGGGATCCAGCCCCGCCAGCTCCAGCCGCCGGGCGTTGATGCCCTTCAGATCCACGGCGAACTTGCCGTTGGGCTTTATTTTGATGTAGTCCAGCACCTCGGTGCCCAGGGCGGAAGTCATGGCGTTGGGCACGTCCTCATGGGTCTCGAAGCACTGGGGGCAGATGCCGGGGCCCACGGCGGCCAGGATGTCCTCCGGCCGGCAGTCGTACACCACCCGCATCCGGGCCACCGCGTTGGACACGATGCCGGCGGCGGTGCCCCGCCAGCCCGCGTGGACGGCGGCGATCACCCGGCGGACCGGGTCGTAGAACAGGATGGGGATGCAGTCGGCGGAGTAGACCAGCAGGGTGACCCCGGGCAGGGCGGTCATCAGGCCGTCGGCCTCGTAGTCCACCTTCTGATAGGGATCATCCTTCAGATCGGCGGTGGTGATGGTGCGCACCGTCCCCCCGTGGACCTGATGGGTCATGGCCAGCACGTCCCCCTCCGCCCCCACGGCGGCCAGGAACCGGCGGTAGTTCTCCCGGACGTGGTCGGGGTCGTCCCCCCGGTTCACCCCCAGGTTCAGGGAAGCCCACATCCCGGCGGACACGCCCCCCAGCCGGGTGGAAAACCCGTGGGCGGTCCCTCCGGCGGCGTCGATGCCGTCGGCGGCCAGGAAGGTGACGCCGCCGCGGACTTGTTCCATGATCTTCAAGCAGATCCTCCTCTCAGCGGGCGGGACGGGCTTACACGTTCTTGTGGTACTCGGCGCAGGTACACTTCTTCCATTTCAGGCCGGACCCGCAGGGGCAGGGGTCGTTGCGGCCGATCTTGACGGCCTTTTTCACCGGCTGCTTCTTCACGGTGCCGTCGGCGCCGCCGGACTCGCCGGTGACCTTGGCCACCCGCTCCCGGCGGATCTCCTCGTTGGTGCGGATGCGGGCGGTGAACAGCCGCCGCAGGGTCTCCTCCCGGATGGCGGCGATCATCTGCTCGAACATATCGAAGCCTTCCCGCTTGTACTCCACCACCGGGTCGGTCTGGCCGTAGGCCCTGAGGCCGATGCCCTGCCGCAGCTCGGTCATGGCGTCGATGTGGTCCATCCAGTACTCGTCCACCACCCGCAGCAGGATCACCCGCTCCAGCTCCCGCATGGCGTTGGCCCCCTCGGGCAGCCGGCCCGCCATGGCCGCGTTGACGGCGGCCTCCTGTTTCGCGTAGTTCTCCTTGGCGGCGTCCAGCAGCTTCTCCGTGAGTTCGTCCACCGTGAGGGCGGGCGCCTCCTGCTGGAGCCCGGCCACCTGGGGGAGGGTGAACACCGAGCCGGCGAAGGGGGCCACCGCCTCCCGGAAGGTCTCCCCGTCCATGTGGGACTGCTCCCCGGCGTGGCCCTCCACCAGGCCGGTGACGGTGGAGGTCAGCATATTCTCGATAGAGGAGTGGACGTCCTCCCCGTCCAGCACCTGGCGGCGCTGCCTGTAGATGACCTCCCGCTGGGTGTTCATCACGTCGTCGTACTCCAGCACCGTCTTGCGGGTCTGGAAGTTCCGGGACTCCACCTGCTTCTGGGCGCTCTCGATGGCGCTGGACAGCATCTTCTGGTCCAGGGGGGTGTCCTCGTCCACCCCCAGCCGCTCCATGAGGCCCTGGATGCGCTCGGAGCCGAACAGCCGGAGGATGTCGTCCTCCAGGGAGAGGAAGAAGCGGCTCTCGCCGGGGTCGCCCTGACGGCCGGCCCGGCCTCGCAGCTGGTTGTCGATGCGGCGGGACTCGTGCCGCTCGGTGCCCAGGATGTAGAGGCCGCCGGCGGCGCGGACCTGGTCGGCCTCCGCCCGGATCTCCTCCTTATACCTGGCCTCCGCCTCGGCAAAGGCCCGGCGGGCCCCGATGATCTCCTCATCGTCGGTGTCGGCGTGGCCGGTGGCCTCGGCGATGAGCTCGTCGCTCATGCCCGCCTTCCGCAGCTCCGCCCTGGCCATGAACTCGGCGTTGCCGCCCAGCATGATGTCGGTGCCGCGGCCGGCCATGTTGGTGGCCACGGTGACGGCCCCCAGCTTGCCCGCCTGGGCCACGATCTCGGCCTCTTTCTCGTGGTTCTTGGCGTTCAGCACATTGTGCTGGATGCCCTCTTTGGTCAGCAGCCTGCTCACCAGCTCGGAGATCTCGATGGACACGGTGCCCACCAGCACCGGCTGGCCCTTGGCGTGGCACGCCTTGATCTGCTCCACCACCGCCCGGTACTTGCCCGCCTTGGTCTTGTACACCGCGTCGGGCTGGTCCAGCCGGATCATGGGCCGGTTGGTGGGGATCTCCACGATGTCCAGGTTGTAGATGGTGCCGAACTCCTCCTCCTCGGTCATGGCGGTGCCCGTCATGCCGGAGAGCTTGTCGTACAGCCGGAAGTAGTTTTGGAAGGTGATGGTGGCCAGGGTCTTGGACTCCCGGGCCACGGTGACGTGCTCCTTGGCCTCGATGGCCTGGTGGAGGCCCTCGTTGTACCGCCGGCCGAACATGAGCCGGCCGGTGAACTCGTCCACGATGATGACCTCGCCGTCCTTCACCACGTAGTCGATGTCCCGCTTCATCACCCCCCGGGCCTTCAGAGCCTGGTTGATGTGGTGGGACAGGGTGGTGTTCTCCGGGTCGGACAGGTTCTCGATGTTGAAGGCCTGCTCCGCCTTCTTGATGCCCTGGGCGGTGAGGGTGGCGGTGCGGGCCTTCTCGTCCACGATGTAGTCGGCGTCCAGCTCGTCCGACTCCTCCTCCTTGGCGTCGGTGGAGGCCACCCGCAGGCACTTGAGGCGGGCGGCGAAGTTGTCCGCCAGCTGGTACAGTTGGGTGGACTCCTCCCCCTGGCCGGAGATGATCAGCGGAGTGCGGGCCTCGTCGATGAGGATGGAGTCCACCTCGTCCACGATGGCGAACACATGGCCCCGCTGCACCAGCTCCTGGGCGTAGATGGCCATGTTGTCCCGCAGGTAGTCGAAGCCGAACTCGTTGTTGGTGCCGTAGGTGATGTCGGCGGCGTAGGCCTGCCGCTTCTCCTCCCGGGTGCCCCCGTGGATCACCAGCCCCACCGTCAGGCCCAGGAAGCGGTACACCTTGCCCATCCACTCTGAGTCGCGCTTGGCCAGGTAGTCGTTGACGGTGATGATGTGGACCCCGTACCCGGCAAGGCCATTCAGGTAGGCCGGAAGGGTGGCCACCAGCGTCTTGCCCTCGCCGGTCTTCATTTCGGCGATGCGGCCCTGGTGGAGGATGATGCCGCCGATGAGCTGCACCCGGTAGGGGCGCATCCCCAGCACCCGGTCGGCCGCCTCCCGGCAGGTCGCGAAGGCCTCGGGCAGGATGTCGTCCAGGGTCTCCCCCTGGCCCAGGCGGGCGCGGAACTCGTCGGTCTTGGCGCGCAGCTCTTTATCGCTGAGGGCGCGGTACTCGTCCTCCAGCGCCTCGATCCTGTCCACGGTGCGCTCCAGGGCTTTGACCTCCCTCTGGGAGCGGGTGCCGAACAACTTGGAAAACAGGCCCATAGCTTCTGTTCCTTTCTGTGGTATGATATGCCGAAACGGCACTTGTACCCAATATAACTCGTACAGTATACCACACATCCGGGGGAGAAAAAAGAGGAATTTGTAAATAAAAACGCCCTGAAACCGGCGGCGGCTTTTGTCCTCTCCGCCAGCAAAACCGCGCCTTGCCATTTCCCGCAAATGGGTTTACAATAGAGTTGACTCTTTGTTGAAAGGACGGACGCGCTATGGACCGGGATCAGGCCTTTGAGTTTCTGGACCGCACCGCCCGGGGGCTGGCGGAGACCTTCGGCCCCGCCTGCGAGACGCTGGTACACGACATGGGGGTGCCCACCCACCCCATCCTGTCCATCTACAACGGCCATGTGTCCGGCCGGGAGGTGGGCTCCACCATGGACATCATGGGAGTGGGCCTGGAGCTGGGAGAGGAGGCGGCCACCTCCGATCAGGTGAACCTGGCCGCCACCACCCCCGACGGGCGGCAGATCAAGTCCTCCACCTTCCACCTGATCGGGAAGGGGTACAATCTGGCCCTGGGGGTCAACTTCGACTACACCGGCCTGTCCTTTGCCCAGCGCATCCTGTCCGATTTGATGAGCGTGGAGTCCGACCTGCGCTCCGCCCTGTGGCAGCCGGGGGACTCCAAGCAGCTGGCCGACCTGTTCGAACAGTGCCTCACCGCCCTGGGTAGGCCCGCCGACGCCCTGAACAAGGACGACCGGCTGCGGCTGGTGGCCCTGCTGAAGCAGCGGGACGCCTTCTCCTACCGGCGCTCGGTGCCCTATGTGGCGGAGCGGCTGGGGGTGTCCCGGTACACCGTGTACAAATATCTGAAGGAGGCCGACGGCGAGGGGGAGCCCGACCGGCCGTGAGCCGGCCGCTGATAGAAATTTCCCGATTCCTCGCCTTTTTCCCCTTGTGTTCGACGGGGAAAAGGGATAAGATAGAGGACAGATACCCGGGCGGACACCGCCCATCCCAGAGGAGAGGATACATATGGATCGAGCGCGGATCGAGGCATATTTCGCGGACAAGGAGCCCCTTTTGATCGACGCGGTGAAGCGTCTGGTGTCCATCGACAGCGTGGAGGGCGAGCCCGCCCCCGGCGCCCCCTTCGGCCCCGGGCCCGCCGCCGCCCTGGACGAGGCGCTGAAGATCGCGGCGGAGTGGGGCCTCATCCCCCAAAACCACGAGGGCTATGTGGGCACCGCCGGCCTGAACGATCAGGAGGACGCCCTGCACATCCTGGGGCACCTGGACGTGGTGGCCCCCGGCGAGGGCTGGACGGTGACGCCCCCCTTCTCCCCCATCGTGACCGACGGGCTCATCTACGGCCGGGGCGCCGACGACGACAAGGGCCCCGTGGCGGCCTCCCTGCTGGCCCTGAAAGCGGTGAAGGACCTGGGGGTCCCCCTGACAAAGAACTGCAAGGTCATCATGGGCACCAACGAGGAGAGCGGCTCCGGCGACATCGCCTGGTACTTCGCCCGCAACCCCTTCGCCCCCGCCACCTTCACCCCCGACTCCGGCTTCCCGGTCATCAACACCGAGAAGGGGGCTTTCCGCCCCTCCTTCTCCCGCTCCTGGCCGGAGCAGGCCGCCCTTCCCCGGCTCCGCTGGCTCCACGGCGGCATCCGCTTCAACGTCCTGCCCGGGGACGCCTCCGCCGCCGTGGAGGGCCTCTCCATGTACGACGTCCAGCCCATCGCCCGGCAGGTCACCTCCCGCACCGGCGTCACCTTCACCTTCGCCCACGAGGAGGGCCTCACCGTCATCCGCGCCAAGGGCGCCAGCTCCCACGCCGCCTTCCCCCAGGGCGGCAACAACGCCATCACCGGGCTGATCTCCCTGCTGCTGGCCCTGCCCCTGGCCGCCGGCGGCGCGAGGGACGCTCTCGCCGGTCTGAACGAGCTGCTCCCCCACGGGGACTGGAAGGGCCGGGCCCTGGGCATCGCCCAGGAGGAGCCGGTGGCCGGGCCGCTGACCGTGGCCTTCTCCCTGCTGGAGGTCACCGATACGGGGCTCAGGGGCTCCTGCGACTCCCGGGTCCCCCTCTGCGCCACCGAGGAGAACTGCCTGGGCGTGGCCAGGGCAGCCTTTGAGGCCAGGGGCTTTACCTTCGAGGGCAGCCAGAGCGCCCCCCACCACACCCCGGCGGACTCCGATTTCGTCAAGACCCTGCTGCGGCGGTACGAGGAGTACGCCGGCGTGAAGGGGGAGTGCCTCGCCACCGGCGGCGGCACCTATGTCCACGACATCCCCGGCGGCGTGGCCTTCGGCTGCACCATGCCCGGGTTCGATACCCATCTCCACGGCGCGGACGAGCGCGTGAAGGTGGAGGACCTGATGCTGTCCGCCAAGATGTTCGCCCACATCATCATCGATCTGTGCGCGTAAGGCGCGTCCAAATTCCGCCCGGATCCCTCCGGGCGGGATTTTTTTGGGGAAATTTCGCCGGAAAAAGCCGTGAAAAACCCGGCAAAATATAGCGAAAAGTGGGTGGACATTTCCCCGTCGATATGGTAGGATTCTTTTGTGAGAATTTGTCCCATTTTCCCACACAGAGATAAGAATGAGAGAAAATTTTACAGGAGGGAGAACCAATCGTTATGGACAAGATCTTCAAGCTCCAGCAAAACGGCACCAACGTCCGCACCGAGATCGTGGCCGGTCTGACCACCTTTATGACCATGGCCTACATCATCGCGCTGAACCCCAACCTGATCGTCGGCTTCGGCCAGGGCGCCGCCGGCGCCTTCGGCGAGGACGCGGCCGCCGCCTGGAACGGCGTGTTCATGGCCACCTGTCTGGCCTCCGCCATCGCCATGTTCTGCATGGCCTTCCTGGCCAACAAGCCCTTCGCCCTGGCCCCCGGCATGGGCCTGAACTCCTACTTTGCCGTGGTCATCGCCCAGATCGCCGGCGCCGCCGGCTGCTCCATGCTGGCCGGCCTGCAGGCGGGCCTGTGCATCATCCTGGTGGAGGGCATCGTGTTCCTGGTCCTGTCTATCTTCAACATCCGCCAGAAAATCGTGGAGGCCATTCCTCTGGGCGTCCGGCTGGGCATCGGCCCCGCCATCGGCCTGATGCTGATGAACATCGGCTTCGGCTCCAACGCCGGCGAGGGCGCCTCCGGCGAGTACTACGTGATGCGTGACTTCTTCGGCGCCCTGGCCGCCAGCTCCGCCAAGGAGAAGCTGGGCGAGTACTGGCCCGCCATGGTCCTCACCGTCATCACCATGTTCATCGGCCTGTTCGCCATCATCATCCTGGCCCACTATCAGGTCAAGGGCGCGGTGCTCATCGGCATGCTGGCCGCATCCGTCATCAACTGGCTGGGCCAGTTCATCTTCCTGCATCAGAATCCCTTCGCCAGCCTGGCCACCGCCAGCTGGCTGCCCCCCTTCGCCGATATGGCCAAGACCACCCTGTTCAAGTTTGACTTCGCCACCCTGTTCTCCATCGGCTGGGGCACCGTCATCATCCTGATCATCACCTTCTGCATGATCGACATGTTCGACACCATCGGCACCGTCATCGCCACCGCCAACCGGGCCAAGATGGTGGACGAGAACGGCAATATGCCCCAGATGCGCGAGACCCTGGTGTCCGACGCGGTGGGCACCCTGGTGGGCGCCTGCACCGGCACCTCCACCGTCACCACCTTCGTGGAGTCCGCCTCCGGCGTGGAGGCCGGCGGCCGCACCGGCCTCACCGCCCTCACCACCGGCGTGCTGTTCCTGGCCTGCATGTTCATCAGCCCCATCGCGGCCATCATCCCCGCCGCCGCCACCTCCGCCGCCCTGATCTATGTGGGCATCCTGATGCTGGGCGGGCTGAAGAACATCGACCTTTCCGACATGGCCATCGCCGTGCCCGTGTTCATCATGCTGCTGGCCATGCCCATCTCCTGCTCCATCGGCCACGGCATCGGTCTGGGGCTCATCTCCTACACCGTCATCAAGCTCTTCACCGGCCGGGCCAAGGACGTGTCCGTCCTGACCTATGTGATCTCCGCCATCTTCCTGGTCAAGTTCTTCCTGGCCTTCTGATTTGACCCCAATAACGCGCCCCCCGCCGCCGGCGGGGGGCGCTTATATGGACTATACGAAAAGGGAGAGGATCATCCAAATGAACAACCAAGAACCCATCCGCGACGCCCGCACCCTGGGCATCCCCAAGATGCTGATCCTGGGGCTCCAGCACATGTTCGCCATGTTCGGCGCCACCATCCTGGTGCCCATTCTGGTGAACAGCCAGACCGCCGCCAACGGCGACCCCATCGGTATGCCCCTGTCCATCCAGACCACCCTGTTCTTCGCCGGCTTCGGCACCCTGCTGTTCCACGTCTGCTCCAAGCTGAAGGTGCCCGCCTTCCTGGGCTCCTCCTTCGCCTTCCTGGGCGGCTTCGCCGCCATGGGCGGCATGAGCGAGGGCATCTACGCCGGCATGTCCCAGGCGGAGAAGCTCCAGTACACCTGCGGCGGCATCGTGGTGGCCGGCCTGCTCTACCTGGTGCTGGCCCTGCTGGTCAAGCTGGTGGGCGTCCACAAGGTCATGCGCTTCCTGCCCCCCGTGGTCACCGGCCCCATCATCATCTGCATCGGCCTGAACCTGGCCCCCTCCGCCGTCAATAACGCCTCCACCTGCTGGTGGCTGGCCCTGGTGGCCATCGTCATCATCGTGGCGGCCAACATCTGGGGCAAGGGCATGATCAAGATCATCCCCATCCTGCTGGGCGTGGTGGGCAGCTATATCGTGGCCCTGATCGTCACCCTGGCCGGCGGGCCCCAGCTCATCGACTTCTCCAGCATGCAGAGCGCCAAGATCGTGGGCCTCCAGCCCTTCTTCACCGACTTCACCGGCTCCATCGCCAAGTTCGACCTGTCCGCCATCCTGGTGATGGCCCCCATCGCCATCGCCTCCATGATGGAGCACATCGGCGATATGTCCGCCATCTCCGCCACCGTGGGCGAGAAGTTCCTGGAGGATCCCGGCCTGCACCGCACCCTGATCGGCGACGGTCTCGCCACCTCCCTGGCCGGCCTGTTCGGCGGCCCCGCCAACACCACCTACGGCGAGAACACCGGCGTGCTGGTGCTGTCCCGGGTGTATGACCCCCGGGTCATCCGCTTGGCCGCCATCTACGCCCTGGTTCTCTCCTTCTCCCCCCTGTTCGCTGCCTTCATCGGCTCCATCCCCTCCGCCATCATCGGCGGCGTCAGCTTCATCCTCTACGGCATGATCTCCGCCATCGGCGTGCGGAACCTGGTGGAGAACCAGGTGGACTTCACCAACTCCCGCAACCTGATCGTGGCGGCCGTCATCCTGGTGTGCGGCCTGGGCTTCTCCAGCGGCCTCACCTTCACCATCGGCGGCGCCACCATCACCCTCACGGGCCTTGCCATCGCCGCCATCGCCGGCATCCTGCTCAACGCCATCCTCCCCGGCAAGGACTACACCTTCGGCGAGCCCGCCAAGGACGAGCACCGTCCCTCCGGCTCCCTGGGCCAGTACTGAGCCCCCGCAATGATATGACAAAAGACGGCCGCCGGGTCTCCCCGGCGGCCGTCTCCCGTTCTCCGCTCATCCCTCCGCGAACCGGCGGAACAGGGCGGCCGCCTGTTCCCGGGTCAAAAAGCTCTGCCACGCGAAAGCCTCGCCGCCCGTCCCCCGGAACAGGCCCTTCTCCGCCGCCCAGTCCCGGTCGGCCTCGCTCCAGCCGCTCCCCGGCAGGGCGGCCCGCTCCTTCTCATGCCGGTCCATGTACGCTTCGAACTGCTCATAGGTCAGCATATCCTCGTCCTCCTTTTCCTGTCCGTCCGGCGCTCCCTCCGCCAGCGCCCAGTCGGGCCTGCCATAGCCCAAAATGGTCCTGTCGCTTAAGGAATAGGACTTCCGGGCCACCTGGACGCCGCCCTTCGTGTTTCCCTCGATGGTATACACCCTGTCCTCCCGCACCGACTCCACCAGCCCGGTGTGGCTCGCGGACGCGGCGGAGCCGAAGAAGACCTGATCCCCCGGCCGGGGGCCCGTCCTGTGGAACCGGCCCTTCTCCTGATAGTACCCCATGGAGTATCTGCACCCGGCGCCGCAGCCCTTATAGGGCTGGCACAGCAGCCTCATCCCCAGCTCCTCGCCGAAGGTGGTGAGGAAGCACCAGTCCACGAACACGTCGCACCAGTCGTGGCCCTGCTTCTTCCCGTTGTAGACGTCCCCCAGGGCGTCCAGATCCCGGGCGTATTTGGTGTAGTTCTTGCCGCCGGGGTTGCCGGTCTTGCTGTCCAGGCCGGAGACGCTGGCCTTCTCATGGTAGCCCACCTCCGCCGCCGCCGTACACAGCAGGCGCTCCACCGCCACGCTCATGCCCTGTCCTCCCTGGCCGCCTGGGTGCCGAAGTAGAAAGCCACGATCACCGAGTAGATGGTCATAAAGTCCTGGCTCACCGCGCCCCGCAGGGTGAGGATGGCGAACACCACTGTGGTGATCAGCGTCACCATGCTCTTGATGGTCAGCAGGTTCGCCAGCCGTTTTCTCAACAGTTCCACGCGCTCATTCCCCCTTTCTCATCACCTGCTCCATCAGGCCGTCGATGCGGTGGTCGGCCGCCTTCAGCTTTTCCTCGTGGATGGCGCTCTGCTCCTCCAGATGATAGGTCCGCTCCACCAGATTGTTGTGGGCCTGCACCTTTTTCTCCAGCGTCTCCAGCCGATAGGCGATGACCGCCGCGCTCCTGCGGTTGGAAAAATAGGCGCCCGCCAGCGTCCCGATCAGGGCCAGCACACCCACGATCACGCTCTCCATCTCCATTCACCTCCCATAACAGGGCGGGAAGAACGGGGCGGAAAGTTCACGTTTGGGGGCAACACCGGCGCAAAACAAATCGTTGCATTTCCCGCCGGCGGGCTGTATAATGGGACAAATTCACCGGCGCGCCGGAATTTCAGAGCAAAGGCAGAGAGTTTTATCATGTCCAACGAGATCCGCCAGCAGTTTTTGACCGGGGAACGGGCCCTGTTTATGTCCCGGGACCTCAAAATCTACGACACCATTTTCGACGACGGGGAGTCCCCCCTGAAGGAGAGCCGGGACATCGAGCTGTGGGGCTCCATGTTCAAGTGGAAGTACCCCCTGTGGTACTGCAAGCATGTGAAGGCCCACGGCTGCACCTGGTTCGAAATGGCCCGGGCCGGGGTGTGGTACACCGACGACATCCTGGTGGAGGACGCCGTCATCGAGGCCCCCAAGAACTTCCGCCGATGCGACGGGGTCACCCTGAAAAACGTCCAATTCCCCAACGCCGCCGAGACCTTGTGGAGCTGCAAAAACGTGCGGCTGGAGAATGTCCACGCCAGGGGCGACTATCTGGCCATGAACTGCGAGAACGTGGACGTCGACGGCTTCACCCTGGTGGGCAACTACTCCTTCGACGGGGCCAAGAACGTCACCATCCGAAACGCCCATATGCTGTCCAAGGACTCCTTCTGGAACAGCGAGAACGTGACGGTCTGCGACTCCTTTATTTCCGGGGAATACCTGGGCTGGAACGCCAAACACCTGACCCTCGTCAACTGCACCATCGAGAGCTTGCAGGGCATGTGCTACATCGACGATCTGGTGATGAAGAACTGCAAGCTCATCAACACCACCCTGGCCTTTGAGTACTCCACCGTGGACGCGGACATCACCTCCCATGTGGACAGCGTGCTGAACCCCTCCGGCGGGACCATCCGGGCCGCCTCCATCGGGGAACTGACCATCGAGAAGGACAAGGTGGACCCCTCCAAAACGGTGATCGTCTGCCGGGACGGGGCGTGAGCCATGGGATACGATTTTGACGCCCTGGTGGACCGCCGGGGCACCCAGTCCCTGAAATGGGACGTGGGAGAAAGCGAGCTGCCCATGTGGGTGGCGGACATGGACTTCCCCGCCGCGCCCCCCATCCGGGAGGCCCTGCAAAGGCGGCTGGACCACGGGGTGTTCGGCTACTCCGTGGTGCCCGAGGAGTGGGCGGAGGCCTACATCGGCTGGTGGAGGGACCGCCACCACTTCACGATGGAGCGGGACTGGCTCATCTTCTGCACCGGAGTGGTGCCCGCCATCTCCAGCATCGTGCGGAAGCTGACCACGCCGGGGGAGAACGTGCTGATCCAAACCCCGGTGTACAACATTTTTTTCAACTCCGTCGTCAACAACGGAAGGAACGTCGTCGCAAGCCCTTTGCGCTGGGAAAACGGCGTTTACAACATGGATCTCGCCCGTTTGGAGCGGGATCTGTCCGACCCCCAGACCACCCTGATGATCTTGTGCAACCCCCATAATCCGGTGGGTAAGATATGGGACAGGGAGACTTTGGCAAGGGTGGGGGAGCTGTGCCGGAAGCACCACGTCGTCGTCCTCTCCGACGAGATCCACTGCGACCTCACCGATCCGGGGAAGGAGTACGTCCCCTTCGCCTCCGTGTCGGAGGACTGCCGTCTCAACAGCGTCACCTGTATCGCCCCCACCAAGTGCTTCAACATCGCGGGGCTCCAGACCGCCGCCGTGTCGGTGCCCGACCCGTTTCTGCGCCACAAGGTGTGGCGGGGCCTCAACACCGACGAGGTGGCCGAGGGAAACGCCTTCGCCGTGGACGCCGCCATCGCCGCCTTCACCCGGGGCGGCCCCTGGCTGGATGAGCTGCGGGCCTATCTGTATGAGAACAAGCGGGCCGTCCGGGACTTCCTGGCGGCCCGGCTGCCCCGGATCCGCCTGACCCCGTCGGAGGCCACCTATCTGCTGTGGCTGGACTGCGGGGCCGTCGCGGAGGACGCCGCCCCCCTGGCCCATTTCATCCGGGCCAAGACCGGCCTCTACCTGTCCAGGGGCGGCCAGTACGGCGCGGAGGGAAGGCCATTCCTGCGCATGAACATCGCCTGCCCCCGGTCCCGGCTGCTGGACGGCCTGGAGCGGCTGAAGCGGGGCGTGGACGCCTGGGAAGAGGAGGGGCATCCCCATGTATGAGCTGATCCAGGTCTCTGAGCGGTGTTACTACGTCCAGAGCCCCGCCAAGATCGGGCTGGTGAAGCTGGACGGAGACCGGGTCTGCCTCATCGACAGCGGCAGCGACAAGGACGCCGGCCGGAAGGTCCGCCAGCACCTGGACGCCAACGGCTGGGCGCTGGAGGCCATCTACAACACCCACTCCAACGCCGACCACATCGGCGGCAACCAATACCTGCAAAAGCAGACGGGCTGTAAGATCTACGCCCCCGGCATCGAGCGGGACTTCACCGTCCACCCCCTGCTGGAGCCCTCCTTCCTGTATGGCGGCTATCCCTTCAAGGATCTGCGGCACAAGTTCCTCATGGCCCAGCCCAGCGCGGCGGAGGAGCTGACTCAGGCCGTCCTGCCGGAGGGGTTCGAACTGATCCCCCTGCCGGGACACTTCTTCGACATGGCGGGCTTCCGGGCCCCGGACGGCGTGGTCTATCTGGCCGACTGCCTGTCCAGCAAAGAGACGCTGGACAAATACCAGATCGGCTTCGTATACGACGTAGCCGCCTATCTGGACACCCTGGAAAAGGTCAAAAGCATGGAGGCAAAGCTGTTCATCCCCGCCCACGCGGAGGCTGCGGAGAATATCGTCCCTCTGGCCCAATATAACATCGACAAGGTGTGGGAGATCGCGGAGGCCGTCACGGGCCTGTGCGCCCAGCCCCTGACCTTCGAGGTCATCCTGCAAAAGCTGTTCGCCCGCTACGGGCTGACCATGACCTTTGAGCAGTACGCGCTGGTGGGCAGCACGGTGCGCTCCTACCTGGCCTGGCTGAAGGACACGGGCAAGCTCTCCGCCCGATTTGAAGACAATTTGCTCCTTTGGGAGCGGCTCTGAGCGGCCCCCAAAAAGGCAAAATAGCCCCCCGGTCCCACGGGACCGGGGGGCTTCTCTGTGTTCGGGTCTAATGCTCCGCCAGCCGCAGTTCAAAGGGCGCGGGGGCGGCGATGGCCAGCATACATCCGGCGTGGACGATGTTTTGGAAATACCAGGGTCTCCCGTCCTCCAGCAGGGGGAAGTCCCTCCCCCGCAGGGCCAGGCCGGTGCCCTTGGCTTTGAGGGCGGCCTCCAGCCGGGTCCACAGGGTGAAAAACCGCTCCCCGGTGGGGGATTCGTCCAGCCAGGCCAGCTCGTCCGGCAAAAAGCACCGGCGGAGCCCGGCGGGCCAGTCCTCCCGCAGCGGCTCCAGATCCACCCCTATGGGGAGGTCCGCCACCGCAAGGGCAGCCCAGTCCCCCCCGTCGGACAGGTTGAACCAGGGCGAGCCCGCGGCCAGGGCGGGCTTGCCGAACTCGTTGCAGACGAGATCGGCGTCCTCCCGCACCCCCAGCACGTCACGCAAAAGCAGCCCGGCGGCGATGGCTCGCAGCCGGGCGCTCTCGTGTCTGCGGTTTTCCGCCGCCCGCCGCCGCGCCGGTGCGAGCAGCGGCAGGAAGGCCTCCTCCTTACCCGCCAGGGCTTTGGCGTTCAGGAGGTGGACTGTGACGGTTTCCATGAAAAGGGATCAGTCCTCAAAGTCGGCCCGGTCCCAGCACAGCCTGCCGGTGTAGGTCTTCTCCCGCTCCTGGCCGGAGAGGACGCGGATGGCGCCGGCGGCCATGGCCTCCATCTCGAACTCGCCGGGATAGGCGGTGACGGGGGCGATGAAGGAGCAGGCCTCGGTGATCTTGGCCACCAGCTCCTTGTTGTGGACCATGCCGCCGCCCAGCAGGATGCCGTCCACCTGGCCGTGGAGGACGGCGGCCATAGCGCCGATCTCCTTGGTGATCTGATAGATCATGGCGTTCCAGGCCAGATAGGGGACCTTCTCCCCCTTGGCGGCCCGCTCGGAGACCTCGATGGCGTCGGAGGTGCCCAGCAGGCTGACAAAGCCGCCGGTCTTGGTGCAGAGGGCCTTGGCGGTCTTCTTGTCCACGCCGGAGAAGCAGTAGTCGATCAGCTCCGCCGCCGGCACCGCGCCGCAGCGGGTGGGGGCCATGGGGCCGTCGCCGCCCACGATGTCGTTGCCGTCGATCATGCGGCCCTTCTGATGGGCGGACACGGAGATGCCGCCGCCGATATGACACACCACGAAGTTGCAGTCCTCATACTTTCTGCCCATCTTGGCGGCGTGCTGGATGGCGGTCTCCTTCAGGTTCAGGGCGTGGAGATGTACGTTGCGGTAGACGCCCTTCACGCCGGTCATCCGGGCCAGGGGCTGGAGCTCGTCGGTGTCGGGGGGGTTGACCACGAAGGCCCGGCAGCCGATCTCGTCGGCGAACTTCTTGGCCAGCTGGGGACCCAGCTGGGCGGGGTGCTGCACGCCGTTAGCGCCCCGGACCGCGTGGTCCAGCATCACGTCGTTGAGGCCGTACACGCCGCCCTCCATGGCCAGCAGCCCGCCGCCGCGGCCCACCACGGCGGCCACGCCGTCCAGAGAGACGCCGCTCTCCGCCAGCAGGGCGCGGATGGTCTGCTCCCGGTAGGGGAGCTGGTCGCTGATGCCGGCGTACTTGGCCAGCTCGGAGGCGTCGTGGGCCACGTTGGCGGCGAACAGCTTGTTCGTCCCCTCGTAGATGGCGATCTTGGTGGATGTGGAGCCGGGGTTGATGGTCAGGATCTTGTAGTCAGGCACGGGTACCACTCCTTATCGTTTTTTCTGAAAATACGCTATCACATCAGGGGGCTTTTGTCAATGTCAAACAGCCGCCGGGTCCCTGCCGTACGTCCCCGCCCGGACCAGATGGTCGGGGGTGCGGGGCTTGATGCGGCCCGCCTTGACGCGGGCGTGCTGGGGGCACACCGCCAGGCACTTGCCGCAGTGTTCGCACATATCCTGGTCCACCATGTGGATATAGCCCGCCTTGCCGATGATGGCGCCCTCCGGGCAGACCTCCATGCACTTGCCGCAGCCCACGCAGCGGTCCGCCAGCACGTGGACGGTGAAATAGGGCCGGCATACCAGGGCGGGGCAGCACTTTTTGCGGATGTGCTGGTCGATCTCCCCGGCGAAATCCTCCATGGCCAGGGCCAGCATCCTGCCGGCGCCCCGGCCGAAGTCGCAGTCGCAGCCCAGGGACATGGCCCGGGCCACGTCCTTGGCATAGTCCATCCGGTCCAGGCTGCCCCGGCCCCGGGTGATCTCCTCAAATACCAGGTGGAGCTGGCGCAGCCCCTCCCGGCACAGCACGCACTTGGAGCAGGACAGCTCCATCAGCTCCAGGGTGAGCCTGGCGAGGTAATCCACCACGCAGGTGGTCTCGTCCAGGTATCTGACCTCGTTGGTGTAGGGGATGGTACCGTCGGTATACAGCCCCTCCAGCAGCTCCTCCGCCCGCTCCGCGGGGAGGATGCGGCCCAGGGGGGCCCCCACGTGGACCAGCTTGCCGTTCTGGGGGACGGACAGTTGGGGCTTTACCCGCTCCAGCGCGTCGATCTCCTGCTGGCGGGCGTGGGTTTTCATCGCCTGATAGCCGAATTCCATCGCTTACGCCTCCTTTGCCACGTCAGCCCAGAACACGGGCCTGGGGATGTCCCGGCGCAGATCGCACTGGAGGCAGCGCTGGGCCTCGCAGCGGGCCTGCTCGCAGGTGTAGGTCCTGTAGACGTTCTCGTCCCCGTGCTTCACCCGGGTCTCCGGGTCGATCACGTCCATCTCGACGCGGGGCAGCGTCCCAAAGCCAGGGAACTCCCCGATGTGGGGATCCGCCGTCCGCTCCACCAGGGTCTCCTCGATGTCCCCGTCGCCGCCCAGGTATTTGTCGATGACCGAGGTCACCTCACGCCCCGACGCGATGGCCTTGATCACGAAGCTGATCCCCGTGATGGCGTCGCCCGCCGCGAAGATGCCCTCCACGCTGGTCCTGAAGCCGCTTTTCCCCGTCTCCGGGTCGATGGGATAGCCCATCCGGTTCAGCTCGATGCCGAAGTTCTCAAAGTCCTGGAGCCCGGTGTACTGCCCCGTGGCGAAGATCACGCTGTCGCAGGGGATCACCGTCTGGCTCCCCTCCACGGCCACCTCCGTCACCTTGCCCGTGGCCCGGTCATAGGTGGAGGACTTCACCGTGTGGACCCGCAGACCCGTGACCTGCTTCTGGCTGCCCTCGATCTCCTCGAAGGACCGCCCCGGCAGAATGTTCACGCCCTCCTCGGCGCCCTCCACCTGGTCCTCCTTGTCCGCCAATATCTTGTCCGCCGGCTCGATGCAGGCCAGGTTCACCGTCAGGCCCTTCCGCACCAGGGACCGGGCCGCGTCGAACCCCACCGAGCCGCCGCCGATCACGCACACCGTCTGGCCCAGATAGGAAATGTCCTTGTTCGCCCGCAGGTCGGCCAGCACGTCGATGGCGGTGTACACCTGGTCGAAATCGGCCCCCGGCAGGAAGCCCAACTTCTTGCCCTTGGACACGCCCACCGCCACCAGCACGGCGTCGTAGTCCTTCTTCAGGGCCGCCGCATCGGACACCTCGTGGTTGACCTCGTACTTCACGCCGGAGTCGATGATGTACTGGATCTCGGCGTTGACCCCCTCGATGGGCAGCCGGTAGGCCGGGATGCCGCTGGTCATGGGGCCGCCCAGCTGGGGCCGCTTCTCGAAAACGGTCACGTCGTGGCCCAGCTTGTTCAGGTAGTAGGCCGCCGTCAGGCCGCAGGGCCCGGAACCCACCACCGCCACCCGCTTGCCGGTGCGGGGTTTCCGAAATCCCTTGTCCTTCCAAGCCTGCTCCTTGTCGTTCTCCACGGCAAAGCGTTTCAGGTTGCGGATGGACAGGGGGTCGTTCACGTCGGTGCGCTTGCAGCCCGTCTCGCACAGGTGGTTGCAGATGTAGCCCAAAGTCAGCGGGAAGGTCAGCTTCTCCCGCATGATGGCCACCGCGTCGCCGGGCCTCCCCTCCCGGACCGCCCGGATGTAGCCGGGGATGTCGGTGTGGGCGGGGCACTCCTGCTCGCAGGGCACCAGCTCCTGGCCCTCCTTGCGGAGCCGCTCCACGATGGAGCCGGTGGGGCACACCGCCACGCAGGCGGTGCAGAACCGGCAGTCGGAGTCGATGAGCAGGCCGTCCGTTGGGGCCACGATCACGGTGTTTTTCTTGCCCCGGGTGAAATCGATGGCCTTGACGCCCCGGACCTCGTGGCACATCCGCACACAGCGGCCGCACTTGATGCAGCGCTTCATGTCGTGGCTCATGATGGGGTTCTCGTCGTTCCGGGGGGAGGTCATGGGCTTGTGGACGGTCCGCACGGCGGACACACCGATATACTGGATCATGCTCTGGAGCTCGCAGTTGCCATACTTGGGGCAGCCGTCGCACTCGGCGGGGTGGTTGCTCAAGATCAGCTCCATGGCCAGCTTCCGCTGGTTTTTGACCGTCTCGGTGTCGGTCTCGATGACCATGCCGTCCTCCGCGTCCAGGGTGCAGGCGGTGACGATGGAGGAGGTCTCCTCGCCGGGGCGGCGGACCTCCACCACGCACATCCGGCAGCCGCCCCAGGGCTCCAGGGCCGGATGGCTGCACAGGGTGGGGATGTAGACGCCGTTGTCGGTGGCGGCCTTCAGCACCTTGGTGCCCGGCTCCACCTGACAGAGGGCGCCGTTGATGGTGATCTGGATCATGTGGCAGCGCTCCTTTCCATAGCGGGCGCGGGCCGGTCCTGGAAAGGGCCGGCCGCGCTCCCGCGCTCTTGCTTTGTTTGCCCGGATCAGACGGACAGGGCGGGCTCGAACTCCACCACAGTATGGGTCTCGGCGGAGCGGACCGCGGCCTCCATCAGCCGCATGACCCGCAGGGCGTGCTCGCCGGTGACGATCTGGGGAGTCTTGCCGTCGATGGCGTCCACCAGGTTCAGGTACAGCTCGTTGTTGTCGAAGTCCACTTCGGGCAAAGGCAGGGTCTCCACCGAGCTGTCCCCCCGGGGGGCCATGGTCTTGGTGAGGCCGGCCCCCGCCAGGATGGGCCTGGCGTCCTTGTCCTCCCAGGAGTGGAGGCGGACCACCCTGCCGGCACAGTCCCAGTTGTCGATGACCGCGGTGCCCTGGCTGCCCGTCAGGAACCACAGGGGCAGGGCGGAGAAGTGGCAGGTGCCCACCTCCAGCACGGCGGTGAGGCCGCTCTCGAAGGTGAGGTGCATCTTGAAGCCGTCGTCCACTTCATCGGTGAGGACGTGGGTCAGATCGCAGAACACCCGGGTCACCTTTTCCGGCACCATGACCAGCAGCCGGTCCAGCAGGTGGACCCCCCAGTCCAGCATCATGCCGCCGCCGAACTCCTTTTTGGCCCGCCAGTCGCCGGGGATGCCCCGGGACCCCTGGACCCGGCACTCGATGTTGAACACCTTGCCCAGCGTCCCGTCCTCAAAGATCTTTTTGGCGATGATATAGTCCTTGTCCCAGCGGCGGTTCTGCCGGGGATAGAACACCTTTCCCGTCTCGGCGGACACCGCCAGGACCTCCTCCAGCTCACGGCTGCCCATCATCACGGGCTTTTCGCACAGCACGTGCTTGCCCGCGCGCATGGCGGCGATGGCCTCCTCCCGGTGGAGGTGGTTGGGGGTGGCGATGAGAACGATGTCCACGGCGGGGTCGTCCAGGATGTCCTGATAGGTGTCGTAGATGCGGTAGCCCCGCTCTCTGGCCCAGGCCACCCGGGCGGGGTCGATGTCGCAGATGCCGCTGAGGGACAGCAGGGGGCCGACGTCGGTGTCGGTGGGCTGGAGCTTGCCCTCCTTCTGGCCGGGGACCCCGGCCCAGATGGCGTTGCCGGTGCCGGAGGCGATGGCCACGGCGTGGCCGCCCCCCATGCCGCCGCAGCCCACGATGGCGATGTTTTTCATGCTCGGTTCATTCCTTTGCTAAACGGAGTCAGATCACGAACTGCTCCATGTACCGCTTGGAGAGCTTCAGGCTCTTGATCACGTTCTCCAGGGAGCCCTCGAAGGCCTTATCCTCCACCTCGATGCAGGTGCAGCCGTCGTAGCCGATGTCCGTCAAGGCGGAGACGTACTTGCCCCAGTCCACGTCGCCGAGGCCGGGCAGCTTGGGGCTCATGAAGTCCAGGGGATAGGCCATGATGCCCACCCGGTCCAGCTTGTCGGGGTACAGCTTGATGTCCTTGTAGTGGACGTGGAAGATCTTGTCCTTAAACTCGTAGATGGGCTTGATGTAGTCGATCATCTGCCACACGAAGTGGGAGGGGTCGTAGTTGATGCCGAAGTTGTCATAGGGCAGCAGCTCGAAGACCATCTTCCAGATGGCGGGGGTGGTCATCAGGTTCTGGCCGCCGGGCCACTGGTCGGGGCCGAACAGCATGGGGCAGTTCTCGATGGCCACCTTCACGCCCTGCTCTTTCGCCAGGTCCAGGATGGGAGGCCAGATCTCCTTCACCAGCTCCAGGTTGGCCTCCACGGTCTTGGTCTGGTCCCGGCCGATGAAGGTGGTGACCATGCCCACGCCCAGCTTGGCGCTGGCCCGGATCAGGTTCTTCAGATGCTCGATGGCGGCGGCGCGCTTCTCCAGGTCGCCGTCCATGGTGTTGGGGTAGAAGGCCAGGGAGGAGATCGTCACGTTCTTCTCCTTGGCGTAGTCCAGGATGTGCTGGGCGTAGGCGTCGTCCTCCAGCACCCGCTCCGCGTCGATGTGGCTGACGCCGGCGTAGCGCCGCTCCGCCTTGCCCTGGGGCCAGCAGGCCACCTCCACGCACTCAAAGCCCAGGGAGGAGGCGATGTCCATCATCTCCTCGTAATTGGACTGGTCCAGGATGGCGCTGACAAATCCTAATTTCATCGTTTGCTGCCTCCTTGTCTCAGAATTTGATCTCTTTGCCGGCCTTGTCGGAGTCGTAGATGGCCTCCAGGATCCGGGTCACCACATAGGCCTCCTCCGGCTTCACCAGGGGCTCGGTGTCGTTGAGGATGGCCTCCAGCCACTGCTTGCACTCCAACACGCCGGGCTCGCCGTTGGCCCCCTCGAAGTAGGCCACATTGCCCTTGGCGGAGATATGCTCCTCCATCAGCTGGCCGTTGCGGCCCCGGTTGTAGATGAGCTGGTCCACGGGGTAGCCCATGCCGGACAGGATCTCCGCGCCGGCCTTGGTGCCGCACAGGGTGGTGGACGCCTCCTTGGACTCCCGCAGATTGATGGCCCAGGCGGCCTCCAGGTTGATGAGGGCGCCGTTCTTCATCTTCACGAAGCCCATGGCGGAGTCCTCCACCTCATAGGTCTCGGGGTCCCAGGGGCCGAACTCGTTGCCCTCGGTGGCCTGCTCCAGGCCGCCCAGCTTGTAGAACACCTTGCCGGAGACGGTATCGGGCTCATAGTTGTTCATGCACCACAGGGTGATGTCCAAAGCGTGGGTGCCGATGTCGATCAGCGGGCCGCCGCCCTGGAGGGCCTTGTTGGGGAACACGCCCCAGGTGGGGACGGCGCGGCGGCGCACCGCGTGGGCCTTGCCGTAGTAGATGTCGCCCAGGTCGCCGGCGTCGCAGGCCCGCTTCAAATTCTGGACCTCGGGGCGGAAGCGGTTTTGATAGCCGATGGTGAACTTCTTGCCGGACTTCTTCCAGGCGTCGATCATCTTCTTGGCGTCGGCGGAGCAGTGGGCCATGGGCTTTTCGCACATGACGTGCTTGCCCGCCTCAAAGGCCGCCACGGTGATGGGGCAGTGGGCCACGTTGGGGGTGAGGATGTGGACCACGTCGATGTCCTTGTCCGCCAGCAGCGCCTTGTAGTCGGTGTACACTTTGGCGTCGGCAGTGCCGTACTCCCTGGCGGCCTTGACCGCCCGCTCCTCGATGATGTCGCAGAAGGCCACCACGTCGCACTTGTCGCTCTGGCTCTTCAGGGCGGGGAGGTGCTTATTGTTGGCGATGCCGCCGCAGCCGATGATGCCCACCAGCAGTTTTCCGTTCTTCATTGTCGTTTCCTCCTTGTTATGTACCTTAGGCGTTGAGGTTCTTGTTCATCAGAGCCACGAAGTGCCGCAGCTGCTCCTCGGAGTCGATGGTCTCGTCGAAGTGGTGGCCCTCGTACTCGCTGGCGATGTAGCCCTTGTACCCCAGCCGCTTGACCTCGGCGATGATCTCCTCAAAGGGGATGCAGGGGTCGTGGTCGTCGTTGTCCAGATAGTAGAACTTGCCGTGCATATAGAAGGCGCAGTCGATCATGTCCTTCCACTGTTCCATCTTCGCCGGGGCGGAGAACTTGCCGAACATCTCCTCGGCGGTGTGCTTCTCGATGTCGTTGAAGTCGCCGTTTGCCACAACGGAGTAGTCGGCGTGGTTCCGATGGAGCTCCACGATCTCCGCCAGCTTCTCCGGCCGGCAGCCGAAGGAGACGGCCTGGTCCAGATACAGCTTGTGGGGCATGGTCTGGAAGATGGAGAAGTCGGGCACGAAGCCCAGCCAGCCCTTGCCCTCCCCCTTCATGATCTCGAAGTACTCCTTCCACACGGGGACCTCGGGGTGGTGGGGGTGGTGCATCTCGATGGTCAGCTTCACCCCCAGCTCCTTGCAGAAGGGGATCATCTGCCGGAAGATCTTGGGGGAGATGGCGTGCTGGGTGCGGACCATGGGGAAGCCCGCCTTCTTGGCGTAGATCAGGTCGTTCACCGTGAACTGGATGATCTCCTCCTCGGTCAGGTCCCGGTCGGAGCGGATGCCCATGTCGATGTAGGCGCTCCAGCACACCGGCTCCAGCTCGTACTTTTTCAGCAGGGCTTTGCACTCCGCCAGCCACTCATCGCTGGGATAGGGGTACTCGGGGACCATCTGGGCGGCCACGATCTCCACGCCCTGGTAGCCCATATCGTGGGCCTTTTTCAAAATGCCCTCAAAGTCCAGCTTCTCATGGATGAACTCGGTGGAAAAGCTGTACAGGGAGATGCCGATCTTAATATCGCTCATGATGCTCTACCGTCCTTTCTCAAACCGCCGTCTTGGTCTCGGTCACGTCGCTGTCCAGCACCAGGTACTGGCCGAAATAGCCGGTATAAGGCACGCGGTGCTTCATGTACACGTTGAGGCTGTGCTCCCCGGGGGCGATGCCGCCGTCCTGCCGCACGAAGATGACGGCGGGGGTGCGGACGAACCAGTACTCCTTGAAGCACTCGGGCAGCTCGGAGAGCAGGAAGTCCTTGCCGTTGAGCTTGAAGGAGATCTTGGAAGCCGGAATCTCCTCCCCGTCCAGCTTGAAGCGCAGGTCCTCCACGCAGCTCAGGAACACGCCCCGGTAGGACGGATACTTGATCTTGAACTGGTAGCCGACGGTCACGCCGCCCACCTTCACGTTCTTGATGTCGTCCTTGCAGATCAGAATTTTGTTGTACGCCTGAAAGTCCATAATATCCCTCCGTCGCGGCGCGGTGCGCCGGTATTGTGACTCAAGGATACCATCCGCTCCGCCGGACAGCACCCGAATTCATGTCAGTTTTCCACTCAAAAAATGTCCAACTTTTATTTCGCCGGGGGAAAGGCAAAAAACCGGGCAAAAATCCACCCCTATTTTTTGCTCTGCGGCCGGCCAGCGGCCAAATAAAGCCGCCCGGGGGAGCCCTGAGGGCCCTCCCGGGCGGCTTTTTAACCTGTGTTTCGTTCACAGCTCCCGGATGAGGATGAGGAATTTCACCTCGTGGGGGAGCATCTGCATGGTCAGCTCCAGCCGGCCGTCCCCGCACTCCTGGTAGCGCACCGCCCGGTGGGGGTGGACGATGTCCCGCAGGTAGCGGATGTCGTGGGGCTGGAGGTCGTCGATGATGCCGTAGCGGAGCCACTCGTCGAACAGGCTGCCCGACTCCCGGTTGAGGGTGGTGGTGATGACCTTGTACCGGCCGGGCTGGAGCCCGCCCAGGCTCACCGAGATGTCCCGGGTGGCGGCGTCCCCGAATACGGTGTAGGCGTTGTCGTAGGTGACCCCCTCGCCGCTGGACAGGCAGTAGACGTTGGTGAAGTGGGCATGGTTATACAGCACGATATTATAGGTATTGATGGCGTTGGTGGTGACCAGCATGCTGCCTGTCTTCTCCACCATCAGGGTGTTGATGGAGCTGAATCGCTTGAGGGCGGTGAATCCCGGTTTTTTCAGCCCGTCCTTGGACAGGATGCCGGTGCCTCCGAAGAGGATGCGGGCGGTGTCCGCGTACTCGGTGTCCACATCGGACAGCTGCCAATAGCCGATCACATCCACCAGGCCGATGAGGTCGATGGTGTTCTTGGCGATGAAGGTGGCCTGATAGCAGCTGTCGTTCACGTGGTTGCGGGTGCGCACGTCGGGCCCGAAGGCGGTGACCCAGATGGGCAGCCCCTCCAGCCCCATCCGATCCAGGATGTCCCGGATCTCCCGGACGCAGTCCCGCACATAGTTGGGGTTGGGGGAGAACACGAAGTGGGGGGTGCCGTCCTCTAGCAGGGTGCGGACGTGGGGCACGGCGCACAGGGAGAAGAAGTCGAAGGAGACCTCCTCCTTCTGGAGCAGGGCGATGGCCTTCTCCAGGTAGTCGGGCTCCATGGCGATGTTGTGGTCCGGGCCGCCCACCGCCATATTGGGCAGCCACTCCTTGATCATGGCCCGCACCGCCTTGAACCGGCGGGCGTAGTCCTCCGGCCGCTCCAGCAGGTTGAGCATGGCGTCGTGCAGCACGCCGATCTCCACCCCCCAGCGCTCCACCTCGTTGGCGCCAAAGGTGTTCACGCAGTGGCGCAGCAGGGCGGACACCTTATTCAGGAAGGCCCGGTCGGAGGACTGGGTCTGGGGCTTGCCGCCGCGGTAGATGACCTTGGTCTCGGACAGCAGGATGTAGTCCCCCTTCAGGGACAGGTCCAGGAAGGGGGTCATTTTCAGGGACTGGAGCAGCTCGATGGTGCGGTCGAAGTAGGTGAAGTTGTAATGACCGTCGGACATGACGGGGATGGACTCGTCAGTGAGGACGCTCTCCAGCCGGGCGTACTGGAAGCCGATCTCGTCCTGGACCAGCCGGAGCTGGTTCTCCACGCCCACGTTGGCCAGGCTCTGGATGGTGCCCACGTTGATCATGGCCTTCCAGATGGGACGGATGGGCTGGAAGCGGCCCACGTTCTCCACCTTATACTCCACCTGGTCGGGGAAACGGTAGATGCCCATGGATTTGGGGGGCTCCGCGCCGGCCAAAATTTGCAGATTGGTGCGCACGCTGTCGTACTCCACCACCTCGTAGGGGGATGCCTCCACCGCCTCGGGGGGCTCCTCCGCCAGGGAGCGGCGCAGCTCGTTGGGGGCCATGTCGTACTCCTTGCGGATGGCGGTGTTCAGGGCGCTGACGTTGGGGAAGCCGTTGTTGTAGGCGATGGCGGTGATGGTCTGCTCGGTGCGGCGCAGGTCCTCCACCGCGTGGCGCAGGCGCACGTCCTGGAGGTACGCCTTGAAGTTCTTTCCCGTCATCTTCTTGAACAGGCGGGACAGATAGGAGGGAGACAGGTAGGCCAGCCGGGCCAGGTCCTCCAGCTGGAGCTCGTGCATATAGTTGCTCTCGATGTAGGAGATGATCTGCCTGCCCCGCTTTTCGTTGGAGATCTCCCCGGCGGCGTCCGCCTCGGCGGCCACGCAGTGGGTGGTGTTCAGGTAGTACAGCAGGGAATAGCATAGCTCCAGCTGCCTTAGCTCCCCGCTGTCCCCCGTCTCATAGTAGTTCAGCGCCAGGTAGGAGAGCATCTGCCGGAGCATGGAGTAGTCCCGCTCCCCGTCCTCCGCCGAGTTGCACACCAGCGTCCCCATGCCCCGGCCCGCCTTGCCCTGGGCGAAGAAGTCGTAGTCCATGCGGATGGTCATGAGCAGATTGCTGCCGTGGCCGGTGACGGCGTAGGGGGTGTCCGCCTCCACCAGCATGATGTCGTTGTTGTTCAGGTAGCAGGCGTGGCCGTCCACCTCCACCTGCACCTCTCCGTTGAGGATGAACAGGAAGCAGACATTGTGCCAGATGCGCCGGTAGCTGCCCTGGACGGACAGCACGCTGATGTCCGCTATGGGCGGATTGCTGGATTGGTAGGGCATTTGGGCTCACTCCTTTGTTGACCTTACCACAATTATAATTTGCAAAAGTAAAAAAATCAACATCGATTTTTTGTCCGCCGGCCTCTTTTTTGAGGGGCTCTTGGGGACATTTCCCGGAAAACTCAAATATTTGGCCCGAAATCCCGCAATAATTTAATAGAAAGTTTGCCCTCAAAGGCTTAGAGTGTTGTCAACAGGGACGTTCCCGCCCCCGGGAATGACCATTTTCAACAGGAGGGCTGTCTCATGATCCCCGAAAAGTACCTGAACGACCCCAAGTACAAGATCGTCCCGACCAAGTTCGGCGACGAGACCATCGACGTCATCTACCGAAAGATGCGCAAGCCCCTCTCCCGGGCCGAGCAGGACGCCCTGCCCCCCGAGGAGCGGGATATGTTCACCTTCGTGGCCGACTTCAACCAGCGCACCTACGACGCCGCCCCCGGCATCATCTGCCACCAGGACGTGGCGGTCCCCCTGCGGGACGGCACCACCATCTACGTGGACATCTTCCTGCCCAAGGACAGCGGCCCGGTGCCCATCATCGGCTCCTGGAGCCCCTTCGGTAAGCGCCCCGGCGACGGGTTCGCCGAGTGGCAGCTCATGGGCGTGCCCCCCCGCACCGTGTCCAAGATGTCCAAGTTCGAGTCCGCCGACCCTGGCTACTGGTGCCGCCACGGTTACGGCATCGCCAACATCGACCCCCGGGGCATCGGCCACAGCGAGGGCGACGCGGTGTTCATGGGCACCCAGGAGGGCCGCGACGGTTACGACTTCGTAGAGTGGTGCGCCCAGCAGCCCTGGTGCGACGGCAAGGTGGGTCTGTTCGGCAACTCCGGCGTAGGCATGGCCCAGCTGCGCATCGCCGCCCAGGTGCCCCCCCACCTGGTGTGCATCGCCCCCTGGGAGGCCACCGGCGATCTGTACCGTGAGTCCATGCGGGAGGGCGGCATCCCCGGCTTCTACGCCGAGAGCGTCATCGGCATGGTGGCCGGCGACGGGTACATCGAGGACCCCCTGGCCATGGCCGAGGCCTACCCCCTGTTCAACGCCTACTGGGCGGATAAGGTGCCCGAGTTCTCCAAGGTCCGCATCCCCACTTACTACACCGCCTGCTGGAACCACTTTCATGACCGGGGCTCCTTCGAGGGCTTCCGGGGCATCAAGTCCCGCCTGAAGTGGATGCGGGCCCACCGGGAGTTCGAGTGGCCCGATACATACAACCACTACAATATCGAGGAGCTGCGCGCCTTCTTCGACCGCTACCTGAAGGACATCAACAACGGCTTCGAGTTCGTGCCCAAGGTCCGGGTCGAGGTCATGGACGCCTACGACTACGACTTCCGCGTCAACCGGCCGGAAAAGGAGTTCCCCCTGGCCCGCACCGAGTATCGGAAGCTCTATCTCAACGCCGCCGACGGTTCCATGTCCCCCGACGCCCCCGCCGGGAACGCCGCCGTCTCCTTCGACGCCACCAAGGATGTGCTGAACTTCGACTACGTGGTGCCCGAGGAGACCGAGCTCACCGGCTACATCTCCCTGTACGCCTGGGCCTCCGTCAAGGGCTTCGACGATATGGACCTGTTCTTCACCGTGAAGAAGCTGGGGGAGGACGGCCAGGAGATCCCCATCCACGTGCTGAGCGAGCCCCACCCCGGCGCCTGGACCAAGCTCCGCCTGTCCATGCGGCACCTGGACCCCAAGTCCAAGAGCTGGAAGCCCGAGCAGACCTTTGACCGCATCGAGAAGCTGGAGGAGGGCGTGCCGGTGGAGTTCGCCGTCACCTTCTTCCCCTACAGCCGCATCTGGCACAAGGGCGAGACCCTCCGCCTCCAGATCGCCGGCCGGTACATCCGGGACGAGGGCTGGTTCGAGCGGCTGGTCTGGGCTCCCGAGAACGGCGGCGTGCAGACCCTCCACACCGGCCCCGACTTCCCCGCCTATCTGCAGATCCCCTTCATCCCGCCCAAGTACAAGAGCTGCGGCTACGAGCTGCGCTGAGCCCGGGCGAATATCGCGTTGAAAGGAGGCATCCCCCTTGGAAGTGCTGGAACTGAAGCACATCACCAAAGAATACCCCGGCGTCACCGCCCTGGACGACGTGTCCATCTCCTTCCGGCAGGGCGAGGTCCACGCCCTCATCGGCGAGAACGGGGCCGGCAAGTCCACCTTCATCAAGACCATCGCCGGCGCCATCCAGCCCACCTCCGGCGAGATCTGGATCGACGGCAAGAGCTATGACCGCCTCACCCCCGCCCAGGCTTTGGACCTGGGGGTGGCCGTGGTCTACCAGGAGCTGATCCAGTTCGAGGCCATGACCGTCATGGACAATCTGTTCATGGACATGAAAGATGTGAAGGGCCTGTTCGTGGACGACGCCTCCCGGGCCAAAAAGACCCGGGAGCTGCTGGACCGCTTCAACTGCCCCGTCTCCCCCAAGGCGCTCATCCGAGAGCTGTCCATCGCCAACCGGCAGATCATCGAGATCATCAAGGCCGTGGTGAAGAACGCCAAGATCGTCATCATGGATGAGCCCACCGCCGCCATCACCGTGGAGGAGCAGCAGCACCTGTTCGAGATCGTCAAGGAGCTGAAGGCCAACAACGTCACCGTCATCTACATCTCCCACCGGCTGGAGGAGCTGTTCGAGATCTGCGACCGGGTCTCCGTCCTCCGGGACGGCCAGTACATCACCACCATCGACATCGGCGAGACCGACAAGCAGGGCCTCATCAACCTGATGGTGGGCCGCGAGCTGACCGAGACCTATCCCCCCAAGCCCCCCTGTGGGGACGAGGTGGTCCTCCAGGTGAAGGACCTGTCCGGCAACGGGGTAGAGCACATCAATTTCGAGCTGCACAAGGGCGAGATCCTGGGCTTCGCCGGACTGGTGGGCGCGGGCCGCACGGAGCTGATGCACCTGATCTACGGCAACGCCAAAAAGACCGGCGGCGAGATCGTCATGAGCGGCAAATCTCTGGACCTCCGCCACCCCAGCGGCGGCATGAAGGCCGGCATCGGCCTGGTGCCCGAGGACCGCAAGTTCCAGGGCTGCTTCCTGGAGAAGCCCCTTTACTGGAACATCTCCATCTCCGACATCGACACCCTGAGCCACGGCTCCTTCGTGGACCGCAAAGCGGAGATGAAGCAGGCCGAGGACTACCGGGAGGCCATGCGGATCAAGACCCCCGACATGAAGGTGTTGGCCATGTCCCTGTCCGGCGGCAACCAGCAGAAGGTGGTCATCGGCAAGATGCTGGCCGCCCTGCCCGACATCCTCATCTTCGACGAGCCCACCCGCGGCATCGACGTGGGCGCCCGCCACGAGATCTACCAGATGATGGTCGATCTGACCCAACAGGGCAAGTCCATCCTCATGGTGTCCTCCGACATGGAGGAGCTGCTGGGCATGTCCGAGCGCATCGTAGTCCTCCACGAGGGACATCAGACCGGCATCCTGACCCGGGACGAGTTCTCTCAGGAGACCGTCATGACACTGGCGTCCGGCTGATACGGGCCCAGGGATTTGAGAGGTGTTAAAAATGGAAAAAACGACTGAGCGCAAGCCCGCCGTCCGTAAGCTCACCGCGGGCCAGATATTCTCCGAGCTGTCCATGCCCATCCTGCTGGTCCTGCTCATCATCGTGTTCGCCATCCTGTCCCCGAATTTCCTGACCCCCCTGAACCTGACCAACATCCTGGTGCAGAACGTCCACATCGCCGTCTGCTCCTGCGCCGTCATGATGATCATGGTCTCCGGCGGCACCGACCTGTCCATCGGCTATCAGATGTCGGTGGCGGCCGTCCTCATGGCCAAGACCATCAGCGAGGGCACCCTGCCCGTCCCCGTGGCCATCATCCTGGGCATCCTGCTGTGCATGGTGCTGGGCGGCTTCAACGGCCTCATGGGCCAGGTGCTGAAGAGCCACACCATGATCATCACCCTGGGCACCATGGCCATCTTCCAGGGCATCTCCTACCTGATCTCCGGCTCCAAGTCCTTCCGCAACCTGCCTGACAGCTTCATGTACATGGGCCAGGGCCGCCTGTTCGGCGTCATCCCCGTGAACGTGATCATCATGCTGGTCATCGTGATCATCGTGGGCGTCATCATGAGCATGACCTCCATTGGCCGCAAGATCTACGCCTGCGGCGACAACCCGGAGGCCGCCCGACTGGCCGGCCTGAACGTGGCCCGCATCAAGGTGCTGGTGTTCGTCTTCGCCGGCCTGCTGGTGGGCATCGCCGCCCTGCTGCTGGCCGCCCGCGCCGGCTACGCCGACTCCGGCACCTCCGGCCCCGGCATCGAGTTCACCGGCATCACCGCCTGCGTGCTGGCCGGCGTGGCCCTGAAGGGCGGCGAGGGCACCCTGTGGAAGGTCATCGTGGCCGTGTTCGTGCTGGGCGTGCTGTCCAACGGCATGCAGCTCATCGGCCTGGGCACCTATCCCCAGTACATCGCCCGCGGCGCCATCATGCTGATCTCCCTGTACCTGAGCAACCGCAACGCCAAAGCCATGTAATGTTCTTGCCCCAAAGCAAGTCATTAAATAGTCGACCCCAACCACACAATTCAAGGAGGAACAAAAAATGAAAAAAGTCATCGCCCTTCTGCTGGCCCTGGTCATGGTGTGCGCGCTGTGCGCCTGCGGCCCCAAGACCGAGCAGGGCCCCGGCCCCGTCAGCAACCCCGGCACCGAGCAGACCCCCGGCGGCAATGAGCCCAGCGAGAACCCCGGCAGCACCGGCTTCGACCCCACCGGCAAGAAGATCGGCTTCGTGACCTTCGGCCCCGGCGAGTTCTTCACCGCCCTGGCTGAGACCTACGTGGCCACCATGGAGGCCCAGGGCTGGGAGGCTTCCTACACCGACGGCGAGTTCAACCCTGAGACCCAGATCGCCGCCGCCGAGAACTACATCGCCATGGGCGTGGACGTGCTGGTCATCTGGGCTGTGGCCCCCGAGGCCATGAGCGGCGTGGTCAAGACCGCCATGGACCAGGGCATCAAGGTCGTGGCCTTCGTGGGCGACCTGCCCCAGTACAACCTGCGGATGCGGGCCGAGGACGCCGATCTGGCCTCCAACCTGGCCAAGCTGGCCGCCAAGTGGATCGACAAGACCTATGCCGACGCGCCCGATCACTCCGTCCCCGTGGGCGTGCTGTCCTGCCGCGCCGCCGACACCGGCGTCATCCAGGCCGACGTGCTGCTGAAGATTGCCGACTACTCCGTCAAGGCCGCCGAGCCCACCGAGTTCGAGCAGTCCGACGAGACCGCCACCACCGGCCAGACCGCCGCTGAGAACCTGTACACCACCCACCCCGAGATCAAGGTGTTCCTGACCCCCCACAACGGCCTGGCCAACGGTCTCAACGCCTTCTACACCAGCATGAGTTCCCCCGTCACCGATTATAGCGACATGGGCATCTTCTGCATCAACGGCGATAACTCCACCACCGACAGCATCAAGGACTCCACCGAGGGCAAGTCTCCCCTCCGCGGCACCGTGATGACCGGCTCCGTGCAGGACACCGCCAATGAGATCCTGACCTATGTCACCGGCCTGATGGACGGCACCTATGAGGACGGCTATGTGTCCGACGCCCGCCTGCTCTTCATCGACGCCGACACCATCGACGAGTACCAGTCCACCGGCAACGTCACCTCCGTCACCGCCGACGACTTCCAGTAAGCCTTACCGCAAGATCCGAATCCATCCGCGCGGGGAGCGTGTGCCCTGACCGGCACACGCTCCCCCGTTAAAAACGATCCCTTTTCAGCAAGCGCGTGATATAATCCTGTCACACCGATCATTCTGAGAAAAGCGAGGCATTTCTTATGAGCAAAGTTTTGGGCCTCTCCTTCGGCCGGAAGATGAGCAACTGCGAGGTCATGGTCAAGCAGGCCCTGATGACCTGCCAGGAGGCCGGACACGAGATCCGGTTCATCCGCGTCAACGACCTGGACCTGAAGGACTGCACCGGCTGTATCGCCTGCGTACTGGGCATGATCCGGGGCGGCAAGGGCGGCTGCGTCCTCAAGGACGACTGCCACATCATCGACGACGCCATCATGGACTGCGACGCCCTGATCTTCGGCTGCCCCACCTTTGAGATGACCCCCACCGGCACCTTCAAGACCCTGTGCGACCGGCTGGGCCCCTCCCACGACCTGTCCTTCCGCAAGGTGGCCATCGAGGAGGGCCTGGCGGCGGGCAAGGACCCCGACAAGCTCCCCGACCAGCGCTGCCTGAAGCCCCGGGTGGGCGCCTTCTTCTCAGTGGGCGGCGCCATGACCAAGAACTGGCTGGCCTTCATGCTGCCCACCATGTACTGCCTGACCCTGTCCATGGGCATCGACGTGGTGGACACCTATGAGTACCACGGCGCCATGGCCCACTACCACGTGGTGGGCAACCAGCCGGTGATGGATCGGATGACCGAGATGGGCAGACACGTGGTGGACGCCCTGGCCCACATGGACGACGAGGAGGAGCGCCGCCGCTGGCGGGGCGACCACGAGGGCGTGTGCCCCGTGTGCCACTGCGACCTGCTCACCGTGTCCCAGGACAAAAAGACCATCGAGTGCCCCGTGTGCGGCTCCTACGGCACCTTCACCGTGGAGGACGGCAAACTCATCGCCCACTTTACCGAGGCGGAGCAGGCCCGCTCCCGGCTGCGCTACGCCGGCAAGCTGGAGCACTCCACCGAGATCAAGACCTGCGCCGCCGGCCCCGACCAGCTCCCCAACGTGAAGGAGCTGCTGAAACCCTATCAGTGGGAGTGAACGCCATGAAGACCCTGACAGCCGACATCTGCATCGTGGCCGCCGGGCCCTCCGGCCTGGCCGCCGCCGTCACCGCCGCGGAGAACGGGCTGAGCGCCATCGTGCTGGAGAAGAACTCCATGGTGGGCGGCACCGCCAACATGGGCATGGGCCCCTTCGGCGTGGGCAGCCGCATCCAGAAGAACAGCATGATCACCCTCACCAAGGAAGAGGTCTTCCACCAGATGATGGAGTACACCCACTGGCGGATCGACCCCCGGAAGCTCCGGGAGTACATCTGGAAGTCGGGCTCCACCATCGACTGGCTGGAGGACATGGGCGTGCAGTTCGCCGGCGTGGCCAAGTACTTCCCCTCCGCCGCCCCCACCTGGCACGTGGTCATCCCCGAGGGGGGCGGCAAGCCCGGCCCCCGGGCCGCCGGCGCCATGAACAAGGTGCTCTATGAGAACGCCCTGGAGCTTGGGGTCCAGTTCCTGCTGAACACCCCCGCCACCTCCCTCATCAAGGAGGGGGACCGCGTCGTGGGGGCCCGGGCCCGCAGCACCGAGACCGGCGAGGAGATCGAGGTCCGCTCCAAGGCGGTCATCGTGGCCACCGGCGGCTTCGGCGACAACCCGGAGATGATCAGGCAGGAGTGCGGCTACGAGTGGGGCAAGGACATCTTCAACGTCCGCTCCCCCGGCGTCACCGGCGACGGCATCCGCATGGTGTGGGAGGTGGGCGGCGCCCACGGCGAGACCCACATGGAGAAGATCATCTGGTCGGAGATCCCCAACTGCCTGCTGCTGGACGGCTTCCGCCAGCCCACCGCCCTGGTGGTGAACATCGAGGGCGAGCGGGTCATGGACGAGACCATGATCGAGAATGCCTCGGTCACCGCCAACATCATCGACCGGCAGATCAACAAGCGGATCTATCCCATCGTGGACAACCGGCTCATGCGGTACTACCGCCGCCACGGGGTGGACTACCCCGGCGGCGTCCACTCCGGCAACCCCGCCGACGACTTTGAGGAGGGGATGGCCGACCTCATCGAGCAGTACCCCGACTTCGCCTTCTGCGCCGACACGGTGGAGGAGCTGGCGGAGAAGATCGGCATCGATCCCGCCGCCCTGGCCGACACCCTGGAGCAGTACAACGCCGCCTGCGACGCCCATGTGGACGACCAGTTCTGCAAGTCCCACCACTACCTGCGCCCCCTGCGGGGCAAGCTGTACGCCGTGGCCCTGTGCCTGGGCGCCTACGGCTCCCTGGGCGGCATCCAGGTGAACTACAAGTTCCAGGTGCTGAAGGAGGACAAAAAGCCCATCCCGGGCCTGTATGCCTCCGGCAGCGACACCTGCGACATCTACGGCGACACCTATCTGTTCCCCCTGCCCGGCAACACCATGGGCTACGCCGTCAACAGCGGCCGCCTGGCCGCCGAGCGGGCGGCGGACTATATCGCCTCTCTTCACTAAAATACCTCACCTCCTGTTCTTGGGAAGCCGCGGGGGCGGGCCAAATGGCCCGCCCCTGCGGCGGCTTGTTTGACGGAACGCGCCGTCTGTGATAGACTTGTAAATGATCCCATCCGGCGGCGCGCATGATCCCGCCGCCGGCGGCCAACCTATACAGTGATCTCACGGAGGAGGACAACCATGAAAAAGCCCATCCGTTTCCTGCCCGGGGCCCTGGCCTGCCTGATCCTGTTGAGCGGCTGCGCCCGCGGCGCGCCCGATCCCACGGCCACCCCAGCCGACGATCCCACCCCCGCCCTGACCGCCACGCCGGAGCCCACTCCCGAACCCACGCCTCAGCCGACCCCCACACCTGAACCGTCGCCTGCACCTGAACCGGCGCCCACTCCCGCGCCCACCCCGGCCAGCAAGCAGGATCTCATCCCCTTTGAGGAGGGACAGCAGTACGCGGCGGCCTGGCTGGGCTATCAGCAGATGGACGATCTGGACTACTACCTGGATCGGTATCTGGACAGCCGGCCGCCGGTCTGCCACATCTCCGACGGGGACTACTACCTGGTGATCCCCCGGTACTCCGGCACCGCCCTGGAGCTGTTCGTCAACGATGTAGAGACCTCCGAGGGGAGCCTGCTCCTGGAGGTCCCCGACTGCGGGCCCTTCATCGTCCAGTGCAACGCCAGCGACGTGTTCGAGGACGCGACCATCCGCCTGACCCATGAGGGGACGACGGCGGAGTTCTCCCCATTCATCTCCCTGATGGACGGGTCCGTCCAGATCGGCGAGTACGGGCTGGACCTCACCAAAACGGAGGATGCCGGCGGCTGAACCGGCCTCAAGGCGCGAAAAGAGGCGCGGAGCGATGCTCCGCGCCTCTTATTATGCTCTGCCGAAGGGCCTGCGGTCTCAGCGCATGGAAAAGCGCAGGACGGTGGTGTGCTGCCACACCTCCCCCGCCCGCAGCACGGCGGAGGGGAAATTGGGGTGGTGGGGGCTGTCGGGGAAGAACTGGGTCTCCAGGCAGAACCCCCAGCGCCTGCCGTAGGGAGCGCCCCCCTTGCCGGCGGGGCAGCCGTCCAGGTAGTTCCCCGAGTAGAACTGGACGCCGGGCAGGTCGGTCAGCACCTCCAGGGCGACGCCCGTCCTGGGGCTGTACGCCCTGGCGGCGACGGAAAGGGAGTCCTCCCCGCCGTCCAGCACCCAGTTTCGGTCGTAGCCGCCGGCGAAGGCCAGCTGCGGGAAATCGTCGTCCCAATGCTCGCCCATGGGGACGGGCCGCCGCAGATCCATGGGGGTGCCGTCCACGGAGGCCAGCTCCCCGGTGGGGATGGAGCCGGCGTCGGCGGGGGTGTAGCGCCCCGCGAAAATCTGGATGGTCTGATCCCCCACCGGGCCGCTGTCGTGGCCGGACAAATTGAAATAGGCGTGGCTGGTGAGATTGCAGAGGGTGTCCTGATCGGCCTGGGCCCGGTAGGCGATGGCGAGCCCGTCCTCCTCCAGCCGGTAGGTGACCCGGACAGTCAGACGGCCGGGATAGCCCTCCTCCCCGTCGGGGCTGTCCAGGGCGAGGGTAAGGAAGCTGTCCCCCGCCGCCTCCACCGCCCACAGCCGGGAGAAAAAGCCCTTCTCCCCGCCGTGGAGGTGATTGGGGCCGTCGTTGGCGGGCAGGGGATACCGCACGCCGTTCAGGTCGAAGGATGCCCCGCCGATGCGGTTGGCGCACCGGCCCACCAGGGCGCCCAGATATTTGTCGTGGGACAGATAGTCCTCCAGGGTATCAAAGCCCAGCAGCACGTCCACCGTCCGCCCGTCCCGGGCTGGGACCCGCAGGGCCCGGACCGCCCCGCCGTAGGTGATGATGTCGCAGGAGAGCTCTCCGGCGGCCAGGGTGTACTGCTCCACGGCTGTGCCGTCCGGCATGGTCCCAAAAAGCGTCTTTCTCATTTCGCGCCCTCCTCTGTGTCCGCCCTGGCCGCGGCGGCCCGGGCCGGTCCGACCGATATTTTTACAGGCAAATGATAACAAACCGGCCCCGAAATGTCAATGTTTTCGCCGCTGCGCGCCGCCGCTCTTGCCAATCCCGCGGGGAATTGGTATAATAGTGGAAAATCGTCGGAAAGGGGGGCTTTCATGCGTATCCGCGTGATCTGCGGCCTGCTGGCCGCCCTTTTGCTGATCCTGGCGGCGCTGCTCGCCCTCCGAGCCGCGGAGCGCCCGGTCTCCGACCTGGACCCCGCCACACTGGACGGAGGAATATCCACCCCCGCGCCCACGCCGGAGCCCTCCCCGGCCCCCACGCCCACACCGGCGCCGGAGCCGACGCCCTCGCCCACGCCCGCCCCCACGCCGGAATCCACCCCCACGCCGGAGCCCGTCCCTGAGCCCTCGCCTGCGGAGCGGCGTCTGGCGGAGATGACCTTGGACGAGAAGATCGGCCAGCTGTTCCTCATCGAGCTGGCGGGCCTGCGGGCCGTGCCCGGAGAGGGCCCCTTCAGCCACACCGTCCTCACCGATCGGATGCGGGCGGCGCTGGAACAGTACCCGGTGGGCGGGGTGGTGATCTTCAAGGAGAACCTGGCCTCCCCCAATCAGCTCCGCGCCCTGCTGGCCGACCTGCGGGACACCCTCCCCACCACCCCTTTCCTGGCGGTGGACGAGGAGGGCGGCAGGGTATCCCGGCTGGCAAACGCCGGCGGCTTCGGCGTCCCCAACGTGGGCCCCATGGGAGAGATCGGCGCCTCCGGCGACCCCCGGCGGGCCTATGACGCCTGTTTCACCATCGGCGGCTGTCTGGCGGAGTACGGCTTCAACCTGAACTTCGCCCCGGTGGCGGATGTGGACTCCAACCCCGCCAACCCGGTCATCGGCGACCGGGCCTTCAGCGGCGACCCCGCCCTGGCGGCAAAGATGGTCCCCGCCGCCCTGGACGGCCTCCACGCCGCCGGGGTGATGGGCTGTCTCAAACACTTTCCCGGCCACGGGGACACGGCGGACGACTCCCACGCCGGCCCCGTGTCCCTCTCCAAGACCTGGGAGGAGCTGCTGGACTGCGAGCTGGTCCCCTTCATGGCCGCCCTGGACAGGACGGATATGGTCATGGCCGCCCACATCACCCTGCCCAATGTGACGGACGACGGCCTGCCCGCCTCCCTGTCCCGCCAGGTGCTGACGGACAGGCTCCGCGGGGAGCTGGGATATGACGGCGTCATCGTCACCGACTCGCTGGCCATGAAGGCCGTCGCCAACGACTGGTCCTCCGGGGAGGCGGCGGTGCTGGCCCTCCGGGCGGGGGCGGACCTGCTGCTCATGCCGAACGATCTGCCGGAGGCCTTCGCCGCCGTCAAAGCCGCCGTGGAGGACGGGACCGTCTCCCCGGAGCGGCTGGACGAGAGCGTACTTAGGATATTGACCCTGAAGGAGCGGTACGGCCTGCTGGACGGCGGCCCCGCCGCCCAATGATGAGAGGAGCGCGCCCCATGAAAAAGTTTCTGATCGCCCTGCTGTGCGTCGTTTTGGCCGTCGTCCTGGCGGCGGGCGGCTATGTGGCCTACGTGTTCATCGCCTATTACCGGCTGGAGGACGATCTGCCCCTGACCGTGGACGCCCTGGGCGCCGCTGCCGAAGCCCCCGCCGCCGGGGGGAGCTACCGGCTGGCCTCCTACAACGTTGGCTTCGGGGCGTACAGCGCCGATTACAGCTTCTTTATGGACGGCGGCAGGGAGAGCCGGGCCCGCTCGCCGGAGGCGGTGCGGGAGAACCTGGCTAGGGCCGTGGATGCCGTGACCGCTCTGGAACCCGACTTCCTGCTGATGCAGGAGATCGATGTGGACGGCACCCGCAGCCATCACATCGACGAGCTGTCCCTCATCCGGGAGCGGCTGGGCGGGGCCTTCGCCTGCGGCGTCTTCGCCCAGAACTACGACAGCCCCTATCTGTTCTGGCCGCTGACCGAGCCCCACGGGGCCAACAGGGCCGGCATCGCCGTGTTCTCCAGATTCCCCATTGCCTCCGCCCTGCGGCGGAGCCTCCCCATCGAGGGCGGGTTTATGAAATTCCTGGACCTGGACCGCTGCTATTCCGTCCAGCGCGTCCCGGCGGAGGACGGCCGGGAGCTGGTGATCTACAATTTCCACCTGTCCGCCTACACCAGCGACGGGACCATCGCCAACGACCAGCTGAAAATGCTCTTTGCCGATATGCGGGCGGAGTATGACGCCGGCAACTGGACCATCGCCGCCGGGGACTTCAACAAGGACCTGGTGGGGGACGGCGGGGCCTCCTTCGGGGTCACCGGGCCGGAGTACACCTGGGCCCAGCCCATCCCGGCGTCCATCGTCCCGGAGGGATTCTCTATCGTCGCCCCCTACGATGAGGATGACCCCGTCCCCTCCTGTCGCAACGCTGATCGGCCCTACGGGGAGGACGACTTCTGCGTCACCGTGGACGGCTTCATCGTCTCCGCCAACGTGGGTGTGGAGGGAGCGGCCGTGGAGGACACCGGCTTTGCCTGGAGCGACCACAACCCTGTGTATCTGGACTTCACCCTGAACTGAACCGCCCTTTTCCGAGGCGCGCCGTCTGTGCGGCGCGCCTTTTCTTCCGCCCGGGGGCGCAAAATATTCCCAAAAAAACTTCGGTTTTCTATTGGCTTTTTGGTGATGTTGTGCTATGATGTACCATGTAGAGTTATCACATAAGGGAATGGAGGGATCCCACATGAACTTAAGCGAAGTCCGCGACATCCTGGACGCCGAGGTGCTCACCGGCGAGGAGCTGCTCGACGCGGAGGTCTACTCCGCCTGCGGCAGCGACCTGATGAGCGACGTGCTGGCCTACGTCCACAACCAGTCTCTGCTGCTCACCGGCCTGGTGAGCCCCCAGGTCATCCGCACCGCCGAGATGATGGATATGTGCTGCGTCATTTTCGTGCGCGGCAAGCGGCCCGACGGCAATATCCTCCAGCTGGCGCAGGACCGGGGCCTGGCGGTGCTGGCCACCGACAAGCGGATGTATCAGGCCTGCGGCCTGCTCTACTCCGCGGGGCTCCACGAATGACCGGCGACGATAAGATCCACCTGTCCTATCAGGTGGAGGGGGGCGACCTGACCCGCGCGGGGGAGGCGTCCTCCGGCGTCAAGCAGACGCTGCGCAAGCTGGGCATCGACCCGGGGACCATCCGCCGGGTGTCGGTGTGCATGTACGAGGGGGAGATCAACATGGTCATCCACGCCAACGGCGGCCTGGCCATGGTGGACGTGGGGCTGGACGACATCACCATCACCCTCACCGACTTCGGCCCCGGCATCCCCGACATCGACAAGGCCATGCAGGCCGGCTGGTCCACCGCCGCCGACTCGGTGCGGGACCTGGGCTTCGGCGCCGGCATGGGTCTGCCCAACATGAAAAAGTACAGCGACGAGATGAACATCAAATCCATCGTGGGGGTGGGCACTACCGTCACCATGGTGGTGAAGATCCCGTCCTGATTCCCCGCGAAGCCACGCATATAAGGAGGTGTCCGGCGTGCGTCATTCCGTGGCACTGACATTGAAAAAGTGCCGGGGCTGCACCACCTGTATCAAAAGCTGCCCCACCGAGGCCATCCGCGTGAGAAACGGCAAGGCCACCATCCTGCCCAACCGTTGTATCGACTGCGGCACCTGCATCCAGGTCTGTCCCCACCAGGCGGTCCGCTCCCTGCGCTCCGATGTGCGGGAGGCCCTGGAGCGCTTTCCATACACCATCGCCGTGCCCGACCCGGCCCTGTACGCCCAGTTCCACAACCTGAACGACGTAAACATCGTCCTCAACGGCCTTCTGGCCATCGGCTTTGACGACGTGTACGAGTCCGCCGCCTCCGCCGAGCTGCTGGCCGACGCCATGGACGCCTGGGACCAGGACCACACCACCCTGAAGCCGGAGATCTCCCCGGCCTGCCCCGCGGTGGTGCGGCTGATCTGCATCCGCTTCCCCGACCTGCTGGGCCATCTGGCCCCGGTGATCACCCCGGTGGAGCTGGCCGCCATCCTGGCCCGCCGCCGGGCGGAGGAGGCCGGCGTGCCGCCGGAGGACATCGGCGTGTTCTCCATCGTGCCCTGCTCCTCCCAGGTCACCTCCGTCTCCGCCCCCAACGGGCTGCACAAAAAGGTGCTGGACGGCGCCCTGGCCATCCGGGACGTGTATCTGGAACTGCTGGAGCCCATGCGTCAGCTGGGCTCCGGGGATCTGCTCCCCCTGGCCGGGGGCCGGACGGGGGCCGGCTGGGCCTTCTCCGGCGGCGAGGCCCTGTCCCGCCGGGACAAGCGGTACATCGCCGTGGACGGCATCGTCAACGTGATCAAAATGCTGGAGGAGATCGAGGACGGCCGCATGCCCGACGCCGATTTCATCGAACTCAGGGCCTGCACCAAGGGCTGTCTGGGGGGCTGCCTCAATGTGGAGAACCCCTATACCGCCAAAATGCGCCTGAAGGACCTGATGGGCAATCTGCCCCCCTCGGCGCCTCCCTCCGCCAAAGCCAGGCAGGAGGTCACCGACATCCTGGAGTCCACCGAGAAGCCGGAGTTCCTCCCCACCTTCCAGCTGGACCCTGACCGCCGGAAGGCCATGGAGAAACTGATGGCCATCCAGCAGCTGGAGGACCGGCTCCCCGGCCTGCGGTGCGGCTCCTGCGGGGCCCCCTCCTGCCGGGCCTTCGCCGAGGACGTGGTCATGGGCCGGGCCAGCGTGGACGACTGTATCTTCCGGGTCCGGGCCAGGATGCAGCACATGGCCGGCAATACCGACGCGGACGACTACCTGCCCGCCCCCTTCCGGCGGCGGAAGGAAACGCCCGCGGCGAGCGACGAGGAGGCGACGTCATGACGGTCCAACAACTGGCGGGCGAGCTGGGCCTGACGGTGTTCGCCCTGGACGACCCGGCCCGGGAAGTGGCCGGCGGCTACTGCGGCGACCTGCTGAGCTGGGTGATGGGCCGGGCGGTGGCCGGGGGCGCGTGGCTCACCATCATGAGCAATATGAATGTGGCCGCCGTGGCCGCTCTGGCCGACGTGGCCTGCGTCATCCTCACCGAGGGGGTCCAGCCCGACCCGGCCCTGCTGGAGAAGGCCAGGACCCAGGGGGTCAATCTGCTGGGCACCGAGCTGCCCACTTACGCCTGCGCCGGGAGGCTCCACGCCCTCATCGGCTGATATTTCCCGGAAAATCCATCCGCGCGAGGGGGTGACACGGTGCCCGAGTTCTCCTTCGATCTGCATATGCACAGCTGCCTCTCCCCCTGCGGCAGCGAGGACAACACCCCGAACAGCCTGGCCGGCATGTGCGCCCTGGCGGGGCTGGACATCGTGGCCCTCACCGACCACAACGCCGTGGGCAACTGCGGTGCCTTCCTCCGGGCGGCGGAGCGGTACGGGCTGCTGGCCCTGCCCGGCATGGAGCTCACCTCCGCCGAGGAGGTCCATATCGTCTGCCTGTTCCCCGGCCTTGAGGAAGCGGAGGGCTTCGGCGAACTGGTGAAGGGCCGCCTGCCCCCCATCAAAAACAAGCGGGACATCTACGGCCCCCAGATCCTCATGGACGAGGACGACAATGTTTTGGGGGAGGAGGATCTGTTCTACGCCGGGGCCGCCGCCGTCAGCGCCTATGAGGCGGCAGAGCTGGCCGCCTCCTGCGGCGGGATCGCCTATCCCGCCCACATCGACCGGCCCTCCTTCTCCCTGCTGGCCAACCTGGGGCTTTGGGATCCGTCCATGGGCTTCCCCCTGGCGGAGGCGTCCAAAAACTGCCCGGCCGATCTGTTCGACCGGCCCGACCTGAACGGGGTGCCCCACGTCGCCGCCTGCGACGCCCACTACCTGGATCAGATCCCCGACGCCCACCAGTTCATGGCGCTGCCGGAGCGCACTCCCCAGGCCGTCCTGGCCTGGCTGAAAAACGGGTGCAGGCCCCTTCCGGGCTGGAAATTGTGAAATTTTTGTCGATTTTGCCGGTATCTTTCGGCCGAGTTACCTTGCGCAAACCACCGGCCCCATGATACAATGTCCTTCGCGCGAAGCGCACGTTTTATCTGTAACGCGCGGGCGCGGGCCCGCACTTTGAGAAAAAGGAGGAAACCATATGCCCAACTGCAAGACCGCCGTCCCATACCGGGGCACCCCGGAACAGGAGGAGCGCCTGCGCCAGGTGATCGCGGAGCACAAAGGCCAGCCCGGCGCCACCATGCCGGTGCTCCAGGCCGCCCAGGAGATCTTCGGCTATCTGCCCGAGGAGGTCCAGATCATGGTGGCCGAGGGGCTGGACATCCCGCTGTCCGAGGTATACGGCGTGGCCAGCTTCTATTCGTTCTTCTCCCTGAACCCCAAGGGCAAGTATCAGATCTCCGTCTGCCTCGGCACCGCCTGCTACGTGAAGGGCGCCGCCGGCGTGCTGGACGCGGTGGAGAAAAAGCTGAACATCGCCCCCGGCGGCATCACCCCCGACGGGGTGTTCTCCCTGGACGCCTGCCGGTGCATCGGCGCCTGCGGCCTGGCCCCCGTCATGATGATCAACGACGACGTGTACGGCCGCCTGACCCCCGACAAGGTGGGGCCCATCCTGGACAAATACCTGGCGGAGGCATGAAAGAGCTGTCCCTCCACCTGTTGGATGTGGCCAAAAACTCGGTGACCGCCGGGGCCGGTCATGTGGACATCAGCCTGACGGAGGATGACGGGGGCTGGCTGACCATCACCATCCGGGACGACGGACGGGGCATGTCCCCGGAGTTCCTGGCCCGGGTCACCGACCCCTTCACCACCACCCGCACCACCCGCAAGGTGGGCCTGGGCCTGCCCCTCTACCGGCTGGCGGCGGAGCAGACCGGCGGCTCGCTGGACATCCAAAGCACCGTGGGAGCGGGCACCACCGTCACCGCCAAATTCCAGCGGCGGCACCTGGACTGTCCGCCTCTGGGCGATCTGCCCGGCACCATCGCCCTGCTGATCCAGGGCAGCCCGGACATCGAGTTCACCTATCGCCACGCCACCCCCAACGGGACGGCGGAGCTCTCCACCGCGGAGCTGCGGGAGGTCCTCGGGGAGGACGTCTCCCTGGCCGAGCCGGAGATCTTCGCCTGGATCCAGGACTATCTGACCGAGCAGGAAGAACAGGCGGCCGTGTCCATCGACCCCGCCGCCATGATCAAAGGAGAGATAACATGAAAAGTTTGGAAGAACTGAAGGCCATCCGTGAGAAAATGAAGCGCCAGATGGAGGTCCGCGACAACGACGAGAACACCATCCGGGTGGTGGTGGGCATGGCCACCTGCGGCATCGCCGCCGGCGCCCGCCCCGTGATGACCGCCTTCCTGGACGAGGTGGAGCGCCGGGGCCTGAAGAACGTGTCCGTGTCCCAGACCGGGTGCATCGGCGTGTGCCGGCTGGAGCCGGTGGCCGAGGTGTTCGTCCCCGGCCAGGAGAAGGTCACCTATGTGAAGCTCCGCCCCGACATGGTCCCCGCCATCGTGGAGCAGCATCTGGTGAACCACAACGTGGTCACCGATTACACCATCGGCGCCGCCGAATAAACAGAAGGAGGAACCCGATATGAACCATATCCGCAGTCACATCATGGTCTGTACCGGCACCGGCTGCACCTCCTCCGACAGCCCCAGGCTCATCTCCGCCTTTGAGGAGGAGCTGCTGCGCGCCGGCATGGAACAGGAGGTCCGGGTGGTCAAGACCGGCTGCTTCGGCCTGTGCGCCATGGGCCCCATCGTCATGGTGTTCCCCGAGGGGGCCTGCTACACCCAGGTGAAGCTGGAGGACGTGCCCGAGATCGTGTCCGAGCACATCGTCAAGGGCCGCATCGTCACCCGCCTGCTCCACAAGGAGGACGCCGGGGCCGACGCCGTCACCTCCCTGGCCGAGACCAATTTCTATAAGAACCAGATGCGCATCGCCCTGCGCAACTGCGGCGTCATCAACCCCGAGTCCATCGACGAGTACATCGGCGTGGACGGGTACACCGCGCTGGAGCGCATCCTCACCGAGCAGACCCCGCCCCAGGAGATCATCGACTGCATCAAGAAGTCCGGCCTCCGGGGCCGCGGCGGCGCGGGCTTCTCCACCGGCATGAAGTGGCAGTTCACCTACGACGCCAAGAGCGACGACGGGGTGAAGTTCGTGGCCTGCAACGCCGACGAGGGCGACCCCGGCGCGTTCATGGACCGCTCCGTGCTGGAGGGCGACCCCTTCTCCGTCATCGAGGCCATGACCATCGCCGGCTACGCCATCGGCGCACACCAGGGCTACATCTACATCCGGGCCGAGTACCCCATCGCCGTCAAGCGGCTGGAGATCGCCATCGGCCAGGCCAAGGACTACGGCCTGCTGGGCAAGGACATCCTGGGCTCCGGCTTCGACTTCGACCTGGAGCTCCGCCTGGGCGCCGGCGCCTTCGTCTGCGGCGAGGAGACCGCCTTGATGACCTCCATCGAGGGCCACCGCGGCGAGCCCCGCCCCCGTCCCCCGTTCCCGGCCAACAAGGGCCTGTTCGCCAAGCCCACCCTGCTGAACAACGTGGAGACCTACGCCAACATCACCTGGATCCTCAACAACGGCTGGGAGAAGTTCGCCGCCATCGGCACCGAGAAGTCCAAGGGCACCAAGGTGTTCGCCCTGGGCGGCAAGATCACCAACACCGGCCTGGTGGAGATCCCCATGGGCACCACCCTGCGCACCATCGTGTACGACATCGGCGGCGGCTGCCCCAACGGCAAGAAGTTCAAGGCCGCCCAGACCGGCGGTCCCTCCGGCGGCTGCATCCCCGAGTCCCTCATCGACACCCCCATCGACTACGACTCCCTCACCGCCATCGGCTCCATGATGGGCTCCGGCGGGCTGATCGTCATGGACGAGGACAACTGCATGGTGGACATCGCCAAGTTCTTCCTGGAGTTCTGCGTGGACGAGTCCTGCGGCAAATGTACTCCCTGCCGCATCGGCACCAAGCGGCTGCTGGACCTGCTCACCAAGATCACCGACGGCAACGGCACCCTGGAGGATCTGGACACCATCGAGGAGTTGTGCTACCACCTGAAGGACTCCTCCCTGTGCGCCCTGGGCCAGTCGGCCCCCAACCCGGTGCTGTCCACCCTGAAATACTTTAAGGACGAGTACATCGCCCACGTGGTGGAGAAGCGCTGCCCCGCCGGCGTGTGCAAGAAGCTGCTGAAGTACGAGATCGTGGCCGACAAGTGCAAGGGCTGCACCCTCTGCGCCCGGAACTGCCCGGTGGGCGCCATCTCCGGCGTGGTGAAGGGGCCCCATTTCATCGACACAGAGAAGTGCATCAAGTGCGGCCTGTGCCAGTCCAACTGCCGCTTCGGCGCCATTGTGAAACACTGAGAGAGGAGGGACGAATATGGAACAGAAAATGATCAACCTGACGATCGACAACATCCCCGTCACCGTCCCCGAGGGCACCACCGTGCTGGAGGCCGCCCGGGCCGCCGGCATCAAGATCCCCTCTCTGTGCTACCTGAAGGACGTCAACGAGATCGGCGCCTGCCGTATGTGCGTGGTGGAGGTCAAGGGGGCCCGCTCCCTGATGGCCTCCTGCGTCTACCCCGTGTCCGAGGGGATGGAGGTGCTGACCAACACCCCCAAGGTGCGCCACTCCCGCCAGCTCACCCTGGAGCTGATGCTGTCCAACCACCGGATGGACTGCCTCACCTGCTCCCGGAACGAGCATTGCGAGCTGCGCCAGCTGGCCGCCGATCTGGGCATCGACGCGGTCCGCTACGCCAACGATAATCTGAAGCCCCAGATCGAGGCCTCCGCCCTCCACCTGGTGCGGGACAACTCCAAATGCGTGCTGTGCCGCCGCTGCGTGGCCGTGTGCCGCAAGCGCCAGGCCGTGGGGGTCATCGGCCCCAATGACCGGGGCTTCCGCACCCATATCGGCTCCGCCTTCGACCGGGATCTGGCCGAGGTGGACTGCGTCTCCTGCGGCCAGTGCATCGTGGCCTGCCCCACCGGCGCCCTCCAGGAGCAGGACTCCACCGCCGAGGTGCTGGCCGCCCTGCACGACCCCAGCAAACATGTGGTGGTGGGCCCCGCCCCCTCCGTCCGCGTCACCCTGGGCGAGTGCTTCGGCATGCCCGTGGGCACCAACGTGGAGGGCAAGATGGTCACCGCCCTG
>CANPWZ010000008.1 GCA_947585425.1 uncultured Oscillospiraceae bacterium
GGAGCTGACCGCCAAACCCGCCGCCTTCGCGGCACAGCTGACCGGCGGCGAATAGCGCGCAAAAGGGCGGGGGATCGCTGATCCCCCGCCCTTTTCTACCTTTTCACGTCGGGTCGATGATGGGCACCAAGTCGGCGGCGGTCTCCGCGATGTAATCCGCCCCGGCCGCCTCCAGCTCCGCCCGGCTGCCGTAGCCGAACAGCACTCCGGCGCTGGCGACGCCCACGGCCTTGGCCCCCAGGACGTCGTGCTCCCGATCTCCCACCATCAGGGGCCGGCCCTGGGGCATATCCAGCCGCTCCAGGGCCGCGCCGATGATCTCCGCCTTGTCGCAGTGGGCCCCCTCCAGGTCGGCCCCGGCGACGACGGCGAAATAGCGGCTCAGATCGAAGTGGTCCAGCACCCGCCGCACGAACACCTCCGGCTTGGAGGAGGCCACCGCCAGGGTCTTTCCCCGGGCCGTCAGCTCACGCAGCAGCTCCGGGATGCCGGGGTACACCAGGTTCTCGTAGATGCCCCTGTCCCGGTAGTACTCCCGGTAAATTTCAACGGCTTTCTGTCCCTCCCCGGCGGGGAGGGACAGAAACCGCTCAAAGCTCTCGTGCAGCGGCGGGCCGATGAAGCGGTTGAGGACGGACAGGTCGGCCACCTCCACGCCGTAGCGCTTCAACGCGTAGGCCACTGAGTTGCGGATGCCCTCCCCCGAGTCGGTGAGGGTGCCGTCCAGATCGAACAGGATGGGGTCGAATCCGCTCATGTCACCCCTCCAGCAGGCCGGCGCACTTTTTCAGTTGGTCGATGACCGGCAGGTGCTGGGGGCACATCTTCTCGCACTGATGGCAGCCCACGCAGTCGGAGGCTTTGCCCCTGTCCGTCGTGGCGGCCTGGTAGTCCGCCTTTGCCTCGGCGGTCTGGCCGCCCGTCAGGTGCTTGTTGGCGGCGGCGAAAATTTCCGGGATGGGGATGCGCTTGGGGCAGCCCTCCACGCAGTACCGGCAGGCGGTGCAGGGGATGGCGGCGGACTTGCCCAGAATATCCTGGGCCTTTTGGATGATGGCCCGCTCGTCATCGTTCAGGGGCTTGAAGTCCCCCATGAAGCCCAGATTGTCCTCCATCTGGGCCAGGCTGGACATGCCGGACAGCACGGTGACCACCCCGTCCAGGGAGGCGGCGAACCGAATGGCCCAGGAGGCGGGGGAGGCGTCGGGGGCGCAGCCGGCAAACAGCTTTTTCACCTCGGCCGGCGGGTCGGCCAGACGGCCTCCCTTCACCGGCTCCATGATGACGATGCCCTTGTTGTGCTTCCTCGCTACCTCGTAATTGGCCCGGGAGGTGACCTTGGGGTTCTCCCAGTCGGCGTAGTTGATCTGGAGCTGGACGAACTCGGCCTCCGGGTGCTCGGTGAGGAGCTTGTCCAGCAGCTCCGGCCCGTCGTGATAGGAGAAGCCGATGTGCCTGATGAGCCCCTTTTGCTTCTGCTCCTTCACAAAGTCCCACAGGCCGAACTTATCATACCGGCCCACATTGCCGGAGGACAGGGCGTGGAGGAGATAGTAGTCGAAATATCCCGCCCCGGTGCGCTTCAAACTGGTCTCAAGCTGCTTTTTGGCGGCCTTCTCCGTGGGGGCTACCATCACGTTCAGCTTGGAGGCCAGGGTGTAGCTCTCCCGGGGATGGCGGTCCACCAGGGCCTTTTTGGCCGCCGCCTCGGAGCCCACGTACACATAGGCGGTGTCAAAGTAGGTGAACCCCGCCTCCAGGAATTTGTCCACCATGGCGGCGGTCTGCTTCACGTCGATGCGCACCGTCACCGTGGGCAGCCGCATGAGGCCGAAGCCCAGCTTGGGGGTCTCTTTGCCGAAATAGTCGCTCATAAGTACACTTCCCATCCGATTAGTTGTTGAGCACATGTATTATAACACACCCATCCGCTCCTGTCCATTGATTTTCTCCCGGCGGGATTGCCTTTTGCCCGCGCATCCTGTATAATCACTTTAATGTGTCCGAACATCAAACAGGGAGGTCTTTCGCCAATGTGTACCGCTGTCTCTTTCCTCACCGATCACCACTATTTCGGCCGCAATCTGGATCTGGAGTTCTCCTACAACGAGACGGTCACCGTCACCCCCCGGAACTATCCCTTCCGGTTCCGCCGGATGGGGGAGAGGCCCTCCCACTTCGCCATGATCGGCATGGCCTACGTGGCGGAGGGCTATCCCCTTTACTACGACGCGGTGAACGAGAAGGGCCTGGGCATGGCGGGGCTCAACTTCCCCGGCAACGCGGTCTATCTGCCCGAGGCGGAGGGGAAGGACAACGTGGCCCCCTTCGAGTTCATCCCCTGGGTGCTGGGCCAGTGCGCCACCGTGGCCGAGGCAAAGGCCCTGCTGGACAGGATCAATCTGGCCGCCATCAACTTTAGCGAGCAGCTCCCCGCCTCCCCCCTCCACTGGATCATCTCCGACCGGGAGGAGTGCGTCGTGGCCGAGCCCATGGCGGACGGCCTGCGGATCTATGAGGACCCGGTGAAGGTCCTCACCAACAACCCGCCCTTCGACTTCCACCTGCTGAACCTGGCCAACTACATGGGCTGCACCCGGGAGGAGGCCACCGACCGCTTCGCCTCCGAGCTGGACCTCCCCCTGGCCGCTTACAGCCGGGGCATGGGCGGCATGGGCATCCCCGGCGACCTGTCCTCCGCCTCCCGGTTCGTGAAGGCGGCCTTCACCCGGGCCAACTCGGTGTGCGAAAAGGACGCCTGCTCCAGCATCAGCCAGTTCTTCCACATCCTCGGCTCGGTGGCCCAGCAGATGGGCTGCTGCCGGGTGGGGCACAAATTTGAGTACACCATCTACTCCTCCTGCTGTGACACCGACGCCGGCGTCTATTACTACACCACCTATGAGAACAGCCAGATCACCGGCGTGGACATGCGCAGAGAGGATCTGGACGGCGACCAGCTGGTGAGCTATCCCCTGGTGACCGGCCAGAAGATCAACATGGTGAACTGAACTGACAGGACGTGACCGCTCTATGAACAGCCCCTCCCAGGCCTCAAAGGAGACCTTTTTTACCCACGACCCCGCCTTTTACAAGACGTTTTTCGTCATGGCGGCGGCGGTGGTGCTGCAAAACCTGGTGGCGTACAGCGTCAACATGGCGGACAACATCATGCTGGGGAAATACGCCGAGGTGGCCCTGGACGGGGCCGCCACCGTCAACCAGGTGTTCTTCATGGTCCAGCAGTTCGCCCTGTCGGTGGGGAACACCCTGGTGGCTATCTCCGCCCAGTACTGGGGCCAGAGGCGGGTGGAGCCCATCCGCACCCTCACCGGCATCGCCCTGAAGCTGTCGGCGGCCATCGGCGGGGTGCTGGTGGCCGTCTGCGTGCTGTTCCCCCGGCCCCTGCTGCGCCTGTTCACGGGCTCCGACGCCATCATCGCCCAGGGCATGGAGTACCTGTCCGTCATCCAGTGGACCTTCCTTCTGTATATGATCTCCAACACCCTGTACGCGGCGCTCCGCAGCGTGGGGACGGTGAACATCTCCTTCTACATCTCCATCGTGTCCCTGGTGGTGAACGTGGGGGTGAACTACACCCTGATCTTCGGCAAGTTCGGCTTCCCGGAGATGGGGGTGCGGGGGGCCGCCGTCGGCACCCTCATCGCCCGGGTGCTGGAGCTGGCCATCGTACTGTTCTATGTGGCCCGGGTGGACAAAAAGCTGCGGCTGTTTGCCGGCCCCTGGTGGAAGGGCGACGCCGCCCTCCGGCGGGACTTCACCAGGGTCTATCTGCCCAACATGTGCTCCCAGGTGCTGTGGGGGGTGTCGGTGCCCATGCAGACCGCCATCCTGGGCCATCTGTCCGACGCCGCCATCGCCGCAAACTCGGTGGCCACCACCTTCTATCAGTACCTGAAGGTCATCGTCATGGGCCTGTCCTCCACCACCGCCGTGATGATCGGCACCGCCATCGGCAGGGGAGACCTGGCCCGGGTCAAATCGGACGCCCGCTCCATGAGCGCCGTCAACCTGGGGGTGGGGGTGATCCTGGGCGCGGCGCTGGTGCTGCTCCGCCGGCCCCTGCTGTCCATGTACAGCCTGTCGGAGGAGACCACCGCCATGGCCCTGGATCTCATCGCCATCATGGGGGTGGTGATGGTGGGGATGTCCTACCAGATGCCCACCAGCTTCGGGGTCATCCAGGGCGCGGGGGACGCCAAATTCGTCATGAAGATGAACATGATCTCCACCTGGCTCATCGTCATGCCCCTGTCCTTCCTGTCCGCCTTTGTGCTTCACTGGCCGGTGGAGGCGGTGGTCATGGTGATCCAGTCCGACCAGATCTTCAAGGGGCTGCCCACCTTCCTCCACTTCCGCAAGTACAACTGGATCAAAAAGCTCACCCAGTGAGCGCGAAAGGGCCGCGCCGGGACAGGACAGCGGACGGGGCCCGGCGCCGATGGCGCGAAAAGAGGCGCGGAGCATCGCTCCGCGCCTTTTTGATACTCTGTCAGAAGGACTTGACCACCTCGGCGATATGCTCCGCGGACAGGCCAAACTCCTTCAGCAGCGCCGCCGCCGGGCCGGAGTGGCCGAACACATCGTTGACGCCCACTCGCTTCACCTTGCAGGGCACGCCGCTCTCGGCGATCACCGCGCACACCGCCTCGCCCAGCCCGCCGATAATGGAGTGCTCCTCGGCGGTGACGATCTTCCCGCACTCTCTGGCGGCCTTCAGCACCAGCTCCTCGTCCAGCGGCTTGATGGTGGCCATGTTGATGACCCGGGCGTGGACGCCCTGTTCCGCCAGCAGCTTCGCAGCCTCCATCGCCTCGTAGACCATGAGGCCGGTGGCGATGATGGCCACGTCGCCGCCCTCCGCCAGCACCTCGCCTTTGCCGATGGTGAAGGAGTAGTCGGGCCGGTGCTCGAACACAGGCACCGGGGAGCGGCCCAGCCGGATATACACCGGGCCGTTGTACGCATAGGCGGCCTTGACCATGGCCTGGGCCTCCACGTCGTCCGCGGGGCACATGACCACCATGCCGGGGATGGAGCGCATCAGCGCGAAGTCCTCGCAGCACTGGTGGGACGCGCCGTCCTCGCCCACGGAGATACCCGCGTGGGAGGCGCAGATCTTTACATTCAGGCGGGGATAGCCGATGGAGTTGCGGATCTGCTCATAGGCCCGGCCCGAGGCGAACATGGCAAAGCTGGAGGCGAAGGGCACCAGCCCCATGGTGGCGGCGCCGGCGGCCACCGCCATCATATTCGCCTCGGCGATGCCGCAGTTGAAGTGCCGGTCGGGGAATTCCCTGCGAAACATGCCGGTTTTAGTGGAGTCGGCCAGATCAGCGTCAAAAACGATGATTTCAGGATGGGTCGCGCCCAGTTCTTTCAGGGCGTTGCCGTAGCTCTCACGGGTGGCGATCTTTTTCACTTCGCTCATCTCACATCGCCTCCAGTTCCGCCAGCTTCTGATCCAGCTCCGCCATAGCCTGCTCATATTCCGCGTCGTTGGGGCCCTTGCCGTGCCAGCCCACCTGATCCTCCATAAAGCTGATGCCCTTGCCCTTGGTGGTCTTCATCACGATGGCGAATGGCACGCCCTTGGTCTCTCTCGCTCTGGCAAAGGCCGCCTCCATCTGATCGAAGTCGTGGCCGTCGATCTCAACCACCTCGAACCCAAAGGCCTTCACCTTGTCCACGATGGGATAGGGGCTCATCACCTGGTCGATGGGGCCGTCGATCTGCAGGCCGTTATTGTCGATGATGACGCACAGATTGTCCAGCTTGTAGTGGTGGGCGAACATGAGCGCTTCCCAGACCTCGCCCTCCTCGATCTCGCCGTCGCCAAGCAGGGTGTAGACCCGGCAGGAGTTGCCCTGCACCCGTGCCGCCAGCGCCATGCCCGCCGCCACGGAAATGCCCTGGCCCAGAGAGCCGGTGGACATATCCACGCCGGGGACCATATCCATGTTGGGGTGGCCCTGGAGGTAACTGTCGATGTGGCGCAGGGTCTTCAGATCCTCCCAGGGGAAGAAGCCCCGCAGCGCAAGCGCGGCATACAGGCCGGGGGCGGTGTGGCCCTTGGACAGGACGAAGCGGTCGCGCTCCGGCATTTTGGGGTTGGCGGGGTCGACGTTCAGTTCCTTGAAGTACAGGTAGGTGAACAGATCGGCGGCGGACATACTTCCGCCGGGGTGACCGGACTTGGCTGCGTGGGTGCCCTCGATGATCCCCATGCGGACCCGGCAGGCGGCGATCTGTAACTGCTTCTTTTCCTCTGGTGTCATTTTCTCAGTCCTTCCCGGCCTTTTCTGCCCGTAGCAGGCATTGGGCCGCGTTTGCGGGTGTAGTGCTTGTCCCGCGTAAAGCATACCAAACTGCCGGAAGGATGTCAATATCGGCGATTGCGGAAGGTCCTCGCCAAATAAAAACGCCGGCTTCCCTGTGCTTCCTGACGAAAGCGGAGGAAAATCGGCGTTTTGGCACCCCGAACTGGATTCGAACCAGCGGCCTACCGCTTAGGAGGCGGTCGCTCTATCCTGCTGAGCTATCGGGGCGTGCTACGCTATTTTACTCAATTTCGGGCCCGATGTCAATCGGTTGTTTTCAGTTGACGTTTCCGCCCTTTGGGGGTAAAATAAAAAATAATCTTCAGAAAAGGGGCGCATCTCATGAGCCACACCGTGGAGCTGCTGTGCGTGGGCACCGAGCTGCTGCTGGGCAACATCCTGAACACCGACGCCCGGGACCTGAGCCGGGAGCTCACCGCCCTGGGGCTCAACGTCCGCTATCACTCGGTGGTGGGGGACAACCCGGAGCGGCTGAAGGCGGCGGTGGCCATTGCCCGGGAGCGGGCCGATGTGATCATCACCACCGGCGGCCTGGGCCCCACCTGCGACGACCTCACCAAGCAGACCCTGGCGGAGGCCTTTGGCAAAGAGCTGGTGTTCCACCCCGAGTGCGCCGCTCAGATCGAGGCGTTTTTCACCAAAATGGGCCGGCGGATGACTGACAACAACCTCCAGCAGGCATACCTGCCGGAGGGCTGCACCATCCTGGACAACGCCTGGGGCACCGCCCCCGGCTGCGCCTTCGAGAGCGGCGGGAACTACGTGGTCATGCTGCCCGGCCCGCCCAGAGAGTGCCTCCCCATGTTCCGGGAGCGGGCTGTGCCCTGGCTGGCCCGTCTGAGCGAGGGGGTCATCCGCTCGCGCACCCTCCGGGTGTTCGGCATGGGGGAGTCGGAGGTGGAATCCCTGCTCCGGGAGCGGATGAACCAACTGACCAATCCCACCCTGGCCCCCTACGCCAAGGAGGGGGAGGTGGAGCTCCGCATTACCGCCAAGGCGGACACGGCGGAGCAGGCCGCCGCCCTCATCGCCCCGGTGGAGGCGGAGGTCCGGGCCCTCCTGGGCCGGAGGGTCTACGGCGCGGACGTGTCCGGGCTGGAGCAGGTGGTGCTGGAGGGCCTGAAGGCCCGGGGCCTCACCATGGGTACGGCGGAGAGCTGCACCGGCGGGCTCATCGCCAAGCGGATGACCGATCTGGCCGGCTCCTCCGCCGTTTTGAAGGGCGGGATCGTCAGCTATGCCAACGAGGCCAAAGCCGATGTGCTGGGGGTGTCCCGGGCGCTGCTGGATGAAAAGGGCGCGGTGTGCGCGGATGTGGCGGAACAGATGGCAAAGGGCGCCCGGCGGGTCCTGGGCTGCGACCTGGCCGTGTCCGTCACCGGCGTGGCCGGCCCGGACAGCGACGAGCGGGGCAACCCTGTGGGCCTGGTCTATGTGGCCCTGGCCGCCCCGGAGGGCGTCCAGGTGCGGGAACTCCACCTGGCCCGGGCGGTGGAGGGCCGGTTCTGGGTCCGCACCATGGCCGCCAACCACGCGCTGGACCTGATCCGCCGCTGGCTGGAGGACCATCCCGCGTAAAACAGCTTTTGGAAAGGAGGCCGCGCCGTGAAGCGGACCTTGAACATCATCCTGGCCGCCGCCCTGTGCGCGGCTCTTCTCCTGGGACTCATCTCCACCGCCGGCGCCGCCCCCGCGGGCGTCTACCAGATGGCGGTGAACGACACCCCCGTGGAGATGACCGCCGGGAATATGCCCATGACGGTGGGCGGGGTGCTGTACGTGCCCTATATCATGCTGTCCAGCCGGACCACCGGCATCAATCTGGGGGTCACCGCCCAGTACAACCCCTCCCGCTGGACCCTGACTGTGGGAGACGGGCAGCGGGCCGTCACCTTCGATCTGCAGAACAACACCTCCTACGATACCTTTGACACCCCGCTGAATATCCGCGCCGTGACCCGCAACACCATGGTGTTTCTCCCCATCTTGTGGCTGTGCAATTACTTCGGCAGCATCAATTGCTCTCTCACCCGCACTCCCTACGGTACCCTGGTCCGGGTGAGCAACAGCGCGGTGGTGCTGAGCGACGCGGAATATGTGGCTGCCGCCGCCAGCCTGATGGCCAACAACTACGACCGCTATCTGAAGTCCATCCAGCCTCCGGCCTCTCCCACCTCCACCGCGGCCCCCACCGCGGCCCCCACCGCAGCTCCCCGCCCCTCCGAGCCCCTGCCCGGCACGGGCGCGGAGGCGGCCCTGGCCTATCGCTGGGGAGAACAGGGGGAGGAGGCCGTCCGGCTGCTGGAGAACGCCAACCAGCGGGCTTTGTTCCTCTTTGCCCCCGGCGAGCTGGCCGCCAACGACGGCCTGGTGCGCCGCCTGGCCGCCGGAGGCCACACCATCGGCCTGATCCTGACCGGGGAGAACGCCGGGGAGTGTCTGGCCCAGGCGGAGGAGGGCGCCGCCCTTCTGGCGGCCATTGCCCGATACCCGGTTTTGCTGGCGGAGGCCCCCGCCTTGGACGGGGACGGCAAAGCCGCCCTGGAGGGGGCAGGCTACGTGCTGTGGGAGCCCGATCTGCGGGGGGAGGACTATTCCTCCGCGAACGGGATCATGCGGGCGCTGTCCACCCGGCGGCTCAACCGGGTGGAGCTGAACTGCGACGGGGCGGGCCTGGCCCTGTCCCGGAGCCTGTGGAGCGCCATGACGGACGCCGGATGCCGGGTGCGGCAAGCCACCGCCCCTCTGCTGGCCCAGGCGGGGTGATTTAGTTGACATAAAAATCTCCGTCCTCCCGCGGGAGGGCGGAGATTTTTTGCGTTTCAACTCACAGCCCCAGCTTGAACAGGTTGTTGTCGCTGGAGAAATTCGAGGCGGAGTAGAGCACCAGCACCTGGTCGATGCCGTTGTCCTCTACGTACTGTTTTAAAGACATATTATTATACCGCAAGTCCCAAAGATGGACCTCCTCGAACTGGAGGGCCAGGAAGGGGGCCAGAGAGTCGGAGTAGGAGTCCCGGACCACCAGCAGGCGGCCGGTCCCCTCCGGGTTGCGCAGGATGCACAGGGGCTGGTTCCCTCCCAGGAACATGGAGTACTTATCCTTGACCTCCAGCCGTGACAGGTCGTAGAGGGAGCCGTCCACCGGCTTCCCCTCCGGGTAGCGGGTGACGGTGACCTGACCGTTGAGGCCGCCCTCGGGGACGACGGTATAGATGCTGTCCGGTTTGACCCATCCCGCCCCGCAGGAGGACCAGGTGGTGCCATAGAAGGTGTCGGAGCGGAGCTGGGGCTCGTAGTCGATCAGGGCGCCGGAGCGGCCCAGGCCGAAGGACAGCGCGGTGAAGCCCTGATAGGCCCCCATGGTGGTCCAGTGGTGGTCGGTGCGGTAGAACGCATCGTCCCCGGACAGGGCCCCGTACAGGTCGATATAATTCACATTCTCCCCGGCCAGGGCCTTCGCCGCCTCGTTCATGGAGCCGTCGTCCACGTTGGGGGCGTTGGCGGGCAGCCTGTCCGCCCACACGCGGCTCTTGTCGGGCACCAGGGAGAAGTATACCGGCACGTCCACATTGCCCGCCAGGGAATCGACGTACCCCATCCGCTTCTGCAGATCATCGGCGGCGGGGGGATCGAAGAAGGCGAACAGGGTCTGCCCGTCCCTCCCGAAGTAGACGCCGTTGTTCTCCTTTTTGCCCAGCAGCCGCTCCGACTGGGCCTTCAGGTGGATCCACTGATCCCGCAGGGGGAACTGGTCGGTGACGAAGTCCTCGAAGTCCTCCATGAACTCGCCGCTGAAGAAGTTGCCCCCGTTGGTGCCGTTCATCAGCCCGGGGAACTCCAGCCGGCCGACTTTAAGCTCCGGCATCTGGGCCAGCCAGCGGTTCTCCTGCTCGGAGAAGTCCCTGGGATGGGCCATGTCCCAGATGAGCCATCCGCAGAACCCGAAGATGAAGACGCAGAACAGGACGGTGATGAAAATCGAATACTTTTTGCTCATGTCCGCGCCTCCTTTAGAATCTGAAATACAGGAAGGGGTTGTAGGTGCCGTCCACCAGGTAGGCGGTGGCCAGCACCAGCCCCAGCACCAAGACCACCGGCAGGGCGGCCTTCCATACCTTCTCCGGCAGCTTCTTCCACAGGTTTTTGGCCAGGGGGGTGGAGGCCACGCAGGCGATGGCCAGGATGGGCAGGTAGTTGACGAAGTAGTAGAGGAAGTCCCCGTCCACAAAGCCGGCCCCGAAGCCGAACATGGCCTTCAAATAGCCGCCCAGCTGCCCGAAGTCCTCTACCGCGAAGATGGCCCAGCCCACCATGATAAGGAACAGGGCGTACACATGGCCGACCCAGGCGGGCAGCTTCTCCATCCGTTTCAGCAGGAAGGTCTTTTCGACGACCAGCAGCACGAAGTAGTACAGCCCCCAGATCAGGAAGTTCCAGCTGGCTCCGTGCCAGATGCCGGTGGCGGCCCAGACCACCAGCAGATTGAAGATCATCCGGGGGGCCTTCACCCGGCTGCCCCCCAGGGGGAAGTACAGGTACTCCCGGAACCAGGACCCCAGGGAGATGTGCCACCGCCGCCAGAACTCGGTGGCCGATCTGGACAGATAGGGGTAGTTGAAGTTCTCCAGGAACTCGAAGCCCAGCATCCGCCCCAGGCCGATGGCCATGTCCGAGTAGCCGGAGAAGTCGAAGTAGAGCTGGAGGGAGAAGGCCAGCACGCCCAGCCAGGCCCCCAGGGTGGTGAGCTCCCCGGTGGGGGTGGCCTTGTACACATCCCACAGCTGGCCGATGGCGTTGGCCAGCAGCACCTTTTTGGCCAGGCCCACCGTGAACCGCTGCACGCCGGAGGCGAACTTGTCCACCGTGTGCTCCCGGTGCTCCAGCTGTTCGTCGAGGTCCTTGTACTTGATGATGGGCCCGGCGATGAGCTGGGGGAACAGGGTGACGAAGGTGCCGAAGGTGATGATGTTCTTCTGGGTGCGGGCGTCCCCCCGGTACACGTCGATGGTGTAGCTCATGGTCTGGAAGGTGTAGAAGGAGATGCCGATGGGCAGCGGGTGGCCCAGCACCTTCATCAGCTCAAATCCGGCCAGGGCGTTCACGTTGCCGGCGATGAAGTCCCAGTACTTGAAGAAGAACATCAGCGCCAGGTTGAAGATGACCGACGAGGCCACCGCCGCTTTCGCTCCCCGAAGGTTCCCCCTGTTCTTGCAGCGGGTCACCAGCATCCCGTGGGTGTAATCGATGCCGATGGAGGCGAACATGATGAGGATATACACCGGCTCCCCCCAGCCGTAGAAGATCAGGTTGAGGATGAGCAGCGCCAGGTTGCGCAGCTTCAGCGGGGTGATATAGTAGACCAGCAGCACCACGCACAGGTAGAGGAACAGGAAATAGGGGGTGGAAAAGACCATAGGCGGTCACCTCTCGTCAAAATGGAACGGCGGGGGCCGTCGGTGCGGCGGCCCCCGCCGGATGGTCAGCGGGACAAAACTGGATCAGCCGAACCCGAGGGCTGTGGGGAAATCGGCGTCCACCATGTACTCGGACATCTCGTGGACGGCCAGGATCACGTACTTCCCCTCGGCGTAGATGCGGGCGTTGTTCTCCCACTGCTCGATCATGGCGGGATAGAAGGCGCCCCCCTCGATCTGGCTGTCGATGCGCTCCTGGAAGATGGCGTTCACCGCGTCCGCGTCGGCCTCGTCCTCCACCTCCACGAAGGCGAACTCACAGGCCACGCCGGTCATCATGGGGGTGTAGATGAGCCGTTGCTTCACGGGGACGGCCCCCAGGCCGGGGTACTCGTGGATCAGCCGCTCGTCGCTCATCAGCTCCATAGCCGGGAACTCGTACTCGCTGATGGTGGGGAACAGCTCGTCCATAAAGAAGTGCAGATCCACGTCTCCCTCACCAACGCCGGAGGGCGCCAGGACGGTCTCGTCCTCGGGCTCCTGGGGGCCGGGACCGCCGGGCATGACGATGGGAGGAGCGGAGGGCGCCTCGCTGGGCTCCTCAGAGGGAGTTTCGGTGGAGGGCGCCGCCGTCATGTTGTCCTGATCGGTGCCGTCGCCCACGGGGCCCTCGGAGGGCTCCTGGGTGGCGGGAGGAGCGCTGACAGGGCCGGGGCCCTGTTCCGTCTTGGGCCCGCAGGCGCACAGGCCCAGCGCCAGCGCCAGGGGCAGGATCAAAGCCAAGCTGCGTTTTTTCATTTCGTTCTCCTTTACTTCGCCTGGACGGCGGCCTCGAATTCGGACTGGATGGCGTCGCAGTCGGTGTGGACCACCAGCATCATGTAATTGCCGGCGGTCACCTGGCGGCAGTTGTTCACCCAGGCGTCGATGGTCTCGGGGTAGTTCATGCCATCCTCGGTGCAGGCGGCCACCCGGGCGTCGAACACAGTCTTGACGGCGTCGGCGGCGGAGGGATCGGCCAGCTTCACCAGGGTCAGCTCAGCGGCGGCGCCGGTCATCATGGGGGTGTAGACCTGGAACTCGGCCACCCCGTCCAGGGCGGACAGGCCGGGGTAGGACATCTCCAGCATGTCGCCCTCGGCCAGCACCATGCCGGGAAACTCGTGCTTTTCCATGGTGGCCTCGTAGAAGGCCGTCATGTCCAGATCGGCGTTCTGGGCGGGGCCGGGGCCGGTCTGGGTCTTGCCGCAGGCGCACAGGCACAGCGCCATCATCAGGGCCAGGACAAGAGCGATCGTCTTTTTCATTTCATATTCTCCTTATCATCGGGGATTTGGCGGCGGCCGTTTCCGCCGTTGACCGCTTAGACGGAGGCGGGGGAAAATAGTTCCCTGAAATCGGGAAAACTTTTTCCGCCTCCGGGGAAATATTGTATCACACCCCTCTGGAAAAGACAACCTCTCCCGCGGAAAAAGGGAAAAATCTGTCATTGAGGTCTGACTTCGGCAAAGTGACAGCAAAAAAGGTGAATATTTGGACAGTTTCGCCACTTTTTCTCTTGCCTTTTGCGCATCGAGCCGATATAATGTTCGGTGGCTGAGGGAGGGTAATATGGTCAATATCGTATTGGTGGAGCCAGAGATCCCCATGAACACCGGCAACATCGCCCGGACCTGCGCGGCCACCCGCAGCCGCCTCCATCTGGTGGAGCCCCTGGGGTTCGACATCAGCGACCGGGCGGTGAAGCGGGCCGGACTGGACTACTGGCCCATGGTGGATCTGCACGTGTACTCCGGCCTGGACGAGCTGTTCCGCGCCCACCCCGAGGCGGCGGACGATCTGTGGCTCGCCACCACCAAGGCCCCCCGGGACTACTCCGCGGCCCGCTTCCGGGACGGCTGCTGGCTGTTCTTCGGCAAGGAGACCGCCGGCCTGCCCGAGTGGTTCCGCATGGCCCACTATGATCGGTGCGTCCGCATCCCCATGCGGCCCGACGCCCGGAGCCTCAACCTGGCAAACTCCGTGGCCGTCCTCGCCTACGAGGCCCTGAAGCAGCAAGGCTTTCCCGGTCTGTCCGGGGAAGGCGAGATGGCGGAGTTGTGACCCTCTTTGATTTGTCAGAACCCGCCCCTATCACATCGACTTGACGAAAGGAGCTTGAACATGAACTACAACAAGAAGACCGTCAAAGACATCGACGTCGCCGGCAAGAAGGTCCTGCTGCGGTGCGATTTCAACGTGCCCCAGGCCAAGGACGGCAGCGGCGCCATCACCGACGACAAGCGTATCCGCGCCGCCCTGCCCACCATCCAGTATCTGCTGGACCAGGGCGCGGCCGTTATCGCCTGCTCCCATCTGGGCAAGCCCGAGGCCAATTTTGAGAAATGGGTGAAGAAGCAGACCGAGAAGGGCAAGGACCCCGCCACCCTCACCGAGGAGAAGTGGAAGAAGTCCCTGGACGCCCTGCGCATGGAGCCTGTGGCCGCCCGTCTCAGCGAGCTGCTGGGCAAGCCGGTCATCCTGGCGGACGACGTGGTGGGCCCCGACGCTCAGGCCAAGGCCGCCGCGCTCCAGCCCGGCCAGATCATGCTGCTCCAGAACACCCGCTTTGAGAAGGGCGAGACCAAGAACGACCCCGCCACCGCCAAGGCCATGGCCGATCTGGCCGGGGAGGGCGGCGTGTACGTGTCCGACGCCTTTGGCGCCGTCCACCGCGCCCACGCCTCCACCGCCGGCGTGGCGGACTATCTGCCCGCCGTGTCCGGCTTCCTGATCCAGAAGGAGCTGGAGGTCATCGGCGGCGCCCTGGCCAATCCCAAGCGCCCCCTCGTCGCCATCCTGGGCGGCGCCAAGGTCAGCTCCAAGATCGGCGTCATCAACAACCTGCTGGAGATCGCCGACACCGTCATCATCGGCGGCGGCATGTCCTACACCTTCTCCGCCGCCCAGGGCGGCCAGGTGGGCGACTCCCTGCTGGAGGCCGACTGGGAGGACTACGCCAACGACATGGTGAAGAAAGCCGCCGAGAAGGGCGTGAGGCTGCTCCTGCCCGTGGACACCGTGGCCGCCGACGCCTTCTCCGCCGACGCCAATTCCCAGGTGGTCAAGGCCGGCGAGATCCCCGCCGGCTGGCAGGGCCTGGACATCGGCCCCGCTACCGTGGAGCTGTACTGCAAGGCGGTGGCCAATGCCGGCACCGTCATCTGGAACGGTCCCATGGGCGTGTTCGAGTTTGAGAAGTTCGCCGTGGGCACCAAGGCGGTGGCCGAGGCCCTCTCCAAGACCGACGCCATCACCATCATCGGCGGCGGCGACAGCGCGGCCGCCGTGCAGCAGCTTGGCTACGCCGACAAGATGACCCACATCTCCACCGGCGGCGGCGCCTCCCTGGAGTTCATGGAGGGCAAGGAACTGCCGGGCGTCGCCTGCCTTCTTGATGCCTGAATCATTCTAATATATACGAATAAAGGAGCTCGACTCTCATGAATCTGAAATACCGCAAGACCATCATCGCCGGCAACTGGAAGATGAACAAGACCCTCACCGAGACCAAGGCTTTTGCCGAGGCCATCAAGCCCAACCTGGGCCGCCACAAGTGGTGCGAGGTGGTGCTGTGCGTGCCCGGCGTGAACATCGCCGGCGCTGTCAAGGCCTTCAAGGACACCCGGGTGTCCATCGGCGGCGAGACCTGCCACTACGAGGCCTCCGGCGCCTATACCGGCGAGGTCACCGCCGAGATGCTCAAGGACGTGGGCGCCAAGTACGTCATTATCGGCCACTCCGAGCGCCGCCAGTACTACAACGAGACCGACTTCACCGTGAACAAGAAGGTCAAGGCCGCCCTGGAGGCGGGGCTGAAGCCCATCGTCTGCGTGGGCGAGAGCCTGGAGCAGCGGGAGCTGGGCGTCACCGAGGAGCTGATCTCTTATCAGGTCAAGACCGCCCTGTCCGGCCTCAACGAGAACCAGGTGCGCCGGGTGGTCATCGCCTACGAGCCCATCTGGGCCATCGGCACCGGCAAGACCGCCACCGCCGGGCAGGCCGGCGAGGTCTGCACCCACATCCGCTCCATTATCCGCAAGCAGTTCGGCGCCCGCGTGGCCCGGGCCGTCACCATCCAGTACGGCGGCTCCATGAACGCCAAGAACGCCCGCGAGCTGCTGGCCCAGCCCGACATCGACGGCGGCCTCATCGGCGGCGCCTCCCTGAAGCCCGACGATTTCGTGGCCATCATCAACGCGGCCAACCAGTAAAAAAGCGAAGGGGTTTCTATGAAAACACCGACTACCCTTATCATCATGGACGGCTTCGGCATCTCCTCCTCCACTCTGCCGGGGGACAACGCCATCGCCGCCGCCAGGACCCCCAATCTGGACCGCATCTTTGCCGAAAACCCGGTGTGTAAGCTGTCCGCCTCCGGGCTGGACGTGGGCCTGCCCGACGGCCAGATGGGCAACAGCGAGGTGGGCCACACCAACATCGGCGCGGGCCGGGTGGTGTTCCAGGATCTGCCCAAGATCTCCAAGGCCATCGACGAGGGGACCTTCTTTGAGAACAAGGCCTATGTGGACGCCATTAACGCCGCCAAAGAGGCGGGCCGAGCCGTCCACATCTACGGCCTTATGTCCGACGGCGGGGTCCACTCCCACATCACCCACATCGAGGCCGCGGTCAAGCTGGCCCACGATCTGGGGGCGGAAAAGATCTATGTCCACTGCTTCCTGGACGGGCGGGATGTGCCCCCCACCTCCGGCAAGGGCTTCGTGGCCCGGATGAAGGAGACCTGCGGCAAATACGGGGCGAAGATCGCCACCGTGGAGGGCCGGTACTACGCCATGGACCGGGACACCAACTGGGACCGGGTGGAGAAGGCTTACGCCGCCATGGTCTACGGAGAGAGCGCGGAGTTCAATCCCGACCCGGTGGACGCGGTGCAGAGGTCCTACGACGCCGGCGTCACCGACGAGTTCATGGTGCCCGTGGTCACCTGCAGGGGGGCCGAGATCGGGGCCGGGGACGCCATCCTGTTCATGAACTTCCGGCCCGACCGGGCCCGGGAGATCACCCGCTCCCTTGTGGATCCCGACTTCAAGGGATTTGAGCGCAAAAAGGGCTTCTTCCCCCTCCACTACGTCTGCACCACCTCCTACGATGCGTCCATGCCCAACGTGGTCATCGCCTACCCCAAGGAGACGCTGCACAACATCTTCGGGGAGTATATCTCCAAGCTGGGGATGACCCAGCTGCGCATCGCCGAGACCGAGAAATACGCCCACGTCACCTTCTTCTTCAACGGCGGCGTGGAGCAGGTGTTCCCCGGCGAGGACCGATGCCTGATCCCCTCCCCCAAGGTGGCCACCTACGACCTCCAGCCGGAGATGTCCGAGCCCCTGGTCACGGAGGAGTGCGTCAAGCGCATCGAGAGCGGCAAGTACGACGTGGTCATCCTGAACTTCGCCAACTGCGACATGGTGGGCCACACCGGCGTGTACGAGGCCGCCGTCAAGGCCGCCGAGGCGGTGGACGACGGCGTGGGCCAGGTGGTGGCCGCCACCCTGAAGCTGGGCGGCAAGGTCATCATCACCGCCGACCACGGCAACGCCGAGCACATGGTGGAGCCCGACGGCTCCCCCTTCACCGCCCACACCACCAACCTGGTGCCCTGCTGCGTGGTGGGCGCCGGCCAGGTGAAGCTGCGGGACGGCCGCCTGGCCGACCTGTGCCCCACCATGCTGGATCTGATGGGCCTGGACCAGCCCGCCGAGATGACGGGCCAGTCCCTGATCGTACACTGAGATAACATCAAATCATTAATTCGAGAGGAGAAAATCATCATGAAGCAAATGCTGGAAATCGTTGACGTCATCGGCCGTGAGATCCTGGACTCCCGCGGCAACCCCACCGTTGAGGTGGAAGTCGTCCTGGACGACGGCACCGTGGGCCGCGCGGCGGTCCCCTCCGGCGCCTCCACCGGCGTGTACGAGGCCTGCGAGCTCCGTGACGGCGACAAGGGCCGCTATCAGGGCAAGGGCGTGGAGAAGGCGGTGGCCAACGTGAACACCGAGATCGCCGAGGCTCTGGTGGGCATGAACGCCCTGGAGCAGCCCGCCATCGACAAGCTGCTCATCGAGCTGGACGGCACCCCCAACAAGTCCCGCCTGGGCGCCAACGCCATCCTGGGCGCCTCCCTGGCCGTGGCCAAGGCGGCGGCCGAGTCCTGCGGCATGAGCCTCTATAACTATATCGGCGGCGTCAACGCCAAGACCCTGCCCGTGCCCATGATGAACATCCTGAACGGCGGCGCCCACGCCACCAACAACGTGGACATCCAGGAGTTCATGATCATGCCCGTTGGCGCCTCCTCCTGGAAGGAAGCCCTCCGTATGTGCGCCGAGGTGTTCCACACCCTGAAGAGCGTGCTGAAGGACAACGGCACCCCCGCCGCCGGCGTGGGCGACGAGGGCGGCTACGCCCCCAACCTGAAGAAGGACGAGGACGCCTTCAAGTGCATCGTGGCCGCCATCGAGAAGGCCGGCTACAAGCCCGGCGAGGACTTCATGATCGCCATGGACGCCGCCGTGTCCGACTGGTACAACCATGAGGACGGCACCTACACCCTGCCCAAGGCCGGCAAGACCATGACCCGCCAGCAGATGGTCAACATGTGGAAGAAGTTTGCCGACAACTATCCCATCATCTCCATGGAGGACTGCATGGGCGAGGACGACTGGGAGGGCTGGGGCATGCTCACCAAGGCCCTGGGCGACCGCGTCCAGCTGGTGGGCGACGACCTGTTCGTCACCAACTCCGAGCGCGTGGCCAAGGGCCTGGAGCTGGGCGTGGCCAACTCCGTGCTCATCAAGGTCAACCAGATCGGTACCCTCACCGAGACCCTGGACACCATTGAGAAGGCCAACCGGGCCGGCTACACCGCCGTTGTGTCCCACCGCTCCGGCGAGACCGAGGACGTGACCATCGCCGACATCGTGGTGGGCGTCAACGCCGGCCAGATCAAGACCGGCGCCCCCAGCCGCACCGACCGCGTGGCCAAGTACAACCAGCTGCTCCGCATCGAGGAGGAGCTGGGCGACGCCGCCCAGTATCTGGGCAAAAAGGCCTTTTTCAACATCAAGAAGTAAGATAAGCCCATGAAAAGAGCCGCTCCGCTGGAGCGGCTCTTTCTATTTGCGGAACAGCTCCCGCGCCCCGACCACCAGCAGGAACGCCCCGAAGCATTTGCGCAGCAGCCCCACGTCCAGCGCCGTGGCCAGCCACGCCGCCAGGGCCGTTCCGGCGAGGCCCGCCAGGATGGCGGGGAACAGCGCCTTTTTTTCGATATACCCGTTTTTGATGTGGGCGGGCAGGGCGGTGGCGGCGGCGGGCAGGAAGTAGAGCAGATTGACCCCCTGGGCCAGGTTTTGGGGCACCCCGGCGAAGCTGGTCATATAGATCAGCAGCAGGGAGCCGCCCCCAACGCCGAAGCCGGACAGCACCCCGGTGACCGCCCCGGCCAGCAGGGGGAGGAGCCAGTCCGTCACAACAGCGCCCTCACCCCGCCGTAGAGGATCAGCAGGGCGAAGGCCCGCCGCAGCAGCTTCATGGACATCTGCCGGTACACCTTCCCGCCGATGAGCCCCCCGATGAGGCCACCCGTCAGGTAGGGCAGCGCCAGGGCGACGTCCATGCTCCCCCGGTACCAGTAGATGCCGGCGGACAGGGTGCACAGGGGCGCGATGACCGCCACCGACGTGGCAAAGGCCTTCCGCTGGTCCAGGCCGCACTTGCCCGCCAGCATGGGCACCAGCACCATGCCGCCGCCCCCGCCGAAAAATCCGTTCACCAGTCCGGCGGCGCCCCCCGCCGCGGCGTACCGAAGCTTTTTGGAGGTCTCCGTATTCAATGCCTTCCCCGCCTTTCCTGTTTTGGGATAGTATGCCGTCCGGGGCGGGAAAGTATGCGCAAAGGCCCCGGCCGTTTGGCCGGGGCCTTGTCAGGTCCGATCCGATTCACAGGCGCTCCAGGATGGCGTCCAGCAGGGCGTTGGCAGCGTCGTACTTGCTGAGCAGGGGCAGCTCCCGTTCCCCGTCCGGGGTGATGAGGGTGAGCACGTTGGTGTCTACGCCGAAGCCGGCGTCCGCCTGCTTCACGCTGTTGGCGGCGATCATGTCCAAATGCTTCCGCTCCAGCTTGCTCCGGCTGTTCTCGATGACATGCTCTGTCTCCATAGAGAAGCCGCACAGGAACTGGCCGGGCTTTTTCCCCTCGCCCAGGGCGGCCAGGATGTCCCGGGTCCGCTCCAGCGGGAGGGACAGCTCGCCGTCGGCCTTCTTGATCTTATCCTCCGCCACCCGGGCGGGCCGGTAGTCGGCCACGGCGGCGGCCTTGATGATGATGTCCATATCGCCCGCCCGGGCGGTCACCGCGTCGTACATCTCCCCGGCGGTGGTCACGTCCACCACCTCCATGCAGCCGGGGCGGGGCAGATCCACCGGGCCGGACACCAGGGTGACCTCCGCCCCGCGGTAACTGGCCGCTCTGGCCACGGCATAGCCCATCTTGCCGGTGGAGCGGTTGGTGAGATACCGCACCGGGTCCAGCGGCTCCCGGGTGGGGCCGGCGGTGACCAGCACCCGCCTGCCCGTCAGGTCCTTTTCGTGGGCCAGGGCGTGGAGGCACACCTCCAGCAGCTCCTCCGGCTCGGGCAGCCGGCCTTTGCCCACCGCGCCGCAGGCCAGCCGGCCCTCGGCCGGCTCCACGATCTCCCAGCCGTAGCGCCGGAGAGTCTCCAGATTGTCCTGGGTCACGGGGTTTTCGTACATCCCGGTGTTCATGGCGGGGGCGGCGGCCTTGGGACACCGGCAGGCCAGCACGGTGGTGGTGAGCATATCGTCGGCGATGCCGTGGGCCAGCTTTGCCAGCACGTTGGCGGTGGCTGGGGCGATCAGCACAAGATCCGCCCGGTCCGCCACGGCGATGTGCTCCACGCTGTGGGTGAAGTTCCGGTCGAAGGTGTCCACCAGCGCCCTGTTCCCGGTGAGCTGCTCAAAGGTGAGGGGGGTGACGAACTGGGTGGCGTTGGCGGTCATGAGCACCTGCACATCGGCGTGCTGCTTCACCAGCATGGAGGCCAGCGCCGCCGCCTTGAAACAGGCGATGCCGCCGGTGACGCCCAGCACCACGGTCTTTCCCTTCAGCACGGCGTTTTCCCCCTCTCCGCGTTTTTCTCGTACAACAGCCGCAGGCCCAGCAGGAGCAGGTCGGGCTGGAGTTCAAACCTCCGCTTGCAGAGGGGCGCGATGGCCGGGGCCAGCCCCCCCGTGAGAACGGCGGTCAGCGGCCGGCCCAGTTCCTCCTCCACCCGGTCCACCAGGCCGTCCATCATGGCGGCGCAGCCGTAGACGGCGCCCGCCTGCATACAGTCCACCGTGTTTTTGCCGATGAGGGCCCTGGGCGGGCCGAAGCTGATGTGGGGAAGCTGGGCGGTCCTGCTGGACAGGGAGTCCACCGCCACCCGCAGGCCGGGGATGATCATGCCGCCCAGATAGGCGCCGTCCTCCCCGATGACGGAGAGCGTGGTGGCGGTGCCCATATCCAGCACCGCGATGGGGGCGGGGTAGAGGCTTTTGGCCGCCACCGCGTCCACGATCAGATCGCTGCCCACCTGGGCGGGGTTGTCCACCCGCATCTCCAGGTCGGTGACCACGTCCTGCCCCATCACCAGCATCGTCCTGCCGGTGAGCAGCTCCACCGCCCGGGGCAGGGTGACGCGCAGGACAGGCACCACCGAGGACAGGATGCCCCCGTCGATGTCCTCCGGCCGGACCTGGTGCATGGCCAGGATCCCACGGAACAGCAGGGCGTACTCGTCCTCCGTTTTGTCCGGGTCGGTGGCGCACCGGGCGGAAAAGACCAGCTCCTCCCCCCGGAACGCCCCCAGCACGATATTGGTATTGCCCACATCCACGGCGAGGATCATCCGTCCCACCTCATTTCGTCACATCTTCAGGGCGTGGGCCACCGCCTTGGTCACGATCCCGCCGATGACGAGGCCCGTCAGAGCCTCCACCAGCCCCTGGACGCCCACGGACAGGATCACGAACATCAGCGGCCCGGAGGCACCCAGGGCCACCAGCCGCTCCTGGACGTAGTCGGTCTGATAGAACACCAGCACGATGTAGCCCATGAACAGGATGGTGTTGAGCAGCGGCGCGGCGAGGCCGCCCGCGAAGTAGCAGATGGTGTCGGTCTTGTCGATCTTTTTCAGGCCCATAAACAGCAGCCCCGTCAGCACACCCACCAGAATGCGCATTCCCACGCACAGGATGAAGGTATGGACGGGACTGATCTGGAAGAAAATGCCCGTCATCACAGAGCCGCCGGCGACGGCGTCGTAAAAGCTGGTGAAGCCGTAGATCATCCCCAGTATGCCGCCGCCCACAGGACCCAGGAGCATGGCGCCGACGGCGATGGGCACCATGGTGAAGGTCATGTTCAGCGGCCCCACGGGGATGCTGGAGATGCCGAGCAGCTTCATCACCAGGATGATGGCCACCAGCAGCGCCAGCTGCGCCAGTCTTAGGACATTTTCGCGTTTCATTGTCGTTTCCATATTCAATTTCCTCCTTGCTGTCGTTCCGCCCCGGCGGATACAACGCGTTTGCCTTTCTCAGGCTGTGTTATCATAGCAAATCAGAGCGCGTTTTGCAAGGGGTTTCCGAAAGTTTCCCGCCCGCGGGCGGTTTCGATCAAAAAAGGGGGCCGGCGTCCTGCCGGCCCCCTTTGGATCAGCTCAGTTTTTCAAGCCCCAGCCGCAGCCGGCGGAGGGTCTCCTCCCGGCCCAAAATGCGGCAGATCTCCACCGCCCCGCCGGGGGTGACCGCCTTGCCGGCGGCGGCGATGCGCACCGGCCACATGAGGGTGGCGTTCTTCACCCCCAAAGACTCGGCCAGCCCCACCAGCCCGTCGTGGATGTCGTCCTGAGTCCAGCCTTGCAGCCCCTCCAGCATGGGGATGGCCGCCTCCAGCATGGCCTTGGACACATCCGGGTCGGTCTTGGACTTCTTGTTGGTGAACAGTTCGGCGTCGTAGTCCGGCAGGGCGTCGAAGAAGTCCACCTTCTCCGGGATGTCGGACAGCTTTTCGCACCGGGCCTGGAGCAGGGCGGCGATGTCCAACCGGTCGTAGGCGGGGTTGGTCACCGCCCGCCGGATCCAGGGTTCGGCGGCTCTGGCGAAGTCCTCCGGGGCCATGGCGCGCAGGTAGGAGGCGTTGAAGTAGGCGAGCTTCGCCAGATCGAAGGCGGCGGGAGACTTGGACACCCCCTCGATGTCGAACACGGCGGCAAGCTCGTCCAGGGTGAAGAACTCCCGCTCGGCCAGCTCTCCCCGGGGGGCCCAGCCCAGCAGGGCCACGTAGTTCACCACCGCCTCGTTGAGATAGCCCTGGGCCATCAGGTCCTCGTAGGAGGGATCCCCGTGGCGCTTGGACATCTTGCGGACCGTCCCCGTCTCCGGGTCGGCGATCATGATGGAGGAGCAGTGGACGTAGGTGGGGATCTCCCAGCCGAAGGCCCGGTACAGCAGGTCGTATTTGGGGGCGGAGGACAGGTACTCCGCGCCCCGCACCACATGGGTGATGCCCATGAGATGGTCGTCCACCACGTTGGCGAAGTTATAGGTGGGCAGGCCGTCCCGCTTCAGCAGGATCTGGTCGTCCAGCTCGGAATTTTCCACGGTGATGTCGCCGTAGACCGCGTCGTGGAAGGTGGTGCTGCCCTCGTGGGGGATGCGCTGGCGGATGACGTAGGGCTCGCCGGCCTCCACCCGGGCTTTCGCCTCGGCGGGGTCCAGGTCCCGGCAGGGGTCGTCGGAGCGCTCGAACTGGCCGGAGTCCTCCTTGGACTCGGCCTTCTCGCAGAAGCAGTAGTAGGCCGCCCCCTTCTCCACCAGCAGCTCCGCGTACTTCTGATAGAGGGGCCGCCGCTCGGTCTGGATGTAGGGGCCCACCGGCCCTCCCAGGTCGGGGCCCTCGTCCCAGGTGAGGCCGCAGCGGCGCATGGTGGCGTAGATCACGTCCACCGCGCCCTCCACCAGCCGGCCCTGGTCGGTGTCCTCGATGCGGAGCAGGAATTTGCCCCCCGCGTGCCGGGCGATGAGCCAGGTGTACAGCGCCGTGCGCAGATTCCCCACGTGCATATACCCCGTGGGGGAGGGGGCGAACCGGGTGCGCACCTCCCCGTGGGGGATGCGGGCCTCCATGTCGTCGAACCACTGCCTGTCCATAAAAACGACCTCCATGCCGTGTTTTTTCGGGAGCTATTGTACCAAACCCCGCCCCGTTTGTAAAGCAAAACAAAACCGCCTTTCGGCGGTTTTGCGCTTTGAGCGAGTGGATTCACCCTACCGTGTAGGGCCCCCGCACCAGCAGCTTGACGGTGCCGGCGGTGGCGGTGACGGTGCGGGGTTCGATGGTGACCATGTACAGGTGGTTGGTGACCAGGGCGCCGCCGCTGGAGAGGGTGGAGCCGGCGGTGGTGTCGATGAGGGCGGGACTGCCCCCCGACGCCGTGGCGGAGCCCACCCGGAGCATGAGCTCGCAGCCCACCCTGCCGGTGATGGTCTGGCCCCGGCTCAAGGTGACCACCGCAAAGGAGGAGTCGCCCGTCTGCGCGCCGCCGGCGCCGTTCAGGGCGTCCTGGAACTCGGTCTCATAGCCCTTTGCCGTGTCCTCGGCCATTTTCTCCACCTGGGGCCGGAACACGCTCTGCAGATAGCTCAGGGTCACCAGGGGGTCCCCCTGGCTGCCCGCCGCGGCGGCGGTGGCGGCATAGGCCGCGGTGACGCCCGCCAGCAGGACCGCCAGGACGATACAGGCGATCTTCCACTTTTTCATATGTATCCCTCCGTCATCGTGGGAGCGCCGGCCGGTGACCGGCGCTCCGTCTCTCTTGGGTAACGGTTCAAACCAATCGCTCGGGGTTGAGACCGAAGCTGACGGCGATGGCGTTGTCCACCCGCCGCATGACCTGGTCGTCCACCCGTCCCATATGCTCCCGCAGCCGCTTCTTGTCCAGGGTCCTGATCTGCTCCAGCAGGATCACCGAGTCCTTGGGAAGCCCGGAGCTGTGGGCGGCCAGGGTGATGTGGGTGGGCAGGCGGGCCTTCCCCATCTGGGAGGTGATGGCCGCGGCGATCACCGTGGGGCTGTGTTTGTTGCCGGTGTCGTTCTGAACGATGAGTACCGGGCGGACGCCGCCCTGCTCGCTGCCCACCACCGGGCTCAGGTCCGCGTAAAAAATGTCGCCTCGCTTGACGTTATTGTCCACAGGAACTTCACACTCCGCCGGATATAGTGCCCGGCTACCGCTATGTAGACCGGGTACTATCATTCTCCCACGGGGCGGAGGTTTTTATACCGCTGAGAGACCGCGGAATGAAAACCTCCGCGGCTCGCCGCCGGACTTCATCCGGCGGGCTCCCCTGGTATCCTATGCGCCAGGGGCGGAACAGGTCAATCCAGATAGAGGCGGGGGACCCGGGAGGCCACCGCGCACAGCAGCTCGTAGGAGATGGTGCCGGCGGCCCGGGCGTTCACCTCGATGGGGAGGCGTTCCCCGAAGATCTCGGCCACGTCCCCGGGCTCGACCTTCGCCGATCGGTCCAGGCCGATCATGCACATATCCATACACACCCGGCCCATGATGGGGCGGGGCTGTCCGGCCAGCCAGACGGAGCCGGCGTTGGACAGGGCACGGTGGAGGCCGTCGGCATAGCCGATGGGCAGCACCGCCGTCCGCCCGCCGCCGCAGCCGAACCGGGCGGTGCGGCCGTAACTGACGGGGGTGTCCTCCGGGAAGTCCCGGACGGCGGCCACCCGGCTTTTGAGGGTCATCACCGGGCGCAGGCCGGGGCCGTCCAGCCCCTCGCAGCAGGGGTCGGGGTAGCAGCCGTAGAGGGCGACGCCGGGGCGCACCATATCCAGATGGGTACAGGGGTATTGTAGCACAGCGCCGCTGTTGGCGCAATGGCGAATTTCAAATTCCAGGCCGTGGAGCGCCTTGCACCGGGCCAAAACGTCCAGAAACCGGGTAAACTGGAGCATGGTGTACTCCTCGCTGTCCTCTCCCGGCTCGTCGGACGCGGCGAAGTGGGTGAACACCCCCTCCACGTCCAGATGGGGCCAGGCGGCCAGGGCGGCCAGCTCATCGGCGGCGCGGATGGGGTCCTGGCAGAGGACTCCCAGGCGGCTCATGCCGGTGTCGCATTTCAGGTGGACTTTGGCCCGCCTGCCCCGGGCCCCGGCGGCGTCGGACAGGGCTTTGGCCATATCCTTTGTGAACACGCTCTGGGTGACGTCCAGATCCACCAGCTCCCCGGCCAGCTCCGGGGGGGTCGTCCCCAGGATCAGGATGGGGGCGGTGATCCCCGCCGCCCGCAGCTCTCTGGCCTCGCTGAGGCAGGCCACCGCCAGGTAGTCCGCCCCCAGCGCCTCCAGCTTCCTCGCCACGGGAACGGCCCCGTGGCCGTAGCCGTTGGCCTTCACCGTGCCCAAAAATCTGCTGTCCGGGGCGCAGGATCGGAGGGCGCGGTAGTTGTGCTCCAGATTGGAAAGGTCGATCTCAGCCCAGGTCCGGGCCGTCTCCTGTGTCATCGTCGGTCATCTCCAAAAAAGTGAAATCGCTGAACTGGGCGGTGAGCACCCGCACCCCGTCCCGGCTCAGCTCCGCCCGGATGGGGGCGAAGGTCTCCCGGTCAAAGAGCATCAGGAACTCCGCCCCGGTCCCCTCCTCCGCCTCCGGGTCCCGGCAGAGGGCCTGCAGCTGGGTACGCCCCTCGTCCGCCCAGGCGCACCGGGCCATCCAGCCCACCGCCGCCTGCCGGAACAGCTCGGGGACGGCGGACACGGGGGTGAGGCCATCCCCGTCCAGATCGCCCAGGGAGAGGGCGGCCCCGTCGTACTCCAGCACGGTCTCCCCCTCGGCCAGCCGGGCGGTGATCCCGGCGATGAGCTCCGGGGCGGTGATGGTCAGCACCGTCTCGCCGTCCTTTCGGCAGAGGGCGTCCACCGTGAAGTCGTAGACCCGGTCGCCGTACTCCGCCGTCAGGTCCACCGTGGCGGAAAAGCCCGCCATGGCCCGGTAGTGTTCCTGTAAATGGAAGGCCGCGTCCTCCGGGGTCTCTCCCGCCGGGGCGCAGGCCGCCAGCAGGGTCATCATCAGTACACAGGCGAAAAGTCTGCGCACGTCGATCCGTTCCTCCGTTTTCAGATGGTATGGTCCCGCTCCGTGTGGTCCCGCAGCACCCCCGGCAGCTCCGACAGCAGGTCGGAGGGGGTCATGCCGTACTCCCCAAGCCGGTCCGCCGCCCGGTCCCCGGCCTCGCCGTGGTAACACACCCCGGCGGCGGCCAGCAGAGCCGGGTCGGCCTTGGGGCCGTTCAGGGGCTTCTGGGCCAGCAGGGCGGCGACGATCCCCGCCAGCACGTCCCCGGAGCCGCCTTTGGCCATGCCGGGATTGCCGGTGGTGTTGATCCGGCAGAGACCCTCCGGCGCGGCGGTGACGGTGCCGTGGCCCTTCAGCACCAGCACGCAGTTGTGGGCTTTGGCGAAGTCCCGGGCGGCGGCGAGGCGGTCCCCGATGGGCAGTTCACAGCCCGTCAGCCGGGCGAATTCCCCGTCGTGGGGGGTGAGCACCGTGGGGGCGGCGCGTTTGTCCAACACATCTATATGCCCGGACACCGCGTTTATGCCGTCGGCGTCCAGCACCACGGGGATGGACAGGTCGGCCAGCAGGCGGAGGACCAGCGCCTTTGTCTCGGGGGCGCGGCCCAGGCCGGGGCCGATCAGGGCTACGTCACAGCCCTTCGCTTTTTCCAGGATAGCGTCGTGATCGTCGGGCAGGGGGAAGGGCATGGCCTCGGTACACTTGACGGCCACGATGGGGTAGATGTCCTTCGGTACGCCCAGATACACCAGCCCCGCGCCCGCCCGGACGGCGGCATTGGCCGCCAGCGCCGGGGCCCCGGTATAGCCCACGCTGCCCGCCAGGAGGAACACCTTGCCGAAGTTTCCTTTGTGGGCGGCCCGGGGGCGGCGGGGGAGCCGGAACTCGCCCGCCTGGACGGCTTCCACCCGCTCCGGGGAGCGGAGGATGCTTCGATGGTACAGGTCGTGGGGGATGCCGATGTCCACCACCCGGACCTCGCCCGCGTGGGCGGCCCCCTCGCCCAGATAGAGCCCCGGCTTGCCGCAGGTGAAGGTGACGGTGACAGTGGCCTTCACCGCCTCCCCCAGCACCGCGCCGGTGTCGGTGTGGACGCCGGAGGGGATGTCGCAGGCCACCACGGGGCACCGGGGGGCCAGGGCCCGGTCGATATACCGGACGGCGTTCAGGAACTCCCCGGATACGGGCCGGGACAGGCCGATGCCGAACAGGGCGTCCACCGCGCAGTCGCAGGTGGACAGCCAGGCCAGCTGCCGCCGGTCGCACCGCTCCGGGTGTTCCAGATCCATGGTGAATGCCTCCAGCCGGCGGCCCAGGGCCTCCAGCCGGGCGTTCATCTCGCCGGCGTCGGGGGTCAGCTTCTCCCGGTCTCCGATGAGGAAGGCCCGGACATGATAGCCCGCCTCTATCAGCAGCCGGGCGGCGGCGATGCCGTCCCCGCCGTTGTTGCCGGGGCCGCAGAACACGGCCACCCGGGGGACGGGGTCGGTATTTTTGGACTCCACGATGGCCCGCAGCTCGTCCATCTCCCGCTGCTCCTCCTCGGTGGGCTGTTTGCCGTCGGAGGAGACGAACACCACGGAGGTGAAGCCGCCGGGGCTGGGGCCGTCCTCCCCTGTCCGATCGGGCAGGGGGACCAGGTCCATCACCGCCTCGGCCACGGCCCGGGCGGCGTGTTCCATCAGGTCCAGGGAGGGGACGCCCCGGTCCTGGATGGCGGCGCGGTCCAGCTCTCTCATCTGGGCGGCTGTGGCGACGGGCTGCATAGGCGCGGCCTCCTTTCATGATCTCCCTTATTATAGTGAAATAATCCTTGCATTTCAACTCCTTTTATGTTACAATGCGCAGAGTAAATGCGAAGAACGGGAAAATGGCGAGTTTGCGCGTCCAAGAGAGGGGCGGTCACCGGCTGAGAGCCGCCCTGAGGCGTGTCGCCTGTTCGCCCGGGAGCGGCCCGCGAGAGCGGGACGGCGGCCCGCCGTTACAGGGCTTTGAGCGCGCGCCTTATGGCGCGAACGCGGGTGGTACCGCGGAAGGTTTGCCTTTCGTCCCGGTTGTCCGGGGGGAAGGGCGTTTTTTATTGCCGAGGGAGGTGTTTGCTGTGCCGATGCCCGGTTGGGCCGTCATCCTGCTGATGTTCGCGCTGGTCGCCGCGGCCCTTGGGGCGGCGCGGCTGCTGGGCCGGACCGGGGAGAGGGCGGAGACCGCCTCCGCCCGGGTGGTCTCCAAGCGCTCCGGCACCCGGGAGCGTGGCCGCCTCTACAAGACCCCGGCCACGGTGTACTTCGCCGTGTTCCGGCTGGAGGACGGCCGGGAGCTGGAGCTGTCCCTGGAGGGGGCGGACTTCGCCGAGCTGCGGGAGGGCGCGGAGGGAGCGCTCACCTGGCGGGGGAGGGAATTCCTCCGGTTCCGGGAGGAGGGCTGACATGGTAGAGCTTCGCCCGGTGAGGCCGGAGGAGCGGACCCGGCTGTGGAACCTGTTTCAGAAGTTCCTCTATGAGATGACCAACTACTACGACAACCCCATCGGCGAGGACGGCAACATCCAATACGGCTGGTTTGACAGCTATTTTGAGGACAGCAGCCGGCTGGCGCTGTTCCTGGAATCGGAGGGCCAAACGGTGGGCTTCGCCCTGCTGAACCAACACTCCCACCTGGGGGAGGAGTTGGACCACGCCGTGGCGGAGTTCACCATCTTCCCCGCTTTCCGCCGACGGGGGCTGGGGCTGGAGGCCGCCCGGGCGCTATTCACCCGCTGGCCCGGCCGGTGGGAAGTGAAGTATCACGAAAAGAATGCTGCCGCCAGGACGCTGTGGACTACCGCCGCGGCTCCCTGGCGGCCCAGGGTGACACCTTATACCGAATTTGAGACGGTGCTGTCCTTCCGGATCGAACCAGGAGGAGATTGGATGAAGGAGGATCTATGAGACGAAAAGACCGGGAAGTGACCGATTTTGACGGCATCGTGGCCATCATGGAGCGGTGCGACGTGTGCCGGCTGGCCCTGAACGACGGAGGATACCCCTACATCCTGCCGCTGAACTTCGGCATGTGCGTGGAGGACGGGCAGGTCACGCTGTACTTCCACGGCGCCATGGAGGGCACCAAATACGCCCTGATGGAGCGGGACAGCCGGGCCAGCTTCGAGATGGACTGCGCCCACGAGCTGATTTTGGACGACGAGCACAAGACCTGCACAATGGTCTACCAGAGCGTCGTGGGCCGGGGGCGCATCGAGCCGGTGCCCGACGGGGAGAAGGAGGACGCCCTGCGCCTGCTGATGGCCCACTACCGCCGGGAGGACTTCCCCTTTGGCCGGGGGGCCGTGCCCCGCACCAGGGTGTTCAAACTGGCGGTAGAGTCCATGACCGGGAAGATCAGACCGAAAAAGTGAAAAATCCACTCAATGTAAAGGAGTTTTGGAAATGAGAGAGCAACTGGCAAACATCCGCGCCGCCGCCCTGGCCGCTTTCGAGGGGGCCCAGTCCAGGGTGGACCTGGACGCCCTGCGGGTCCAGTACCTGGGCAAAAAGGGCGAGCTGACGGCGGTCCTCAAGCAGATGGGCAAGCTGTCCGCCGAGGAGCGCCCCGCCATGGGCCAGCTGGCCAACGAGGTCCGCGCCGCCCTGGAAAACGCCCTGGACACCGCATCCAAAAAGCTGGAGGAGGCCGCCCTGGAGTACAGGCTGAAGGCCGAGGCGGTGGACGTGACCATCCCCGGCAAGCCCGTCACCGTGGGCCACCGGCACCCCATGTATATCGCTTTGGATGAGATGAAGGAGATCTTCATCGGCATGGGCTTCACCGTGCTGGACGGGCCGGAGGTGGAGCTCAGTGAGCTGAACTTCGACCGGCTCAACGCCGGCGAGGGCCATCCCTCCCGGGACTGGTCAGACACCTTCTACTTCGACAGGGACGAGCGGGTGATGCTCCGCTCCCAGACCTCCCCCATGCAGGTGCGGGCCATGGACTCCATGCCCCTGCCCATCCGCATCATCGCCCCCGGCCGGGTGTACCGCAAGGATGAGGTGGACGCCACTCACTCCCCCATGTTCCACCAGGTGGAGGGCATGGTCATCGACAAGGGGGTCACCATGGCCGACCTGAAGGGTACCCTCAACGCCGTCATCAAAAAGATGTACGGGGAGGACACCCAGACCCGGTTCCGCCCCCACCACTTCCCCTTCACCGAGCCCTCCTGCGAGGTGGACGTGCAGTGCCACAAGTGCGGCGGCGCGGGCTGCCCCACCTGCAAGGGCGAGGGCTGGATCGAGCTTTTGGGCGCGGGGATGATCCACCCCCACGTGCTGGAGATGGCGGGCATCGACCCGGAGGTGTACTCCGGCTGGGCCTTCGGCTTCGGCTTGGAGCGCACCGCCATGCGCCGGTTCAAGATCGACGATCTGCGCCTGATCTTTGAGAACGACGTGCGGTTCCTGGAGCAGTTCTGAGAGGGAGGAAGAAACCATGGATTTAAGCAGAAAATGGCTCAATGAATTCGTCACGGTGGACGTCCCCGACCGGGAGTTCGCCGAGGCCATGACCCTCTCCGGCTCCAAGGTGGAGGGCACTACCGACCTGGGCGCGGAGATCAGCAACGTCGTCGTGGGCAAAATTTTGTCCATGGAGAAGCACCCCAACTCCGACCACATGTGGGTGTGCCAGGTGGACGTTGGGGCCGGGGAGCCGGTGCAGATCGTCACCGGGGCCTGGAACATCCACGAGGGGGACCTGATCCCCGTGGCCAAGGACAACTCGTATCTCCCCGGCGGGGTCCACATCACAAGGGGCAATCTGCGTGGGGTCAAGTCCAAGGGGATGCTCTGCTCCCTGAAGGAGCTGAACCTGGACGAGCGGGATTTCCCCTACGCCGTCATCACCGCCGCCGCCCTCCTGAACGACTACCACCCCATCGACCCGGACAAGCCCTCCATCCCCGCCGACGTGCGGCCGGGGCATAAGATCTACGGCCCGGTGGTGGCCGCCGCCGTGGAGGGGGTCAAGCCCGCCGGGAGTGGCCTCTGGACCTGCGTGCTCACCTACACCGACAAGGACGGACCCACCGGCGCGGTGGTCACCACCCCCTGCCAGAACCTCCACGCCGGGGACATGGTGGCCTTCAACACCAGCACCGCCGCCGTCTGCACTCTGGCCGACCTCCACGCGGAGCAGCGGGAGTTCCCCCACTGCATCCCCGACGGCATCTTCGTCCTCCAGGAGGACGGGATCGCCCCCGGCGACGACATCAAGCCCGTCATCAACGCCGACGACCGGGTGGTGGAGTTCGAGATCACTCCCAACCGGCCCGACTGCCTCAGCGTCATCGGCCTGGCAAGGGAGGCCGCCGCCACCTTCGACAAGCCCCTGCGCCTCCACGAGCCGGTGGTACGCGGCGGGGCGGAGGGCAGCCTCCCCGAGCTGCTGGATGTGGAGACCCCGGCGGCGGACCTGGTGCCCCGGTACACCGCCCGGATGGTGCGGAACGTGAAGATCGCCCCCTCCCCCAAGTGGATGCGGGAGCGGCTGCGGGCCATGGGGGTGCGGCCCATCAACAACATCGTGGACATCACCAACTACGTGATGCTGGAGTACGGCCAGCCCATGCACGCCTTCGACTACCGGTACGTCAACGGCGGGAAGATCATCGTCCGCCGGGCCGCCGAAGGGGAGGAGCTGACCACCCTGGACGGGCAGGTCCACACCCTCAACCACAACCACCTGGTCATCGCCGACGAGGGCAGGGCCGTGGGCCTGGCGGGCATCATGGGCGGCCTGAACTCCGAGATCGTGGCCGACACTGCCGACGTGGTGTTCGAGTCCGCCTGCTTCGACGGCACCTGCATCCGCCGGGGCGCCCTGGCCCTGGGGATGCGCACCGAGGCCAGCGCCAAGTTCGAGAAGGGCCTGGACCCCCTGAACACCCTCCCCGCCGTCAACCGGGCCTGCGAGCTGGTGGAGATGCTGGGAGCCGGCGAGGTGGTGGACGGGGTCATCGACATCCTGAACGACGTGCCCCAGCCCACCGTTTTGAAGCTGGAGCCGGACAAGATCAACGCCCTGCTCGGTACCGACGTGCCCGAGGAGGAGATGGTCCGCATCCTCCGCAAGCTGGATTTTGCGGTGGACGGCGGCCAGGTCACCGTGCCCTCCTGGCGGGGGGATGTGCGCCGGATGGCCGACCTGGCCGAGGAGGTGGCCCGGTTCCACGGGTACAACAACATCCCCGTCACCCTCATGCGGGGCCAGACCACCCAGGGGGGCTACTCCCCCGCCCAGAAGCTGGAGAACCGCTTAGGCGAGCTGTGCCGCGACTGCGGGTACGACGAGATCATCACTTACTCCTTCATCTCCCCCACGGCCTACGACAAGATCGGCTGGTCCAGGGACTGCGCCATGCGGAACTCCTTTAAGATCCTGAATCCCCTGGGAGAGGACACCTCCATCATGCGGACCACCACCCTGCCCTCCATGCTGGAGATTTTGGCCCGGAACTGGAGCTACCGCAACAAAAACGTGAAGCTCTACGAGCTGGGCCGCGTCTACCTTCCCGGCGGGGAGCGGGGCCTTGCCAACGAGAGCAAGGTGCTCACCCTGGGGGCCTACGGCGAGGGGATGGACTTCTTCGCCTTCAAGGGGGCCATCGAGGCCGTCTTAAAGGGCATCCGGGCGGTGGACGTGCGGTTCGAGACGGCATCCGCCGACACCTGGGGCGATTCCGTGGCTCCCTACCATCCCGGTCGTGCGGCGGCGGTGTTCAGCGGCAGCGACTGTCTGGGCTTTATCGGGCAGATCCACCCCAACGTGGCCAAGAACTACGGGGTGGACGGGGAGCTGTACTGCGCCGAGCTGTCCTTCGACGAGCTGGCCCTGGCCCAGGGCCCCGACGCGGAGTATATCCCCCTGCCGAAGTATCCCTCGGTGGACCGGGACATCGCCGTGGTGTGCGACGAGTCCGTCACCGTGGGGACCCTGGAGGAGACCATCAAAAAGGGCGCCAAGGGGCTGCTGAAACACGTGGAGCTGTTCGACATCTACCGGGGCCCCGGCATCGCCCCGGGCAAGAAGTCGGTGGCCTTCAGCCTGACCCTCCGGGCCGACGACCGCTCCCTCACCGGCGAGGAGGCGGACAGCGACGTGAAGTCCATCCTGGAGGCGCTGGAAAAGGACTGCGGGGCCGTCCTTCGGTAATAAATCGGAACAGAGAAAAAGCAGGGACCCGGTTCGGGTCCCTGCTCTTTGTCGTTTGCGGGGTCAGCCCCGCACGGCCTGGGTTTCTGTGAGGGTGAAGCTCTCGGCCATGGCCCGCATGGCCGCCACCTCGTCTGTGCCGGGGTTGGCGGACAGGGACTCCTCGATCCAGTGGAGCTGGACCGTCCCGGCGCCCTGCTTCCCATCCTGCCCGTGGATATAGACCTCGTCCCGGCAGGTCTCGGTGGACCCGTCCATGAAATGGAGGACCTCCGTCTGGGCCATCACCGCCAGACCGTCCGTTTCAAACACCTTTGTCATGCCCAGCCGCTGGTACATATCCACCAGACTGGCCCGGTCGCTCAGCGGCTCCAGCTGGATCAGGATCTCGGAATTGGTGGTGGTGGAGCCGAAGGCGACGCTGTCCCCCTGCCAGCCCTGGGCGGGCCGGTAGTAACAGAATCCGTCCCCGCTGACGCGGATGAGGCCGTTCTCATCGGAGACCGGCTGGCCGCAGTCCAAGACGGTGCTCTCCACGTCTCCGATGGGCGGGACGGGGGCGTCCCCGGCGGGCCGTCCGGCCTGGGCGGAGACAAAGACGGTGGTCATGCAGACGATCAAGGCGACGGCCAGGATTACGGACAGAACGGACGCTTTTTTATATTTCATGATTGACACGATCCTTTCTTCTGTGGTGTTTTTGCTGAAATGGCTGGCGAAGGGGGCGGGAGCGGCCCGGCGCTCCTCCATGCGGATCAGCGCCAGGGCGTAGTCTCTCCGCTCCCCCGCCCCGAGCCGGCGGAGCACCTGCTCGTCGCAGGCCAGCTCCACGTCCCGGTTGAACAGGATATACATCGCCCACACCAGCGGGTTGAACCAGTGGACGCAAAGGGCGGCGGCCGCGAGGCCCTTGCCCAGGGCGTCAAACCGGCGGATGTGGACATACTCATGGCAGAGCATATACTCCACCTGGCGGCGGTTCCCCCAGTCGGTGTCCTTGGGCATGAGAATCACCGGGCGGAGGACGCCGCAGGTCAGCGGGGTGGCGAGGCCGGTGAGCTGGCGCACCTCCACCCGCCGCCGCAGGGGATGCTCCCGGAGCCAGCGAGCGGCGAACCCGTCCTCCGCCGGGAGAGAGGTCTGAAATTCCCACCGACAGGCCAGCCAGGACGAGAGGAAGATGGCCCCCAGAACGAGGGCCCCCAGCGTCCACACGATGGGGAGAACAGAAATGGCGGCGGGGGCGGCCTGGGCCGTCTGCGGGGCGGCCTCGCCGGCGCGGTCCAGCAGGTGGACCGGCCCGGCGGGGAGCTCGGTCACGGTCCGGACGGCCGTCTCCAGCGGGGGGACCCGCTCTGCCGCCAGGGACCAGAGGCTCACCGGCGCGGGGATGGACAGGGGCAGCAGCAGCCGGGCCAGGGCCACATACCACAGGGCCACAAAGGTCCCCTTGGGCAGCCGGTCCATGGCCAGCGCCCGGACCACCACGATCACCAGGATCATCGCCGCCCCGGACAGGCTCATCTGAGGCAGGCTCATTCCTCCGCCTCCTCCCAGTCGTCCACGATCCGCTTCAGCCGCTCGATCTGACCGGCGGTGAGGGTCTTGCGGCCCAGCAGGGCGGCAAACAGGTTGGCGGCGGAGCCGTCGTACACCTTGTCGATGAGCTCGTTGGTCTCGGCCTCCTGCACTTCCTCCTTGGGGACGAGGGCGTGGCACAGGAAGCCGGGCTCGGTGCGCTGGATGGCGCCCTTGCCGATGCACCGCTTGATGAGGGTGTAGGTGGTGTTCATGTTCCAGCCTACCTCGGCTTTCAACACGTCCGAGATGTGCTTGGCGGTGGCATCTCCTTCCCGCCAGAGCACGTTCATCACCTTGATCTCCGAATCCACCAGGCTGTGCTCCATAAAAACGATCCCCTTTCATAAGACGTCTTTCGTTTGGGCCCATGATTATTCTACCACAGTAGTGTGGGGGTTGTCAATACTACTCTTGTAGTTTGGTAAAAAATTTTTTACAGGACCGGCGGAGGGCGGGTTTCCTCCCGTCCCCCTTGCCTAACCGCCGCAAAAATGGTACACTATCCACAATGAACGCCCAAGGGGAGGTCCCGCCCATGAAGCTGATGGTCATCGACGGCAATTCCATCGTCAACCGCGCCTTTTACGGCGTCGCCCAGAACCTGTCCACCCGGGACGGGCTGCCCACCAACGCCATCTTCGGGTTTCTCAATATCCTGCTCAAGCTGCTGGACGAGGAACAGCCCGACGGCCTGGCGGTGGCCTTCGACATGCGGGCCCCCACCTTCCGCCACCTGGCCTACGAGGACTACAAGGCCACCCGCCACGGCATGCCCGACGAACTGGCCGCCCAGATGCCCGTCCTCAAAGAGGTGCTGGACGCCATGAACATCCGGCGGTACGAGCTGGAGGGCTGGGAGGCCGACGATCTGCTGGGCACCATGGCAAAGGTCAACGGGGGGGAGGGCGGCACCACCGTTATCGTCACCGGGGACAAGGACTCCCTCCAGCTCATCGACGATCAGACCACGGTGAAGCTGGTGTCCACCCGCATGGGGCAGACTACCACGAAAGAGATGACCCCCGGGACCTTCCGGGCGGAGTACGGCTTCGACCCCATCCACATGATCGATTTGAAAGCGCTGATGGGGGACTCCTCCGACAACATCCCCGGCGTCACGGGCATCGGGGAAAAGACCGCCATGCCCCTGGTGCAGCTCTACGGCACGGTGGAGGACCTCTACGGCCACATGCCGGAGGTGTGTACCGCCCCCGGCGTCCCCGCCAAGGCGGGGGTGGTGAAAAAGCTGGCGGCGGGCTGGGAGCAGGCGATGATGTCCAAGGACCTGGCCACCATCCGCTGCAACGCGCCCATGGGGTTCGTCCCCTCTGACGCGGCGCGGAAACCGTACAATGAACCGGCCCTCTATGACATCCTCCTCCGGCTGGAATTTGCCAAGCTCATCGACCGTCTGGGGCTCCGCCCCGGCCCCGCCGGAGGCGCGGCGGAGAAACAGGCGGCGGGGGCCGTCGCCGCCAGCGAGACGGTGACGGACAGATCCCGGATGGAGGAGCTGCTGGCCCTCTGGCGGGGGCTGGACCACGTGTCGTTTTTGGCCCTGCCCGATCTGTCCGGGCTGTGCGCGGTGTGGGAGGACGGGGACGGCCTCCGGGCCGCCGTCCTCTTCGCCGACGGGCTGGACTGCTATAATGAGTTTCTGCGGGGCTTTTTCGCCGCTGACGTCAAAAAGGTCACCCACGACTGCAAGAATCTGATGACCCGTCTGCTGGAAGAGGGCCTGGGGGTGGAGGGCTTCGTGTTCGACACCGCCATCGCCGCCTATCTGCTCTCTCCCACCGACGGCAGCTACGAGCTGGAGAAGCTGTCCGTCTCCTACTTCAACGCAAAGGCGGCCAGGGCGAAGGAGTATCTGGACCCGGAAGCCTTCGGGCCTCTGGCCGACCGGGCCGCCCCCCTGGCGGCGCTGACGGGCCATGCAGCTCTGGTGGGATCACTTTATCATGAGCTGGGCCGCCGGCTGGACGAGCTGGGGCTGCGGAAGGTCCACGACGACATCGACCTGCCCCTGTGCCCGGTGCTGGCGAGGATGGAGCGGGCGGGGGTCCTGGTGGACGGCAAGGCGCTGGCGGACTTCGGCAGGAGCCTGAAGACCGGCATCGACACATTGGAGGCCGAGATCTACCGGCTGGCGGGGGAGCGGTTCAACATCCTCTCCCCCAAGCAGCTTGGGACCATCCTGTTTGAAAAGCTGGGCCTGCCGCCGGTGAAAAAGACCAAGACCGGCTACTCCACCAACGCGGAGGTGCTGGAAAAGCTGCGCCCCCGGCACGAGATCATCGGGGCCATCCTGGACTACCGGCAGCTCACCAAGCTGAACTCCACCTATGTGGAGGGCCTGGGCAAGGTCATCGCCCCCGACGGGCGCATCCACACCTGCTTCCAGAACACCGTCACCGCCACGGGGCGGCTTTCCTCCACCGAGCCCAACCTGCAAAACATCCCCGTGCGCACCGAATTGGGGGCCGAGATGCGCGGGATGTTCACCGCCGCCCCCGGGAGCGTGCTGGTGGACGCCGACTACTCCCAGATCGAGCTCAGGCTGCTGGCCCATATGTCCGGGGACGCCGCCATGATCGAGGGCTTCAACTCGGGGGTGGACATCCACACCGTCACCGCCTCCCAGGTGTTCGGGGTGCCCAAAGATCAGGTGCCCCCCGCCCTCCGGCGGGCGGCCAAGGCGGTGAACTTCGGCATCGTGTACGGCATCTCCGCCTTCTCCCTGTCGGAGGACATCCACGTCACCGTAGCGGAGGCCAAAGAGTATATGCAGAAGTACTTTGAACACTACTCCGGCGTCCGGGCCTATATGGACCGGGTGGTGGAGAAGGGCAGGGAGGACGGGTATGTGTCCACCCTCTACGGCCGGCGGCGGTGGCTGCCGGAGCTGAAGTCCTCCAACTTCAACACCCGGTCCTTCGGGGAACGGGTGGCCCTGAACATGCCCATCCAGGGCACCGCCGCCGACATCATCAAGCTGGCCATGATCCGGGTGGACGCCCGGCTCCGCGCCGAGGGCCTCACCGCCCGGCTGGTCCTCCAGGTCCACGACGAGCTCATCGTGGAGTGCCCCGAGGCGGAGGGCCAGACCGTCCGTGACCTGCTGGAGGAGGAAATGGAGGGGGTGGCCGCCCTGGCCGTCCCCCTGCTGGCCGAGGCCAAGGTGGGAAAGACCTGGGCGGAGGCCCATTAGGAGGCCGCTATGGAGTATCGTCTTGTTCCCATGACAGAGGGGCACATCCCCCAGATCGCCGCGCTGGAGGCGGCCTGCTTCTCCCGGCCCTGGAGCGAGTCCCTGCTCCGGGACCTGCTGGGCAGCCGGCACTCCCATATGCTGGTGGCGGAGGGGGCGGATGGGACCGTGCTGGGCTACGCCGGCCTCACCGCCGTGGCGGGCGAGGGGTATATCGACAACATCGCCGTGGCGGAATCCTGCCGCCGCCAGGGCATCGCCCGGGCCATGCTGGAGGAATTTATCCGCCGGGGCAGGGAGGGAGGCCTCGCCTTCCTCACTTTAGAGGTGCGCGCCTCCAACGCCCCGGCCATCGCCCTCTATGAGAAGCTGGGCTTCGAGCTGGCGGGCCGCCGCCGGCGGTACTACGACGACCCGCCGGAGGACGCCCTGCTGATGACCCTGGAGTTTGCGGGAAAAGAGTGAATGTATGGATATTTTAGCCTTTGAGTCCTCCTGCGACGAGACCGCCGCCGCCGTGGTGCGGGACGGCAGGACGGTGCTGTCCTCGGTGATCGCGTCGTCGGCGAATATGCACGCCGTCTACGGGGGCGTGGTGCCCGAGATCGCCTCCCGCAAGCACGTGGAGGCCATCTCCGGCCTGGCGGATGAGGCCCTGCGGCAGGCGGGCGTCGGGAAAAAGGACATCGACGCCGTGGCGGTGACCTACGCCCCGGGGCTCATCGGGGCCCTGCTGGTGGGGGTGTCCTTCGCCAAGTCGGTGGCGTTCGCTCTGGGGGCGCCCCTCATCCCCGTCCACCACGTCCGGGGGCACATCGCCGCCAACTACATCGCCCACCCCGACCTGGAGCCCCCCTTCCTGTGCCTGTGCGTGTCGGGAGGAACCACCGCCCTGGTGGACGTGCGGGACTACACCGATCTCCGGGTGCTGGGCAGTACCAGGGACGACGCGGCGGGGGAGTGCTTCGACAAGACCGCCCGCGTCCTCGGCCTGGGCTATCCCGGCGGCGGCCCCCTGGACCGATTGGCCCAGGGCGGGAACGATCAGGCCTATGTGTTCCCCCGAGCCCATGTGGAGGGCAATCCGCTGGACCTGTCCTTCTCCGGGCTCAAGACCGCCGTGCTGAACCTCATCCACAACGCGGACCAGAAGGGGGAGACCCTGGACCTCCACGACCTGGCGGCCTCCTTTTCCGCCGCCGTGTCCGACGCCCTCATCCCCCGCGCCATGGAGGCCAACGGGCTGTTGGGCTACCATAAGATCGCCGTGGCCGGGGGCGTGGCCGCCAACAGCCGCATCCGGGCCGACCTGACGGCGGCCTGTGAGGCGGCGGGGGCAAAGCTGTGGCTGCCGCCGCCGGAGCTCTGCGGGGACAACGCCGCCATGATCGGCTGCCAGGGGTACTATGAGTATCTTGCGGGACATACAGCCGGGTGGGACCTGAACGCCAGGGCAAGCCTGGACATCGCAAAGGGATAAACAGGGGACGGCCTCAGGCCGTCTCCTTGTTTTTAGACCGTCAACGGCTGGACATGATTATGTCAACCAAATCGGCGCTTCACTTCGTGAAAAAATCCCGTTGTCGGTTCTTGTAGAATTTGGTAAATTTTGATCTTTTTCTCTGGCAGAGGCGGAAAGCAGCTGTGGAAAATCGTGTTGAAGTTGTGGATAACTGATCGTATCAGGAATTATAATCAGCATTATGTCAATCTTATTTCCCGCTGTGCAAGCCGCCGTTCGGTGTTCCGAAACGTGGAAAACCCCGGGATTTCGGAACCCATTTTTACACGATTTGTTGAACATCCTGGATGGTATACAAATAGTAATATAGCTTGACGGAAAGGCCCTTTCGTGATACACTAAGAGCGCTGTATGACTGACGGAAGTGGACTGACCACGTGGAGTACAGCGGCGCGCCGCGCCTGATCGCCGACCGTCTGGGCGCACATCTCTCTGTGCGCCCTTTTATTTTTGGACGCATGACGAACAAGGAGGAAACACACATGAAAACTGACATCGAGATCGCCCAGAGCGCCCAAATGCTGCCTATCGCGGAGGTGGCGGCCCGGGCCGGCATCGACGAGAGCCTGCTGGAGTACTACGGGAAGGTGAAGGCCAAGATCGACGTGGTGCCCCTCCGGGACAGGCCCCGGAAGGGAAAGCTGATCCTGGTCACCGCCATCAACCCCACCCCGGCGGGGGAGGGCAAGACCACCACGTCGGTGGGCCTTGCCGACGCGCTGAAAAAGCTGGACAAGAACGTGCTGCTCTGCCTGCGGGAGCCCTCCCTGGGCCCCGTGTTCGGCGTGAAGGGCGGGGCCGCCGGGGGCGGGTACGCCCAGGTGGTCCCCATGGAGGACATCAACCTCCACTTCACCGGGGATTTCCACGCCATCGGCGCCGCCAACAACCTGCTGGCCGCCATGCTGGACAACCACATCCAGCAGGGGAACGCCCTGGGCATCGACGTGAAAAAGATCACCTGGCGGCGGTGCGTGGATATGAACGACCGGCAGCTCCGCAGCATCGTGGACGGCCTGGGGGGACGGATGCAGGGCGTCCCCCGGGAGGACGGGTTCGACATCACCGTGGCCAGCGAGATCATGGCGGTGCTGTGCCTGGCCACCGATCTCAAGGACCTGAAGGCGCGGCTGGCCCGGATCATCGTGGGCTACACCTATGACGACAGGCCCGTCACCGCCGCCGACCTGAAGGCCCAGGGGGCCATGGCGGCGCTTTTGAAAGACGCCATCAAGCCCAACCTGGTCCAGACCCTGGAGAACACCCCGGCCCTGGTCCACGGCGGGCCCTTCGCCAACATTGCCCATGGGTGCAACTCCGTCTCCGCCACCGACACCGCCCTCAAGCTGGCGGACTACGTGGTCACCGAGGCGGGCTTCGGCGCCGACCTGGGGGCCGAGAAGTTTTTGGACATCAAGTGCCGGGCCGCCGGGCTCCACCCGGACGCGGTGGTCATCGTGGCCACCGTCAAGGCCCTGAAATACAACGGCGGCGTGCCCAAGGCCGAGCTGGGGGCCGAGAACGTGGCCGCCCTGGAAAAGGGCCTGCCCAACCTGCTGAAGCACGTGGAGAACATCACCCAGGTGTACGGCCTGCCCTGCGTGGTGGCCATCAACCGCTTCACCAACGACTCCGACGCCGAGCTGGCCCTCATCCGGGACAAGTGCAGGGAGCTGGGGGTCAACGTGGCCCTGTCCGAGGTGTGGGGCAGGGGAGGCGACGGCGGCGTCGAGCTGGCGGAGGAGGTGCTGCGCCTCTGCGAGGCCCCCAACAGCTTCCGCTTCGCCTATGATCTGGATCAGCCGTTGAAGGCCAAGATCGAGACCATCGTGAGGAAGGTCTACGGCGGGGCCGGCGTCAGCTACTCCGCCGCCGCCGAAAAGGAGCTGGACCGGCTGGAGAAGATGGGCTTCGGTAGCCTGCCCGTGTGCATGGCCAAGACCCAGTACTCCCTGTCCGACGACCCGGCCAAGCTGGGCCGGCCCGAGGGCTTCACCGTCTCGGTCAGCAAGGTGAAGGTGTCCGCCGGCGCGGGGTTCGTGGTGGTGCAGACCGGGGACATCATGACCATGCCGGGGCTGCCCAAGGTCCCCGCCGCCGAGAAGATCGACGTGGACGAGAACGGGGTCATCTCCGGGCTGTTTTGATCAGGATCTCCCGCAAGGAGGGATTTTCGTGAAGTACGCGCTCATCACCGGCGGCAGCCGGGGCATCGGGGCCGCCGCCGCCCGGGAACTGGCCCGCCGGGGCTGGGGGGTGGCGGTGGGGTACCTCCGCAGCGGGGAGAGGGCCCGCGCCCTGGCGGAGGAGCTGTCCGCTTTGGGGGTCCCCGCCATGGCCGTCCGGGCCGACGTGGCCGACCGGGAGCAGGTGGAGCGGATGGTTGACAATGTGTTAGAAAAATTTTGTCAACTTGACAGTTTGATTTGCAGCGCAGGCCTCTCCCACGTGGGGCTCATCAGTCAAATCGACGAAAGCGAGTGGCGGCGGCTGTTCGCTGTCAATGTGGACGGCGTCCACCACTGCTGCCGGGCGGTGCTGCCCCATATGCTGAGCCGGAAGGCGGGCAGCATCGTCACCCTGTCCTCCATGTGGGGGCAGGTGGGGGCCTCCTGCGAGGCGGCCTATTCCGCCACGAAAGGGGCGGTGATCGCCTACACCAAGGCCCTGGCCAAGGAGCTTGGGCCCTCCAATATCCGGGTGAACTGCGTGGCCCCCGGCGTCATTGACACCGACATGAACGCCCGCCTCTCCCGGTCAGACCTGGCTGCCCTGGCGGAGGAGACCCCCCTGGGCCGCGTCGGCACGGCGGAGGAGGCGGCAAAGGCCATCGCGTTCCTGGCGGGGGAGGAGTCCTCCTTCCTCACCGGCCAGGTGATCGCCCCCAACGGCGGGCTGGTCGTCTGAACACCGCAGCGCACAAAACCGCCCCGTTTTCGGGGCGGTTTTTCTGTGTTTGAGGGCGATTTGGGCCGTTCCCCGTCACAATACCGCAGGGAACGACCGGCTGCGAAGATGTCATTGTGCAGTTTCACGGTTGACAATGGAAGGGCCCGCCAATATAATTGTCAATATCTTTGGGAACGGGCAATGCCCGCTCAGCGCCCCCAATCGGGGGCGCGCTCCGAAGATACCCCGCAAGAAATGATATTTTAGGAGGAAATCGCAATGAAAAAGAGCATCCGCTTCCTCGCTCTGGCGCTGGCTCTGGTCATGATGCTGGCCCTGTGCGCCTGCGGACCCAAGACGGAACAGGGCCCCGGCCCCGTCAGCAACCCCGGCGCCGAGTCTCAGCCCGGCACCGAGCCCAGCCAGTCCGGCAATGAGCCCTCCGGCGAAGCCAGTGGCACCTTCAAGCTGGGCGGCATCGGCCCCATGACCGGCGGCGCGGCCCAGTACGGCATGGCCGCCATGACCGGCGCCCAGATCGCTGTGGACGAGATCAACGCCCTGGGCGGCCCCGTCCAGTTCGAGTTCAACGCCCAGGATGACGTGAACGTGGCCGACACCGCCGTCAACGCCTACAACATCCTGAAGGACTGGGGCATGCAGGTCCTGGTGGGCGCTGTCACCACCACCCCCTGCATCTCCGTGTCCCAGGAGGCCTACAACGACCGCATCTTCTGCCTGACCCCCTCCGCCTCCTCCACCGACGTCACCGCCGGCAAGGACAACATGTATCAGATGTGCTTTACCGACCCCAACCAGGGCCTGTCCGGCGCAGAGTATGTCAAAGCCAACTTCCCCGACGCCAAGATCGCCGTCATCTATAAGAACGACGACGCCTACTCCCAGGGAATCCGGGACGCCTTCTACGGCGAGATGAAGGACTCCATCGTCTATGAGGGCACCTTTACCGAGGACACCCAGACCAACTTCTCCGTCCAGGTGACCGCCGCCAAGGACGCCGGGGCCGACGTGGTCTATCTGCCCATGTACTATCAGCCCGCCACCGTCATCCTGAACCAGGCCAAGGCCATCGGCTACGCCCCCACCTTCATCGGCGTGGACGGCATGGACGGCATCCTGGACCAGGAGAACTTCGACGCGTCCCTGGCTGAGGGCGTGCTGGTCATGTCCCCCTTCGCCGCCTCCTCCACCGACGATCGGACCGTCAACTTTGTGGCCAAGTATCAGGAGAAGCTGGGCCAGCTGCCCAACCAGTTCGCCGCTGACGGCTATGACTGCGTCTATGCTATCTATGAGGCCATCCAGGCCGCCGGCCTCACCGCCGATATGTCCACCGCCGACATCTGCGAGGCCCTCATCGCCACCTTCTCCTCCGACTCCTTCACCTTCACCGGCCTGACCGGCGCTGACCAGACCTGGAGCGCCAACGGCGAGGTCACCAAGGTGCCCATGGCCTTCCTCATCAAGGACGGCGTGTACACCACTCCCTGACCGAAGGGGACCATCCTTTTCCCAAGCGTATAAAATGATCGGAGCAGGCTGCCGGGGAGAAATTCCCCGGCAGCCACTCCCCGTTTCTATGGTGGAAACGCGGGCGGCGCGCCGGGCCGCCCGGGTCTCTGCCATAGAAAGAGAACCGAGAGGTGAGCGTATGGTATTCTTCTCCTATCTGATCGGCGGTATCTCCCTGGGCAGTGTGTACGCCATCATCGCCCTGGGCTATACCATGGTCTACGGCATCGCCAAGATGCTGAACTTCGCCCACGGCGACGTGATCATGGTGGGCGGCTACATCTGTTACTGCGCCATGACCTATCTGAACCTGCCCGCCATCGTGTCCATCCTGCTGTCCATGGTGGTGTGTACGGTGCTGGGCGTGGTCATCGAGGGGCTGGCCTACCGGCCCCTGCGGCAGGCGGGCTCCCTGGCGGTGCTGATCACCGCCATCGGCGTCAGCTACTTTTTGCAGAACGCCGCCCAGCTCATCTGGGGCGTCACTCCCAAGATCTTTACCTCCGCCGTCTCCTTCCCCCTGCCCGAGGGGCTCACCGACCTGGGCATCAGCAGCGAGGCCATCGTCACCGTGGCGAGCTGCGTGGTCATCATGATCGCCCTGACCCTGTTCGTCAACCACACCAAGATGGGCAAGGCCATGCGGGCCTGCTCCGAGGACAAGGGGGCCGCCCAGCTCATGGGCATCAACGTGAACCGGACCATCTCCATGACCTTCGCCATCGGCTCCGCCCTGGCGGCCATCGCCGGGGTGCTGCTGTGTTCCACCTTCCCCACCCTGATCCCCACCACCGGCTCCATGCCGGGCATCAAGGCCTTCACCGCCGCCGTGTTCGGCGGCATCGGTTCCATCCCCGGGGCCTTTATCGGCGGGCTGCTGCTGGGCGTCATCGAGGCGATGGCCCAGGCCTATATCTCCACCAACCTGGCCAACGCCATCGTGTTCGCGGTGCTGATCGTGGTGCTGCTGGTGCGGCCCTCCGGTCTGCTGGGCAAGTATGTGCCCGAGAAAGTGTGAGGTGGCCGGTATGAAGAATCTGAAAAAAACCACAAAGGTGGATTTCGCCACCTATATCGGCGTGACCCTGGCCTTCCTCATCGTCTTTATCCTCCAGGGCCGGGGGATGCTGACCAACGCCATGGAGTCCTGGCTGGTGCCGGTCTGCTGCTTCATCGTCATGGCCGTGTCCCTCAATCTGGTGGTGGGCGTCTCCGGCGAGCTGTCCCTGGGCCACGCGGGCTTTATGAGCATCGGGGCCTTCTCCGGCATCGTGGCCGGCATGTCCCTGGCGGAGGCTGTCCCCCTTGTCCCCCTGCGCCTGGCCCTGGCCATGGCGGTGGGCGCGGCCTGCGCCGCCCTGGCCGGTTTCCTCATCGGCATCCCGGTGCTGCGGCTCCGGGGCGACTATCTGGCCATCGTCACCCTGGCCTTCGGCCAGATCATCAAGGACCTGATCACCTGCCTGCTGGTGGGGTATGACAAGCGGGGCCTCCACTTCGTCTTTAACCTGGACGGCCTCCGCTCGGTCAGCGACCTCCACCTGGAGGAGGGCGGCGTGGCCATCATCAAGGGGGCCCAGGGAGCCGTGGGCGTCACCAAAATGGCCTCCTTCCCTGCCGGATATGTGCTGGTGATGGTGGCGCTGGTGATCGTGCTGAACCTGATCCGCAGCCGCACCGGCCGGGCCATCATGGCCTGCCGGGACAACCGCATCGCCGCGGAGAGCGTGGGCATCAACGTGACCAAGTACAAGATGATCGCCTTCGTGGTGTCCGCCGCCCTGGCGGGAGCGGCCGGGGCCCTCTTTGGCCTGAACTACGGCGGCCTGGCGTCCAGCCGGTTCGACTTCAACACCTCCATCATGGTGCTGGTGTACGTGGTGCTGGGCGGCCTGGGCAACATCTGGGGCTCGGTCATCGGGGCCGCGGTGCTGTATATCCTGCCCGAGGCCCTGCGGGAGTTCGCCGACTACCGGATGCTCATCTACGCCATCGTGCTGATCCTGGTGATGCTGGCCACCAACAACGACCAGCTCAAGGCCCTGGTGGGCCGGATCATCCCCGGGCGGAAGGAGGCGGACGCCAATGGCTGAGCAGAAGAAATTTGAAAAGGGCAAGATGGTCCCGGTGCCCAGCCACTCCATCATCCCGGAGCGGGATCTGGACAAGAGCCCCATCCTGGAGTGCAGCCACTTAGGGATCGACTTCGGCGGCCTGCGGGCGGTGGACGAGTTCAACATCACCATCGGCCGCACCGAGATCGCGGGGCTCATCGGCCCCAACGGCGCGGGCAAGACCACCGTGTTCAACCTGCTGACCAAGGTGTATCAGCCCACCCGGGGGACCATCCTGCTGGACGGGCTGGACACCTCCGGCAAGACCACCGCCCAGATCAACCGCATGGGCATCGCCCGGACCTTCCAGAACATCCGGCTGTTCTCCAATTTGAGCGTGGAGGACAACGTGAAGATCGGCCTGCACAACCAGGAGAAGTACTCCGCCCTCACCGGGGTCCTCCGGCTGCCCAAGTACTGGCGGCAGGAGAAGGCCGCCCACGAGCGGGCCCTGGAGCTGCTGTCCATCTTCGATATGCAGGACCTGGCGAACCACCAGGCGGGCTCCCTGCCCTACGGCGCCCAGCGCCGGCTGGAGATCGTCCGGGCCCTGGCCACCAACCCGTCCCTGCTGCTGCTGGACGAGCCGGCGGCGGGCATGAACCCCTCCGAGACCGCCGAGCTGATGGAGAATATCGTGAAGATCCGGGACACCTTCCAGATCGCCGTGCTGCTCATCGAGCACGATATGTCCCTGGTCATGGGCATCTGCGAGGGCATCTGCGTGCTGAACTTCGGCCGGATCATCGCCAAGGGCACCGCCGAGGAGATCCAGGCCAACCCCGCGGTCATCGAGGCCTACCTGGGCAAACAGCAGTAAAGGAGGCGCCGCAATGCTGAAAGTCAACGACATCAACGTGTACTACGGCGCCATCCACGCCATCAAGGGCGTCTCCTTCGAGGTGAACGACGGCGAGGTGGTCACCCTCATCGGCGCCAACGGCGCGGGCAAGTCCACCATCCTGAACACCGTGTCCGGCCTGCTCCGGTCCCGCACCGGCTCCGTGGAGTTCCTGGGCAAAAACCTGGGTAGCGTCCCCGCCCACAAGATCGTGGACATGGGCATCGCCCACGTGCCCGAGGGCCGGCGGGTGTTCCTCCAGATGACGGTGGAGGAGAACCTGGAGATGGGAGCCTTCACCCGGCCCAACTCCGGCGTGGCCGGCCACCTGGAGCGGGTGTACGAGCAGTTCCCCCGGCTGAAGGAGCGCCGCCGTCAGATCGCCGGCACCCTGTCCGGCGGCGAGCAGCAGATGCTGGCCATGGGGCGCGGCCTCATGTCCGACCCCAAGCTGCTGATGCTGGACGAGCCATCCATGGGCCTGGCCCCCATCCTGGTGGAGCAGATCTTCGACATCATCAAAGAGCTCCACAAGGCGGGCACCACCATCCTGCTGGTGGAGCAGAACGCTCGGATGGCCCTGTCGGTGGCCGACCGGGGCTACGTGCTGGAGACGGGCAAGATCGTCACCTCCGGCGCGGGCGCCGACCTGCTGAACGACGAGGCCGTGAAGAAGGCCTATCTGGGTGGTTAAGAAAAGCGCATAAAACATCAACGAGGACCCCTTCCGGCAGCGGAAAGGGTCCTCGTTTTGCGCTATATGGATTTCTGCACCAAATTTAAAGTTCTTTTTGATTCTTTCTCTTTCAAGAAAAAGAATTATAGATCCAGCATGACCCGCTCGATGTTCTCCACGGCCTCGTCCACCAGCCCTTCCACGTCCAGGGCCTTCTCCGCCTCCGCCAGGTCCTCCGGGTGGGGCCTGGTCTTGGGATGTTTGGGGGTGAACACGGTGCAGCAGTCCTCATAGGGGAGGATGGAGGTCTCGAAGGTGCCGATGCGGCGGGAGATACGGACGATCTCCTCCTTGTCCATCCCCACCAGGGGGCGGAGGACGGGCCGGTCGCACACGGCGTCGGTACACACCATGGCGTCCAGGGTCTGGCTGGCCACCTGGCCCACCGACTCGCCGGTGGCCAGGGCCTGGATGTCGTTCTTCGCCGCCACCCGGCAGGCGATGCGCATCATGAACCGCCGCATGAGGACGGTGAACAGCTCCTCCGGGCAGGACCGGCGCAGTTCCTCCTGGATCTTCGTAAAGGGCACCACATGGACGCACATCTTGCCGCAATACGGTACCAGCAGCCGGGCCAGGTCCAGCACCTTCTCCTTGGCCTCCGGGGAGGTGTAGGGATAGGAATAATAGTGGATGCAGTCCACGATGAGGCCCCGCTTGGCCATCATCCAGGTGGCCACCGGGGAGTCGATGCCGCCGGACAGCAGGGAGAGCGCTCTGCCGCCCATGCCCACCGGCAGGCCGCCGGCCCCCGGCTCCGGGTCGGCGTGGACATAGGCGTCGGTCTCTCGGACCTCCAGATGGACGGTGAGCTCCGGGCGGTGCATATCCGCCGTCAGATGGGGGAACGCCTCGTGGAGCTCGCCCCCCACGTACTGGGACAGCTGGATGGAGGTCATGGGGAAGGTCTTGTCCGCCCGCTTGGACTCCACCTTGAAGGTCCTGGCGCGCAGCAGTTTGTCCCCCAGGTACTCCCTGGCGCATTGGACCATGGCGTCGGCGTCCTTTTCGCAGGCCCGGGCCCGGCAGACCCCCACCGCGCCGAACAGTTTTCTCATGGCCTCCCAGGCCCCCTCAAAGTCGCAGCTTTCCTCCAGCGGCTCCACATAGGTGGTGGACTGGCGGGTGTAGACCCTGAAGCTGCCGTACTTCTTCAGCCGCCGCTTGGCGTTGCCCATGAGCTTTTCCTCAAAGCCCCGGCGGTTGAGCCCCTTCAGCACCATCTCTCCCTGCTTGAGCAGGATGATCTCTTTCATAGCGTTCCCTCGTCTTCCTGTGTTGTGTGCCGCTATTTTATCCCGGCGGGAGGGCCCCTGTCAAGATGTACAGTTTTGGAGGCGAAACTTTGTGAAGATTTCCTTGAATCATATATCTTGCAAAATATATGATTTTGAGATATACTGAAACTGGCCCGGAAAATCCCCGTTCCCCTCTCGACATTTTGGTGGAAATGGTGTATGCTGATGAGTAGTATCAGCTCCGGCTTGTGAATATCCACGGAAGGAGGCGGCCTATGGAGCGCATCTTTGAGGCGCTGTCCGGCAAAAAGAACTACGTCTTTGTGGGCGAGGCCGGCTCCGGCAAGAGCGAGGTCGCCATGACCTTCGCCCGGAAGCTGGTGGAGCGCTCCCCGCTCCCCGTCCACTTCTTCGATCTGGACATGACCAAGCCCCTGTTCCGTTCCCGGGACGCGGCGGCCCGGCTGGAGGCGGAGGGGGTCGCCGTCCACTTCATGGAGCAGTTCATGGACGCCCCCACCCTGGTGGGCGGCGTGTCCCCTCTGCTGGGGGACCCCGGCTGCCTCACCGTGCTGGACGTGGGAGGGGATTACATCGGGGCCCGGTCCATCGGCGGGTTCGCCCCCCAGCTGAACCGGCCCGACACCGCGGTGCTATATGTGGTCAACTCCTTCCGCCCCTGGTCGGACACCATCGACCACATCGACGAGACCTTGGGGAAGATCCTTGGGGTGTCCCACCTGCGGCTGGAGCAGTTGACCATCGTGTCCAACCCCAACAACGGCGCGGCCACCACCGTGGAGGAGTTCGCGGAGGGCCACCGGCGGACGGTGGAGCTCATCAGCCCCTATCTGCCCGTCACCTTCGCCTGCGCCCGGGAGGAGATCGCCCCGGAGGCCGCAAAAGCGGCGGACGTGCCGGTGCTGCCCATCCGGCTGGAACTGGTGTATCCCTGGCTGACCTGAAAGCCTTTTTAAGATACAAGCAAAAACCGGGGAAAGGAGGATCTCACATGGCAATGATCAAGGTCATCGCCGAGCGCTGCAAGAGCTGCAAGTACTGCGTGAAGTACTGCCCCAAGGGCGTGTTGGCGGTGGGCAGGAACGTCAACTCCAAGGGCTACGAATATGTGGAGCCCGTCAATCAGGAGGCGTGTATCGCCTGCTGTATGTGCGCCCGGATCTGCCCCGACGGCGCCATCGAAGTCTATAAGTAAAAGGAGAGGAACGAACATGGCAAGAACACTGATGAAGGGCTGCGAGGCCATCGCCGAAGCGGCTGTCCGGGCCGGCTGTCGTTTCTTCGCCGGCTACCCCATCACCCCCCAGAACGAGATCCCCGAGTACTTCGCCCGGCGCCTGCCCGAGGTGGGCGGCACCTTCGTCCAGGGCGAATCCGAGGTGGCCTCCGTCAACATGGTCTACGGAGCCGCCGCCGCCGGCACCCGCAGCATGACCTCCTCCTCCTCCCCGGGCATCGCCCTGAAGAGCGAGGGCATCTCCTACTGCGCCGCCGCCCGCATCCCCATCGTCTACGCCAACATCAGCCGCGGCGGCCCCGGCGTGGGCGCCATCCAGCCCGCCCAGCAGGACTATTTCCAGGCCACCAAGGCCAGCGGCAACGGCGGCTTTGAGATGCTGGTGCTGGCCCCCTCCACCGTGCAGGAGGCCGTCGACCTTACTTACGCCGCCTTCGACTACGCCGACCGGGACCGCAACCCCGTGCTGCTGCTGGCGGACGGCGTCATCGGCACCATGATGGAGCCGGTGGAGCTGCCCCCCATGAAGACCGACGAGGAGGTGGCCGCCATCAGGGCCTCCAAGGCCGCCTGGGCCTGCACCGGCCACAAGCTGGACTACGCCAACCGCGCCTGGATCCAGCCCGGCCAGTGGAACACCGCCATCATGCAGCAGGAGAACGAGAAGGCCGCCGCCCTCTACGCCTCTTGGCAGAAGGACATCCAGGTGGAGGAGTATCGGATCGAGGACGCCGAGGTGGTCATCGCCGCCTACGGCATCTGCGCCCGCATCGGCAAGTCCGTGGTGGACATCTGCCGCGCCCAGGGCAAGAAGGTGGGCCTCATCCGGCCCATCACCGTCCACCCCTTCCCCTACGCTTCCTTCGACAAGATCGACTACGGCGTGTGCAAGGCCGTGCTGGATGTGGAGATGTCCATCCCCGCCCAGCTGGTCCAGGACGTGGACCTGGGCGTGAAGGGCCGCTGCCCCATCGAGACCTGCCTCTGCTCCGGCGGCAACATCATGAGCCGGGAGGCCGTCCTGGAGGCTGTGGACGCCATCCTGGCCAAGTAAGGGGGAACGAGATATGGAAAAGATCTATTCGCGCACGCTGACCATCCAGGAGGACAAGGTCTCCGGCTTCTGCCCCGGCTGCATGCACTCCACCGTCATCAAGCTCATCGGCGAGGTGCTGGACGAGCTGAACGTGGTGGATAAGGCCGTCTGTGTGCAGGGCATCGGCTGTTGCGGCCTCCACATGGATTACATCGCCTACGATGACATCACCGCCCCCCACGGCCGCGCCTGCGCCGTGGCCACCGGCATCAAGCGCACCAGCCCCGGCTCCCTGGTGTTCACTTACCAGGGCGACGGCGACTTCGCCTCCATCGGCCTGGCCGAGTCCGTCTCCGCCGCCAACCGGGGCGAGAACTTCACCGTCATCTTCATCAACAACGGCATCTACGGCATGACCGGCGGCCAGATGGCCCCCACCACCCTGCTGGGCATGAAGGCCACCACCGCCCCCAAGGGCCGCATCGCCGAGGAGCACGGCTATCCCATGCATATCTGCGAGCTGCTCGACCAGCTCACCGCCCCCCACTATCTGGAGCGGGTGAGCTGTAACACCCCGCAGAACGTCATCAAGACCAAGAACGCCATCAAAAAGGCGTTCCAGTACCAGATGGAGGGCAAGGGCTTCTCCCTGGTGGAGATCGTCACCAGCTGCCCCACCAACTGGGGTCTGGACCCCCTGGACGCGCTGGACTTCATCGAGCAGAAGATGCTGCCCGAGTATCCCCTGGGCGTGGTCCGGGACAAGAAGTGAGGAGGGCTGGATATGGAAACCAATCTGTGCGTGGCCGGCTTCGGCGGGCAGGGCGTCATGACCCTGGGCAAGTTCCTGGCCCAGGCCACCTGCGACTCCACCGACAAGAACGTGACCTTCTTCCCCTCTTACGGCGCGGAGCAGCGGGGCGGCACCGCCAACTGCTTCGTGGTCATCTCCGACGGGCTCATCGGCGCCCCCCTGGGGGACGTGATGGACGACCTCATCGTGATGAACGGCCCCTCTCTGGCCAAGTTCCTGCCCACCCTGAAGCAGGGCGGCACCCTGTTCATCAACAGCTCCATCGTGGATGAAAAGGACGTAAACCGCACCGACGTGAAGGTGGTCAAGGCCCCCGTCACCGAGATGGCCCTGGACATGGGCAACGCCAAGGTGCTGAACGTGATCATGCTGGGCGTGTATGTGGGCTACACCGAGGTAGTCCCCCCCGACGTGGTGTGGAGCACCATCGAGCACAAGCTGGGCTCCAAGCCCAAGCTGCTGCCCCTGAACAAACAGGCCTTCGAGAAGGGCCTGGAGATCGGGCGGAGCCAGAAGTAATTTCCCTTGTTTGAGACGGCCCCCGGTGGTACAATGCCATCGGGGGCTGCTTTTTGCCCCGTGTAAACCCCCGGTTGACGAAAAACCATCCCTCGGTTGGTGGAATCGGGGCGGGGGTTCTGGTATGTTGAAGCCGAAAGGAGGCGGGCGCTATGACCATTGGACAGCGCGTCGCGCAGAAACGGAAGGAGCTGGGCCTGTCCCAGGAGGAGCTGGGGGAGCGGCTGGGCGTCTCCCGGCAGGCCATCTACAAATGGGAGTCGGACCAGGCTCTCCCCGAGATCGAAAAGCTGGTGAACCTGAGCCGGCTATTCTCCGTGCCCGTGGGGTGGCTGCTGGGGGTGGAGGAGGAGCCCTCCCCGGATAGCGGCGGCGAGCTCACCGAGGAACAGCTGAAACTGGCGGAGGAGATCGCCAGGCGGTACATCGACGCCATCCCCCAGCCAGAGCCGGCCCCGGAGCCGGAGCCTCCCAAAAAGCGGCGGAAATGGCCCTTTGTGGTGGCCGCATTGGTGCTGATCGGGGTGTTCTGGCACCTGTTTGGCCGGCTGGACGGGCTGGATAACCAGTATAATAACCTCCAATATTCCATCGGCAATGTGTCCGACTCGGTAAACCGGCAGATCAACGGCATCGCCAGCCGGGTGGAGTCCATCCTGGAGGCCCAGAACACCCTGGTGGCCGACTGGAGCGCCGACCGCGCCCCCGATTACCGGGCAAACGAGATCACCTTCACCCTCCGGGCGGTGCCCAGGACCTATGAGGAGGGCATGACCGCCATCTTTGTGCTGGAGAGCGCCGGGGAGCGGTCCGAGACCTCGGTGGAGCCGGGGGCGGACCACGCCTTTGCCGGGGAGGTCACCTGTCCCCTCACCGACGACATCCGGCTGTCGGTGGTGTTCGTGTCCGCCGACGGCACCCGGCAGACCCAGCTGCTGGAGCAGTACCCCTATCTGTATAGCGGCAGCTTTCCCAGCGCGAATATCGAGGCGGGCCCGCTGGATTGGGATATTCTCGAGGGCGACACGCTCCGCGCGAACGATCACATCTTCTACTCCACCAGCACGGGCGCCTGTGCCGTGGCGGACATCCGCTGCGGCCTGTTCCGGGACAACGCGCTGGTGACGTGGTATGAACCCGCCAACAGCGGGAACGGCGGGATACCCGCCTTCTCCCGCCCGGAGCTGACTCTGGAGCGGGGCCATGTCTACTGCGAGGCCCTGGTGGTCACCGACGAGTACGGCCGGGAGATGGTCTATCCGGACTACTACTCCATCGCCTGGGACGAGACCGCACAGAAGTGGGACATTTACGCCCCTGCCAACATAATTTCCGTTGACAACGACCCGGCCCACTGGAGCTACTAAAACAACACCGCGCCCCCGGACGGTAAGTCCGGGGGCTTTCCTGTTTTAAGAAAACTTAATATTTTCCCCCTTGACATTTCCGCCCTCCGTGGTATATTAACTGTGTTAATACGCTTAATACAGTTTCCGAGGAGGACTGCGATATGCCCATTTTGGAAGTGGAACACGTGAAGAAGATCTACTCCACCCGGTTCGGCGGCCAGAAGGTCCAGGCCCTGGCCGACGTGTCCTTTGCCGTGGAGAAGGGGGAATATGTGGCCATCATGGGGGAGTCGGGCTCCGGCAAGACCACCCTGCTGAACATCCTGGCGGCGCTGGACCGGCCCACCGCCGGCACGGTGGTGCTGGACGGGATGGACCTGTCAAAGGTGAAAGAGGGCAGCATGGCCGCCTTCCGCCGGGACAACCTGGGCTTCGTGTTCCAGGACTTCTCCCTGCTGGACACCTTCTCCCTCCGGGACAACATCCTGCTGCCCCTGGTGCTGGCGGGGAAGAAGTACCCGGAGATGGAGGAGCGCCTCAAACCCCTGGCAGAAGAACTGGAGATCTCCGACCTGCTGGACAAGTACCCCTACGAGGTGTCCGGCGGCCAGAAGCAGCGGTGCGCGGTGGCGAGGGCCCTCATCACCGGCCCCAAGCTGGTGCTGGCCGACGAGCCCACCGGCGCGCTGGACTCCCGCTCATCGGAGGCGCTGATGGACCTGTTCGTCCGCGTCAACCGGGCCGGCCAGACGGTGCTGATGGTGACCCACTCCACGGCGGCGGCCAGCCGGGCGGGCCGGGTGCTGTTCATCCGGGACGGGCTGGTGTACTATCAGCTCTCCCGGCAGGGCCGCACCGACGGGGAGATGTACCGCCTCATCACCGACGCGCTGACCCGCCTCTCCGCCGGAGGTGAGCACAGTGCGTAAGCTCTATCCCCGGCTGGCCCTGAACGGGATGAAGAGCAACTGCCGGTTCTTCGTGCCCTATCTGCTGGCGCTGACGGGCCTCTCCGCCGCGTTCTACGTGATGGCCGCCCTGGCCACCGACCCCGGCCGGAACGAGATGCGGGGGGCGGAGTACGTGAGCATGATGATGACCATCGGCATGTTCGTGGCGGCCATTTTCATCGCCGTGCTGGTGCTATATATCAACAGCTTTCTCATGAAACAGCGGAAAAAGGAGCTGGGCCTCTACAACATCCTAGGCATGGGCAAGGGCAGCATCGCCGCCCTGCTGTGCTGGGAGAGCCTGTTCACCGCCGTCATCGGGGTGGGCTGCGGCATCCTGGTGGGGATGGCCCTCCACGCCCTGGCGGTGGGGGTGCTTGGGCTGCTCATCCCCCTGGGGCTGGTGTTCCGGCTGGGGCTGTCCCTGCCGGCGGCCGTCATGACCTGCGCCCTGTTCGCCGTCCTGCTCCTTCTGGCCCTGCTGCTGAACCTGGGGCGGGTGTCCCTGTCAAGGCCGGTGGAGCTGCTGCGGGGCGGAAACGTGGGGGAGAAGGAGCCAAAAACCCGCCTTTTGATGGCCATCCTGGGGGTGATCGCCCTGGGGGCGGGGTACGGCATCGCCATCTGGGCCGCCGACCCGGTGTCCGCCCTGGCGTTTTACTTTCTGGCGGTCATCCTGGTCATCATCGGCACTTACTTCCTGTTCACCGCCGGGAGCATCGCCCTGTTGAAGCTCCTGCGACGGAATAAAGGATTTTATTACCGCCCCGGCCCCTTCATCGGCGTGTCCGGGATGCTCTACCGCATGAAGCGCAACGCGGTGGGCCTTGCCAGTATCTGCATCCTGTCCACCATGGTGATGGTGATGGCCTCCGGCACGGTGGCCCTGTACCGGGGCATGAGCCGCATCGTGGAGGCCCAGTATCCCGCCGACGTCAGCGTCACCGTCCGGTACGACCCCGAGGGCGGGACGGACGACGCACTACACGGCGAGGACGAGGAGGAGTTCGTCCCCTTTGACCCCGCCGCCCTGGAGGCCGCCCTCCGGGGCGCGGCGGCGGAGGCGGGCCAGGAGGTGGAGGGGCTCCGCTCCTTCGGGAACCTCCATGTGGACGCCCTGCCCACGGCGGAGGGCTGGCAGATCGGGACGGGGCTGTCCGCCTCCATGAGCAAAATGCGGACCCTCCACTTCCTGACGGCGGCGGACTACGAGGCCCTCACCGGCAAAACCGTCCCCGCGCTTGGGGAGGGGGAGGCCGCCCTCTCCGGGGAGGGGCCCACGGGGACGCTCACCCTGGCGGGGGTGGAGGTGGACGACCACCACGACGCCCACCCCACCGGCTCCACGCTCACCCTGAACATCACACGACAGATCGGAGCCGTCCCCTACTTCACCGACACGGACGATTCCTACCGGCCCGTGTGCCTCATCCTGCCGGACGGAAGCGCCCTGGCGGAGGTCCGGGACTTCCTCCGGCCCCTGGAGCGGCCGGGCGGTATGTGGCGGCACAGCACCTGGACGGTGCTGCTGGACGTGACCGGCAGCGGGGAGGACGTCATCGACGCCTGGTGGAGCGGTGTCGCCGGCGGCGGCAAGGGCTTCGGCTCCTACTACTCCCTGTCCTACACCAGCCGGGAGGGCTCCGCCGACCAGATCTACGCGGCGGCAGGCTCCTTCCTGTTCCTGGGCATCGTGCTGGGGGCCATCTTCCTGGCGGCCACCGCCCTGATCCTCTACTACAAGCAGGTGTCCGAGGGGTACGAGGACCAGGAGCGCTTCGCCATCATGCGCCGGGTGGGGTTGACCCCGGAGCAGGTCAAAGGCACCATCCAAACACAGGTCCTGATCGTGTTTTTCCTGCCGGTGGCGGTGGCGGCCATCCACCTGCTGTTCGACTTCAACCTGGTGGCCCAGATGCTCCAGCTGTTCCATGTCCGGGACCTGTCGGTGGCCCTCATCTCCACGGGGGCGACCCTGGCGGCCTTCCTCATCGTCTATCTGGCGATGTATCTGCTCACCGCCCGGACCTACTACAAGATTGTAAAATGACAAAGGCCGCCGGAGCGTTTCGCTCCGGCGGTCCTTGCACCCGCCCGCCATTTCCGCATAGAATGGGCAAAAGGAGGGCGGTCTTATGGCCAATTTTGATCTGCTCACCCAGGACAGCAAAAACTACCTGTGCTGCTTTTATCAGATCCTGGACGACATGATCCAGGGCATCACCGGGGCCCGGCTCACTCAGAGCATCTCCCACAATTTCATCGTGCAGATGATCCCCCACCACCGGGCGGCGGTCCGCATGAGCGAGAATATCCTGCGGTACGCCAAAAACCAGGCGGTGCGCCGCCTGGCCGGGACCATTATTGAACAGCAGACCGCCGGCATCCGGGAGATGGAGGAGATGCTGCCCGTCTGCGAGCAGTCCCTGAGCGCCCCTATGGACCTGCGGCTCTACCAGCGGCGGATGGACCTGATCTTCCGGGAGATGTTCGCCGCCATGAACGCCGCCCCGGAGTCCAACCGGCTGGCGGCGGCGTATCTCCGGGAGATGATCCCCCACCACCGGGGGGCCGTCCGCATGGCGCGGAACGCCCAAAAGTACCCGGTGTGCGTCCAGCTGGCCCCCGTCCTGCAAAATATCGTCGCCCAGCAGACCCGGGAGATCCGGCAGATGCGCGCCCTGCTGGGACAGATGGGGGATCCCTGCTCCTCCTGTTCTTGACCGGGCGGGCCAAACTGTGGTATACTGGCGGGCGTGTGAGATCATGGGCGCGCCCGCGCCCGTACCATGAGAGGAGCGAGCCATACCATGTGGGCCGACGAGAGCGTATTCTATCAGATCTATCCCCTGGGCTTCTGCGGCGCGCCCGCCGAGAACGACTGGGTCACCGTCAACCGCATCCAAAAGATCGGCGAGTGGGCGGAGCATATCGGCAAACTGGGCGCCAACGCCCTGTACTTATGCCCCATCTTTGACAGCGACCGCCACGGCTATGACACCCGGGACTACCGCCGCCTGGATCCCCGGCTGGGGACCAACGAGGACTTTGCGGCGGTGTGCCGCACCCTCCATGAGCACGGCATCAAAGTGGTGCTGGACGGGGTGTTCAACCACGTGGGCCGGGGCTTCTGGGCCTTCCGGGACGTACTTGAGAAAAAGTGGGACTCCCCTTACAGGGACTGGTTCCACATCAACTTCGGGGGGAACTCCAACTACAACGACGGCTTCTGGTACGAGGGCTGGGAGGGCCACTACGAGCTGGTGAAGCTGAACCTCCGCAACCCGGCGGTGGCGGACTATCTGCTGGACTGTATCCGCTTCTGGGTGGACCAGTTCGACATCGACGGGCTGCGGCTGGACGTGGCCTACTGCCTGGAGCCCGGCTTCCTCCGCCGGTTGCGGGACTTCGCCGATCACATCAAGCCGGAGTTTTTCCTGGTGGGGGAGACCCTCCACGGGGACTATAACCGCTGGGTGGGGGACGGCCTGCTCCACAGCTGCACCAACTATGAGTGCTACAAGGGCCTGTGGTCCAGCCTCAACAGCAACAACCTGTTCGAGATCGTCCACAGCCTGAAGCGGCAGTTCGGCCCGGAGAACTGGACCCTCTACAAGGGGAAGCACCTCCTGTGCTTCGCCGACAACCACGACGTGACAAGGGCGGCCTCCGTCCTGACCAACCCCGCCCATCTGCCCCTGTTGTACGGCCTGGTGTTCGCCATGCCGGGCATCCCCTGCGTCTACTACGGCAGCGAGTGGGGGGAGCGGGCCCACAAGTCCCAGGGGGACGCCGCCCTGCGGCCCTGCTTCGACCATCCCGAGTGGAACTCCCTCACCGATACCATCGCCGCCATGGCCAGGGCCCACCGGGAGAGCGAGGCTCTGTGTTACGGCGACTTCAGGGAGCTTGTCCTCACCAACCGGCAGACGGTGTTCCAGCGGCGGACGGACTCCGAGCGGGTGCTGGTGGCCGTCAACGCCGACAGCCAGCCCTACACCGCCCATTTCGACGCCGGCTGCGGCCGGGCGGTGGACCTGCTCACCGGGAAGGAGCACGACTTCGGCGGCGGCAGCGAGCTGCCCCCGTACAGCGTGGCCTACTGGAAGTGCGAGCGGTAAACGGATGTGAAAAACCCCGGAACTTTGTTCCGGGGTTTTCTCATACGCCCTCCGGGGCCTGGCCGTCGGCCAGGCGGCCCAGGGGCCGGTACACGGTGAAGTACATGGTGATGAAGCAGGCCAGCCCGCCCACCAGCTGGGACACGGCCTCCGCCGCGAACACGCCGGTGGTGCCCATCCCCCACAGGGGCAGCAGCACGGTGAGGGGGGCGTTGATGATGGCCTTGCGCAGCAGCGAGAAGAACACCGCCTGCTTGGAGCGGCCCAGGCCGGTGAACACCCCCTGTCCCGCCAGCTGGAGAGACATGAACAGGAACATCCCGAAGTAGATGCGCAAAGCGGGCACCCCGATGGCGATGATGTCCGGGGAGTCGTTGAAGATGCGGATGAGCGCGCCGGGGAAGGCCATGGCCACCGCCCAGAACAGGGCGGAGTAGACCACCGTGATCCCCACGCTGAACCGGATGGACTCCCGGACCCGCTCATATTTCCGGGCCCCGTAGTTGTAGCCCTCCACCGGCTGGGAGCCGTTGGTGAGGCCGTGGACCGGCATGATGAACACCTCCCGCAGGGAGTTGATGATGGTCATCACGCCCACGTAGGGGTCGCCGCCGTAGGCCTGGAGGGTGGCGTTGCACACCACCTGGACCAGGCTGTTGGTCAGGTTCACGAAGAACCCGGACAGGCCCAGGGCCACGATGCGCTTCACCCGGCCCAGCTCCAGCTTGAGGCAGGGGAGCTTTAAGCGCAGGATGGCCTTTTTGCCTATCAGGAAGGCCAGCACCCAGGCGGCGGACAGCCCCTGGGAGATGATGGTGGCCAGGGCCGCTCCCTGGACCCCCATGTGGAGGCCGAAGATGAGGATGGGGTCCAGGATGATGTTGGCCGCCGCCCCCAGCAGGACGGTCATCATCCCGGTGCGGCCGAAGCCCTGGGCGTTGATAAAGGGGTTCATCCCCAGGCTGATCATCACGAACAAGGTGCCGCAGAGGTAGATGGTCATGTAGCCGTCGGCGTAGGGGAAGGTGGCGTCGCTCGCCCCGAACAGGTAGAGGATGGGCTCCTTCCAGATCAGGAAAAAGGCGGTGGACAGCACCCCCAGGATCAGCAGCAGGGTAAAGGAGTTGCCCAGGATGCGCTCGGCCTCCTCGTCGTCCCCCTCCCCCCGGCTGATGGAACAGAGGGGCGCGCCGCCGGTGCCGCACAGGTTGGCGAAGCCCATGAGGATGGTGATGATGGGCATGGCCACCCCGATGCCGGTGAGGGCCAGGTGGTCGCTGTCCGGCAGATGGCCCAGATAGATGCGGTCCACCACGCTGTACAGCACGTTCACCAGCTGGGCCGCCGTCATGGGCAGGGCCAGCTTCATGATGTTGCCGGGGATGCTCCCCTGGGAGAAGTCGTTTTTTCGGTCTGACAAGGGCCCATCCCCCCTTTTTCCAGCGTTCGGGGGTATTCTATCACCTTTTTGCCCCAAAGGGAAGGGGCAAAGCGCACAAAACGCCCGGCGCGGGCCACGCGCCGGGCGCTCTGTCTCACTGGGGCAGATAATCTCTGGGGTCCACCGCTCTGTTGTCCTTGTACATGGCGAAGTGCAGGTGGTTGACCTGTCCGCTCTCGCCGGCGGCGGTGCTCCCCACTGCGCCGATCACGTCGCCGGTCATCACGCTGTCCCCCTCCTTCACGGTGGGGGTGGCGGCCAGGTTGGCGTACTCGCTGACAAGGCCGTTCCCGTGGTCGATGGCCACCACCGTGCCCAGCAGGTCATCCTGTTCCACGGACTTCACCGTGCCGGCGGCCGCGGCCTTCACCTTGGTCCCCACGTCGGCGGCCAGGTCCAGGCCGGGATGGGTGCGCCAGTCGCCCATGGTCACGTCATAGGCCAGGGCGTCCACCGAGAAATCGGCCACCACCGAGCCCTTCACCGGCCATGTAAAGACCAGGGCGGCGTGGGTGGGCGCCGGGGCGGGAGTGGGCGCCGTTGTGGGCTTGGCGGTGGGAGCCGCCGTGGGCGCGGCGGAGGGTCTGGCGGTGGGGGCCGCCGTGGGCGCCGCCGTAGGCACAGCGGTAGGCTTGACCGTAGGCGCGGCAGACGGTCTGGCCGTGGGCGCCCCGCTCTCGGTGATGTGGGCGGTGCCCGACACGGGCTGGTCCTCCCCGGAGCCCAGGGTGCCCCGGATGCCCTGCACCAGATAGAACCCGGACAGGGCGATGGCCGCCACGCACACCAGCACCACCAGATAGAATCCCTTGCCGGTGATAAAATCGCTGAATTTCTCCAGCCAGCTGCGTTTCTTGTTCATGAAAACACCTCCGGCCCTATTGTGGACAGGCGGGAGGGAGTTTATACCAGCCCCGTGAAAACAGGGGCTGTTTTTCTGCGGGAAACTGTGATACAATACCCTCACCACATACGAAGGACTGAATCTCATGCTGTCTCCCGGCCAACAACTGGATTTCTGCAAAGCGCGGCGCGCCGCCATCGCCCTGAACTACCAAAACCTGAATCCCGAGCAGCGCAGGGCCGTCCTGGCCACCGAGGGGCCCCTCCTGCTGCTGGCGGGGGCGGGCTCCGGCAAGACCACGGTGCTCATCCACCGGGTGGCCAACCTCATCCGCTACGGCAGAGGCTCCGACTGCGAAGAGGTCCCCGACTGGGTGACGGAGGACGACCTGGCCTTTTTGCGGGACTACGCCGCCCATCCCGACAGATCCCAAAAGGACCGGGCCGACCGGCTCTGCGCTGTGGACCCGGCGCCCCCCTGGACCATCATCGCCATCACCTTCACCAACAAGGCGGCGGGGGAGCTGAAGGAGCGGCTGGAAAAGATGCTGGGCCCCTCGGCCGGCGACATCTGGGCCTCCACCTTCCACTCCGCCTGCGTCCGTATCCTCCGCCGGGACGCGGAGAAGCTGGGGTTCCCCGCCTCCTTTACCATTTACGACACCGACGACTCCCTGCGGGTGATGAAGGACTGCCTGAAGGAGCTGGGCGTGGACGACAAGCAGTTCCCGCCCCGCTCGGTGCTCTCCGCCATCTCCAGGGCCAAGGACAAACTCCAGCTCTCCGCCGATTTCGCCAAGGACGCGGACAGCTCCGGGGACTACCGCCTCCAGCGCATCGCCCGGCTGTACGCCGCCTACGAAAAGCGGCTGTGGGAGGCCGGGGCCCTGGACTTCGACGACATCATCCTCCACACGGTGCGGCTGCTCCGGGAGCATGATGACGTGCGGGAATATTATCAGAGAAAATTCCGCTACGTACTCATCGACGAGTACCAGGACACCAATAACCTGCAATACCTGCTGGCCTCCCTGCTGGCGGGGTGGCGGAAGAACATCTGCGTGGTGGGGGACGACGACCAGTCCATCTATCGCTTCCGGGGGGCCACCATCGAGAACATCCTGTCCTTCGAGGAGCAGTATAAGGGCTGCCGCACCATCCGCCTGGAGCAGAACTACCGCTCCACCAAGAACATCCTGGCGGCGGCCAACGCGGTCATCCAGAACAACCAGGGCCGCAAGGGCAAGGAGCTATGGACGGCAGGCAGGGAAGGGGACAAGGTGACCCTCTACACCGCCATGAACGAGAACGACGAGGCCCAGTACGTGGCGGGGCAGATCATGGACGGCTGGCGCAAAGGCCGGAAGTGGAAGGATCACGCCGTCCTCTATCGGATGAACGCCCAGTCCAACCAGTTGGAGGTGGCCCTGAAGCGCAACGGCGTCCCCTACCGGGTCATCGGGGGCACTCGGTTCTTCGACCGGGCGGAGGTAAAGGACATGCTGTCCTACCTCTGCGCCGTCCACAACCACGCCGACGACCTGCGGCTGACCCGGATCATCAACAACCCGCCCCGGGGCATCGGGAACACCACCGTGGAGCGGGCCAGGGCCATCGCGGCGGAGAGGGGTCTGTCCCTGTGGGAGGTCATCTCCCACGCCGCCGACTGGCCGGACCTGCAAAAATCCGCCCCCCGGCTGAGCCAGTTCGTGAAGCTCATCGAGGAGCTGACCGGCCTGTCCCGGACCATGGAGCTGCCCGCCTTTTACGACGAGGTGGTGACCCGCACCGGCTACGCCGCCATGCTCCAGATGAAAAACGACGTGGAGAGCCGCACCCGGCTGGAGAACGTGCGGGAGCTGCTGACCTCCATCAACGGCTATCTGGAGAACGCCGAGGAGCCCTCGCTCGCGGGCTTTCTGGACGAGATCGCCCTGTACACCGACATCGACAGCCATGACCCCGGCGAGGACGCGGTGGTCCTCATGACCATGCACTCGGCCAAGGGGCTGGAGTTCCCGGTGGTGTTCGTGGTGGGCATGGAGGAGGGCATCTTCCCCGGCCTCCGCTCCATCGGGGAGCAGGAGGAGATGGAGGAGGAGCGGCGGCTGTGTTACGTGGCCCTCACCCGGGCCAAGGAGCGGCTGGTGCTCACCTGCGCGGGGCAGCGGATGCTCTTCGGCCACACCACCAACAACCGGCCCTCCCGGTTCGCGGGGGAGATCCCGGCGGAGCTGATCGAGGCCTCCGGGCGCTCCTACTTAGACCCCTACGCCGCCCGGGACCGGGACTGGGACGACTTCGACCAGACCCCCCGCCCCTCCTATCGGACCCCCTATGGCCGGGGGGAGGGACGCGCCGCCGGCGGCTGGCCCGTTCGGGAGCGGAGCGCCGGCAGCTACACCGGCGGCTATCCCCGCCGCCCGGAGGCGGCCTCCGCCCACCCCAGGCCGGGGACTCCCGCCTCCCGGTCCGCGTCCCCCCGGCCCTCCGGCATGGGAAGCGGGGCGGCGAAGGCCCCCGTCCCTCTGCCCGGCATCCAGGCGGGGGACGCGGTGGAGCACAAGGCCTTTGGCCGGGGGATGGTGACCTCCGCCCAAAAGATCGGCGGCGACGTGCTGCTGGAGATCGCCTTCGACGGGGTGGGCACCAAGCGGCTGATGCTGAAGTCCGCCGCCCAATACCTGAAAAAACTGTAAAGGGGCGTTTTCCATGCGACTGGACAAGTGGTTGAAGGTCTCCCGGCTCATCAAGCGCCGCACCGTGGCCAACGAGGCCTGCGACAACGGCCGCGTCCTGGCGAACGGCCGGGAGGCCCGGGCCTCCTACGATGTGAAGGTGGGGGACGTGCTGGAGCTGAGATTCGGCGACAGGGCCGTAAAGGTAGAGGTGCTGTCGGTGGCCGAGATCGTGGGCAAGGCCGACGCCGGGGCCATGTATCAGCAGCTGTGAGGAGGGTCTGCCATGAAGCATTTGAATGATTTTGTGCTGGCGGTGCTGGCGGGGATCGCCATCTCCATCGGCGGGGCGGTGTTCCTGTCCCTGGACAATAAGGTCCTGGGGGCGGTGTTCTTCTGCGTGGGGCTGTTCATGGTGTGTACCCTGGGGCTGAACCTGTTTACCGGCAAGGTGTGCTACGCCCCCGGCAAGCCCCCGGCCTACTACGGCTTTCTGGCCCTGGTGTGGGTGGGCAACCTGGCCGGGGCGGAGCTCGCCGCCCTGCTCCTCCGCGCCACCCGGGCGGGGACCGCCATGGCGGAAAAGGCCGCCGGCCTGGCCGCGGCCAAGACCGGGGACTCCCTGCTCTCCCTGTTCATCCTGGGGATCTTCTGCAATATCCTCATCTACCTGGCGGTGGAGAGCTATCTGAACAATCCCCACCCCATCGGCAAATACCTGGGGCTCATGTTCGGGGTGACGGTGTTCATCCTGGCGGGGTTCGAACATTGTGTGGCCGACATGTTCTACTTTGCCGTGGCAGGGGCCTGGAGCCCGCGGACCTTCTTGTGCCTGGTGGTCATCACCCTGGGCAACGCGGTGGGGGGCCTGCTGCTCCCCCTGTGCTTCAAGCTGCGGGACAAAGCTGCCGCCAGCGTATAAGCGGGACGCGAAAAGGCGGCCTCCCATACGGGAGGCCGCCTTTTGATTTATGTGGGGTCAGCGATTACTTCGCCACAGCGTCCTTCAGAGCCTTGCCGGCCTTGAACACGGGGACCTTGGTCGCGGGGATCTTGATCTCCTTCTTGGTCTGGGGATTGCGGCCGACGCGGGCAGGACGGGCCTTCACCTCATAGGTGCCAAAGCCGACCAGCTGCACCTTCTCGCCCTTGGACAGGGCCTCGGTGACGGAGGCGACAACGGCGGAAACAGCGGCGTCGGCGTCCTTCTTGGACAGGCCGGCCTTCTCGGCCACGGCGGCGATGAGCTCGGTTTTATTCATGACAATACCTCCAAAATGTTTTTTTCTTGGGTGTGCGTGCGGTCTCCCGCTATACTTAAAGCGCGCTGTGCGCTGTTAAGCCCTGGCCTCCGCCTGTTTTACCTCGTTCCAGAGGAGATCCATCTCCTCCAGGGAGAGCTTGTCCATGGACTGGCCCCGCTCCGCCGCCAGCTCCTCCACCCGGCGGAACCGAACGGCGAACTTGTCGCTGGCGGCCTGGAGGGCGTCCTCCGGGTCTACCTTCAAAAACCGGGCGGCGTTCACCGCCGCGAAGAGCAGGTCGCCCAGCTCCTCCGCCGGGTCGCCGTCCCCGGCGATGGCGGCCTTCAGCTCCGCCGTCTCCTCCGACAGCTTGTCCAGCGCGCCGAACACGTCCGGCCAGTCGAAGCCCACCTTGGCGGCCTTCTTCTGCACCTTCTCCGCCCGCCACAGGGCCGGGAGGGTCCTGGCCACCGCATCCACCGCGTCGGCCTGGGACGCCTGTCCCTTCTCCTTCTTTTTGAGCTCCTCCCAGTTGGAGAGGACCTCGCCGGTGGAGTGGACCGTCACGTCCCCGAACACGTGGGGGTGGCGGTAGATGAGCTTGCGGCACTCCCTGTCGGCCACGTCGTTCAGGTCGAACCGGCCCGCGTCCTCCTCGATGGAGGCGTGGAAGATGACCTGCAGGAGAACGTCCCCCAGCTCCTCCTCCATATGCTCGGGGGAGTTCTCGTCGATGGCCTCGGCCAACTCGTAGGACTCCTCCAGCAGACCCCGGCGGATGGACTGGTGGGTCTGCTCCATGTCCCAGGGGCAGCCCCCGGGGGCGCGGAGGATACGGACGATCTCGATCAGGTCATCCAGCGTGTATTTTTCTTTCGCCAACCAATTTATCATACTTTCACTCCCAATGCAAGCACTTTCACGCACAAATCGCAAAAATCCCAAAATTTTTACATTTTACCCAAACTGTTCCGTTTCCTTCGGTCAGCGCAGGCGGAGCAGTCTGGCGATCTTGTCCCCCTTGGGCATGAGGGAGAGGTCGTCTTTGGAGATGGCCCGGGTCAGCAGCACCAGGGCGAAATAGACCACTACGCCCACCCCCATGGCGATGACCACGCAGGCGGCGTTGCCCAGGTTGGACAACCCGCCCTCATGGCCGAAGGGGCCCACGCCCGCCAGCAGTTTGGAAGACAGGCCGTATACCGCCCAGACGGCCAGGCCCATCACCGCGGAGTTCAGCACCGGCTTGACGAACACCCGGAGATAGCTGAGGGACTTGGGCAGCACCAGCTTGATGATGACCAGGTCCAGCAGCGCCACGATCCCGAAGCAGGCCAGGGTGCTGAACGCCGCGCCCCGGATGTTGATGTCCGGGTTGGCCACCAGAAAGAAATTCATGACCACTTTGAGCACGCAGCCGATGATGGTGGTGACCATGGTGACGGTGGCCATCTTATAGGCCTGCAAGATGGAGTTGCACACCAGCATCAGGCACACGGCGATGGCGGCGAAGCCCAGCACCGACAGCATCCAGCCGGCCAGCGCCACATCGGTGGCGGGGTAGAGCAGCCGGATGATGGGCTGCCCCAGCACGGAGAGCCCCACCCCGGCGGGGATGGCCAGCAGGGCGGTGGTGCGCAGGGCGGTCTCGCTGACCAGGGCGCCCTGTTTGTGGTTGCGCACGGCGATGGCCGCGGACACCGCCGGGATGACGCTGGCCGTCAGGGGTACCATGAACTGGGTGGGCAGGTTGTAGAGGGTGATGGCCTTGTCATAGACCCCCTTCAGGGTGCGGGCGGCGTCCTCCGCCAGCCCCACCGCGTCCTGGAGCCGGCCCATGACCAGGCTGGCGTCGATCAGGTTGGCCACCGCCATCACCGAGGAGCCCAGGGTGATGGGCACCGCCAGGGCCACCAGGGTGCGGAGGATACTGCCGGACTCATCCGGCGTGTCGTCGGACGGGGGGACATGGGAGCGGTGGATGCGGTACATGAAGAACATATAGACCGCCGCCAGGATACAACCGATGGTCACGCCCACGATGGCGCCGCCGGCGGCGATGGACTCGTCCAGCCCCTGCCGGACGAAGAGCCAGGCCAGGGACAGGCCGAACACCAGTTTGCACACGGCCTCGATGATCTGGGACACGGCGGTGGGGGCCATGAGGGAGTGGCCCTGGAAATAGCCCCGCATGGCGGACAGGGGGCAGATGAAGAACAGGGCGGGGGCCAGGGCCAGGATACTGTAATAGCTGTGGCTGTTGTTCATCAGGTCGGCAAGCTGCCGGGGGAACAGGAACATGATAAGGCAGGTGATGGTGCCCAGGGTGCAGAAGGCCGCCAGGGAGATGCGGAACACCTTGTGGACCTGATTGCCCCGGCCGGTGGCGTTGGCCTCCGACACCATCTTGGACAGGGCCACCGGCAGGCCGCCGGTGGAGATGACGATGAGCAGGGAATAGATATAGTAGGCGGTGTTGAAGTCGGCGAAGGCGGCGTCGGTCAAGATCCAGCCCAGGGGGATCTTGTACAGGGCCCCGATGATCTTGACGATGATGATGCCAGCGGCCAGGATGGCCGCGCCGCCGAAAAACGAGTTCTTTTTGGGTTGGGAACCAGCCATGTTTTCAACGCTCCTTACACATTTGGCAGAGATGGGGGCAAAAGTACGCCCTGTCTTGGGTATATGCCCGTCCTCCCCGCCGTATGCGCCGCCGGGGCCGTCCAGCCTGTCAGCCATATAGTGTACACCCGTTCAGAGGAAAAATCAATGAAAACGGCGTTAATTTCGCAATTCCCCGCGGCGGGGGCGCAAATGGGCGGGAAACGGTTGAAATGGCGAAAAAGATTTGCTATAATAATAAAATCTGTGAGTATGGCCTCGCGGCGTCTCCGGGAGCTCCGCGGACAGAAAGGGTCGTTTGTGTTGAGGAATGGATCATGAAATACGAATACTGGACGCTGAAGCCGGCCCCGGCCGCGGCTGACACGGCGGAGCTGGCCCGCTCGGGGCTGTCCCCCCTCTGCGCCGCCGTGCTGTGCGCCCGGGGACATACCCGGCCGGACGAGGCCGCCCGGTTCCTCTCCTGCGGGTTGGAGCGGCTCCACGACCCCTTTTTGATGAAGGATATGGACCGGGCCGCCGCCCGGGTGACCGCCGCCCTGGAGGGCGGCGAGGTCATCGCCGTCTACGGCGACTACGATGTGGACGGCATCACCGCCACCGCCCTGCTGTCCGACTTTCTCACCCGGCGGGGGGGCGCGGTCATCAGCTATATCCCCGACCGGGAGGGGGAGGGCTACGGCCTGAACCGGGACGCCATCGACCGGCTGAAGCGGCAGGAGGTGTCCCTCATCGTCACGGTGGACTGCGGCATCACCGCCGCCGCCGAGGTGGACTACGCCCGCTCCCTGGGGCTGGACGTGGTCATCACCGACCACCACCACTGCGTGGACGAGCTGCCCCGGGCCGCCGCCGTGGTGGACCCCCGCCGGGAGGACGACTCCTACCCCTTCAAGGAGCTGTGCGGCGTGGGGCTGGCCCTGAAGCTGGCCATGGCCCTCACCCCGGAAGCGGCCAGGGGAGAGGTGTTCCGCCAATACGGGGAGCTGGCCGCCATCGGCACCGTGGCCGATGTGATGAGCCTCACCGACGAGAACCGCGCCATCGTCCACCACGGGCTGGAGCTGCTGCGCCGCACCAGGCGGCCCGGCCTCAAAGCCCTGCTGCGGGAGGCGGGCTGCGCCGATATGCCCCTCACCACCGTCAACGTGGGGTTCGGCCTGGCCCCCCGCATCAACGCCGCCGGCCGGATGTGCAGGGCCGCCGTGGCCCTGGAGCTGCTGCTCACCGACGTCCCCGCCCACGGGGAGGAGCTGGCCGAAACGCTGTGCCGGATGAACCGGGAGCGGCAGGCCATCGAGCAGGCCATCGACCAGGAGTGCGAGGCCTATCTGGAACAGCACCCCGAGGAGACCGCTCCCGCCATCGTGCTGGCCGGGGAGGGCTGGCACCAGGGGGTGGTGGGCATCGTGGCCTCTCGCCTGGCGGAGAAATACGCCTGCCCCGCCATCATGATCTCCCTGGAAAACGGCGTCGGCAAGGGCTCCTGCCGCTCCTTCGGCGGCTTCCATCTGTTCCGGGCGCTGGAGAAGTGCGCCCCCCTGCTGGTGGAGTACGGCGGCCACCACCTGGCGGCGGGCTTCACCGTGAAGGAGGAGAACATCCCCGCTCTGAAGGAGTCCATCCTCCGGCAGGTCACCGAGTACACCGGCGGCAGGCCCATGGCCGCCGAGATCGACGTGGACGCTGAGATCGAGGACTGCGCGCTGCTCACCCTGCGTGAGGCGGAGGCCCTGAACGCCCTGGAGCCCTTCGGCACCGGCAATCCCAGGCCGGTGTTCCTGCTCCGCTCCGCCGCCGTGGTCTCCTGCTGCGACGTGGGGGGAGGCCGCCATTTGAAGATGAAGCTCCGGCGGGACGGGGCCACCCTGGACGCCATCTTTTTCTCCGCCAACGCCGCCGCCTGCGGGGTGACCGCCGGCGACCGGCTGGACGTGGTCTTCACCCTGCAGGTCAACGAGTTCCGGGGGGAGCGCGCCGTGCAGCTCCAGCTGTGCGACCTGCGCCCCGCCCCCACCCGGGCCCGGCTGGAGCAGGAGCTCTACGTCCGGCTCCGGGAGGGGGAGGCCCTCTCCCGGTGGGAGGCGGGACTGCTCCTCCCCCGGCGGGCGGACTTCGCCCGGCTGTGGCGGATGCTGGAGCAGCTGTGCGCCTCCGGTCCCGTCAAGGCCGGACCCGCCTGGATCCGGCAGGCCGCCCGGGACCCCTCCGGCCGGTGCAGTTACGGCCGCACCCTGGTCTGCCTCCACGTGATGGACGACCGGGGGCTCATCCGCTGGGAGACCTCCGGCGGGGAGGCCACGGTGACCGTCTGCCGGCCCGAGCACAAGGTGGATCTGGAGCAGGCCCAGCTCATGCGGCGGCTCCGCTCCCTGCTGAAATAAGCGCTTTCCCGAACCATTTTTGAAAGCGAGGTGCCGTCATGGACATCGCCCATGAGCGTTACACCCAACTGGTAAAGCATATCCCGGCCTCCACCAGCATGGCCGATATGGAGCGGATCCGCGCCGCCTTTGAGTACGCCAATGTCCACCACGGCAGCCAGCTCCGCAAGAGCGGCGAGCCCTATATCATCCACCCCATCGCCGTGGCCGAGATCGTCAACGAGCTGGAGCTGGACCCGGACTCCATCATCGCCGCCCTGCTCCACGACTGCCTGGAGGACACCGACGCCACCTATGACGAGATCGCCCGGCTGTTCGGCCAGCAGGTGGCCGCCCTGGTGGACGGGGTGTCCAAGCTGACCCGCATCCAGTACACCTCCAAAGAGGACGAGCAGATGGAGAACCTGCGCAAGATGTTCATGGCCATGGCCAGGGACGTGCGGGTCATCCTCATCAAGCTGTGCGACCGGCTCCACAATATGCGCACCCTCCAGTACCAGTCCACCCCCAAGCAGAAGGAGAAGGCCCTGGAGACCATGGAGATCTACGCCCCCATCGCCCACCGGCTGGGGATGCAGAAGATCAAGTGGGAGCTGGAGGACCTGTCCCTCCAGTACCTGGACCCGGTGGCCTATGACGAGGTGGAGAAGGAGCTGGCGGAGGTCACCTCCGCCCATGCGGAGTTCCTGGCCAGTATGCAGGAGCGCATCGAGAAGCGGCTGGCCGAGGAGGGCATCCAGTGCCAGGTCTACGGGCGGGTGAAGCACATCTACTCCATCTACCGCAAGATGTACGCCCAGAACAAGACCATCAAGGAGATCTTCGATCTGTACGCCTTCCGGGTCATCGTGCAGGACATCCCCGCCTGCTACAACGTGCTGGGCTGCATCCACGATATGTTCAAGCCGGTGCTGGGCCGGTTCAAGGACTATATCGGCACCCCCAAGCCCAACGGCTACCAGTCCCTCCACACCACCGTCATCGGCCGGGAGGGCATCCCCTTCGAGGTGCAGATCCGCACCTGGGAGATGCACCAGACCGCCGAGTACGGCGTGGCCGCCCACTGGAAGTACAAGCAGGGCATGGCCAACCGGCAGCTGGGCACCGAGCAGGAGTTCGAATGGGTCCGCAAGCTGCTGGAGAGCCAGCAGGACGCCGACCCGGACGAGTTCGTCCACACCCTGCGGGTGGATATGTTCGCCGACGAGGTGTTCGTGTTCACCCCCAACGGGGACGTGAAGTCCCTCCCCGCCGGGGCCACCCCCATCGACTTCGCCTACTCCATCCACTCCGCCGTGGGCAACCACATGACGGGGGCCCGGGTCAACGGCAGGCTCGTCACCTTCGACACCCCGCTGACCAACGGCGACATCGTGGAGATCATCACCTCCCGGGCCGCCAAGGGGCCCAGCCGGGATTGGATGAAGATCTGCAAGTCCAACGAGGCCCGCAACAAGATCCGCCAGTGGTTCAAGAAGGAGCGCCGGGAGGAGAACATCGCCACCGGCCGGGCCATGTTCGAGTCGGAGCTGAAGCACGCGGGGCTGACCCTGGCCGCCGTCACCGCCTCCGACCAGGCGCTGGACGCTATTTTGAAGCAGCTGCGCTTCGGCTCCCTGGACGAGCTGTACGCCGCCATCGGCTACGGCGGCATGTCCGCCCAGAAGGCCGCGGGGCGCATCAAGGAGGAGCTGACCCGCCAGGGCCGGCTGGAGCGCCAGCGGGCGGAGCATGAGGCCATCCAGGCCGCCGCGGCCTCCGCCGGGGAGGCCATCTTCCCCGCCTCCGCCAGGGCAGACCAGCCCGCCGGCCACGGCAAGGCCACCGGCGGCATCATCGTGGAGGGGCTGGACAACTGCATGGTCAAGTTCTCCAAGTGCTGCACCCCCGTCCCCGGCGACCCGGTGGTGGGGTTCATCACCCGGGGGTACGGGGTGTCCATCCACCGGCAGGACTGCCCCAACGCCGATCCCGCCCGCCGCAAGCCCGACGAGCGGGGCCGCTGGGTGAAGGTGTCCTGGGCCGCTGACACCGCCGAGGCGGCCTACCGCACCTCGCTGGACATCTCCGCCAAGGACCGGGACGGCCTGGCCCTGGACATCGCCACCGTGCTCTCCGCCCAGAAGGTGAAGGTGAACAACCTCTCCGCCCGCAGCCAGCCCGACGGCTACGCCGTGGTGTTCCTGGAGCTGTCGGTCAAGGACCGGGCGGAGATCACCGCCGTGGTGAACAAGCTGTCCCAGATCCCCGGCGTGTTCCTGGTCCGCCGTGCCGGCGGCCAAACTTCCAATTGACAAAGGAGCCTGATCCGTCATGTCCACACCCGCGATCCAGCCGCTGCTGTTCGGCGGCGACATCAACGTATACAGCGTGGCCCGCGCCTTCCACGAGGCATACGGCGTGAAGAGCATCGCCTACGGCAAGTGGGCCGGCACCTTCCCCTGCGCCGGCAGCGCCATCATCGACTACCGGGACTGCCCGGAGAACGAGGACGCGGAGGCCTTCCTCCGAAACGTCAAAACCGTGGCCGGCGAGTGCCCGGACAAAACGGTGCTGGTGGTGGGCTGCGGCGACAGCTATGTGAAGCTGGCGGCCCACCTGAAGGATCAGTTCCCCGCCAACGTGAAGTGCAATTATATCAGCGGGGAGATGCTGGACCGGCTCACCGACAAGGAGCAGTTCTATCAGCTCTGCGACAAGTACGGCATCGACCACCCGGCCACCTTCGTGTACGAGGGGTCCATGGGCCACGACTTCACCCTCCCCTGGGGGGCGCCCTACATCGCCAAGCCCGCCGACGGGGTGGCATACTGGGCCACCGGCTGCCATGAGCTGAAAAAGGTGTACGTCTGCCAGAGTTGGGAGGAGCTGCTTGCCGCCCTGGATCAGGTCTACGCCGCCGGCTACCCGGGCAAAATGATCCTCCAGGAGTTCATCCCCGGGGACGACACCTACATGCGGGTGCTCACCAACTACTCCGACACCCACGGGAAGGTGAAGCTCATGTGCCTGGGCCACACCCTGCTGGAGGAGCACTCCCCCCACGGCATCGGCAACCACGCCGTCATCATCACCGAGCACGACGAGGCCCTCAGCGAAAAGATCCGGGGGATGCTGGAGGACCTGGGCTATGTGGGCTTCTCCAACTTCGACATCAAGTTCGACGAGCGGGACGGGAGGTACAAGGCCTTCGAGATCAACTGCCGCCAGGGGAGGAGCAACTACTATGTCACCGGGTCCGGCCACAACATCGCGGAGTACCTGGTGGGCGATCTGGTGGAGGGGAAGGACCTGCCCCTCACCGTCACGAAAAACCAGTCCCTGTGGCGGATGGTGCCCAGATTTGTGGCATACAGATTCATCCCCAGGCGCTACCACGCCCAGATGAAGGCGCTGATCCGGGCCGGGGCGGACCGCCACTCCATGGAGTACGACCGGGACGCCTCTCTGAGCCGCAGGTTCAAGATCTGGAAGAACCATGTGGGCAACTGGATCCGCTTCAACAAATACTGCAAGAGGCCGGAGGACTGATATGGACAAGCAGGCCAAGCTGGGCGTGCTGGGGGGCATGGGCCCCCAGGCCTCCCAGACCTTTTACCAGTTCGTGCTGGACCGCACCGACGCGTCCAAAGACCAGGAGCACGTCCCCACCCTGATCCTGTCCGACACCGGCATGCCCGACCGCACCGCCGCCATCCTGTCGGGGGACACCGCCGCCATCTACGCCCGCCTGCTGGACGACGCCAGGCTGCTGGAGAAATGCGGCTGCACCGTCCTGGCCATCCCCTGCAACACCTCCCACTACTTTGTGGACCGGCTCCAGGGGGAGGTGGGAGTGCCCATCCTCCACATGATCCGGGAGACCGCCAAGCTGCTGGCCGCCCAGGGGAAAAAGCGCCCCGGCGTCCTGGCCACCGACGGCACCATCCAGACGGAGCTGTACCAAAGGGAGTTCGCCGCCCTGGGGATGGAGGCCGCCGTCCCCGACCCGGACACCCAGAAGCTGGTCATGTCCATCATCTATGACGAGATCAAGCAGGGGGAGAAGGGCAGCCGGGAGAAGTTCGCCAAGATCGACAAGGCCATCCGGCTGCTGGGGTGCGACTGCGCCGTGCTGGCCTGCACCGAGCTGTCCGTATTCGCCACCTGGCACCCCCTGCCCCCCTTCTACATCGACGCCATGGCGGTCCTGGCGGAGCGGGCCATCGCCGCCTGCGGCTATCCCCTGCGCACTATCTGAAACTGCCCCACACAAAAGACGATTTGGAGGCCATCTACATGGACCTGACCCTGTACCCTCTGAGGGAATACACCGCCCTGCTGGACCGGGAGGGCCTGCTGGCCGCCCCCCTGCCGGGAGAGCTGGACCTGGACCGCGCCGTGGAGCTGGTGTCCTACGACTCCCAGGAGGTGGCCCCCGGCACCCTGTTCCTCTGCAAAGGGGCCCACTTCAAGCCCGAGTATCTGGCCCAGGCCGCCGAAAAGGGGGCCTTCGCCTATGTCAGCGAGCGGCCCTACCCGGAGGTGGACCTGCCCTGTATCCTGGTCAGCGAGATCCGCCGGGCCATGGCCCCCATGGCGGTGAAGTACTATAACGACCCCTCCCGGCGGCTGAACGTCATCGCCGTCACCGGCACCAAGGGCAAGTCCTCCACCGCCTACTACCTGAAATACATCCTGGACGAGTACCTGGCCCCCAAGGGG
>CANPWZ010000009.1 GCA_947585425.1 uncultured Oscillospiraceae bacterium
GAAGGGCCTCCGCTTCGCTATCCGCGAGGGCGGCCGTACCGTGGGTTCCGGCGTGGTCATCGAGGTCGACGAGTAATTAAGCTCAAACCGCATAAAAAGGCGGTCACCGCGAGGTGACCGCCTTTTTTGCGCGTTTTTTGATTCAGAACACCGCCTGGACCAGGAACATATAGAAGATGGTGCCCCCCACGATGGAGAGCATGTCGTTCCGCTTCCACAGGTGGAGGATCAGCACCAGCGCCCCGGCCAGGAAGGCCGGCAGCCAGCCGCCCACGGCGGCGAAGGACACGCTGCGGTAGCAGTACACGATGAGCATGGCGATGACCGCCGGGGGCAGGAACCTGCCCAGGTAGAGGATGACCTTCGGGGGCTCCTTGTCCCGGCCGAAGAGCAGGAAGGGGAGGGCGCGGGTGAGGAAGGTCACCACGGCCATCACCGCCACGGACAGGGCGATCTGAAGGTTGGTCACGCTCCCTCGCCCCCTTTCAGGCCGGCGGCGGGCGGGTCCAGCCTGGGCCGGGCCAGCAGCAGCCCGCCCACCAGGATCACCAGGGCGGGGATGAGGAACCGGCCTCCCTCCGGCCCCAGGAGCAGCAGGGACGCCAGGGTGGCCCCCGCCCCCAGGAACACGGGGAAGTGCCTGTCGTTGGACTGCCACTGCTCCACGGCGATGACGATGAACAGGGCGGTCATGGCGAAGTCGATGCCCTCGGTATTGATGGTGATGAGGGCCCCCGCCACCGCTCCGATGATGGACCCCGCGATCCAGTAGATGTGGTCCAGCAGAGAGATGGTGAAATAGAAGTCTTTGGCCTCCACGCCCTCCGGGGGGGTCACCCCGGACAGCAGGGCGTAGGTCTCGTCGGTGAGGGCGAAGATCATGTATAGCTTCCTAAGGCCCTTGATGTCGCGGAACTTCTCCAGCATGGACAGACCGTAGACCAGGTGCCGGAAGTTGATGATGAGGGTGAGGAAGGCCACGTCGGCCAGGGGGGAGGCGTTTGCCAGCAGGTCCACCCCCAGATACTGCCCGCTGCCGGCGTAGATGGTCAGCGACATGGCGGCGGACCAAAGGGGGACGAAGCCGGCGGCGGACATCATCCAGCCGAACACGATGCCGATGGACAGATAGCCCATCAGCACCGGGACGGTGTGGGGGAAGGCGGCGGCCAGAGTCTTGCGGTTCATTGGGACACTTCCTTGCGCGAAAACGCGCCGTAAACTCAATTAGATATTATTATACAGTTTTTTTGTCCCGTGGCAAGGGCCACTTTTACAGTTTGTTCATTGTATTGGGCCCGGAAGTTGGCTATAATATGCAGTACAGCTGAAAAGAACCAACGGGAGGGCGTCCTATGAGCAAGCGGCTCCTTTACATCTATAACCCCCATGCCGGCCGCCAGCGGGCCAGAGGTTCCCTGGCCGAGGTGGTGGAGGTCTTCTCCGCCCGGGGCTGGGAGGTCACCGTCCACCCCACCGCCAAGGCGGGGGACGCCACCGCCGCCGTAGTTCGGATGGCGCCGCAGTTTGAGCGGATCGTCTGCTGCGGCGGGGACGGCACCCTCAACGAGGTGGTCCGAGGCATGATCCAGCTGCCCCCGGAGCAGCGCATCCCCATCGGCTACATCCCCACCGGCACCACCAACGACTTCTCCCGCACCCTGGATCTGCCCAAGACCACCGTCCCCCTGGCGGAGATGGCCGCCAGCGGGGTCCCCCTCCCGGTGGACGTGGGGGAGGCCAACCGGCACCCCTTTACTTATGTGGCCGCCTTCGGCCTGTTTACCGACGTATCCTACTCCACCCCCCAGGCCAGCAAGCAGGTGCTGGGCCACCTGGCCTACGTGCTGGAGGGGGCGAGCCACCTGGCCAACATCCCCAGCTACCACATGACGGTGACCACCCCGGAGGGCCGCTCCATCGAGGGGGACTTCATCTACGGCATGGTGGGCAACACCGTGTCGGTGGGGGGCGTGGTCAATCTGTCCCGGGATCTGGTGAAGCTGGACGACGGCAGGTTCGAGGTGCTGCTGGTGCGGATGCCAAAGACCCCGGAGGACTGGCAGTCCATCCTGGCCGCCCTGAACCTCCAGGAGCTGACCGAGACCGGCGCGGTGGTGAGCTTCACCGCCAGCGAGGTCACCTTCACCTGCGACGAGCTGGTGGCCTGGACGGTGGACGGCGAGTTCGGCGGCGCCCAGACGGTGACCACCGTGACCAACCACCCCAGGGCGGTGTCCATCGTCTACGGCCAGGCCGGGGACGAAGAGGCGGAATAAGGCATAAAAAGGGCGCCCGTTTCCATCGGAAACGGGCGCCCTTCGTGTCTGACCGGGCGTTAGCCGAAGAGCGCCTTGTAGTAGTCCTGAGTGAGGATCAGCTTGGAGTAGTTGATCTTGCCGGCCACCAGGTTGCTCACCCGGCTGACGTACTCGTCGTCCACGGTGATCCCCTCGTTGGGGGTGAAGGTCTTGGTGGAGGCCTCGTAGGTGCCGGCGGCGGTGATCCAGGAGTTGCCCTGGCCGTGGTTGTTGGCGAACACCACCAGGGGCATGCAGCTGGAGTACTGGTCCGGCTCATAGTTGGTGGCGAACACGTCCCGGCCGATGAGCAGCCGGGAGTCGTACTCCAGGCCGAACAGGTTGGAGAGGGTGGGCACGATGTCGCAGGAGTAGCATGGGGTGTCCACGATCACCGGCTCCTCGATGCAGGCGGACCACATGATGAGGGTGTTGCGGTAGCGGGAGGTGACCATCTCGGAGTCCTTCACGCCCCGCAGCTCGTTGTAATAGTCCGCCCCGTCGGTGACCAGAGCGTAGGGGTAGTGGTCCGCCCCCAGGACGATGAGGGTGTCGTCGGCGATGCCGGCGGTCTCCAGCTTGTCCACCAGGTACTCCATGGCGTACTCCAGCTCCAGGTTGCAGGCGATGTAGGCCTGCACCGGCTCGGAGGCGTTGGGGTAGGCCGCCTCGGCCGTCTCCCGGTTCTTTTTGGACATGGCGTTTCCGCCGAAGTTGTAGTTGGCGTGGCCGCTCACCGACATATAATAGGCGTGGAAGTTTTTGCCGGTGTCCACATAGTCCTGGATATAGCCGTCCACCGTGGCCTCCATCATCTCCAGGTCGGAGTTGGGCCAGGTGGTGTGGGGCAGCACCAGCCCGTTGCCGATGCCGTGATAGTCGTACCCGAAGGTGGCCAGGTACTGGTCCCGGTTGTAATAGGTGTAGGTGTGATCGTGCCAGGCGGGGACGCTGTATCCCAGCTTGGCGAACTGGTTGCCCAGGGTGAAGGGCATGGAGTTGCCGATGGCGGCGTTCACCGCCCAGCCGCCGTTGACCCAGTTGGGGATGATGCCGGTGTCGTTGGCGAACTCGCCGCCCACGGTGGACTGGGTCCAGTCGGGCTGGTAGTAGTTGTTGAACACGAAGCCCTCGTGGCTGAGCTTATACAAGGTGGGGGTCAGCTCCTCCGAGATGCAGTAGGGGGAGAAGGCCTCGGCGGTGATGAAGATCAGGTTCTTGCCTTTGAACATCCCGGTGTACTCGTTCTGCTGGGAGGGGGTCAGGCTGCCGAAGTACTCGTGCATGGACTTCAGATTGCCGGAGGAATTGGCGGCCAGCCCCTCAAAGTCGATGTCCATCACGTTGTAGCCGTATTCCTTCGGGGGCTCCGGGGTGGCGGTGACGGCGGGGTCCTCCGAGGTGTTGGGGTTCTGGCTGGTCCCGGGATCGCCGCTGGGCCCGTCGGAAGGCGGCGTGGGGGTGGGGTCCTCCTTAAAGCCGCTCAGATCGGGCTCAGGGGTGCCGAAGACGGCGTACTCCAGCTCCAGCCGGAAGGAGTTGATCACCCCGAACTCCGGGATGCCGTTGCTGACGGTGAAGTCGTAGGTGTAGAGGGGCCGGGCGGTGAGGAAGGACAGCAGGAAGCCCAGAAGCTGGCAGGCCACCACCGCCGCCGCCATCATGACGCGGACGGCGCCCTCCTGCTCCCGGTCGTTGACGATGACGTCCCGCAGGAGGACAAAGACCACCAGTGGGACCAGGGACAGGATTACGAAGGGCAGGATGCCCACGAACACCTCAAAAACGGTACCGGCGAAGTCGCCCACCACGTCGCCCCCCATGGAGCCCATGGTGGTGAGGCCGTAATACACGTGGAACATGGAGCGGCAGCCCCGCTCGATACACACCAGCACTGTCCCAACGGCGATGAGGACGATCCCGATGGCCCGGCTCACCCCCCGGGCGGGGATGAGCTCCAGGATCAGGCCGATGAGCAGGCCGGCCGCCAGGGAGAAGAAGAGGATGCGGAGCAGGCCAAGGCCGAAGAAAGGGCTGTCGCCGTCGAACAGGCGGAGCAGCAGCTCGTGATAGAGGATGACGGCGGGGAAAAACAGGATGGACAGCAGGGGAGAGCCGGCAAAGCGGCGGTTCCGCCGGGAGCGCCGTTGTACGCGGGTGGGGCGGTAGGGTTGATAGGCCATATAGATCCCTCCAAGTTCGAGTGGCAGCTTGACATTTACATAATATAATATGTTACCACAGGAGGAGGGAAAAAGCAACACAACGGCGAAATTTAATCAGTTTTTAAGGGAGAGGCGCCCTCAGATCCACGTTTGGACGGTGACGCCGGTATAATAGTGCTCCACGATGTCCCGCCAGGACGCGCCCTCTTTCGCCATGGCGTTGGCTCCATACTGGCTGAGGCCCACCCCGTGGCCGTAGCCGGTGACGGAAAAAGTAAAGGAGCCGCCGTCATAGGCCACATCGAAGGCGGTGGAGCGCAGGGAGAACAGGGACCGGGCGGCCCCGCCGGTCATGGACACGCCGCCCAGAGAGAGGGAGGCCACCCGGCCGGAGGCGGTGCGGGTGAGGCCGCTGAACCACCCCGCCGGGTCGCCGGACAGATCGCAGCCCAGTCCGGCCCCCTCCGCCAGGGCCTTTACCTCGCCGGCGGACAGGGTGAGGCTGGAGCGGTAGTTGGGCACCTCGTCCCCCTCGGGGCTGTCCACCGACACCAGGTAGGGCAGGGCGCTGCCCCACACGGCGGCGGCGTCCTCGGTGGCGCCGGCGGCGGAGGAGAAGAACACCGCCTGGATCAGGGAGCCGCCGTAGGTGAGCACCTGCCCGTCGGTGTCCGCCACGGCGGAGGACAGCTTGGCGGCGTATTCCGACGCATGGACGCCCCAGCGGGCGGCGGCGTCGGCGGGGGAAATGTACGCCTGGCAGCAGGAGGAGTCGGCGCACACGTCGGCCCCGTCGGCGGCGTGGGAGCCGCCCTCCGCCCGGCGGAGGGCATAGGTCCGGGCGCATACGGCCTGGGCTCGCAGGGCCTCCGGCTCAAAGGAGGCGGGCATCTCGGCGGACACCACCCCCAGCAGATAGTCCGCCATGGAGATGGTCTGCACCGTGCCGTCCTTTTGCAGCACCCGGAGGGTCCTGCCTCCGTCCCAGCTCCCGGCGGGAGAGACGGCGGGAGAGGGCCCCGCCGCCGGGGTTGGCCTGGCGGGAAGGACGGCCACCGGCTCCGATCCCCCGCCGCCCAAAGCGGCCAAAGGCAGCAGCAGCAAAAACGCCCCCAGGGCCAGTCCCGTCAGAAAGGGCCGGCGGAGGGCCGCCCAGCGCTCCAACTTTTGCAAGTTTTTCTCCCCCTCTTTCAAAATTCGTGTAATTTTCCCCAAAAAGCGGGGGATATGACGAAATTCTTGCTCCAACTTTGCATTGACGGCATTTTGAATATGCGCTATAATCATTTTTACACTGTAATGATGAAAGCCATCCACCTACGGCGGAAAAGGAGCTGGATCATGGACTACGATATTATCAACTCAATGGTAGACGCGCGGAAGAAAGCAGTGGAGCAGTATAAGTCCTCCCTGAACTTTATTGAAGGACTATGCGGGGAATTTGAGAAATATACTCAGATCGAGCCCCGGTACTACGAGAAGTACAACGTCAAGCGCGGTCTGCGCAATGCCGACGGCACCGGCGTCATGGCGGGCGTCACCAAGATCGGCAACGTGAAGGGCTACATCATGGAGGACGGCGAGCGGGTCCCCATCCCCGGCCAGCTCTTCTACCGGGGCATCGACGTGCAGGATCTGATCCGGGGCTTCACCTCCGAGGACCGGTTCGGCTTTGAGGAGACCGCCTATCTGCTGATGTTCGGCGCCCTGCCCACAAAAGCCCAGCTGGATCAGTTCCGCGGCATCATGGACTACTTCCACCAGCTGCCCCCCAACTTCACCGAGGATATGATCCTCAAGGCCCCCAGCCACGACGTGATGAACAAGCTGGCCCGCTCCGTGCTGGCCTTGTATTCCTACGATCCCGACCCGGACAACAACACCCTGCCCGTGGAGATGCTCCAGGCCCTGAAGCTCATCGCCCGGTTCCCGGTGATCGTGGCCCATGCCTTCGCCGCCAAGCGGCACTATTACGACGGGGAGTCCCTCTACCTCCACCGGCCCCAGGAGGGCCTCAGCGTGGCCCAGAACTTCCTCTACTCCGTCCGGCACGACAACCAGTTCACCGACGAGGAGGCCAAGCTGCTGGACCTGTGCCTGGTGCTCCACGCCGAGCACGGCGGCGGCAACAACTCCGCCTTCGCCTGCCGAGTGCTGTCCTCCTCCGGCACGGACATCTACTCCGCCATCGCCGCGGCGGTGGGCTCTTTGAAGGGCCCCAAGCACGGCGGCGCCAATATGCGGGTCATGGATATGTTCACTAATTACATCGAGCCCGGCGTGAAGGACTGGAAGGACGACGAGGAGATCGAGTCCTTCCTCACCAGGATCCTTCACAAGGAGACCGGGGACGGTTCCGGCCTGATCTACGGCATGGGCCACGCGGTGTACACCCTGTCCGACCCGCGGGCCGTACTGCTGAAAAAATTTGCCCGGAAGATGGCCGAGAAGAAGGGATACCTGGCGGAGTTCGAGCTGTTCGAGTCGGTGGAGCGTCTGGCCCCCGGCGTGTTCCACCAGGTCACCGGCCTGGACAAGCCCATGTGCGCCAATGTGGATATGTACTCCGGCCTGGTGTACAGGATGATGGATATTCCCCCGGAGTTGTACACCCCCCTGTTCGCCATCGCCCGCATCGTGGGCTGGTGCGCCCACCGGGTGGAGGAGATCTACAACCCCAACGGCCGCATCATCCGTCCCGCCTACAAGGCGGTGCTCCACAAGCGGCCCTTCGTCCCCATGGCCGAGCGGCAGAACTGATACGATACGGAAAAAGCGTCCCGGCGGAGCTTCCGCCGGGACGCTTTTGCGTAGCTTTAGAGGTCAGTCCGCGAACAGCGGGGTGGAGAGATACCGATCCCCGGTGTCGGGCAGCAGGACCACGATGGTCTTGCCCTTGTTCTCGGGGCGCTTGGCCAGTTCGATGGCGGCCCACACCGCCGCGCCGGAGGAGATGCCCACCAGCACGCCCTCGCTGCGGCCCACCCGCTTGCCGGCGGCGAAGGCGTCCTCGTTCTCCACGGCGATGATCTCGTCGTAGACTTGGGTGTTCAGCACCTCGGGCACGAAGCCCGCGCCGATGCCCTGGATCTTATGGCTGCCCGCGGTGCCCTTGGACAGCACCGGGGAGGAGGCGGGCTCCACCGCCACCACCTTGACGGCGGGGTTTTTCTCTTTGAGGTACTCCCCCACGCCGGTGACGGTGCCGCCGGTGCCCACGCCGGCCACGAAGATGTCCACCTGCCCGCCGGTGTCATCCCAGATCTCCGGGCCGGTGGCGGCCTTGTGGGCGGCGGGGTTGGCGGGGTTGACGAACTGGCCGGGGATGAACGCGTTGGGGATCTCTTTCGCCAGCTCGTCGGCTTTGGCGATGGCCCCCTTCATGCCCTTGGCCCCCTCGGTGAGGACCAGCTCGGCGCCGTAGGCCTTCATGATCTGCCGGCGCTCCACGCTCATGGTCTCGGGCATGACGATGATGATGCGGTAGCCCCGGGCGGCGGCCACACTGGCCAGGCCGATGCCGGTGTTGCCGGAGGTGGGCTCGATGATGACGGAGCCGGGCTTCAGCAGGCCCCGGGCCTCCGCGTCGTCGATCATGGCCTTGGCGATGCGGTCCTTGACGCTGCCGGCGGGGTTGAAATATTCCAGCTTGGCCAGGACCCTGGCCTCCAGGCCCTCCTCCTTTTCGATGTGGGTCAGTTCCAGCAGGGGGGTGCGGCCGATCAGCTGGTCGGCGGACGTATAGATCTTGCTCATGGTGACAGCCTCCCGAATAATGACGATTTACAACCTATTTATCTGATAGGTTTATGTGGATTATACATCGTGGAAATCCTCCTGTCAAGCAAAAAATCCACAGCCTTTCCGTGTGGAGGGAGAAAACTTTGGTTGAAATCCTATAAACCATGTTGTATAATAGGTTAGGCATAGGAGGGATGTGTTGTGCTGGTTTCCACCAAGGGGCGCTACGCCCTGCGGGTGCTGGCCGATCTGGCGGAGCACCGGACCGAGGGGTATCTCCCCCTGAAGGAGATCGCCCGGCGGCAGGGCATCTCGGAGAAATATCTGGAGAGCATCCTGAAATCGCTGGTGAAGAACGGGCTGCTCACCGGCCTGCGGGGCAAGGGGGGCGGCTATAAGCTGACCAGGGCCCCGGAACAGTATACCGTGTGGGACGTGCTCCGGCTGACGGAGGACTCCCTGTCCCCGGTGGCCTGCCTGGAGGAGGGGGCCTCCCCCTGCGAGCGGGCGGCCATCTGCCCCACCCTTGCCATGTGGCAGGGGCTGGACCGGGTCATCCGGGAGTACCTGAGCGGCGTCACCGTGGCCGACCTGGTGCGGCCGGGGGCCGGCGCGGGGGACTACGTCATCTGAATACGCGCGGAAGGCCGCCGGAGCCCTCTCCGGCGGCCGTTTTGCCTCTTTTTGGGCCGGAGGAGCGGCTGGGACACAAGAATCCACAAAGAAACCGCCCCATTTGGGCCGTTTTTGTGCCCTTATGCCGTTGACAACCGGCCCAAACAGAACATATAATACGGATACTACGCTAAAGCAGTAAAATTGTGCGAAACAGGAGGAAACCACCATGGCAGATCGCGTCTATAACTTTTCCGCCGGGCCGTCCATGCTCCCCCTTGAGGTGCTGGAGCGCGCCGGCAAAGAGATCACCAACTACCAGGGCTCCGGCATGTCCGTGATGGAGATGAGCCACCGCTCCAAGGTGTTCCAGAAGATCTTTGACGACACCAAGGCCAACTTCATCCGGCTGTTCCATGTGCCCGACAACTATAAGGTGCTGCTGCTCCAGGGCGGCGCCTCCAGCCAGTTCTCCATGGTCCCGCTGAACCTGATCGGCAAGACCGGCAAGGCGGACTACGCCGTCACCGGCAATTTCTCCAACATCGCCTATAAAGAGGCCAAGAAGTACGGCCAGATCAACCTGTGTGCCTCCAGCGAGGACAGGAACCACACCTATATCCCCACCCAGGACCAGCTGAAGCTGGACCCTGAGGCCAGCTACTTCTATTACTGCGCCAACAACACCATCTACGGCACCGAGTGGCAGTACGTGCCCGACACCGGGGACGTGCCCATCGTGTGCGATATGTCCTCCGATTTCCTGAGCCGCGTGGTGGACGTGTCCAAGTACGGCATCATCTTCGGCGGCGCCCAGAAGAACCTGGCTCCCGCGGGCCTCACCATCGCCGTGGTCCGGGAGGATCTGGCCGGCCATGAGCTGCCCTACACCCCGCTGATGATGAACTACAAGACCATGATCGACAAGGACTCCATGTACAACACCCCGCCCTGCTGGTGCATCTACATGCTGGGCCTGGTGCTGGAGTGGCTGGACGCCCAGGGCGGCGTGGAAGGCATGGAGAAGATCAAGCACAATAAGGCCCAGCTGTTGTACGATGTGCTGGACGACTCCCGCCTGTTCACCTGCGCCGCCGAGAAGGGCTCCCGCTCCGACATGAACGTGACCTTCCGCACCGCCGACCCGGAGCTGGACGCCAAGTTCGTGTCCGAGGCCACCGCCGCCGGCTTCGTCAACCTGAAGGGCCACCGCAATGTGGGCGGCATGCGTGCCTCCATCTACAACGCCATGCCCACCGAGGGCGTGGAGAAGCTGGCCGACTTCATCAAGGCGTTCGACAAGAACAACTGAAAGAGGTTATCATTATGTTCAACGTCAAGACCATGAACAAGATCGCGGCGGTGGGGCTCAACCGCCTGCCTGCGGATACGTTTACCGTCAGCGACAGCGCGGAGAACGAGGACGGCATCCTGGTCCGCTCCGCCAAGCTGCATGACTATCCCTTCCCCGAGAGCCTGCTGGCCATCGCCCGGGCCGGGGCCGGCACCAACAACATCCCCGTGGACAAGTGCGCGGAGGCGGGCATCGTGGTGTTCAACACCCCCGGCGCCAACGCCAACGCCGTGAAGGAGCTGGTCCTCTGCGGCCTGCTGCTGGCCTCCCGGGACGTCATCGGCGGCACCGAGTGGGTCAAGGCCCAGGCCAAGACCGAGGGCGTGGACGTGGCCGCCGCCGTGGAGAAGGGCAAGTCCGCCTTCGTGGGCCCCGAGCTCTACCGCAAGACCCTGGGCGTGGTGGGCCTGGGGGCCATCGGCGCGCTGGTGGCCAACATCGGCCTGAACATGGGCATGGACGTGTACGGCTACGACCCCTTCCTGTCGGTGGACGCCGCCCTGCGGCTGGACCGCCACGTGAAGGTGGTCAAGGACGTGAACGAGCTGTATCGGAACAGCGACTATATTACCCTCCACGTCCCCGCCAACGCCAACACCAAGGGCTCCGTCAACGCCGCCGCCATCGCCAACATGAAGGACGGGGTGCGCATCGTCAACATGGCCCGGGGCGAGCTGGTGAACGACGCCGACATGCTGGCCGCGCTGGCCTCCGGCAAGGTGGCCCGGTACGTCACCGACTTCCCCAACAACACCGTCACCCTGGCCGACGGCGTGGTGCCCACCCCCCATCTGGGCGCCTCCACCCCCGAGAGCGAGGACAACTGCGCGGTGATGGCCGCCGACGAGCTGCGGGACTATCTGGAGAACGGAAACATCCGCAACAGCGTCAACTACCCCAGCGTGGCCATGGACCGCTCCGGCGTCCAGCGGATCTGCGTCCTCCACAAGAACATCCCCAACATCCTGGCCTCGGCCACCGGCACCCTGTCCAAGGACGGCATCAACGTGGAGAACATGACCAACAAGTCCAAGGGCGAGTACGCCTACACCATGCTGGACATCAGCGCCCCCGCCGCCGCTGACGCCCTGGCCCACATCAAGGCCATCGAGGGCGTGATCCGCGTCCGGGTCATCTGAGCGCCTCTCCTGTATATCCGTAAAAGCCTCCTGCGTGTTTGCGCGGGAGGCTTTCTTTTCAAGAAAATAACATATCTTCTCTTGAAATCCGGCCAGAAAACGGTATAATCTAATCATAGAGAGCCCCGACCGGGCTCAACGGATGGAAAGGCCGCCCCCGCGGGCGGGAAAAGGAGGAACTATGATGAAAAGATCAGCCTTGAGAAAACTGCTGGCCGCCCTTCTGGCGCTGGCCCTGTGCCTGGGACTGGCCGCCTGCGGCGAAAAGCCCCAGGAGTCGGCGCCCGTCTCCCCGGAGAGCACCCCCGGCACAGAGCCGACGGAGGTGCCCGGCGACGAGGACATGCCGCCCCAGCCGGTGGAGGCGGGCATCTATGTCCCCTATGTCACCGGCGACGAGGACTTCATCCGGGGGACCGACGTGTCCTCCCTGCTGGTGGTGCTGAACTCCGGGGCCCGGTTCAAGGACTGGGACGGCAACTCCCTGGGGGAGAGCGTGGAGGAGAACGGCGCCGGCTTTATGAAGCTGCTCCACGAGGCCGGCTGCAACTGGGTGCGCCTGCGGGTCTGGAACGACCCCTATGACAAGGACAGCCACGGCTACGGCGGCGGCAACAACGACCTTCAGTCCGCCGTGACCATGGGCAAGTGGGCCACGGACGCCGGGATGCGGGTGCTCATCGACTTCCACTACTCCGACTTCTGGGCGGACCCCTCCCGCCAGCTGGTCCCCAAGGCCTGGGAGGGCATGGACATCGACGCCAAGGCCGAGGCCCTGGGCCAGTTCACCGCCGACAGCCTCAAGACCCTGCTGGACGCGGGGGTGGACGTGGGCATGGTCCAGGTGGGAAACGAGACCACCGTGGGCATCTGCGGCGAGACCGAGTGGCCCAATATGCTCAAGCTCTATAACGCCGGGTGCGACGCCGTCCACGCGGCGGGCGACATCCTGACCTGCGTCCACATGGAGTCCCCCCAGAGCGCGGACTTTGACAGCATCGCCCAGCATCTGACGGACGGCGGCGTCAAGTTCGACGTGTTCGCCACCTCCTACTATCCCCAGTGGCACGGCTCCATGGAGGACATGGCCGCCAAGCTCAAGGGAGTGGCGGACAAATTCGGCGTGAAGGTCATGGTGGCCGAGACCCGGGCCCCCTATACCGCCGACGACGGCGACGGCTCCAACTCCAACGCCCCCGCCGAGTACGCCATCAGCCCCCAGGGGCAGGCCCTGGAGTACGCCGAGGTGGCCAAGGCCGTCCATGACATCGGCGACGCCGGCATCGGCCTGTTCTACTGGGAGAACGCCTGGATCCCCGTGCGGAACATCTCTAACCTCACCGGCGCGGAGCGGGACGCCGCCATTGAGGAGAACAGGCGCATCTGGGACGAGTGCGGCTCCGGCTGGGCCTCCAGCTACGCCCAGGACTACGACCCCAACGCCGCCAACGGCGGCTACGGCGGGCCGGATATGAACAACAAGGCCATGTTCGACTTTGACGGCAAGCCCCTGGAGTCCCTCAATGTGTTCAAGTACATGATGACCGGCACCACGGGCTACGCCGACCACATCGTGGACGTCCCTACCACCAGCCTGGAACTGACCATGGGCGATGCGGTGGAGCTGCCCTCTACCCTGGAGGTGGGCCGCCTCAGCGGCAAGCGGGAGACGGTGCCCGTCACCTGGCAGGATACCAGCTACGCCACTACCGACGGCCCCGGCTACTGGGAGGTCAAGGGCTGGGTGGACGACGACGGCCAGAAGGTGTGGACCTTCACCTATGGGACGGTGAAGCGCCCCGCCCTCCCGTCTCTGCTGCCCAACGGCGGCTTTGAGAGCGGCGACGAGGGCTACACCGTGGAGAACTGGCCCGGCGACGGCATCAACGACCTGAGCTCCAACGCCGGGAACGTCCACGAGGGAAGCTGGTGCCTGCACTTCTGGAAGGACTCCGCCTTTGAGGGCGCCGTGACCACCACTACCGTGAGCCTGGAGCCGGGGACCTATACCTTCTCTCTCTACGGCCAGGGCGGCGACATGGGGGACCACGACACCTACATCTTTGTCAAAACCCCCGACGGCAGCGAGACCAAGGAGCCCTTTGAGCTGGACGGCTACCTCAACTGGCAGCAGCCGGCCATCGAATTTACCCTGGCGGAGGCCGGCGACGTGACCCTTGGCGTGTCCGTCTCCGCCGGCGCGGGCGCCTGGGGCGCCTTCGACGACTGGGCCCTCTCCAAAGCGGACTGAACACAGTGGAAAGGGGCCGCTCCCCGCGGGGAGCGGCCCCTTTGACTTGATCTGCTCACAGCTCCAGCAGATGCCGCCCGTAGGCGGTCATCTTCAGCTCCTCCCCCAGCTTGCGGAGGTGGGCCCGGTCGATCCAGCCCTCCCGGTACGCCTCCTCTTCGATGCAGCCCACATAGGCGCCGCCGCTCTGGAGGTCGTGGATGGTCTGGGCGGCGGACAGCATGCTGTCGGCGTTGCCCGCGTCCATCCACACGTAATGGTCGTCCAGGGGGACCACCCGCAGCCGGCCCTGGCGCAGGAAGGCCAGGTTCACGTCGGTGATCTCCAGCTCCCCCCGGGCGGAGGGGGTAAGGCTCGCGGCGATGTCCAGCGCCTCCGCCTTGTAGAAGTACAGGCCGGGGACGATATAGTTGGATCTGGGCCGCTCCGGCTTTTCCTCGATGGAGATGGCCCGGCCGTCGGGGCCGAACTCCACCACGCCGAAGGGCCGGGGGTCGTCCACCTTGCAGCCGAACACGGTGGCCCCGGGGTTGCCGTCGGCGGCCCGCTTCAGCATGCCGGCGAAGCCCTCCGCCCAGAAGATGTTGTCCCCCAGCACCAGGCAAACGTCGTCCCCGTCCAGAAAGTCCCTCCCGATGAGCAGCGCGTCGGCGATGCCCCGGGCCACCGGCTGGACGGTGTAGTGGATGTTCATGCCCAGCTGCATCCCGTCCCGCAGCAGGGTATAGAAGGTGCCCTCCTCGCCGGGGGGGACGATGACCAGCACCTCCCGGACGCCGGCCTGGATCAGCACCGACAGGGGATAGTAGATCAGCGGCTTGTCGTACACCGGCAGCAGAGGCTTGCAGACCGGGCGGGTCATGGGATAGAGCCGGGTCCCTCTCCCGGCGGCCAGGATGATGCCTTTCATCGGTAGACCTCCATGCGCCCAAGGGCGCGCGTCATTTGAAAATACTGTGACGATTATACAGACATGCGGGGGAAATGTCAACGGCGGGGGGACAAAGGCGGGGGCGGCGTCCACCCTCACCCCTTGACTTTGCATAAGTCCGGGGGTAAAATAAGGCCAAATCCATTACAAAAAGGAAATGATGCTATCATGACCAAGATCGACATTTTCTCCGGCTTTTTGGGGGCCGGCAAGACCACCCTCATCAAAAAGCTGCTGGCGGAGGCCTACCAGGGCGAGAAGCTGGTGCTCATCGAAAACGAGTTCGGCGAGATCAGCGTGGACGGCGGCTTTTTGAAGGAGACCGGCGTGGAGATCTCCGAGATGTCCTCCGGCTGCATCTGCTGCTCCCTGGTGGGGGACTTCGGCGACGCGCTGAAAAAGGTGCTGGCCCAGTTCCATCCCGACCGCATCCTCATCGAGCCCTCCGGCGTGGGCAAGCTGTCCGACGTGATCGTGGCGGTGCAGAACGTGGCCGACCAGGAGAGCGAGCTGCGCCTGAACAGCTTTGTCACCGTGGTGGACGCCACCAAGGTGAAGGGCTATATGAAGAACTTTGGCGAGTTCTACAACAACCAGGTGGAGTCCGCCGGCACCCTGATCCTCTCCCGGACCCAGAACCTGTCCCAGGACCGGCTGGAGCAGATGGTGGCCCTGCTGCGGGAGAAGAACCCCAAGGCCGCCATCATCACCACCCCCTGGAGCGACCTGGACGGCAAGACCATCCTGGCCGCCATGGAGGAGCCCTCCCTGGAGGAGGAGATGCTGGCCCATATGCGCGCGGAGCATGAGGCCCATGAGCATGAGCATCACCACCACCACGACCATGATGACCATGAGGAGGGTGAGGAGCACGAGCACCACCATCATCACGATCATGATGAGGAGGACCACGAGCATCACCACCATCATGACCACGGGGACCACGACGAGGAGTGTTCCTGCGGCTGCCACGACCACGACCATCATCACCACCATCACGACGCCGACGAGGTGTTCACCAGCTGGGGCCGGGAGACCGTGAAGCCCTTTGAGAAAGCGGAGCTGGAGAAGATGCTGGCGGATCTGGACATCGGCGAGTGCGGCGCCATCCTGCGGGCCAAGGGCATCGTGCGCAGCGCCGGCGGCGGCTGGCTCCACTTCGACTACGTGCCCGAGGAGTGGTCCGTCCGGGAGGGCCCCGCCGACTTCACCGGCCGGCTGTGCGTCATCGGCGCCGATTTGAAAGAGGACCGGCTGGCCGCCCTGTTCGGCCTGTAAGGAGAAAACATGGACATCCCTGTATACCTGTTCGCGGGGTTTCTGGACAGCGGCAAGACCACCTTCATCAACGGCGTGCTCCAGGACGGCTTCGCCCTGGAGGACCCCACCCTCCTCCTCTGCTGCGAGGAGGGGAACGAGGAGTACGACAAGCACGCCCTGCAAAACGTCACCGTGGTGAACGTGGAGGGGGAGGTCTATCTGACCCGGGACTTCCTCAAGAAGTGCGAGAAGCAGTATAAGCCCAGGCAGGTGCTCATCGAGTTCAACGGCATGTGGTCCCTCCAGAAGCTCTATCAGGAGGCCCTGCCCAACAACTGGGTGCTCTATCAGATCATGACCATGGTGGAGGCCTCCACCTTCGACGTGTACGCCAAGAACCTGGGCCAGCTGATGATGGAGAAGCTCACCAACGCGGACATGATTATCTTCAACCGCTGCGATGAGGCGCTGCGGGCCTCTCTCCGGGCCCGGAACCTGAAGCTGGTGAACCGACGGGCCTCCATCTACCTGGAGAACAGCGACGGCACCAGCGAGGAATATGACGACGGCAGCGTCTGTCCCTTCGATCTGGACAAGGAGACCATCGACATCCCGGACGACGACTTCGGCGTGTGGTATGTGGACGTGATGGACCACCCGGAGCGGTATGTGGACAAGATGATCCACTGCAAGGCGGTGGTGGCCCACCTGAAGCAGTACCCCGGCGAGGTGGTCCTGGGCCGGTTCGCCATGACCTGCTGCGCCGCCGACATCAGTTTTCTGGGCGTGGTGGCCCGGGGCGGCGGCTTCAATTCCTTCGGCAACCGGGCCTGGGTGGAGATCACCGCCCGGGTGGCCCTGGAGCCCCACAAGGCCTACGAGGACAAGGGGCCCATCCTGTACGTCACCGAGCTGCTGCCGGCCAAAAAGCCGGAGCAGGAAGTGCTGTCCTTCTGAATCTGACATCCCTCAGGGGGCGCCGAAAGGCGCCCCCTCATTTTGCCCGCGCATGAAACGGGACCTGCCCGCATAGATTGTACCATCGCTCAAAACGGGAGGGTCCGCCTATGGACTGGAAGGAACGGCTGACAAAATGGCTGAAGGGGACGAAAATACTGTATCTCCGCCGGAGGCTGGTGGTGGCGGGAGCGTGCCTGCTGGCCGCCGCCCTGATGCTCACCGTGGTGAATAGCCCCGCGGTGGTGGGGGCCGCCGCCACCACAAGACAGCTTCCCATCTACTGCGTACAGAAGGACTACAAGGTGCTGTCCATCAGCTTTGACGCCGCCTGGGGCAACGAGGACACCCAGGCCCTTATCGACATCCTGGGCAAATATAACGTGAAGGCCACCTTTTTCGTGGTGGGGGAGTGGGTGGACAAATATCCCGAGTCCGTCAAAGCCCTCCATGACGCCGGCCATGAGGTCATGGGCCATTCCAACGACCACGCCCACTTCAATTCCCTCACCACCAAACAGATCATCGACGACGTGAATGCCTGCAACGACAAGATCGAGGGAGTCACCGGTGTGCGGCCCGCCCTGTTCCGCTGCCCCTACGGGGAGTACGACGACCACGTCATCACCGCCGTCCGCTCCCTGGGCATCGAGCCCATCCAGTGGGACGTGGACAGCCTGGACTGGAAGGACCTGTCCGCCGCCGACATCACCAAGCGGGTCACCGGCAAGGTCCAGCCAGGGTCCATCGTGCTGTTCCACAACGCCGCCCTCCACACCCCGGAGGCCCTGCCCGGCATCATCGAGACGCTGCTCCGGGAGGGCTACACCTTCGTGCCCATCTCAGAGCTCATCCTGCCGGGGAAGTGCGGCCAGGACTACCGCATCGACCACACCGGCCGCCAGTGTCCCTGCCAGTGAGGGGGAGGACCGCCCGCCCGCCCGAAATGTCAATAATCACAAAAAACGGGTTTCGACATAGGCGAAACCCGTTTTTTGCACTAAAATTTTGCATCTGTGCAATTTCAGGTTGACAAAAGGACGCTTCGTGCTATACTAAGTGCAGAAACGAGAGAACAATGACGTTCCGATTCCCTGGGGGGACGGAGCGCCTTTTTTGTTACTCGTGACGAAAACCAGAAGATCATAGATCTGCGCCCGGCGGAGGCCGGCGCGGGAAAGGGGAAGTCAATATGGGATACACCAAGGAAGACATCATCCGCATGGTCAAGGAAGAGGACGTCAAGTTCATCCGCATGCAGTTCACCGACATCTTCGGCCAGCTGAAGAACGTGGCCATCACCGCCTCCCAGATCGAGAAGGCGGTCAACAACCAGATCATGCTGGACGGCTCCTCCATCGAGGGCTTCGTCCGCATCAACGAGTCCGACCAGTACCTCTATCCCGATCTGAACAGCTTTGTCATTTTCCCCTGGCGGCCCCAGCACGGCAAGGTGGCCCGCCTGATCTGCGACATCCACAATCCCGACGGCTCCCCCTTCGTGGGCGACCCCCGGGGCGTGCTGGAGCGGGTGCTGGAGAAGGCCAGGGCCATGGGCTATGACGACTTCAACGTGGGCCCCGAGGCCGAGTTTTTCCTGTTCCAGACCGACGAGGAGGGCAAGCCCACCACCAAGACCAACGACGAGGCCGGCTACTTCGACCTGGGCCCCCTGGACCACGGCGAGTCCACCCGGCGGGAGATCTGCCTGGACCTGGAGCAGATGGGCTATGAGATCGAGGCCAGCCACCACGAGGTGGCCCAGGGCCAGCACGAGATCGACTTCAAGTACGCCCCCGCCCTGGAGTGCGCCGACAAGATCATGACCTTCAAGCTGGCGGTCAAGACGGTGGCCCAGAAGAACGGCCTCCACGCCACCTTTATGCCCAAGCCCATCTTCGGCATCAACGGCTCCGGCATGCACACCAATATGTCCCTGTTCCGCAAGGGCAAAAACGTGTTTTACGATCCCAAGGGCGACAAGGGCCTGTCCAAGGAGTGTTACAGCTTCATCGCCGGCCTGCTCCACCATATGAAGGGTATGGCCGCCATCACCAACCCGCTGGTCAACTCCTACAAGCGGCTGGTGCCCGGCTACGAGGCCCCCTGCTACATGGCCTGGTCCGCCTCCAACCGCTCCGCCCTGATCCGCATCCCCGCCGCCCGGGGCCAGTCCACCCGCGTGGAGCTGCGCTGCCCCGACCCCGCCTGCAACCCCTATCTGTCCCTGGCCGTGTGCCTGGCCGCCGGCCTGGACGGCATCGAGAAGGGCATGACCCCGCCCCCGGAGATCACCGAGAACATCTTTGACATGACCCCCGCCACCCGGCGCCGCCGGGGTATCGACGCCCTGCCCGGCTCCCTGGAGGAGGCCCTGGCGGCCATGAAGAAGGATAAGCTGGTCATGGAGACCCTGGGCCAGCACGTGAGCAGCCAATATATCGCCGGCAAGGAGGCCGAGTGGGACGAGTACCGCACCCGCGTCTCCAGCTGGGAGCGCGACAAGTACATGATCAACTACTGATCCGCGGCCTCTGTCCCCACGGAATATCAAAGGAGTGAGGGACCATGTGGAAGGTGATCGTGGCCTTCGAGAACAGCGCCAACGCCGTGCGCATCAAGGAGGTCCTGGAGAGCGGCGGCGACTTCTCCTGCATCGTCTGCCGCAGCGCCGCCGGGGTGAAGCGCACCGCCCGGAAGCTCCGCATCCGCACCGTGGTGTGCGGGTTCAAGCTGCCGGATCAGTCCTGCGAGAGCATGTACCACGACCTGCCGGAGGGCTGCTCCGTGCTGATGGTGGCTCCCCAGACCCGGCTGGAGCTGTGCGAGACGGAGGGCATCTTCAAGCTCCAGTCCCCCGTCCTCCGGGGGGAGCTGCTGGCCTCGGTGCGGATGCTGGCCCAGTTCCAGCGCACCGCCCCCAGGGGGAAGGGCAAAGGGCCCGCCCAGCGCTCCGAGGAGGAGCTGGCCCTGGTGGCCAGGGCCAAGGCGGTGCTCATGGACCGCCACGGCATGACCGAGGAGCAGGCCCATCGGTTCCTGCAAAAGCAGAGCATGGACGCCGGCGCGAAGCTCACCGACACGGCAAAACTGATCCTGTCCCAGGAATAAGACGAGGCGGCGGCCCGACCGGGCCGCCGCCTTTTCGCGCTTTCGCGGGCAAATCCCATAGCGGGACGCCGATTTTGCAAGTGAAAACCTATCAACTTGCCGATTGACGGGGAAAGAGCCGTATTGTACAATAAAGAAAACGCATTTTTGCAAGTAAAGACGAAAAATGCAAGAAGAGGGTGACCCCATGAGAGGAAACGGACAGGAGCGGCCCCAGGCGCCGCTGTACGATCCCAAATTCGAGCACGACAACTGCGGCATCGGCGCGGTGGTGGACATCAAGGGCCGGAAGAGCCACGACACGGTGGACGCGGCCCTGAAGATCGTGGAGAAGCTGGAGCACCGGGCCGGAAAGGACGCCGAGGGCAAGACCGGCGACGGCGTGGGCGTGATGATGCAGATCTCCCACAGGTTCTTCGCCAAGGCGGCCCGGGAGTGCGGCTTTGAGCTGGGCGGCGAGCGGGACTACGGCGTGGGGATGTTTTTCTTCCCCCAGGAGACCCTCCGCCGGATGCAGGCCATGAAGATGTTTGAGCTGATCGTGGCCAAGGAGGGCATGGAGTTCATCGGCTGGCGGCAGGTGCCGGTGGACCGGGCGGTGCTGGGCCACAAGGCCCTGGCCAAGATGCCCTGCATCATGCAGGGGTTCGTCCGCCGGCCCGCCCATCTGGACAAGGGCCTGCCCTTCGATCGGCGGCTGTACATCGTCCGCCGGGAGTTCGAGCAGTCCAACGACAACACCTATGTGGCCTCCCTGTCCAGCCGGACCATCGTCTACAAGGGGATGTTCCTGGTGGGCCAGCTGCGGCAGTTCTATCAGGACCTGCAAAGCCAGGACTACGAGACGGCCATCGCCCTGGTCCACTCGCGGTTCTCCACCAACACCAACCCCTCCTGGGAGCGGGCCCACCCCAATCGGTTCATCCTCCACAACGGGGAGATCAATACCATCCGGGGCAACGCCGACCGCATGCTGGCCCGGGAGGAGACCATGCACAGCCCCGTGTGGGCGGACGACATCGACAAGGTGTTCCCCGTCATCGACGAGAGCGGGTCCGACTCCGCCATGCTGGACAACACCCTGGAATTTCTGGTGATGAGCGGCATGGAGCTGCCCCTGGCGGTGATGATCTGCATCCCCGAGCCCTGGATGAACAACGAGAACATCAGCCGGGCCAAGCGGGATCTGTACCAGTATTACGCGGTGATGATGGAGCCCTGGGACGGCCCCGCCTCCATCCTGTTCTCCGACGGGGACCAGGTGGGCGCGGTGCTGGACCGAAACGGCCTGCGCCCCTCAAGGTACTACGTCACCGACGACGGCAAGCTCATCCTCTCCTCCGAGGTAGGGGTGCTGGACATGGACCCCGCCCGCATCGTGAAGAAGTCCCGGCTGGAGCCGGGGCGGATGCTGCTGGTGGACACGGTGAAGGGCCGCATCATCGACGACGACGAGATCAAGGAGACCTACGCCGCCCGAAACCCCTACGGCGAGTGGCTGGATCGGAACCTGGTGCGGCTGAAGGACCTGCCCATCCCCAACAGGCGGGTGGAGCACTACTCCCCGGAGCGCCGCACTCAGGTGCAGAAGGCCTTTGGCTACACCTATGAGGATCTGAAAAACACCATCCTCCCCATGGCCAAAAACGGGGCGGAGGACACCGCCGCCATGGGGGTAGACATCCCCCTGGCCGTGCTGTCCGACCACGACCAGCCCCTGTTCAACTACTTCAAGCAGCTCTTCGCCCAGGTGACCAACCCGCCCATCGACGCCATCCGGGAGGAGATCGTCACCGACACCACCGTGTACGTGGGGGACGACGGCAACCTGCTGGAGGAGACCGCCGACAACTGCCGTGTGCTGCAAATCCACAACCCGATTTTGACCTCGGTGGACCTGATGAAGATCAAGGCCATGGACAAGCCGGGGTTCCATGTGGAGACGGTGTCCCTGCTATACTTCAAGAACACCCCCCTGAAGCGGGCCCTGGACCAGCTGAAGATCGCCGCCGACCGGGCCTACCGCAACGGGGCCAACATCATCATCCTGTCCGACCGGGGGGTGGACGAGAACCACGTGGCCATCCCGTCCCTGCTGGCGGTGTCCACCCTGGAGCAGCATCTGGTCCGCACCAAAAAGCGCACCGCCGTGTCGGTCATCCTGGAGTCCGCCGAGCCCAGGGACGTCCATCACTTCGCCACCCTGCTGGGCTACGGCGCCCGGGCCATCAACCCCTATCTGGCCCAGGAGACCATCGGCCAGCTCATCGACGAGGGGCTGCTGGACAAGGAGTTCGACGCCGCCGTCAACGACTACAACAGCGCCATCCTCCACGGCATCGTGAAGATCGCCTCCAAAATGGGCATCTCCACCGTGCAGTCCTACCAGTCGGCCCAGATCTTCGAGGCCATCGGCATCTCCAAAGCGGTGGTGGACGAGTATTTCACCAACACCGTGTCCCGGGTGGAGGGCATCGGCCTGAAGGAGATCGAGGCCCTGGTGGACCGGAACCACACCCGGGCCTTCGACCCCCTGGGCCTGGGGTGCGACGCCACCCTGGACTCCCGGGGCGCCCACAAGGCCCGCGCCGGCCAGGAGGACCACATGTACAACCCCCAGACCATCCATCTCCTCCAGGAGTCCACCCGCCGGGGGGACTATGAGCTGTTCAAGCAGTACACCGCCCTGGTGGACGACGAGACCAAGCCCCACACCCTCCGGGGCCTCATGGAGATGAAGTATCTGGACGAGCCCATCCCCATCGACGAGGTGGAGAGCGTGGACTCCATCGTCAAACGGTTCAAGACCGGGGCCATGAGCTACGGCTCCATCTCCCAGGAGGCCCACGAGTGTATGGCCGTCGCCATGAACATGCTGGGGGGCAAGTCTAACTCCGGCGAGGGGGGCGAGCGGCCCGAGCGGCTGAAATCGGACAAATGCTCCGCCATCAAGCAGGTGGCCTCCGGGCGGTTCGGCGTCACCAGCGAGTATCTGGTGAGCGCGAAAGAGATCCAGATCAAGATGGCCCAGGGGGCCAAGCCCGGCGAGGGCGGCCACCTCCCCGGCAAAAAGGTGTACCCCTGGATCGCCAGGACCCGGTACTCCACTCCCGGCGTGGCCCTCATCTCCCCGCCGCCCCACCATGACATCTACTCCATCGAGGATCTGGCCCAGCTCATCTACGACCTGAAGAACGCCAACCGGCAGGCCCGCATCTCCGTCAAGCTGGTGAGCGAGGCGGGGGTGGGCACTATCGCCGCCGGCGTGGCCAAGGCCGGGGCCCAGGTGGTCCTCATCTCCGGGTACGACGGCGGCACCGGCGCCGCCCCGAGGACGTCCATCCACAACGCCGGACTGCCCTGGGAGCTGGGGCTGGCCGAGACCCACCAGACCCTCATCCAGAACGACCTCCGCTCCCGGGTGGTGGTGGAGACGGATGGCAAGCTCATGTCCGGCCGGGATGTGGCCATCGCCTGCATGCTGGGGGCGGAGGAGTTCGGCTTCGCCACCGCGCCGCTGGTGACCATGGGCTGCGTGATGATGCGGGTGTGCAATCTGGACACCTGCCCGGTGGGGGTGGCCACCCAGAATCCCGAGCTGAGGAAGCGTTTTAGAGGCAAGCCGGAGTACGTGGTGAACTTCATGCGGTTCATCGCCCAGGAGCTGCGGGAGCACATGGCCAAACTGGGCGTGCGCACCGTGGAGGAGCTGGTGGGCCGCACCGACCTCTTAAAAGTGAGAGAACACGCCGTCAACGAGCGGGCGGCCACGGTGGACCTGTCCGCTATCCTGGGCAACCCCTACATCGGCCCGGAGTACAAGACCCACTTTGACCCCGCCGACGTGTACGACTTCCAGCTGGAAAAGACGGTGGATATGTCCGTGCTGCTCTCCAGGCTGGGGACCGCTCTGAAAAAGGGCCAGAAGAAGGACATCTCCCTGGAGGTCAGCTCCACTGATCGGACCGTGGGGGCCATCTTCGGCTCGGACATCACCCGGCTCCACGGGGACGCTCTGCCGGAGGACACCTTCACCGTCCGCTGTACAGGCGGCGGCGGGCAGTCCTTCGGGGCCTTCATCCCCAAGGGCCTCACCCTCACCCTGGAGGGGGACTCCAACGACTACTTCGGCAAGGGGCTGTCCGGCGGCAAGCTGGCGGTGTTCCCGCCGAAAGACGCCAAATTCAAAGCGGATGAGAACATCATCATCGGCAATGTGGCCCTGTACGGGGCCACCAGCGGCAAGGCGTTCATCGCCGGCGTGGCCGGGGAACGGTTCGCCGTGCGCAATTCCGGCGCTTACGCTGTGGTAGAGGGCGTAGGCGACCACGGCTGCGAGTACATGACCGGCGGACGGGTGGTGGTCCTGGGCCCCACCGGCAAGAACTTCGCCGCCGGCATGTCGGGGGGAATCGCCTACGTGTGGGACCCCAAGCGGGACCTGTATCTGCGGGTGAACAAGGAGCTGGTGTCCATCGAGCCCCTGGAGAGCCGCCACGACATCGAGGAGCTGCGCTCCCTCATCGAGCAGCACGTGGCCGCCACCGGCTCGGAGAAGGGGAAGGCCATCCTGGCCGACTTCCCCGCCGCCGTGGGCAGCTTCAAGAAGATCCTGCCCAGAGACTACGACCGCATCCTGAAGGCCATCGCTCAGTGTGAGGAGCGGGGCCTGACCCACGACGAGGCGGAGGTCGAGGCGTTCTACGCCGTGACGGGAGGTGCCCACTGATGGGAAAACCCACTGGATTCTTAGAGTATGACCGCCGGGGCCATCCCGGCGAGGCCCCGCTGGAGCGCATCCGGCACTGGAACGAGTTTCACCCCATGCTGCCCGAGGAGGAGCGGAGAAAGCAGGGCGCCCGGTGCATGGAGTGCGGCGTGCCCTTCTGCCAGTCCGGGGTGCAGCTGGCCGGGATGTTTACCGGCTGTCCCCTCCACAACCTGGTGCCCGAGTGGAACGACCTGGTGTACTCCGGCAACATGGGCCACGCCCTGAGCCGCCTCACCAAGACCAACAACTTCCCCGAGTTCACGGGGCGGGTGTGCCCCGCTCTCTGCGAGGCGGCCTGCACCTGCGGCCTCCATGGGGACCCGGTGACGGTGAAGGAGAACGAGCTGGCCGTCATCGAGGAGGGGTTCGCCTCCGGGGCGGTGAAGCCCCGTCCCCCCAAGGTCCGCACCGGCAAGCGTGTGGCCGTGGTGGGGTCCGGCCCGGCGGGCCTCGCCGCCGCCGACCAGCTGAACCGCCGGGGCCACTCGGTCACCGTGTACGAGCGGGAGGACCGCCCCGGGGGATTGCTCATGTACGGCATCCCCAACATGAAGCTGCAAAAGGAGATCGTGAAGCGCCGGGTGGACCTGATGACCGCCGAGGGGGTGGAGTTCGTCACCTCCTGCGAGGTGGGGAAGGATATTTCCGCCGGCGAGCTGCTGGGCCGGTATGACGCCGTCCTCCTGTGCTGCGGGGCCAAAAAGCCCAGGAGCATGGGGCTGGACGGGGCCGTCTTCGCGGTGGACTACCTCACCGCCGCCACCAAGGCCCTGCTGGACGGGACGCCCGTGGACGGCCCCATGGACGCCGCCGGGAAGGACGTGATCGTCATCGGCGGCGGCGACACCGGCAACGACTGCGTGGGCACCGCCATCCGGCAGGGGTGCAGGTCCGTGACCCAGCTGGAAATGATGCCCAAGCTGCCCGACAGCCGCTCGGAGAACAACCCCTGGCCCCAGTGGCCCCGGGTGTGCAAGACCGACTACGGCCAGGAGGAGGCCATCGCGGTGTTTGGCCGCGACCCCCGGCGGTATCAGATGACGGTGAAGGCCGTTCAGACCGACGGGGAGGGCCGGCCGGTGTCGGTCACCGCCGTGAGGCTGGAGCCCAAACAGGAGAAGGGCCGCACCGTCATGGCCGAGATCCCCGGCTCGGAGGAGGAGCTGCCCTGCGGCCTCCTGCTCATCGCCGCCGGGTTCCTGGGCCCGGAGGACGGGGCGCCCGAGGCTTTCGGCCTGGACCGGGACGGCCGCTCCAACGTGGCCACCGCCCCCGGCGGCTACGCCGCCAGCGCCCCCAAGGTGTTCGCCGCCGGCGATATGCGGCGGGGGCAGTCCCTGGTGGTGTGGGCCATCGCCGAGGGCCGGGGCGCCGCCCGGGAGGTGGACGAGTACCTGATGGGGTATACCAATCTGACCTGAACCGCGTAAAGGCGAACGGGGCGGCCTCATAGAGGCCGCCCCGCGTTTTGCCGTGTGGGGACGAAAAGAGCTGGAAATTCCCGCCGTCCTGTGGTATGATGGGACTCACCAAAGCGGGGAGGGGAGCGCCGTGGAACTGCATATCAAAACCTTCGGCGAATTGTCGGGCCGGGAGGTCTACGAGATATTGAAGGCCCGGTCGGCGGTGTTCATGATGGAGCAGCGCATCTACTATCTGGACATGGATGACACCGACTATGACAGCCTCCACCTGTTCTATGAGCAGGGCGGCAAAGTGACCGCCTACCTCCGGGCCTACCGGGTGGAGGGGGACGGCGAGGCCGTCCACATCGGCCGGGTGCTGACGGCGGAGCATGGCCGGGGCCTGGGCGGGAAATTCCTCACCGCCGCCGTCGACGCCCTTCGGGCCCGGACGGGATGTAAGTACATCCGGCTGGATTCCCAGGTCCCGGTGGTGGGATTCTATGAGAAGTACGGCTTCCGTGTGACCTCCGGGGAGTTTCTGGAGGCCGGTATCCCCCACGTGAAAATGGAATTGGAGCTGTAAACGACGAAAGGGGCGGCCCCGGGGCCGCCCCTCTGCTGTGTATTCGGTTGGATCAGTCTTCGCCCTGCAAGGCGTCGTAGCCGAGCTCGCCGGTGCGGACCTTGACCACCTGTTCCACGTCGTAGACGAAGAACTTGCCGTCTCCCACGTGGCCGGTGTAGAGGGCCTTGCGGGCCGCGTCGATGACCGTCTGCACGGGCACCTTGCTGACCACGACCTCCACCTTCACCTTGGGCAGCAGCTTCACGCTGTCCAGCTTGACGCCGCGGTAATAGGTGTCGTGGCCCTTCTGGGTGCCGTAGCCCAGGACCTGGGTCACCGTCATGCCGGTGACGCCGATGTCGTTCATGGCCTTCTTCAGGCCCTCCAGCCGCTCCTGGTTGAACACCATGGAGACCTTGGTGAGCTTGGGCTCGCCGGGCTCCTTGGCGGCGGGGGCGGAGGCGGCGGGGATGGTCACCTCGGCCGGGGCGGGGACGGAGGCCTCGGGGGCGATCTCGGCCATCACATCGTGGGCGTTGGTGTCGATGATGCTGAAGCCCGCGTAGGCGGAGGACAGGCCGTGCTCGGTGACGTCCAGGCCGGTGATCTCCTCCTCCTGGCCGGCCCGGAGGCCCACCAGCGCCCGGATGATCAGGAAGGTGACGGTGATGGTCACGGCGGTGAAGGCGGCGGTGGAGAGCATCCCGATGAGCTGGAGGCCCAGCTGGCGGAAGCCGCCGCCGTAGAACAGGCCCTTGCCGGCGATCTGGTTGGCGCCGAAGGTGACGCCGTCGCCGATGCCCCGGGCAAAGGCGGGGGCGGTGTCGGTGGCGAAGAGGCCCACGGCGATGGTGCCCCAGATGCCGTTGAGACAGTGGACCGCCACCGCGCCCACGGGATCGTCCACATGGAGCTTGTAGTCCAGCAGCCACACGCCGAACACCACCAGCACGCCGGACACCGCGCCGATGACGATGGCGCCGAAGGCGTCGGTCACGTCACAGGGGGCGGTGATGGCCACCAGCCCCGCCAGGGAGGCGTTCAGGCACATGGACACGTCGGGCTTGCCGTACTTGAGCCAGGTGAACACCATGCATACCACGGTGGCCACGGCGGGGGCGATGGTGGTGGTCAGGAAGATGCTGCCCATCTCAGCCACGGACACCGCGGCGGCGCCGTTAAAGCCGTACCAGCCCAGCCAGAGGATGAACACGCCCAGGCAGCCCAGGGGCAGGCTGTGGCCGGGGAAGGCGTTGACCTTGATCACCTTGCCCTTGGCGTCCCGGACGAATTTGCCCAGCCGGGGCCCCAGGATGGCCGCCCCCACGAAGGCGCTGATGCCGCCCACCATGTGGATGCAGTTGGAGCCGGCGAAGTCGTGGAAGCCCAACTGGGCCAGCCAGCCGCCGCCCCAGGTCCAGTGGGCCTCGATGGGGTAGATGATGGCGGAGATGACGGCGGAGTAGATGCAGTAGGACAGGAATTTGGTGCGCTCCGCCATGGCCCCGGACACGATGGTGGCGGTGGTGGCGCAGAACACCAGGTTGAACACGAAGCCGGAGAAGTCAAAGTTGGCGTAGTCGGTAAAGATGTCGAACCCCGGCTTGCCGATGATGCCGAGCATATCCTCGCCCAGCAGCAGGCTGGCGCCGATGAGGATGAATACGATGGTGCCGATACAGAAGTCCATCAGGTTTTTCATCAGGATGTTGCCGGAGTTCTTGGCCCGGGTGAAGCCCGTCTCCACCATGGCGAAGCCGGCCTGCATCCAGAACACCAGCGCGGCCCCGATCAGGAACCACACGCCGAACAGTTCGCCGTGTACGGCGCTCAATACTTCTTCCACTGACATAATTATTTCCTCCCTTTCGCCGGACGCAAAAAGGCGGCCGATCCGCGCCCCCGCAGTGGGGCCGCCGTCAGCCGCGTCCTTGTGCCTGACCCTTGAACAGAGAAAGACGCCGGGTGGGACCCCGACGCCTTTGTCTTGTGGCGTATTCTACGCCCTCAGCCGGCCCCTGTCAAGCGCTTTTCGGCAAGTTTGGCGGATGATATGAATTTTACATTTATACAACTTGCAAATTTCTTGCAATTTGACCGCTGGATTCCTGCCAAAATGCAGGATTGACGATTGCAATTTCAGAACGGGCCGTTTATAATGGAATTACCGACAGCGGCGCCGGTATGGACGCCGCCTTGCGCGTTTTGGAGGGATGTGCCATGGAACACAGCGTTTGGGGGCTCCACGAGAAGTGCGGCGTCTTTGGGGTGTACGACCCGGCGGGGGGCTGTGCCCAGACGACTTACTACGGGCTGTACGCCCTCCAGCACCGGGGACAGGAGGCCTGCGGCATCGCCGCCATCAACGACCGGGAGCAGTCCTTCTACAAGGACGTGGGCCTGGTCAGCGAGGTGTTCAGCAAGGATGTCCTGGATAAGCTGAACGGCACCATGGCGGTGGGCCACGTCCGCTATGCCACCACCGGCGAGGGGGAGCGGGAGAACGCCCAGCCGCTGACCATCAAATACGTGAAGGGCACCCTGGCGGTGGTCCACAACGGCAATCTGGTGGACGTAGGGGACCTCCGCCGCCGGTATGAATACAAGGGGGCCATCTTCCACACCACCAGCGATACCGAGATCATCGCCTACGCCATCGCCCAGGCCAGGCTCAGGTGCGGCAGCGTGGAGGAGGCGGTGTGCCAGGCCACGGCGAACCTCCGGGGGGCTTTTTCCCTTTTGGTCATGTCGCCCCAAAAGCTCATCGCCTGCCGGGACCCCTGGGGCTTCCGGCCCCTCTGCATGGGCCGGAAGGGAGACGCGGTGCTGTTCGCCTCCGAGTCCTGCGCCATCGAGGCGGTGGGCGGCCATGTGGAGCGTGAGCTGGACCCCGGCGAGATCGTGGTGGTGAAGCAGGGGGAGGTGCGCTCCATCCGGGACAACTGCCGGGGGCTTTCCAACCTGTGTATCTTCGAGTATATCTACTTTGCCCGGCCCGACTCGGTGATCTGCGGCCAGTCGGTCCACCAGTTCAGGGTCAACGCGGGCCGGCTGCTGGCCCGGCGGCACCCGGTGGAGGCCGATCTGGTGGTGGGCGTGCCCGACTCCGGCCTGGACGCCGCCCGGGGCTATGCTCTGGAGAGCGGCATCCCCCTGGGGATGGGCTTCGTCAAGAACCGGTACGTGGGCCGGACCTTCATCACCCCGGACCAGACCAGCCGGGAGCAGGCGGTGCGCATCAAGCTGTCCGCCCTGGGCAGCGAGGTGGCCGGCAAGCGGGTGGTGATGGTGGACGACTCCATCGTCCGGGGGACCACCTGCCGGCAGATCATCAGCCTGCTGCGGGAGGCGGGGGCGAAAGAGGTCCACTTCCGGGTGTCCGCGCCCCCATACATCGCCCCCTGTTACTTCGGCACCGACATCCCGGACAAGGAAAATCTCATCGCCTGCCACCACACGGTGGAGGAGATCCGGGCCCTCGCCGGGGCGGACAGCCTGGCCTATCTGCCGGTGGAGGATCTGGACAGCCTGGCGCCGGAGGCCCAATGCGGCTTCTGCCGGGGGTGCTTCACCGAGCGATACCCCCTGGAGGTATAAACGGAACAGAGCGCGAAAACGCGGCGGACCGCCTTCGGACGGTCCGCCGCGTTGGCGGTCACAGGTCAGTTCTGGGACAGATGGGGCTCCCCGTCCTCCCGCCGGAAGCGCACCACGCCGGTGCGGTCCAGGGCCAGCATCATCACGGGGATGAACACCAGCTGGAGGACGATGGCAGGCACGGCGTTGACAAAGCCGCCGGCCAGGAACATCTGCCAGGTGAAGGGCTCGTGGGACACGCCGGTCATCAGCACCCGGGCGATCCCCCACACCACCCGTCCCGCCAGCATGGCGGTGATGAGGGAGATGTAGACGGCGGCGATGTTCTGCTTTTTGAACCGGCGGTAGAGGAAGCCCACCACCGCGCCGTAGGTGGCCAGCTCAAAGGTCATGACCACGGCGTCCAGCAGCATGGGCATCCCCAGGGTGAAGTGGCGGAACAGGGGTAGGATCAGCCCTACCGCCAGCCCCCAGGGCCAGCCGCAGATGAGCCCGCACAGCAGCACGGGCAGGTGCATGGGGGAGAGCAGCTTGCCCACTTGGGGGATCTGGCCGGTGAAGTAGGGCAGGACCATGCCCACGGCGATGAACAGGGCGGACAGGACGAGATTGCGGATGTGAACGGAACGGTCGGTACGGTTCATGCTTGGGTCTCCTTTTCAAAAGTCTTGGCGCCGTCCTTCGGGGCGGCAGCACCTTCATGGCTTTTTTCAAAGGCGCGGGGAAACGAGGACTCTGCCGCCTTCCTGGCGGCGGAACGGGACGGACGCGGGGCTCACACGCCCTCGGGCAGGACGGCGGTGACGGTCCCGGACACCACCGGGTCGCACTCGTCGTTGTTGATGACCACGTCCAGGGTGACGGTCCGGGCGGACACGTCCTTGTCCTTCACGGTGACGATGGCGGTGACGAAGTCCCCCGCGTACACCGGCCTGAGGAAGGTCAGCTCCTGGCCCGTCACGGCGGCGCCGTGGGCGGGGAGGGAAGTGCCGATCACGTCAAAGATGAGATCGGGGGACATGAGCCCCTGGGGGATGGGCTCGCCGAATCTGGTCCTGCGGTCCCCGCCGGGGACCACGGAGCCGTCTGCTGGCAGGGGGGACAGGTCCGCTTTGGAGACCGTCTTCCCCTGGCTGGCGAAGGAGCCGACCTGAAGTTTGTCCAGATAGCCGGCCATGGCTCAGTCCTTGGAGGACAGGGCCTTGTAGACCACGGCGGCCAGGGCGCCGCCCACCAGGGGGCCGACGATGAACACCCACAGGCAGGCGATGGGGGCGCTGTTGCCGGAGAAGGCGGCCACCAGGGCGGGGCCGAAGCTCCGGGCGGGGTTGACGGAGGTGCCGGTGAGGCCGATGCCCAGAATGTGGACCAGGGTCAGGGTCAGGCCGATGATGAGGCCGCCGAAGGAGCCGTGGCCGGCCTTGCTGTCGGTGACGCCCAGGATGGTCAGCACGAAGATGAAGGTCAGCACGATCTCCACCAGCAGGCCGGCGATCACGCTGCCGTTGACGCCGCCCAGGCTGTTGGAGCCGAAGCCGCCGGTCATATCGGTGACGCCGCCCAGGCCGAAGATGGCGGCCAGGATGCCGGCGCCCGCCAGAGCGCCCAGACACTGGCTGATAACATAGCCCACGAAGTCGGTGACCGACATGCCGCCGCTGATCAGCACGCCCAGGCTGACGGCGGGGTTGATGTGGCAGCCGGAGATGTTGCCCACGCAGTAGGCCATGCCCACGATGACCAGGCCGAAGGCCAGGGCGGTGAGGATGTAGCCGCCGCCGGCGGCTGCGTCGCACCCCACCAGCATGGCGGTGCCGCAGCCCATGACCACCAGGACGCAGGTGCCGATAAATTCCGCGATGTACTTTTTGATCGAGCTCATGATGAACTCCTCCTTTTTATCGCGGCGTTGCGCCGCGCTCTCTTGGTACAGTTTACCACAACTTTCGCCGCCGCGCAACCGCTTTGACAAAATCCTTTGACAGACGGGGAAAACCGTGGTAAGGTTGGTGAAGATATTGGAAAGGGAGGCATCCCCATGAAAAAGATCGTCAGCACCGCCGACGCGCCCGCCGCCATCGGCCCCTATTCCCAGGCCATCGACCTGGGCAGCCTGGTGTTCGCCTCCGGGCAGATCCCCATCGACCCCGCCACCGGCGCCATCGCCCAGGGCATCGAGGCCCAGGCCCGCCAGTCCCTCGCCAACGTGAAGGCCATCCTGGCCGCCGCCGGTGTTGAGATGGACCAGGTGGTCAAGACCACCGTGTTCCTGAAGGACATGAACGACTTTGCCGCCATGAACGCCGTGTACGCCGAGTTCTTTACGGGGGGGAGCTATCCCGCCCGCTCCGCCGTGGAGGTGGCCCGCCTGCCCAAGGACGTGCTGGTGGAGATCGAGGCCGTGGCCGCCCGCTGATCGGATCGAGGAGATTTACCAATGATAGTACCTGTACTGCTGTTCGCGGTGGGGCTGGTGTGCCTCATCAAGGGAGGGGACTGGTTCGTGGACGGGGCCACCGGCCTTGCCCGCCGGTTCCACCTGCCCGAGCTGCTCATCGGGGCCACGGTGGTGTCTATCGGCACCACTCTGCCGGAGGTGATGGTGTCCGCCACCTCTGCCGTCACCGGCCACGGCGAGATCGCCTACGGCAACGCCATCGGCTCGGTGATCTGCAACACCGCCCTCATCGCCGCCATCACCATCGCCGTGCGGCCTGCCCCGGTGGACCGAAAGGCCCTCACCACCCCGGTGTGCTTCTTCTTCGTGGCGGCGGCCATCTACGCGGGCGTGGCCTACACCACCGGCTATTTCAGCCGGATCATCGGCATCATCCTGCTGGCGATGTTCGTCGTCTACATGCTGGTCACCGTCAAACAGATGACGGGGGACTCCAAGGCCGCCGCCCATGACGAGGGCGAGGAGGCCGGGGAGGAGATGCCCCTCGGCAAATGCCTGCTCCTGCTGGTGGTGGGGGCGGTGCTCATCGCCGTGGGTGCCAAGCTGCTGGTGGACAACGGCACCCTCATCGCCCAGGCCTTGGGGGTCCCCGAGTCGGTCATCGCCCTGACCTTCGTGGCTCTGGGCACCTCCCTGCCGGAGCTGGTCACCGCCATCACCTCCCTGGCCAAGGGCCACGGGGCCCTGTCCCTGGGGAACGTCATCGGCGCCAACCTGTTCAACCTGGTGCTGGTGTCTGGCGTGTCGGTGACCCTGTCCCCCTTCACCATCCCCCAGAACTCCACCCTCTTCGGCGTCAACGCCTCCCTGGTGCTGGACATCCCGGTGATGTTCGCCGTCATGCTGCTGCTCACCGTCCCCGCCCTGGCGAAGAAGAAACTGTACCGGGCCCAGGGCATCGCCCTGCTGCTGATCTACGCGGCCTTTTGCGCGGTGCAGTTCATGATGTGAGGATCTTTTCAGAACGAAAGGCCCCCGGCGCGTCGAGCGCCGGGGGCCAGCCGTTTTCCTTACCGTTCCCGGTCCCGATTGTAGTTGATGAGGCACCCGGCCTTGACGATCTCCCGCTCATCGGCGGTCATATCGGCGATAAACAGGTCGATCTGTTCCACCTTTCCGCCCCTGATGACGTAGGCGGCGATGCGCTTCATGTCGCCGTCCAGGGCGGCGCGGACGCCGGGGACGTAGATGTAGTCCCCCACGTCGAAGTGGGGCTCTCCCTCCATCTGGAAGGGCAGCATGCCCCAGTTCATCACGTTGGAGCGGTAGCGCTTGGTGGCGTACTCTTTCGTGATGTTGGCAAGGCCCCCGATGACCCGCTGGCAGGAGGCGGCCTGCTCCCGGGCGGAGCCGTCCCCGGGCTTGACGGCATAGATCACGGAGCCGATCTCGGTGGCGGCGGGGTCTACGTTCTCCTGGCCGGGGATGAGGCAGATGGCGGAGAACACGGCGGCCAGCTTCGGGTCGACGGCCAGCACGTCCCGGCCGGCTGCCCGGGCCTTTTCCAGTTTGTCCACCGCCTTGGAGCGGCCCACGTACTCCGGGTCCCGGCGGGACAGGGTGAACTCGGCCAGGCCCAGGGGGTTGGAGCGGAAGGAGGAGGTCTCCCCGGAGGGGATCAGCTCGTCGGTGGTGGTCACCGGGTCCATGATCTTGGAGCAGACCTTCAGCAGGATGTTGTCGGTGAGGGCGCTCATGTCGGGCCAGTCCTTGATGTTGGGGCCGTAGACCAGCTCCCCGGCCCCGGCCTTGCCGAAGCCCTGGTACACCCGGCGGTCGTAGACCGTCCTGTCAAAGTTGTAAGCGGGCACGTCCCCCCAGCAGTCCAGCGCCTCCGCGCTGGTGAGCACGCCGCCGTTGGCGGCGGTGGCGGCGATGGACCGGGCGTCCATGAGGGCAACGGCGGCCATCTGGGCGTTGCCGGGCTTGGAGCCCTCCCGATTGGGGAAGTTGCGGGTGGCGTGGCGGATGGACAGGCCGTTGTTGCAGGGGGTATCCCCCGCGCCGAAGCAGGGCCCGCAGAAGGCGGTGCGGACGATGGCCCCGGCCTCCATCAGTTCGGCCACATAGCCTTTGCGGGTCAGGTCGAGAAACACCGGCTGGGAGGAGGGGTACACCGCCAGGGAGAACTCCCCGTTGCCGCAGCTCCTGCCCCGGAGGGCGTTTGCCGCCTCCACCAGATTGGTATAGCCGCCGCCGGCGCAGCCGGCGATGACCCCCTGCTGCACATGGAGCTTTCCGTCCTTCACCTTGTCCAGCAGGGTGTAGGGGGCCCGGCCGCCGCTGACTTTGGCAGCCTCTTTCTCCACTTCCGCCAGGATGTCGGTGAGATTGGCGTTGAGGGTGTCGATCTCATAGGCGTTGGAGGGGTGGAAGGGCAGGGCGATCATGGGCTTGATGGTGGACAGGTCCACATACACGCAGCCGTCATAGTACGCCACATCCGCCGGGTTCAGCTCCTTGTAGTCCTCGGGGCGGCCGTGGGCGGCGAGGTAGTCCCTGGTGGCCTCGTCGGTGCGCCAGATGGAGGTGAGGCAGGTGGTCTCGGTGGTCATCACGTCCACGCCGTTGCGGTAGTCCGCGTCCATGGAGGCCACGCCGGGGCCCACGAACTCCATCACCTTGTTCTTCACATAGCCGTTTTTGAACACGGCCCCGATGATGGCCAGGGCGATGTCCTGGGGGCCCACGAAGGGCCGGGGCTTGCCGGTGAGGTAGATGGCCACCACGCCGGGGTATTTCACGTCGTAGGTGTCCCGGAGGAGCTGCTTGACCAGCTCGCCGCCCCCTTCGCCGATGGCCATGGTCCCCAGCGCGCCGTAGCGGGTGTGGGAGTCGGAGCCCAGGATCATCTTCCCGCAGCCGGCGTGCATCTCCCGCATGTACTGGTGGATGACGGCGATGTGGGGGGGCACGTAGATGCCGCCGTACTTTTTGGCGGCGGACAGGCCGAACATATGGTCGTCCTCGTTGATGGTGCCGCCCACGGCGCACAGGGAGTTGTGGCAGTTGGTGAGCACGTAGGGGAGGGGGAACTCGGTCATGCCGGAGGCCTTGGCCGTCTGGACGATGCCCACGAAGGTGATGTCGTGGGAGGCCATGGCGTCGAACTTCAGGCGCAGGTTCTCCATATCGCCGGAGGTGTTGTGGGCGGCCAGGATATTGTAGGCCATGGTGCCCTTTTTGGCGTCCGCCTTGTTCACGGAGAGGGCGCCCGCCTCCGCCTCGGGGATCAGGTCGGTCCCGCTGCGCAGATAGACGCCGCCGTCGTACAGTTTGATCATGGGGGTGTGCCTCCTTATCGCCGGTAAAATCACAGTCCTATTGTATACGCTTTACCGGGGGAAAGTCAACTGCAAAAGAGCCAAAATGAGGTCCGGCCCGGCCCTTTTGATTGACAGAGAACAGGCTTCGGCCTTATAATACGCTCAAAGAAACGGGAAGGAGGGGCCGTATGCGGGAGCTGGACGGGAGCGCCATCACCCAGGCGGTGGCCCGGATGTGCGTGGAGGCCAACGTAAATCTGCCGGAGGACGTGAAGGGGGCCATCGAGGCCGCCCGCCGGGAGGAGCGGTGGCCGGTGGCGAAGGACATCCTGGATCGGATCGCGGAGAACTACTCGGTGGGGGGCGGCACCCCCATTTGCCAGGATACGGGGGCGGCCTGCGTGTTTCTGGAGGTGGGCCAGGAGGTCCACATCGCCGGCGACGTGACCGAGGCGGTGAACGAGGGGGTCCGCAGGGGCTACAAAGAGGGGTATCTGCGAAAGTCCATCGTGGGCGACCCTCTGCGCCGGGTGAACACCGGGGACAACACCCCCGCCATGTTGTATACCGAGCTGGTCCCCGGCGACCGGGTGAAGATCACCGTGGCCCCCAAGGGGTTCGGCAGCGAGAACATGAGCCGCATCGCCATGCTGAAGCCCTCCGACGGGGTGGAGGGGGTCAAAAAGTTCATCCTGGAGACGGTGGAGCTGGCGGGGCCCAACCCCTGCCCCCCCATCGTGGTGGGGGTGGGCGTCGGCGGCACCTTCGACAAGTGCGCCCTGATGGCCAAAAAGGCCCTGCTCCGGGAGATGGGGAGCCACCACCCCGACCCCTTCTACGCCGATCTGGAGCGGGAGATGCTGGAAAAGATCAACGCCCTTGGCATCGGCCCCCAGGGGTTCGGCGGGCGGACTACCGCGCTGGCCGTCCACATCGAGACCATGGCCACCCACATCGCAGGGCTGCCCTGCGCGGTGAACATCAACTGCCATGTGACCCGCCATGTGACGGAGGTGCTGTGAGATGACGAAACGCGTGACCGCGCCCCTCGCCAAAGAGGCGGCGGCGGAGCTGAGAGCGGGGGACAGCGTGCTGTTGTCCGGGGTGGTCTACACCGCCCGGGACGCCGCCCACAAGCGGCTGTGTGAGCTGGCGGCGGAGGGGAAGCCCCTTCCCTTCCCGGTGGAGGGCTCCGTCATCTACTATGTGGGGCCCACCCCGGCCCGGCCCGGACAGCCCATCGGCTCCGCCGGGCCCACCACCAGCTACCGCATGGACGCCTACACCCCCACCCTGCTGCGGCTGGGGGAGCTGGGCATGATCGGCAAGGGCCGCCGGAACGGGGAGGTCATCGCCGCCATGAAGGAGACCGGGGCGGTGTACTTCGGGGCCATCGGCGGGGCGGGGGCCCTGCTGAGCCGGTGCGTCAAGTCCGCGGAGCTTGTGTGCTATGAGGACCTGGGGGCCGAGGCTGTCCGCCGGCTGGAGGTGGAGGACATGCCCCTGACGGTGGTCATCGACAGCCAGGGGAACAACCTCTACGAGACGGGCCGGGCGGACTATCTGGCCTCTCTGGAGGACAAAAACTGAATCGATACCGCGAAAAGCGCCTCTGTCCGCCCGGACAGGGGCGCTTTTCGCCGCCCGCGGCACCCTTTGGGCCGCCTCCGCATAGGAATGACCGGGGGCAGAACGGAGGACGAAAGGAGGGGGCGCCATGAAAAAGCTGCTGGCCCGGCGGCTGGCCCGGCTGCTGTGCGTGAAGTCCATCGTGACCCTGGCGCTGACGGCGGTGTTCGCCGCGCTGGCCCTCCGGGGAGCGGTGAGTCAGGACTTTATGACCATCTACTCGGTGATCGTGGCCTTCTACTTCGGCACGCAGATCAAGGAGGGGACCAATGGAGACGCTTGAGTGCCTGCTTACCCAGAGCGACTGTTACAGGGCCGGACGGACCATCGTCCCCAAAGGGGTGATGGTCCACTCCACCGGGGCGGATAACCCCATGCTCCGGCGGTACGTCCAGCCGGCGGAGGATGACCCGGACCGGGCCGCCCTGCTGGCGCGGCTGGGAGTCAATCGGAGCGGGAACCACTGGAACCGGCCGGGGGTGGACGCCTGCGTCCACGCCTTCATCGGCAGGCTGGACGACGGGACTGTGGCTTCCGTCCAGACCCTGCCCTGGGACCGCCGGGGCTGGCACGCCGGTACCGGCGCCTCCGGCGGGAGCGCCAACAACACCCACGTCAGCTTTGAGATCTGCGAGGACGATCTGACGGACGGGGGCTACTTCGCCGAAATCTACCGGGCTGCGGTGGAGCTCACCGCCGCGCTGTGCCGGCGGTACGGCCTGGACCCTTTGGCCGACGGGGTGGTCCTCTGCCACAGCGAGGGCTGGCGCCGGGGGATCGCCTCCAATCACGGGGATGTGGAACACTGGTTCCCCAGGTTTGGCAAGACCATGGACGAGTTCCGGGCCGACACGGCCCGCGAGCTGACGGGAGAGGAGGACGACGGCATGACGCAGGAGCGGTTTGACGCCATGGTGGAGAGCTGGCTGGCGCGGCAGGGGCAAAGGGAGCCCGGGGACTGGTCGGCTGAAGAGCGGGCCTGGGCGGAGGCGGGCGGCATCCTCCGGGGAAACGGCGGAGATAAGCGCTATGGAGGCTTCGCCACCCGGGAGGAGCTGGCCGTGGCGCTGTACCGGCTGTACCGACTGGACAAATAAGAGAGGCCCCCGCTGTGAAAACAGCGGGGGGCCTTGACGGTCATTTGAAAATCGGAACTCAGGCGTAGAGCTGGATGAGCTTCTGGAGATGCTCCCAGCGGGCCATGGCGGCCTGCTCATTCTCCTTGAACAGCTTTTCGGCGCGCTCGGGGAAGGAGCGGGTCAGGCTGGAGTAGCGGGCCTCGTTCATCAGGAACTCCTGATAGCCGCCGGCGGGCGCCTTGGAGTCCAGGGTGAAGGGGTTTTTGCCCTCGGCCTTGTTGGCGGGGTTGTAGCGGAACAGGTTCCAATAGCCGCAGGCCACGGCCTTCTTCATCTCCTGCTGGCAGTTGGCCATGCCGCCCTTGATGGAGTGCATCTCGCAGGGGGAGTAGCCGATGACCAGGGACGGGCCGTGATAGGCCACCGCCTCACGGATGGCGGCCAGCGTCTGGTTGGGGTTGGCGCCCATGGCTACCTGGGCCACATACACGTAGCCGTACTGCATGGCGATCTCCGCCAGGGACTTCTTGGCGACTTCCTTGCCGGCGGCGGCGAACTGCGCCACCTGGCCGATGTTGGAGGCCTTGGAGGCCTGGCCGCCGGTGTTGGAATAGACCTCGGTGTCGAACACGAACACGTTAACGTCCTCGCCAGAGGCCAGCACGTGGTCCAGTCCGCCATAGCCGATGTCGTAGGCCCAGCCGTCGCCGCCGAAGATCCACACGGCCTTCTTGTTCAGGTACTCCTTTTGGGCCAGGATCTGCTGCACCAGGGTGCAGGCGGGGCAGTCGCAGTACTTCTTGCCGGCGGCCTTCAGCTCGGCGGCGTGGGCGGCGAACTTGGGATTCTCTGCCAGCTCGTCCACGGTGGTGAGGGCCTGCTCCATCAGGGCGATGTACACCTCGGAGGCGGTCTGGTTGGCCTCGCTGTCGTCCATGGTGTCCAGCCAGTTCTGAGCGGCGTCCTTCAGGCCGGGCATGGCCCAGTCCACATTCAGCAGCTCGCGGGTCTTGTCGGCCAGACTGTTGCGGATGGCCTTCTGGCCCAGCAGCATACCCAGGCCGTGTTCGGCGTTGTCCTCAAACAGGGAGTTGGCCCAGGCGGGACCCTTGCCGTCCTTGTTGACGGTATAGGGGGAGGTGGCGGCGGGGCCGCCCCAGATGGAGGAGCAGCCGGTGGCGTTGGAGATGTACATCCGCTCGCCGCAGACCTGGGTGACCAGGCGGGCGTAGGCGGTCTCGGCGCAGCCGGCGCAGGAGCCGGAGAACTCAAGCAGGGGCTGCTTGAACTGGCTGCCCACGGTGGTGGCGGTGGTGGCCACCTCGGGCTTCTCGGTGACTTTGGCCACCATGTAGTCGAACACGGGCTGCTTGTGGGCCTCCTGCTCCATGGGCACCATGGTCAGGCTCTTGGTGGGGCACACGCCCACGCACACGGAGCAGCCCATGCAGTCCATGGGGGAGACGGCCAGGGTGTACTTGTACACGCCCTTCCCCTTGCCGGCCTTGAAGTCCACCAGCTGGGCGCCCTCGGGGGCGTTCTTGGCCTCCTCTTCGTCCAGGGCGAAGGGGCGGATGGTGGCATGGGGGCAGACAAAGGCGCACTGGTTGCACTGGGCGCACTTGGAGGCGTCCCACGCGGGGACGGAGACGGCCACGCCCCGCTTCTCATAGGCGGCGGCGCCCTGGCAGAAGGTGCCGTCCACGTGGTCGGAGAAGGCGGACACGGGCAGGGAGTCGCCGTCCATGCGGCCCACGGGCTCCATGATGGACTGGACCATCTTCACGGTGTCGGCCTTGCCCTCCAGGGCGGCGGCCTCCTTGTGGTCCTCGGCGCCGGCCCAATCGGCGGGCACGTCGAACTTCTTAAAGGCGGTGGCGCCCAGGTCGATGGCCTTGTGGTTCATGTCCACCACGTCCTGGCCCTTCTTCAGGTAGGAGTGGGTGGCGGCGTCCTTCATGTACTCGATGGCCTGCTCGGCGGGGAGCACCTTGGCCAGGGCGAAGAAGGCGGACTGGAGGATGGTGTTGGTCCGCTTGCCCATGCCGATCTCCCGGGCCAGGTCGATGGCGTCGATGGTGTAGACCTGGATGTTATTCTTGGCGATATACCGCTTGGAGGCGGCGTCCAGGTGGTGGCCCAGCTCCTCGTCGCTCCACTGGCAGTTGATGAGGAACACGCCGCCGGGCTTCACGTCACGGACGATGGGGAAGCCCTTGGTGATGTAGGCGGGCACGTGGCAGGCCACGAAGTCGGCCTTGTTGATGTAGTAGGGGCTCTTGATGGGCTTGTCGCCGAAGCGCAGATGGCTGATGGTCACGCCGCCGGTCTTCTTGGAGTCGTACTGGAAGTAGGCCTGGACGTACTTGTCGGTGTGGTCGCCGATGATCTTGATGGAGTTCTTGTTGGCGCCCACGGTGCCGTCGCCGCCGAGGCCCCAGAACTTGCACTCGATGGTGCCCTCGGCCGCGGTGTTGGGGGAGGGCTTCTCCTCCAGGGACATGTGGGTCACGTCGTCCACGATGCCGATGGTGAACTGGCGCTTGGGCGCGGCCTTGGTCAGCTCCTCATACACGGCGAACACGCTGGCGGGCGGGGTATCCTTGGAGCCCAGGCCGTAGCGGCCGCCGATGACGGTGACGTCGTTCTTCCCGGCGTTGGCCAGGGCGGTGATCACGTCCAGGTAGAGGGGCTCGCCCTGGGCGCCGGGCTCCTTGGTGCGGTCCAGCACGGCGATCTTCTTGCAGGTGGCGGGGATGGCGGCCAGCAGCTTGTCGGCCCGCCAGGGGCGGTACAGCCGCACCTTGATGAGGCCCACCTTCTCGCCGTGGGCGTTCAGGTAGTCGATGACCTCCTCGGCCACGTCGCAGATGGAGCCCATGGCGATGATGACCCGGTCGGCGTCGGGCGCGCCGTAGTAGTTGAACAGCTGATAGTCGGTGCCCAGCTTGGCGTTGACCTTGGCCATGTACTCCTCCACGATCTCGGGGAGGGCCTCATAGTACTTGTTGGAGGCCTCGCGGTGCTGGAAGAAGATGTCGCCGTTCTCGTGGGAGCCCCGCATGGAGGGGGTATTGGGGTTGAGGGCGTGGGCGCGGAAGGCAGCCACGGCGTCCCAGTCCAGCATGTCGGCCAGGTCCTCATAGTCCCACACGGCCACCTTCTGGATCTCGTGGGAGGTGCGGAACCCGTCAAAGAAGTTCAGGAAGGGGACCCGGCCCTTGATGGCGGCCAGATGGGCCACGGCGCCCAGGTCCATGACCTCCTGCACGTTGCCCTCCGCCAGCATGGCGAAGCCGGTCTGCCGGCAGGCCATCACGTCGGAGTGGTCGCCAAAGATGTTCAGGGCGTGGGACGCCACGGTCCGGGCGGACACGTGGAACACGCCGGGCAGCAGCTCGCCGGCGATCTTGTACATGTTGGGGATCATCAGCAACAGGCCCTGGGAGGCGGTGTAGGTGGTGGTCAGGGCGCCGGCGGCCAGGGAGCCGTGGACGGTGCCGGCGGCGCCGGCTTCGGACTGCATCTCGATGACCTTCACCGTCTGGCCAAAGATGTTCTTCCGGCCCTGGGCGGCCCACTGATCCACGTTGTCCGCCATGGGGCTGGACGGCGTGATGGGGTAGATGCCCGCCACTTCGGTGAACGCATAGGAGACGTGGGCGGCCGCGGTGTTGCCGTCCATGGACTTGAATTTGCGTGCCATAAGCGTTTTCCTCCTCTTGATTCGCCGGAGCGGTCCGCCCCGGCGGAGTTGTTTCGCATACATGATAAATATATCACGGCCTCGTCCGTTTTGCAATCGTCAGATTGTGTTTTTTTCAGCAAATCTCAGCAGTTTTTCATGCGTATTGCGAAAGATAGAAAAGTGTGGTAAACTGTCGGAGGAAAACGAGAGGAGGGGAAGCCCCATGGTGCGCAATGTGATGTCGCTGGGCCTGCAGGGGGTGGCGGGCTATCCCGTCACCGCCGAGTGCGCCCTGTCCGGCGGCCTGCCCGCCTTCGACGTGGTGGGCCTGCCCGACGCCGCCGTGAAGGAGGCGAGGGAGCGGGTGCGCTCCGCCATCAAGTGCAGCGGGTTCGACTTCCCCGTGTCCCGCATCACGGTGAATCTGGCCCCGGCGGACCGAAAAAAGGCGGGCACCGTGTACGACCTGCCCATCCTGGTGGGCATCCTGGCCGCCGGCGGGCAGATCTCCCTGAAAAAAGAGCAGCGGTCCGCCTTTATCGGGGAGCTGTCCCTGGACGGGCGGCTGCGGCCGGTGTCCGGGGTGCTGCCCATGGCCCTGGCCGCCCTGCGGGAGGGGATGGAGCGGCTGTACGTCCCCGCCGACAACGCCCCGGAGGCCACCCTGGCCGGGGAGGGGCTGGAGGTCATCCCGGTGAGCACCGTGGAGGAGCTGGCCGCCCATCTGTCGGGGGCCAGGCCCATCGACCCGGCCCCGGCCTGGACGCCGGAGAGCGCCGGCTACAACGGCCCGGACTTCAGCGAGGTCAAGGGACAGGAGCAGGCCAAGCGGGCCCTGGAGGTGGCCGCCGCCGGGGGCCATCACGTGCTGATGACGGGCAGCCCCGGCGCGGGCAAGTCCATGATGGCCAAGCGCCTGCCCTCCATCCTGCCCGATATGACGAGGGAGGAGGCCCTGGCCTGCACGGAAATCTACTCGGTGATGGGCATGACCAGCCGGGAGGAGCCCATGGTGCTGCGGCGGCCCTTCCGCTCCCCCCACCACACCATCTCCGCCGTGGCCATGGTGGGCGGCGGCGCCACCCTGCGGCCCGGTGAGATCTCATTGGCCCACAACGGGGTGCTGTTCCTGGACGAGCTGCCCGAGTTCCACGCCGACGTGCTGGAGGTCCTCCGCCAGCCCCTGGAGGACGGCCAGGCCAACCTGACGAGGGTGTCCGGCGCGGTGAGCTATCCCAGCCGGTTCATGCTGGTGTGCGCCATGAACCCCTGCAAGTGCGGCTGGTACGGCCATCCCTCCGGCCGCTGTACCTGCACCGAGCAGTCCATCCGGCGGTATCTGTCAAGGCTGTCGGGCCCCATGCTGGACCGCATCGACATCTGCGTGGATGTGCCCTCCCTGGAGTACGACGAGCTGTCCGGCGAGTCCGGCCCGGCGGAGCCCTCCAGCGCCATCCGGGCCCGGGTCAACGCCGCCAGGGCCATCCAGCGCCGGCGGTTCGGCCCAGACGGCCCCGCCTGCAACGCCCAGATGGGCCCCAAAGAACTGAAAGCTTACTGCGTCCTGGACGGAGAATGCCAGCAGCTCATCCGGGGGGCCTATGACCGGCTGGGCCTCACCGCCCGGAGCTATGACCGCATCCTGCGGGTGGTCCGGACCATCGCAGATCTGGACGGGGCGGAAAATATCGAAGTCCAGCATTTGGCGGAAGCATTGCAGTACCGGCCTCCCGAGCATCTCAGGGTATGAAAAAATCCCTCTCCGCTTTTCGGAGAGGGATTTCCTTTGCGCTGTTTTCAGGCGAACACGATGCCGATGACCAGGGTCAGCACCATGAAGCCGATGGCCACCCACTTGGTGACGCGGGCCAGCTTGGCGTCGGCGGTCTTGGCCTTGTTCTTGGACAGGAAGGTGTCGGCACCGCCGGCGATGGCCCCGGACAGGCCGGCGCTCTTGCCGGACTGGAGCATCACGATGGCGATGAGGACCAGGGCCAGGATGAAGTAGATGATGGACAGCACGATTTGAACAGGAGTCATATCGGATCGTTTCCTTTCGGTTTACAGTCTCAAATGGGCGCAATTCGCCCGCACAGGTAAACTGTATGTTACCACACTCTCCCGGAGATTGCAAGCACTTTTTTCGGCCCGCGCCCCGATTTTTTGCCGGTTTCCCGCCGGATGGGGGGCGGCAGAAAAATTTATCGAAAAAATTTGGAACAAATGTTTGACAAAATAGAAAGGATGTTGTATACTGGGTCACAGAAGCAACCGTTGCATCGAGGGAAGGAGTATGACTATGAGCAAGCTGACCCCCAAACAGCAGCAGATCTACGACTATATCCTGGCGTTCACCGATCAGCACGGCTATCCCCCCTCGGTGCGGGAGATCGCCGAGGCGGTAGAGCTGAAATCCCCCTCCACCGTCCACTTCCACCTGAAAGGGCTCCGGGAGGCGGGACTCATCTCCCAGGCCGAGGGCAAGACCCGGGCCATCACCATCACCGACGGGTCCCACAACCGAAAGGACCAGGTGCCCCTGGTGGGCTATGTGGCCGCCGGCTCCCCCATCCTGGCCCAGGAGAACATCGAGGAGTATCTGACCTTCGATACCGAGGGCCTCACCGGGGAGCACTTCGCGCTGAAGGTCCGGGGCGAGTCCATGATCGAGGCGGGCATCCTGCCGGGAGACCTGGTGGTGGTCCACCAGCAGCAGCAGGTCCGGGGCGGCGACATCGTGGTGGCCCTGTTCGAGGACGAGGCCACCGTCAAGACCTTCCGCCGGGAGAACGGCCACGTGTGGCTGTACCCGGAGAACTCCAGCCCGGAGTACCAGCCCATCGACGGGGAGGGCTGCTCTATTTTGGGCCGGGTGGTGGCGGTCATCCGCCGGTACTGATTTGTCCACAAGGGGAAAGAGCCGAAAATCGGCTCTTTCTTTTTTGCTGTGTCTGTGGTATGATAGTGCCACTTTAGCGGAACAGAGAGGGAAAGACCATGAAGATCGTCGTGAAGGTGGGCACCTCCACCCTGGCCCACGCCACCGGGCGGCTGAACATCCGGCGGGTGGAGGCGCTGGTGAAGGTGCTCTCTGACCTGAAAAACGCGGGCCACCGACTGATCCTGGTGTCCTCCGGGGCCATCGGCATGGGGGTGGGCCGGCTGAACCTGCCGGGGCGGCCCGACGACATGCCCACCAAGCAGGCGGCCGCCGCCGTGGGCCAGTGCGAGCTGATGTACACCTACGACCGGCTGTTTGGACAGTACGGCCACACGGTGGCCCAGATCCTGCTCACCGCCGGGGACGTGGAGCTGCCCCAGCGGCGGCATAACTTTGAGAACGTCATGGGCCGCCTGCTGGAGCTGGGCGCCCTGCCCGTCATCAACGAGAATGACGCCGTGGCCACCGACGAGGTGGGGGTGTCCACCACCATCGGCGAGAACGACACCCTCTCCGCCATCGTGGCCGGGTGCGTGGGGGCCGATCTGCTGGTGATCCTCAGCGACATCGACGGGCTGTACACCTCCGACCCCCGGAAGGACGGGGGCGCGAAGCTCATCCCGGAGGTGAGGGCCATCACCCCGGAGGTGGAGGCCCTGGCCGGGGGGACGGGCTCGGCCCTGGGCTCCGGCGGCATGGCCACGAAATTGAAGGCCGCCCGGCTGGTGATGGAGCGGGGCTGCGACATGGTCATCGCCAACGGCCAGCGGCCCGAGGCGCTGTACGACATCGCGGCGGGGCGGCCCGCGGGCACCCGCTTTGTGGGGAGGAAGGACCAGTGACCACACAAGAGCTGCTGCGGCGGGCCAGGGCCGCCAGGACGGCCATGGCTCTGGCTGATACCGACACGAAAAACGCCGCTTTGCGGGCCATGGCGGACGCCCTGGAGGCCCATACCGGGGCCATCCTGGCGGCCAACGCTCTGGATCTGGAGGCCTCAAAGGGGATCATCTCCGACGTGATGCTGGACCGGCTGGCCCTGTCCGGGGCGCGCGTCAAGGGTATGGCCCAGGGGGTCCGGGAGGTGGCCGCCCTGCCCGACCCGGCGGGGGAGGTGCTGTCTCGGACGGAGCGGCCCAACGGCCTCGTCATCGAAAAGACCGCCGTCCCCATGGGGGTCATCGCCATCATCTACGAGAGCCGGCCCAACGTCACCTCCGACGCGGCGGCCCTGGCCCTGAAGGCGGGCTCCGCCTGTGTGCTGCGCTGCGGGAAGGAGGCTCACCGCTCCGCCGCCGCCATCGTGGAGGCGTTGAAGGAGGGGCTGACCTCCGCCGGACTGCCCGCCGACGCCCTGGGGCTGGTGGAGGACACCTCCCGGGCCTCGGCAAACGAGCTGATGACCGCCTCCGGCTGTGTTGACCTGCTCATCCCCAGGGGAGGGGCGGGGCTCATCCGGGCCTGTGTGGAGAGCGCCACCGTCCCCGTCATCGAGACGGGCACCGGCATCTGCCATATCTATGTGGACAGGGACGCAAATCAGGACATGGCCCTGGACATCCTGGAGAACGCCAAGTGCTCCCGGCCCTCGGTGTGCAACGCCGCCGAGGTCTGCCTGGTCCACCGGGCCATCGCGGCGGAGTTCCTGCCCAAATTCAAAAAGCGCGTGGCGGACGACCGGGCCGCCGCCGGCAAGCCCCCCGTGGAGCTGCGGCTGGACGGGGAGGCCGCGAAGCTCATCGGCGGCGCTCCGGCGGGGGAACGGGATTTCGACACCGAGTTTCTGGACTATATCATGGCCGTGAAGATCGTGGACAGCGCGGAGGGGGCCGTGGCACACATCGCCGCCCACTCCACCGGCCACTCGGAGAGCATCGTCACGGAAAATGAGGAGACCGCCCGGAAATTCCTCCGGGGGGTGGACTCCGCCGCCGTGTACTGGAACGCCTCCACCCGGTTCACCGACGGGGGGGAGTTCGGACTGGGCTGCGAGATGGGCATCTCCACCCAGCGGCTCCACGCCCGGGGGCCCATGGGGCTCCGGGAGCTGTGCTCCTACAAGTACGTCGTCACCGGGGCGGGACAGATTCGATAGTACGATCAGGGCGGGGCCGAAAGGCCCCGCCGATTTTTTGCACGGATCTCCAAATTCCATGTTGACAGGGCGGCGACATTGTGATAACATATGAGCAGATGTTCAAATGTTTGTCCGAAAGGAGCGGGACCCATGGAGGAGAATCTGGAGATCGAACGGTGCGGCTTTCTCTGCGTCCACGAGGACACGGTGGCCCAGGTGCTGTCCGAGATGCCCGGCGACGAGACCCTTTACGACCTGGCGGAGCTGTTCAAGGTGTTCGGGGACTCCACCCGGATCAAGATCCTCTACGCCCTGTTCGAGGCGGAGCTGTGCGTGTGCGACATCGCCCAACTGCTGGGCCTCACCCAGTCCGCCGTGTCCCACCAGCTGCGGGTCTTGAAGGGTTCCCGGCTGGTGAAGCCCCGAAAGGACGGCAAGACCGTGTTCTACTCCCTGGCCGACGACCACGTCCGCAAGATCATCGCCCAGGGCATGGACCACATCACCGAGTGACCGCGACACATATTTTAAGAGGGAGAGATCGACATGAAAAAGACCTACAAGCTCATCGACCTGGACTGCGCCAACTGCGCCCGCAAGATGCAGGACGCCATCCTCAAGCTGGACGGGGTGGAGGACTGCACCGTCAACTTCCTCACCCAGAAGCTGACCATCACCGCCGCCGACGTGGAGGCCCTCATGCCTGCCGTGGTCAAGTGTGTGAAAAAGGTGGAGCCCGACTGCGAGATCGTGCTGAAATAACCATGACGAAAAAACAGAAGAAAATGCTGGCCCGCATCCTCATCGCGGGAGCGCTGCTCATTGCCGCCTCGCTGGTCCCGGAGCGGATCTACCTGACGCCCACCTGGGTGCTGGACTTCGGCAACCTGCCCTTCCCGGAGGAGTGGGCTGCCACTGGCGGGACCATCTACTCCTGCCCGCGCATCCTGCTGTTCCTGCCCGCCTACCTCATCATCGGCTGGGACGTGCTGTGGAAGGCCGTCCGCAACATCGCCCACGGCCAGGTGTTCGACGAGAACTTCCTCATGTCTCTGGCCACCGTGGGGGCCCTGGCCCTGGGCGAGTACGCCGAGGCGGTGGGGGTCATGCTGTTCTACCAGGTGGGCGAGTTGTTCCAGAACTACGCCGTGGGCAAGTCCCGGCAGTCCATCGCCCAGCTCATGGACATCCGGCCCGACGTGGCCAACGTGGAGCGGAACGGCGAGATCGAAGAAGTGGACCCGGAGGAGGTGGCCATCGGCGAGACCATCGTCATCCGCCCTGGCGAGAAGGTCCCCCTGGACGGTGTGGTCCTGGAGGGCATCTCCGCCGTGGACACCGCCGCCCTCACCGGCGAGTCGGTGCCCCGGGACGTGGCGGCGGGCGGCGAGCTGCTGTCCGGCTGCGTGAACCTCACCGGCCTTTTGAAGGTCCGGGTCACCAAGGAGTTCGGCCAGTCCACCGTGGCCAAGATCCTGGACCTGGTGGAGAACGCCTCCTCCAAAAAGGCCAGGGCCGAGAACTTCATCACCAAGTTCGCCCGGTACTACACCCCCGCCGTGGTGTTCGGGGCGCTGGCCCTGGCCATCATCCCCTCCCTGGTGGACGGCCGCTGGCAGATGTGGATCGGCCGGGCCCTGACCTTCCTGGTCATCTCCTGCCCCTGCGCCCTGGTGATCTCTATCCCTCTGTCCTTCTTCGGGGGGATCGGCGGGGCCTCCCGGAAGGGCATTTTGGTGAAGGGCGGCAACTACCTGGAGCTGCTGGCCGACGCCGGCGTCGTGGTGTTCGACAAGACGGGCACCCTCACCAAGGGGACCTTCGCCGTCAGCGAGGTCCATCCCGTGGGGGTGAGTGAAAGCGAGCTGCTGGAGCTGGCCGCCCTGGCGGAGCGGCACTCCAGCCACCCCATCGCCCAGTCCCTCCGCACCGCCTGGGGGAAGGAGTGCGACCCCCAGCGGGTGAGCGGCGTGACCGAGATCGCCGGCCAGGGGGTCAGAGCCCTGGTGGACGGCCGCGAGGTGCTGGCCGGCAACGCCAGGCTGATGGCCTCCCTTCCCGGCTGGACGGACGGGGCCGCCGGCGCGGTGGGCACCGTGGTCCACGTGGCGGCGGAGGGCAGGTACATCGGGTATGTGACGGTGGCCGACCAGATCAAGGAGACCGCCCCGAAGGCCCTGGCCGATCTGAAGGCCGCCGGAGTGCGGAGGACCGTCATGCTCACCGGCGACAGCGAGGCGGTGGGCCGGGCGGTGGCCGCGAAGCTCGGCATCGACGAGGTCCACGCGGGGCTGCTGCCCGGAGATAAAGTGGATCAGGTGGAGGCGCTGCTGGCCTCCAAGCGGCCCCGGGAGCAGCTCGTCTTTGTGGGGGACGGCATCAACGACGCGCCGGTGCTGTCCCGGGCCGACGTGGGGGTGGCCATGGGGGCCCTGGGGTCCGACGCCGCCATCGAGGCCGCCGACGTGGTCCTCATGGACGACGACCCGTCCAAGCTGGCGGCGGCGGTGTCCATCGCCAGGAAGTGCCTGCGGATCGTGCGGGAGAACATCGTGTTCGCCCTGGCGGTCAAGGGGCTGTTCCTGATCCTGGGCGCCATCGGCAGGAGCACCATGTGGATGGCCGTCTTTGCCGACGTGGGGGTGGCGGTCATCGCCATCCTCAACGCCATGCGGGCGCTGCGGGTCAAATAAAAGTGAAAACTTTATGAATTTGCCTGCAAAAAACGGAAAGAATGGCATATGATCGCCCCGTATTTGAGAGAAAGAGGGGAGCGCCATGCCTGGAAAAAGACGGGGCGGAGGCTGGCAGGCGGCCCGATGGAAAAAGACCGGGGACCTTCTGGCCGACGCCTGGAGCAAGGCGAAGCCGGACGGCTCCGCCGCCTGGCGGCTGGCGGGGCGCTACCACGACGCCATCCGGAAGCGGGTGTCCGGCGGCATCAAGGGCCGGCCCACCGCCGCCCAGGGCAACGCGTGGCTGGGGGAATTCTTCGCTTTGGAGCGCCGGTGCAGCCCCAGACAGCTCCCCGAGCTGCTGCGGCACTTTATGCGGGCGGCGCCCATGATGACGGGGGACCAGCCGGAGGCGCGGGACCTCTGGGCCTTTGAGCGCTACCCCTTCACGCTGCACAACGCCGCCCGGCGGTCGCTGGAGGAGTTCGCCGCCGCCCACCCGGAGGCGGATGTGGACGCCCTGCTGGGGGCAAAGGGCTTCCCGGAGGGGATGCTCCTGTCCGACGGGCTGGAGGCCGTCTGGTCGGTGTGGTATGTGCCCCAGGCCATCCGCACCAGCCTCCGGCTGCTGGTGGCCCTGAACCCCAGGGACGAGTACCCGGAGGCCCGGGCCATGCGGCGGAGGTTCGTCCTCCACATCGGGGGCACCAACACCGGCAAGACCTATGAGGGCTTCCAGCGCCTGAAGCTTGCAAAGACCGGGGTGTACCTGGCTCCCCTGCGGCTGCTGGCCCTGGAGGGGCAGGAGACATTGCTGGACGCGGGGGTGAAATGCAGCCTCTCCACCGGCGAGGAGGAGGACATGCGGGAGGGGGACACCCATGTGGCCGCCACCGCCGAGAAGCTGGATATGAAGCGCCGGTGGGACGTGGCCGTCGTGGACGAGTGCCAGATGATCGCCGACCCCCAGCGGGGCTATGCCTGGACCAGGGCCATCCTGGGGGTGCTGGCCCCGGAGGTCCACCTGTGCGCCGCGCCGGAGGCCAAAGATCTGCTCATTCGGCTCATCGAGAGCTGCGGCGACGGCTGGGAGGTGGTGGAGCACGAGCGCGCCACCCCCCTCATCTGCATGGACCGCACGGTGGACTACCAGCGGTTCATGCCGGGGGACGCTCTCATCACCTTCTCCAAGGTGGGGGTGTTGTCGGTGGCGGAGGACCTGCGCCAGAGCGGCAAGGAGCCCGCCATCATCTACGGGGCGCTGCCCTACTCCACCCGGCGGAAGCAGATGGAGGGCTTTCTGGCCGGGGAGATGGAGTACGTGGTGTCCACCGACGCCATCGGCATGGGGCTGAACCTGCCCATCCGCCGGATCATCTTCATGGAGACGGAGAAGTTCGACGGGACGGAGCGCCGGGAGCTGCGGCCGGAGGAGATCAAGCAGATCGCCGGGCGGGCGGGGCGCTTCGGGATGTACAACAAGGGCTTCGTAGGGGCCACCCAGAACCTGCCGGCCATCCGGGCGGGGCTGGAGGCGGTGGTCCCGCCGCTGGAATACGCCGTGGCCGGTTTTTCCGACCTGGTGCTGCGGGTGGACTTCGACCTGCTGGAGGTGCTCACCGAGTGGAGCAAGATGCCCAGCCCGGAGCCCTACCGCAAGCTGGACGTGAGCCGCTATATCGCCGTCATCTCCAAAATGAGGGAGATGGGCTTCACCCTCACCAAGGAGCAGGAGCTGCGGGCGGCCAACATCCCCTTCGACGAGACGGAGGACGCCCTGCGGGACCTGTTTTTCCAGTTCCTCCGCCGTTGGCAGCAGGGGGAGCCCATCGACCAGCCGGGGCTGCCGGAGGGGGACCCTACCCTGCCCGAGCTGGAGCAGCACTACCGCAAGCTGGACCTGTATTTCTCCTTCGCCAGGGCCTTTGACTGCCCGGTGGACGAGGACAGGCTCTATGACAGCCGGGAGGAGGTGGCGGAGGAGATCAACGAGATCCTGCTCCACCGCCTGCGGAACAATATCCGCTTCTGCGACCGGTGCGGCAAGGCCCTGCCCCTCCAGCACCGGGGCAGGCTGTGCGACGCCTGCTACCGGGCCACCCGGCTTCGCTCCTTCCACAGACAATAAAAGAGGCCTGCCTTTCGTCAGGGAGTATACTCAAAACGGCGGGAACCCTCTGTTTTCAAGGGTTCCCGCCGTTTTCATATACCTATTTGCCGCTTATTTGTCGCTTAAATCTGCAAGCCATTAATAACGGATAGTGAACGATAGTGCCGTTAATCGGACAGATTAGCTATATCCTGTGTTAACTGCTCCTGTGCTTTTCTATATTTCTTTTGAAGCGTTAAAAAGTCTTTCAACTTTGTTTGAACAAAAGCTCGCTGTTCTGTGTATGGGATATAGTCAATATAGTAGTCCTTAAACATATCCGGCGATATAGTCAGCTTTGATGTTCCATCCGCTAAGTCAGAAATAATTTGCTTCCTCATGGACGCAAAATAACAATTATAAAATTCTAAGTCAATCGGATATTGGGGGTCGCATTTGCTTGTTAAGACAAGGCATAGATTGCTCGCAATAAATTTGCCTTTGACATAGTGGCTACGCCCTAAAGAACCTGCCGCACTAACGGCATATACAATCGCCTCTGTATCAAGGGCGTATTCTGTATGCGATTTCCATTCTTCGCTTGCCGTCACAAAGGGATAGTCGCCGTCAATATTGCTTTCACTTGCAAGCGTCCCTTTAGTTACATGAAACAACGTGCTAACTTTTACCATTTCATAGTTGCTATTTCGCCGCTTTTGTACGCCCGCGCAGTTCAAAACGCCATCCTTATATATCTTTTTCTTTTGGCATACCCCCGGTATCTCTTTTGAATTGGAAATAGCGTCAAAGATTGTGTTCTCAATTTCAGGCCAAGTTCCATTTTTGTCGATCCGTCCTTTATGCTGAATGCTTACAAAGCCGTCGTCATCCAGATTATAAAATAGAACGTCATCGGATTGAATATGCGGGGTTTTTGTAAAGCCAAAAATAGACGTATTCACGGTTCGTTTCTGTTCTGAAAACAACTTATTTGGCATTTTAATAACATACTCCAGTTTTGCCATAGACAAAACTTTTTCCGTTAATCCCCCTTGATTATGTGTCAAGGTAGGTGTGGGCATGATTATAACAAGTTTCCCACCCGGTTCAAGGTAATTCAAGGCTTGAATCGTAAATTTGATAGGGTTATTATTCTCATAAGGCGGATTGATAATAACCCTTGTGGGCTTCATGCTGCGTATATATTCAAGCAGTTCTTTATCGCTATTATTGACTATACCACCTTGTGTTTCGTCAAGCAGGCTACTTCTGTATAGCAAACTGGTTCTTCCATCGCCATGCAGGAACATATTTGAACACGCAAGGGCAAAAAGGACAGAATCTATTTCAAAGCCGATGAGTTGTTTTTCTTTGATGTTTGTAATTGCCGTTTCGCTGCCCTTTGCCAGTGCAATCATTGTTTCCATAGCTTCCATTAGAAAGCCGCCCGAACCTGCACAAGTGTCTAATACTACATCCTTAACAGACAGCCGCGCTAACCTAACCATCAGTTCTTTTATATGGTCAGGCGTTAGGATAATATTTTTGTTGTCTACTTTTCCTGCGCGAGAAAGGAAGATTTTGTATGCTCGCCCTAAAATGTCCTGCTTTTCTTCATTTTGGAAAGGATAAAATATTTTTTCCTCAACGATGCCTATGATTTTCTTATATTCATCAAGAGTATAATCTATATTCTTGATGAAAGAAAATTTGTCGCGCCAACTAAACTCTTTAGATAGACTGTTAATTTTGCTCTCAAGTTCAGTTGTTATAGCTTCAAGAATAGCTTTATTGAGATTATGTGCTTCAAGAACTGTTGCTTTTGTTGTCGCAACTTCCTGCTTTGATGGGGCCTGAATGTTCTTGTATGTACTTCTAAAATTATTGTTTTTAAGTGCTATCATCAGACCAGAAAAGAACAAACTACGGTCGGTATCACGAACCTTGTTATTATCGTTAAAACGCTTGTTCAAATCTTTTAATACCGTTATAAGGGCTTCCGTTGTTACGCTTTCCCCATACTTTGATTTTATATACTGCTTTTTGATTGCAGGAATTGAAAGCAATGTGTTTTCCTGCGGGAACGGTTTAATTTCAGTCATTCCCATAAGTTTCAGGTAATAGGACACGGAAATACTTTCCCGCGACTGTCCAGATACACTAATGCCGATAATATCCTTGTGTATCTTATTATTTATCATGTAATACTGTACTTCGTCCTGTGCTGCTGCATGGTCTGTTGCTTTAGCTTCAACTACAATACAATAGTCATCGCCGTCACAGAAAAAATCAGGATAGCCACTATAAGATGTGCCTTTTTTTGATGTAAAACCATAGCCGGACGGTATAGCTGATTTCTCTATGAATGTATTTGCTCCATAAAAATCACGAAAAAGGTTTTCTGTTACCGTTTCGCTAACCTTTTTCCTTGCCATATCATCCGCCGCCTTTCTCTGCGTTGATCTATCTGTTCTGTATTGATCTCTTTGTAATGTGGCTATAAATATACAGGATATATTATAGCACCTTCGGCAGAAAATGTCTATAAAATATCCTGTATCTACAATATAAATCATTTCTGCCCCGCCCGCCTGCGGCAATACAGGGTCAAATCCTCTTTATAGCCCTCGAATGTGTCAATGCGTATCGTATCATATCATACTATACATTGTGGTTAGTTGAGTATACTCTGTGCATAAAGACAGGGCTCTTTTCTGTTATGTCACCATTCCCGCTTGACGTCGGACTCGTCCGCGCCGCAGAGCCGCAGGAACTCATCCAGATCGGCCCTGTTGCGGATGGCCATGACCTCGCTGAATTTTTTGGTCTCCAGGTCCCGGACGCCCGCCACCTGTTCCCCGGTGCAGATACTGGAGCGGATCACCGGCTCCTTGCCGGTCATGTCGATGGGGGTCGGACCTCTCTTTTTATGGAACGCGAACACGGGCTCACCTCCCTTGGCTCTATTATACACGGGCCGGGGGAGAAAGGAAACCCTTTTTTGCGGCGGAGGCGGGGAGAGCGGTCAGCGGCGGTTGGCCGCGTCGAACCGCGCTGTGACCTCCTGTTCCGGCGCGCCGGTGGCCAGGGACACCACAATGATGACCGCGCAGCCCACGATGAAGGCGGGCAGCAGCTCGTAGATGTCCCACGCGCCGCCCAGAGGCCGCACCAGGAACTTCCAGACGAACACCATCACGCCGCCGGCGGCCATGCCGGCCAGAGCGCCCCACTTGTTGCTGCGCCTCCAGAACAGGGCCATGAGCATCACCGGGCCGAAGGCGCCGCCGAAGCCCGCCCAGGCGAAGGACACCACCTGGAACACCGAGCTGTTGGGATCCCAGGCCAGCGCCACGCCGATGAGGGCGATGACGATGACCGTGCCCCGGGCGAAAAGCATGGACTGCTTTTTGCTGAGCTTGATGCCCAGGAAGTCCTGGATCAGGTCCTGAGACACGCTGGAGGCGGCGGAGAGGAGCTGAGAGTCGGCGGTGGACATGGTGGCGGCCAGGATGCCGGCCAGGGTCACGCCCGCGATGACGGCGGGGAGGATGCCGAAGGTGCTGAGGAGGTTGGCCAGCTGGATCACGATGGTCTCGGACTCGGCGGAGGTGGTGAGGAAGGGGATCTTCCCCGCCACGGACACGCTGTAGCCGATGACGCCGATGAGGATGGCCACCGCCATGGAGATCACTACCCAGATGGAGGCGATGCGCCGGGAGGTCTTGAGCTCCTTCTCGTCCCGGATGGCCATGAACCGCAGCAGGATGTGGGGCATGCCGAAGTAGCCCAGGCCCCAGGCCAGGGTGGACACGATGGGCAGGAACCCGAAGGAGCCCGCCTCCCCCGTGGCGGCGTTGTAGCCCTGAGTCAGGTTGAGAAAGCCGGAGAGGGCGGCGGCGTTCTCCACCACCGCGCTCCAGCCGCCGGCCTGGACGATGCCGAACACCACGATCACCGCCAGGGCGATGGTCATGACGACGGACTGGATCAGGTCGGTGGTGGACACGGCCAGGAAACCGCCCAGCACCGTGTAGCCGATGATGACCGCCGCGCCCACGATCATGGCGGCGTGGTAGTCCGCCCCCAGCAGGGAGTTGAACAGGGTGCCCACGGCCTTGAAGCCGGAGGCGGTGTAGGGCACGAAGAACACCAGGATGATGACGGCGGCCAGGCAGGACAGCAGGTGCCGGTCGTCCTTGTAGCGGCGGGAGAAGAAGTCGGGGACGGTGATGGCCCCCAGATCGGCGGAGTACCGCCGCAGCCGCCGGGCCACGATGAGCCAGTTGAGATAGGTGCCCACCGCCAGGCCGATGACGGTCCAGCTCACCTCCGCCAAACCGGCCAGATAGGCCAGGCCCGGCAGGCCCATGAGCAGATAGCTGCTCATGTCGGACGCCTCCGCGCTCATGGCGGTGACGACGGGGCCCAGCTTCCGCCCGCCCAGGAAGAACTCATGGGAGGAGGAGCCGCTGCCCCTGCGGCTGAAGTAGACGCCTACGACGATCATACCGATCAGGTAGATCACGATGGCGGCAAGGATACAGATCTGTGCGCCGGACATAAAAATCCCTCCGAACTCAAGAAATCCCGGGTATCATAGCACAGAACGGAACAAGAACGCAACACAGAACGGAGTACAGACGAAAGTCTGTACTCCGTTCTGTATCAGTTGCATAAAAGCCGGACAGGACAAGCCTTTTCAGCTATACGATTTGAAAATAAAATCAGGGAAGAAAACCGCTCAGGAAGGAGGGCAGCACCTGGGCGGCATAGTCTTTCAGGGAGTACTCCCCGCCGCAGAGGCACCAGTCGTACATCAGCGCCCGCTCGCACAGGGCGTAGATCTTCACCAGCTCCCCGGCGCTGCGGGCGGCCGTCAGCTCTCCCGCGGCCTGGCCCGCCCCGATGATCTGCCGCAGCAGCCGGTAGTAAGTCCGATCCCGGTCCAGCAGATGGCGCTCGCCGGTGGTCACCAGCTGGGTGGACAGCAGCCGGGCCAGCAGGTCCCGGGACACGCTGTTCTCGATCATGGCGAACAGCTCCCGGTTCAAAAACAGCAGCTGCTCCATGGCGGACATGGCCCCCTCCGCCAGTTGGGGCCGGAGGGACTCGTACTTTTCGTCGAACAGGTCGCTGAGGGTGCTGAGCAGGGCGTCCTTGCCGTCGAAGTAGTGGTAGAAGGAGCCACGGGAGGTGTGGGATTCCTCGATGATCTCCTCCACGGTGGTGTCCTCGTAGCCCTGCTCATAGAACAGCCGCCAGGCGGCGTTGACGATGCGGCCCCGGGTGTTGCGGACGTTTTTCTTTGCCATGGCGATCCCTCCCCATAAAACTATTATAGCGCGTTTCAGGGAGAACGCAAGGGTGGAGCGGCCAACGGGAGCGGAACCCAAACAGAAAGCGGCTTGTAAAAACAAGCCGCTTTCTGTTTGGTGACCCAGCGGGGACTCGAACCCCGGACCTTCGCCTTAAAAGGGCGTTGCTCTACCAACTGAGCTACTGGGTCGTGTTTATGGTGTTGTCCCAAAATCCGCAAGCGGATCAATGGGGCCCCCGCCAAAACCGCCCTGCGGTTTTGGTGGGGAGAGGAGGCGCAGCGGAGTGAGCGAGACCCGCCGCTTGCGGCGGGGCGAGCGATACGGAGCTTGCGCCGACGACGTGGCTGGGATGGCTGGACTCGAACCAGCGAATGCGGGAGTCAAAGTCCCGTGCCTTACCACTTGGCTACACCCCAATGTGGAGTGAGGCAAGGGCCGGAGCGGACGCCCCGGCCCTCAGCCTGATATGGGGTGGGTAATGGGGCTCGAACCCACGACACCCGGAACCACAATCCGGTGCTCTCCCAGCTGAGCTATACCCACCATATGAAGTTGTGCCCTTATGGGGTCCCCGCAAAGCCGTCCTCCAGGCTTTGTGGGGAAAGGAGGGGCAGCGGAATGAACGAGCCCTGCCGCTTGCGGCGGGGCGAGCGATATGGAGCTTGCCCCGACGTGGTACGCCTGAAGGGACTCGAACCCCCGGCCCGCTGCTTAGAAGGCAGCTGCTCTATCCACCTGAGCTACAGGCGCATATTGTGCCCTTTCGGGGCCCCCGCAAAGCCGTCCTTTGGCTTTGTGGGGAAAGGAGGGGCAGCGGAATGAACGAGCCCTGCCGCTTGCGGCGGGGCGAGCGATATGGAGCTTGCCCCGACGTGGAGCGGGTGATGGGAATCGAACCCACGCGACCAGCTTGGAAGGCTGGGATTCTACCATTGAACTACACCCGCATGGCGGCTCCGAAAACGTCGGCCTAAGCATAATAGCACAGCGGCCGGGAGCTTGTCAATCCCCACATTGCAAAAAAACTTCCCTATGCCGGCCCAAAAATCTCCTCCAGACAGTCCTCTATCTCCGGGCCGGGGAGCACGGCGGCGCAGAGGCCCGCCCGCTCCGCCGCCGACAGTTTTTCCCGGACGGAGCGGGGGCTGTCGAACAGCACGAAATGGGCCTTGTCCCGGTCCAGATAGGTGTAGTAGTGGGCGCAGAGGCCCCGGTCGAAGAACACCGCCGGCTCCAGGCGTGCGATCTGTCCCTCCAGCGCCTCCCGGCTGACGGGGGCCCCCCGGCCGGCGGCAGGCAGGGGGAAGTCCTCCCGGACCCACTCCACCGCCAGGGCGGTCCGCTCCGGGCCATAGCGCTCCGCTGCGGCCCGGAGGCGGCGCTCCAGCGACCCGGCGGTGACGGCGGAGGGGATGAGCACCCGGGCGGCCCGGACGAAGGGGGCGCAGCTCTCGGGGACGTACAGCGTCCAGCCCCGGGGTGGGCAGTTCCGATCCAGCAGTTCCACCAGCCGGGGCAGACAGCCGGAGGGCATCCCCTCGAAGTCGCAGACGATCCCCCGGTACTCCCGCCGCCGGCACTCCATGAGGATCTGACGGGCGCAGGGGAGGGGGTCGCCGTTCCCGTCGAACCCCTGGCAGTCCAGCAGCAGATACCCGCCCCGCAGACCGGCGGGCAGGCGGGCGGCCATCAGCCGGGGCCCCGGCCCCACCCGGTAGGCCATGTGAGCGGGGATGAGCCCCCACCGCCCCGATCGGGTGCGGCGTCCGGCGGGCAGGGCCAGCAAGCGTTCTTTCATGCGGTTTCCCCCTTGTGAGCGGCGGAAAGTTGTGGTATGATACTACCGATCTTATGCCGATCTCAGCGGGAATAGAAGGTGAGTCCATGGCGCTGTTCCGGGCCGCGTATCTGGCCGATGACATTTATCAGGTGACCGGCGAGGCCCTCCAGCGCCGGGGCATCAAACTGCTCCTGGCGGACCTTGACAATACCCTGGTCCCCTACGGGGTGCCCCTGCCCGATGAGCGATTGAAGGCCTGGCGGGACGACCTGGCCGCCCACGGGGTCACCCTGTTCATCCTGTCCAACAACCGAAAGGAGCGCCGGCCCCGCGTTTTCTCCGAGGCGCTGGAGGCGCCCTACATCGGCCACGCGGGCAAGCCCAAAACGCCCTCCTTTTACAAGGCCATGGAGCAGATGGGGGTCACGAAAGAGCAGACCGCCATCATCGGGGATCAGGTGTTCACCGACGTGCTGGGGGGCAATCTGGCCGGGGTGGCCGCTATCCTGGTGAAACCCATCCGGCTGGGGGGCAATCCGGGGCGGTATCTCCGCTACGCGGTGGAGGTCCCCTTCCGCCTGCTGAGCCGAAGGGGGGAAAAGCTGTGAGCGCCATCTTCGGCCCCGCCGGCAACTGCGACAGCTTCTCCAAGGCCCACAAGTCCTCTCTGGACGCGCCCAAATGGATCGCGGACTTTGGCCTGGACTGCTACGAATACCAGTGCGGCAAGGGGGTCCACGTGGGGGAGGAGTCCGCCAAAAAACTGGGGGAGAACGCCCGGGCCGCCGGGATCGTCCTGTCCCTTCACGCCCCCTACTTCATCAACCTGGCCAACCCGGACCCGGACAGCCTGCAAAAGACCATCGGGTACATCACCGCCGCCTGTCTGGCCGCCTCCTGGATGGGGGCAAACCGCGTTGTGGTCCACTCCGGGGCCCTCATGGGCCGGAGCCGGGGGGAGGCCTTGGCCATCGCGAAGAAGTCCCTGGCGGAGGTCCTCGCCGCCTGCGACGGTCAGGGCTTCGGGCATATCGCCCTGTGCCCCGAGACCATGGGAAAGATCAATCAGCTGGGGGACCTGGACGAGGTGCTGGAGCTGTGCACCCTGGATGAACGGCTGATCCCCTGCATCGACTTCGGCCACCTGTACGCCCGGTCCCTGGGGGCGGACGACGGCGCCGAGGCCGCGGAGCGGATGCTGGACCGGGTGGAGGAGGTCCTGGGCCCGGAGCGGGCCGCCCGGTTCCACAGCCACTTCTCCCACATCGAGTTCACTCCCAAGGGGGGCGAGAAGTGCCACCGCACCTTCGATGACGACGGCGGCTACGGCCCCGCCTGGGAGCCCCTGGCCGCCGCCGTGGCCCGCCGGGGATGGAGCCCGGCCTTCATCTGCGAGTCCGCCGGCACCCAGGCGGAGGACGCCCTGACCATGAAGCGGATCTACCGGCGGTACGCCGCCGAATGAAAAGGAGTGCATCGATATGAACCATTTTGAGAAGATCGCCGCCAGGCTGCCCGAGTACGGCCTGGACGCCATGCTGGTCAACTCCGAACCCGGCGAGTTCTACGCCGCCGGCTTCCACGGGGAGGGCGTGGCCCTGGTGACCCCCGGCAGGACCTGGTACTACACCGACTCCCGGTACATCGAGGCCGCCCAGCAACTGGTGAAGGGCGCGGAGGTGGACCTGGGGCTGCGGGGCAAGAGCTACGCCGCCCTGATCGGCGAGCTGTGCGCCGCCCACGGCGTCAAAAAGCTGGGCTTTGAGGAGCAGTATATGTCGGTGGCCGCCTATGACCGCTGGACCGCCGCCGTGGGAGCGGAGTTCGTGCCCGCCTCCGCCCTGCTCGCCAGGCTGCGCGCGGTGAAGGATGAGGAAGAACTGGCCGCCATGAAGGAGGCCCAGCGCCTCACCGACGCGGCCTTCACCGAGATCTTGAATGACTTAAGGCCCGGCGTGGCCGAGTGCGAGATCGCCGCCAAGCTGACCTATTACATGGCCCGCATGGGGGCGGAGCGCAACTCCTTCGACCCCATCGTGGCCTGCGGGGCCAACGGCTCCAGGCCCCACGCCATCCCCAGCCAGAAGAAGATCGAGAAGGGACACTTCGTCACCATGGACTTCGGCTGCGTGGTGGGGGGCTACTGTTCCGACATGACCCGCACCGTGGCGGTGGGGGAGCTCTCCGACGAGATGAAGCTGGTCTATGACACCGTGCTGAAGGCCCAGTTGGACAGCATCGCCGCCGCCCGCGCCGGGGTGCCGGGGGCGGACGTCCACGCCGTGGCCGCCAGGGTCATCGGCGACGCCGGCTACGGGGACTGCTTCGGCCACGGCCTGGGCCACTCGGTGGGCATCGAGATCCACGAGGATCCCAGCTTCGCCCCCCGGTGTACGGAGCCCAACCCCGTGGGCGCGGTGATCACCGTGGAGCCCGGCATCTACCTGCCCGGGAAGTTCGGCGTGCGCATCGAGGACATGGTGCGCCTCACCGAAGACGGCTGCGAGGATCTGACCCATTCCCCCAAAGAGCTCATCATCCTCTAAAATGTCTTGCATTTGTTCAGAATATAGGGTATAATGACTTGACAATATGTGTCTGCCAACTTTTTTATACGGGAGGAATTACCCATGGCAATGATCACCGCAGGCGATTTCCGCAACGGCGTGACCTTCGAGATGGACGGCAA
>CANPWZ010000010.1 GCA_947585425.1 uncultured Oscillospiraceae bacterium
CTGAACGTCTACGCCCATATCACCGACGAGATGCGGCAGAGCGCGGCGGCAAAGATAGACCACGGCATCGCCGGCGCAGAGGCGCTGGAAGGGGCGCAGAACGCGGAGGAGACGGCTTTTGCGCCGGAGTTCGTCCCGTACAAGACGCCCCGCCCAGGGGGGAAATGAAAATAAACTGAACCCTGTCTGTGGTATTCCTGTGGTCAAACGAAAAACCACCGCGGAATGATCCGCGGTGGTTTCCGTTTGGTGGACCTGAAGAGACTCGAACTCTCGACCTCTCGGATGCGAACCGAACGCTCTCCCAACTGAGCTACAGGCCCATGTTAATTCTCACCGATACGTGAGCTGTTAAGGGGATATGGGTATTTTTCTTTGTTTTTATGAGATAAAACGGGGTAATTAGGGTGTTTTTCTATATTATAATAGGTGATTGTGGCGGCGGAGGAAAGAGGGGGGAAGAGGAGCAGGTGACGAAAATTGGCGGCGGCTTTGCCGCCGAACCAAAATTTTTCGGCAGGGAGTGGCGAAAAATTTTGGCCGGATTGATGGGGAAATGGGGTGTAGGATGGGGATTCGTATGCATGCGAACCGAACGCTCTCCCAGCTGAGCTACAGGCCCATATTAATCTCACCGTTATGTGAGGTGTTAAGGGGGATGTGGGTATTTTTCTTTGCTTTTATGAGATAAAACGGGGGGAATTAGGGTGTTTTTATATATTATAATAGGTGATTGTGGCGGCGGAGGGAAGAGGGGGGAAAAGAGGAGTAAGAGGAGCAGGTGACGAAAAATTTTGGCCAAATCACATGGGAAATGGGGTGTAGGATGGGGATTCGTATGCATGCGAACCGAACGCTCTCCCAAACTGAGCTATGGGCCCATATATTTCCAATTATTCAATTATCGTAGCGAACCGAATGGGGAGCAAATGAGATACGCCCCCAAACGATGTCGCATATAACTGGCCCGTATGCACTCCCAACTGAGCTATGGGCCCGTGTCGAACCGGCACTTTGCCATTATACCAGAAAAACGGGATTTGTAAAGAGGAAACTGCCGAAAAATTTTGAGCCGTCCTCCCGCGTCGGAGCGTTCGCCGCGGGAGGACGGTTTTTCGCTTTACCAGGGCCAGAGATTGCCAAAGTTGGGGTTGCGGGGCGGGGTCCAGGGGGATTGGGCAACGGCCTCGGGCACAGAGGAATAATCCCACTGGTGGTTCTCCCTCGCCATGAAGTCGCTGGTCACGTTGAAGTACCGCATATAGCCCGCGTCGTTGTAGTACGTCCAGTCCCAGGTGGCGTCCACGCAGTACCACGCCCCGTCCAGCCGCACCATGTTCCAGGCGTGGTCCTCCTCGCTGTTGTAGGCCGCGCCCACCACGGTGATGCACTTAACGCCCGCCATGTCCATCAGCAGCTGGAACACCGAGGAGAAGCCCAGACACACCCCCTTGCCCTTGACGAGCCCGCCATAAGGGGTGAAGGAGTCTCTGCTCACCGTGGCGGTGTGATCCTGGTGGGTGTAATCGTACGCCATGTGGGTGATGGTCCAGAGATAGAGGGCGTATTCCTTCTCAATATCGGTCATATCCGGCCCGATCTGGCTGTCGATGACCGCTTTTGCCGCCTGATAGATGGCCTTGTCGTAGTCGGACAGGCCGGAGGGATCGTTCTTCTCCCACGCGGACAGGATGGCGGAGGTGTTATACACCGTCATGTCGTCGATGTTGGGATCGGTGAAGGGGACGCGGCCGGGATAGGTCACCGGCCCGGCGGGAGAGGGGGTGGGAGCGGGCGTGGGGGTGGGAGCCGGGATGGGTTCGGAAGTGGGCTCAGGAGTGGACTCGGAAGTGGGCTCCGACGCAGGTTCCGAAGTGGGATCGGGGCTGGGCTCCGGGGTGGAGGGGGCGGAAGGCGCGGCGTCAGGGGACTGGGCGGGGGAAGGGGAGGGCTCCGCGCCGGGCGGCGTCACAGAGATGCCGGCGCCGTCGGAGCCAAAAAAGGCGTCCCGCGCGGCCTCGGGATCTTCGCAGATCAGCAGGGCGGCGAAGCGGCTGCCATCCCGCTCCCGGACGGCGGTGAGGGCGTGGGCGGCGATGTCCGCCTGATCGGGGGCATAGCCGGTGAAATCCCCCTCCCGCTCATGGATGTATCGCTCCAGGCCGGCGACGGCGTCGCTGCTGGGGACGGACCCCGCCAGTTCCACCACGGCGATCTCAAAGACCTCGGCCCCGCCGGCGCGGTAGATGGCGCAGCCCTTCCACGCCCAGATGCCGTAGTAGTTGGAGATATATTCCGCCAGCGCGTCGGTCTCCAGCGTATCGTTCAGCTTTTCCAGCCCGTCCGGGTCCCGGCCAGCGGCGGCCACGGCGGCCCGGGCCAGCCCGTCCGCGGTGAGGGCGGCGGCGGGGGAGGGCGGCGCGCTCTCCGCGGGGGGATTTGGCCCGCAGGCGCAGAGGGACAGGGCCATGGCCAGCAGGAGCAGGATGGAGACGGCACGTTTCATAGGGGGCACCTCGTTCTCGGTTTTGGAAAGTATACCGCAGCGCCGGGGGAAAAGCCATAGACAAACTGTGAATAATCAAAAGAAAAGAGCGCCGGAGGTTTCCTCCGGCGCCGGGATTCATTTCTCAGTCAGGTAGCTTTTCAACAGCACCTGCAGCAGCTCGTCCCGGTCCAGCTGACGGATCAGGGTGCGGGCATTGTTGTGGTTGGTGATATAGGTGGGATCCTCACTGAGGATATAGCCCACGATCTGGTTGATTGGGTTGTATCCCTTCTCCCGAAGGGCGTTGTACACGGAGGTCAGGATGGCTTTGATCTCCTGGTCCTTGTCAAGATTGACGTTGAATTTGCGTGTGTAATCCATATCGCTCACTGGGCACACCCCCCAAAATAAGATAGGTCCATTGTAGACCACGATCAAAAAAATGTAAAGGGGAGAACGGAAAAATTAACGAAACTGTAATAAAACCCGCCCGGCCAGCGCCGGGCGGGTGATATGTAGGATCGAAACTCAGGCGATGCGCTTGATGGCCACCAGGTAGTCTTTGTAGTAGCCGGTGAACAGCTCATTGATCTTGACGCCGGTGGAGGAGGTGGAGGCGTGGACGAATTGGTTGTCGCCGATGTAGATGCCCACGTGGGTCACAGGCTTGCGGCCGCCCGAGCTGTCGTTCCTGCGGTCATAGAAGAACACCAGGTCGCCGGGCTGCACGGCGGAGAGGGACTTGGAGACGAACTGGCCGGCTCCGTAGTACTGGTCGGTAGCGGTCCTGGCCAGGGTGTAGCCCAGGGAGCGGTAGACGTAGTAGACCAGGCCGGAGCAGTCGAAGGAATTGGGGCCGGTGGCGCCGTAAACGTACCGCTTGCCCACCTGCTTCAGGGCCAAGGCGGCCGCTTTGGCGCCCACGGCGGAACCGGCGGACACCGGGGAGGAGGAGATGTACTCGCTGGACACATAGCCGGTGACGCCGCCGCTGGTGATCTTGTACCAGCCGTCCAGCTTCTCTGTGATGGCGACCTCATCGCCGATGCGCACCGTGCCGACTTTCTCGTAGCCGGTGCCGGGGCCGGAGCGGACGTTCAGCGCGCTGGTGTTGACATAGCCTGTGCTGTCGTCGGAGACGGCGTCCTTGGCGGCGGCGTCCGGATCGGGGAGCGCGCCCAGGGTGACGTACTGGGCGGAGACATAGCCGGTAACGCTGTCGCCGGCGATCTTGTACCAGCCGTCCAGCTTCTCCACCACGGAGATGGCGGCGCCCTGGCTCAGGGAGCCCACCTTCTTATAGCCGGTGCCGGGGCCGGAGCGGACGTTCAGCGGACCGGAGTTCACATAGCCGGTCTCGGGCTCCGCCGGCTGGGCGGGGGCGGGATCAGCGGGCGCGGTCTCGGCAGGCACGGCGGGAACGGGCTCGGCGGGGGCCGGCGCGGCCACGGTATCCAGGGTGATGTACTGGGCGGAGACATAGCCGGTGACGCTGCCGCTGGCGATCTTGTACCAGCCGTCGGCCTTTTCCAGCACGGTGACGGAGGCGCCCTGGCTCAGGGAGCCCACCTTCTTGTAGCTGGTGCCGGGGCCGGAGCGGACGTTCAGCGGGCCGGCGTTCACATGGCCGGTCTCCGCGGCGTCGGGCTGCTGCGGAGCGGCGCCGTCGTTCACGGCGCCGTCCAGGGCGATGGACAGCCACTGGCCGGACATATAGCCCTCCACGTCGCGGTAGGATACCTTGTACCAGCCGTTCCCGGCGTCCTCCAGCACATCCACCTGGGCGTTCGTGGGGGCGGTGGCCAGGGTGGAGGAGGAGGTGTTGGGCTGGGAGCGCATACGCAGGGACGGCTCCGCGGTGACGGTGCCCTTGCCGATGGAGGCGAAGGCCACCCCGGTGGTGAGGACGGCGGCCAGCCCGCCGGCCAGCAGACCGCGGAACAGTTTAGACTTCATGGGCATGGGGATCACTCCACTCGTATCATTCGTAAAACGGGGGCTTACTTGCCCGCCAGCGCCCGCATGAGCCAGATGGAGCCCATGTCGATGGCGGAGAACAGATCGGGCAGATCGCTCTTTTTCACCACGCGGTCCCGGCTCTTCAGGTCGGGGTCGGTGAGCTGCAACTGAAGGTGGACCTTATTGGCCACGTCCAGGTCGCCCTCCTTTTCGGAGCTCATCACCTGGATCATCACGATATATTTGTCGGCCATGGAGCCGTAGTACACCAGATTGTCCTTCCGGCGCAGGGGATGGCCTTTGTAGATCAGGGTATCGCTTTTGTCCGCCATGGGGGACCTCCTTTGGAACGTCAGGAAATTTGTAACTGATTTGTAACCATTGTATCCCTTCCTACATCTGTTGTCAACAGGCATTTCAAAGATATAATGATGAACTTTTTGTGAACGGCCCGGTTTCCGCCCCGAAAAGTCAGTTGACAATGCCCCCGGCCCTGTGATATAGTCAATTGGCGAGCCGCGGAGGAACCTGCGGTTCTTTCTTTATCGGGGAGGGGGAAACGCCGTGCCCATCAAAATACCGGCCAATCTGCCCGCCGCCAGGACGCTGGAGCGGGAAAACATCTTCGTCATGACCGAGGGCCGCGCCGTGTCCCAGGACATCCGCCCCCTGCGGCTGCTCATCCTGAACCTGATGCCCACCAAGATCACCACCGAGACCCAGCTGGCCCGCCTGCTGGGGAACACCCCCCTCCAGATCGAGATGGAGCTGCTGAAGGTGGAGGGCCGGGTGCCCCGGCACACCCCGGAGGGGCATATGCTCACCTTTTATAAGACCTTCGCCCAGGTGGAGGAGCAGTATTTCGACGGCATGGTCATCACCGGCGCGCCGGTGGAGCTGCTCCCCTTTGAGGAGGTGGAGTACTGGGACGAGCTGTGCGCCATCATGGAGTGGAGCAAGAGCCACGTCCACTCCACCTTCCACATCTGCTGGGGGGCGCAGGCGGCCCTCTATTACCACTACGGGATCGAGAAGATCCCCCTGCCCGAAAAGCTGTTCGGCGTGTTCAAACATCGGGTGACCCATAAGGGCTCCATCCTGTTCCGGGGGTTTGACGACGAATTTCTGGTGCCCCACTCCCGGCACACCTCTATCCGGCGGGAGGACGTGGCCGCCGTGCCCGCCCTGAAGATCCTGGCGGAGAGCGACGAGGCGGGGGTGTACGCGGTGTCCACCAACGGGGGGCGGCAGATCTTCATCACCGGCCACTCGGAGTACGACGCGGAGACCCTGGCTCTGGAGTACCGCCGGGACAAGGACGCGGGGCTGCCCATCCGCGTCCCCGTCAACTACTTCCCGGACGACGACGACACGAAGGAGCCCCCCTGCACCTGGCGCTCCAGCGCCCATCTGCTCTACTCCAACTGGCTCAACTACTTCGTCTACCAGACCACTCCCTACGACGTGCGCCACATCCGCCATCTGGAGGTGCCGCCGGAGGACGGGACGCGGCCGTAAGTATTTTGATCGAGGTTTTCGATATGGGAGAAGTCCTGTTCGTCATTCTGCTCACCGCCGCCACCGGGGTGGGCGGGTTAGCGCTGGGCGGGTGTCTGGCCGCGCTGATCAAGCGGCAGTCCCACCGAGGAGAGGCCCTGCTGCTGTCCTTCACGGCGGGGCTGATGCTGTGCATCGTGTCCCTGGACATGGTGCCGGAGGCCGTGGAGGCGGCGGAGGGGATGCTCTGGATCGTGCCGGTGTTCCTGGTGATCGGCTTCGCCGTCACCTGGCTGCTGAACTGCTGGATCGACAAGAGCGCCCACCACGAGGTGGAGGGCGACCCCCACCAATGCGCCTGCGGCCACCACGACCTGCACACCGCAGGCATCGTGCTGGCGGCGGCGGTGGCCCTCCACAACGTGCCGGTGGGCATGGCGGTGGGGGCCACGGTGGCGGTGGAGGGAGTCTGCTGGGCGGCGGCGCTGGCCGCCGTGACCATCGGCCTGCACAATCTGCCCGAGGGGATGTCCATCGCCGTCCCCCTGATCCACGACGGGTCCAAGACCGTGTCCGCCATCGCGGTGGCCGCCCTCAGCGGGGCGCCCACGGTGCTGGGGGCGTTGGCGGGGTATTTCGTGGGCAGCCGGGCCTCCGCCGCCCTGGCCGGGGCCATGGGCCTCGCCGGGGGCGCCATGCTGTATGTGGTGTTCTTCGAGCTGCTGCCCGAGGCCTCGGATCGATGGAAGTCCAAGTGGACCATCCTGGCCACGGTGCTGGGCTTCGCCCTGGGGGTGGCCCTGGTGCTGGGGCTGGAACATTAAAGAGCGCATAAAAAACCCTCCGCCGCCGGCGGAGGGTTTTTGTCTGTGGTCATCACATCAATTTTACGGTGAAGTACACCGCCTGGACGAACAGCCAGGCCACCAGCACCAACATCAGGTAGAAGGCCGCCGTGCCGCCCAGCAGCATACCCAGCGCCATGGTCACCGCGGTGACGGCGCAGGTGAGGTAGATCATCAGATAGGGGGTGTCCGCCGGCATGAGGCGGAAGGAGCCCACCTTGCCGCCGGTCCTGCTCAGCCGCCAGGCCGCCAGGGCGGCCAGCGCCAGCAGCACGAAGCCCACGATGAACAGGATCGTCTGTCTGGGGGTGAGCCCGCCGGACTGCCGGACCAGCCACAGCAGCACCGCGCCGCAGGCGGTGATCAGGGCGCTGGCGAAAAAGACGCGCTGATAGAGGAACCAGATAAGGACCAGCACCGCCGCCACCGGGGGCAGATAGATCAGCAGGTCGGCGCCCCGGTCAAAGTCGTCATACAGGAACACGGCGATGACCCACGCCGCCGCGGACACGGCGATCAGGACGGCGGGCGCCGTGATGGCGCGGCGGCCCCGCAGATCCAGCACAAGCCAGACCACGCCGCCCACCATGAGGACCGGCCCCAGGAAGCGGAGGACGGAGAAAACGGCGTGCAGCACTCCGGCCACACCCGCGCCCAGCGCCATCTCCACATATACCTTTCGCAGCAGAAGGATCAGCAGCTCCACTGCCACAGCGACCGCCAGACTGATGAGCATTCGGTTGAAGATGGCGTCCTCATCGCCGCGGCGCTGTTCCCGCTTGCCTTTCTCCATCATATCGAACACCGTTCCTTTGTATCGTATCTCTTACCGGGGCCGTCCATGGGGCGGCCGGACTGGGGGCGCACGGCGCCGCCGGAGGGCTCCCGCATCCCCCGGAACAACAGGGGGACAGGAAAACACATGACATTATAGCAGGTTTTTCCCCGTAATGCAATCCCAAAATCGAAACAGCCGCGGATCGGTCACAGCGGGGCGTCGCAGAAGGCGCAGCACTCCACGCCGCCGTTGTATTTGACCAGCGGGGGCAGATAGCGCTCGGTCCGGGTGATGCAGCTGGGATTATGGCAGAGGGGCTCCTTGCCGATCTCCACCGGGCCGGGGCTCATCCGGGGCTGGTTGGCCAGATCGGACAGCAGGGCCATCCGGGCGAACATGCCGAACCGGGCCTGCCGGAAGTAGACCGCCCGGGGGTCGTCGTCCACATCCACGGCGATCTCATCCACCCGGGGCAGGGGGTGCATCACCAGCAGGTTTTCCTTGGCCCGGGCCAGCTTGGAGCGGGTGAGGATGTAGATGCCCTTGTTCCGCTCGTACTCCAAGGGGTCCACGAACCGCTCCCGCTGGATGCGGGTCATATACAGCACGTCCAGCTGGGGGATGACCGGCTCCAGGCCGGTGACCTCCACAAAGGGCATATCGTTCTCCCGCATGAACTGCCGCAGATAGTCGGGGATGGCCAATTCCCGGGGGGCGATAAGGAAAAAGCGGATGTCCTTGAATTTGGCCAGCGCCTTGATGAGGGAGTGGACGGTGCGGCCGTATTTCAGATCGCCGCAGAGGCCCACGGACAGGCCGTCCACCGAGCCTCTCAGCCGGGTGATGGTGGTGAGGTCGGCGGTGGTCTGGGTGGGGTGCATATGCCCGCCGTCCCCGGCGTTGACCACCGGCACATCGGAGTACAGGGAGGCGGCCCGGGCGGCCCCCTCCCAGGGGGTGCGCATGACGATCACGTCGGCGTAGCCCGAGACCATTTTGATGGTGTCCTTCAACGTCTCCCCCTTGGCCACCGAGGAGGACCGGGGATCGGCGAAGCCGAACACCGAGCCGCCCAGCCGGAGCATGGCGGTCTGGAAGGAGAAGTTGGTGCGGGTGGAGGGCTCGTAGAACAGGGAGGCCATGACCCTGCCCCGGCATACGTCGATGAACTGCTCCGGCGCGTCGATGATCCTGTCCGCCCGGGCGTAGAGCTCGTCCCACTCCCGCCGGGTCAGGTCCCCAAAGTCGATCAGATGGCGCATATGCCGTCCCTCCCCCCGTGATCCGACCTATTTTAACATACTTTTTCCCACAGGACAACAGTGAAATTCGCTCAAAAACTGCGGACGGGATGTAAAATTTGTCTGGCATGAACGCCCCTTGTTTTCCCATCCTAACGGAAAGGATGAAAAAAGGAGGGACGTCTTTGCGCTGGTTTTGGTACTTCATCTTATACAGCGCCCTGGGCTTTCTGCTGGAGATCACCTTCGCCCGTCTCATCGGCCACCCCAAGCGGGACAGGAAGTGCTTTCTGCTGCTGCCCCTGTGCCCGGTGTACGGTCTGGGGGCGCTGCTGATCTTACGGGCCGCGGGGCCGGGGCATGGCCCGCTGTGGGTGTTTTTCGCCGGAGGGCTTGCCGCCACGGCGGCGGAGCTGCTCATGGGCCTGTTCTACCGCTATGCCGTGGGGGTGGAGTTCTGGGACTACTCGGACCTCCCCGGCAATGTGGCGGGGCTGGTGTGCCCCCAGTTCGCCGCCGTCTGGGGCCTGCTGGCCCTGGCCCTGGCGTACCGGGTCCACCCGGTGATCGACGCCCTGGCGGCGGCCATCCCGGACGCCTTCGGGCCGCCGGCGGCCATCCTGCTCCTCTGCGACGCCCTGGTGTCCTCCGCAGCCCTCCGCCGGACCGGCACCACCGAGGTGCTGAAATGGTACGCCGTCTGACTTGACAAACCCAGCGCGGCGGTAGTAAAATGGGCCAAATCCCGAAAGGGGGTATGGCCATGATCGAACTGAAGCACATCTCCAAGGTGTTCCCCACCGCCGACGGGGACCTCCAGGCCCTCACCGACGTGACGCTGACCGTGAACGACGGGGACGTATACGGCATCGTGGGCATGAGCGGCGCGGGCAAGTCCACCCTGGTGCGGTGCATCAACCTGCTGGAGCGGCCCACCTCGGGCCAGGTGCTCATCGACGGCGCGGACCTCTGCGCCATGGGAGAGAAGGAGCTGATCCGCACCCGGCGGTCCATCAGCATGATCTTCCAGCAGTTCAACCTGCTCATGCAGCGCACCTGCCTGAAGAACATCACCTTCCCCATGGAGATCGCCGGGGTGAGGGGGGAGGCCGCCAGGAAGCGGGCCCTGGAGCTGCTGGATGTGGTGGGCCTGCCCGACAAGGCGGACGCCTATCCCGCCCAGCTGTCCGGCGGGCAGAAGCAGCGCGTCGCCATCGCCCGGGCCCTGGCCTCCGACCCCAAGGTGCTGCTCTGCGACGAGGCCACCTCCGCCCTGGACCCCAAGACCACAAGGGACATCCTGCGGCTCATCAAGGACATCAACCGCCGCCTGGGCATCACGGTGGTGGTCATCACCCACGAGATGGCGGTGGTGGAGGAGATCTGCACCCATGTGGCCATCCTGGACCACGGCCGCGTGATGGAGACCGGCACGGTGGAGGAGGTATTCTCCAACCCCAAGACCGAGGCGGGCCGCCGCCTGGTGTACCCCGACCGGGTGGTCATCGACCAGTTCCCCGCCGCCAATGTGGTCCGCATCGCCTTCAACGGCGGCTCCTCCTACGAGCCGCTCATCGCCTCCCTCGCCATCGACTGCGGGGTGAAGGTGAACATCCTGGGGGCGGACACCCGCAACATCGACGGCAAGGCCTTCGGCACCATGCTGCTGGGCCTGCCCGCCGACCCGGCGGAGGCGGCGAAGGCCGCCGCCTACATCAAAAGCCAGCCCGACGTGACCATGGAGGAGGTGCGGGACTATCATGGGTGAGTTTATCATGAAGATCCTGGAGGCCCTGTTCGGGGGCGGCAACACCCCGGTGAGCCAGCAGATCATGTACTTACAGATGGACCTGCTCAAGGACATCTGGGAGACGTTGTACTCCACCGTCATCGCCACCGTGTTCGCCTATGTGATCGGCCTGCCCCTGGGGGTCATCCTGGTGACGGGCGAGCGGGGCGGCGTGCGGCCCCTGCCCCGGCCCCTGATGCAGGTGCTGAACATCCTCGTCAATCTGCTCCGCTCGGTGCCCTTCCTGATCCTGATGATCCTGGTCATCCCCATCTCCCGGGCGGTGGTGGGCACCAGCGTGGGCACCGTGGCGTCCCTCATCCCCCTGGTGGTGGCCGCCTTCCCCTTTGTGGCCCGGCTGGTGGAGGGCTCCCTGCGGGAGTCCGACCGGGGGGTGCTGGAGGCCGCCCAGGCCATGGGCTGCACCCCCGCCCAGATCATCTTCAAGGTGATGCTGCCCGAGGCCCTGCCCTCCCTCATCACCGGCTTTACCACCGCCTTCATCACCATCCTGAGCTACGGCGCCATGTCGGCGGCCATCGGCGGCGGCGGGCTGGGCAGCCTGGCCATCGTCAACGGCTACCAGCGGCGGATGAACCTCGTCCTCTATGTGGCCGTGATCCTGCTGGTGATCCTGGTGCAGGTCTTCCAGTCCTTCGGCGGCTGGCTGGCCGTCCGGGTGGACCGGCGGATCAACCGGGCCGCGAAAAAGACCCGGAGGCCCAAGCCGGAGAGGGCCGGCGTCCACTGAGCATACGGGGCGTTCCTTGTGAGAAATGACGGGGAACGCCCCCAATTTTTTGCCAGCCTTGTGAAAAACGACCCGTTGACAGCGGGGGCGGGGCGTGCTATAATCAACCCATCAAGTAAATAGGTTTTGCAAAGGCGATGAAGAGAAGAGTAGGCGCGGAGGTACGGCACAGAGAGCCCGGGCAGCTGGAAACGGGTACGGAGGGCCGCGCTGAACATGGTCTCGGAGCCGCGGGGTCGAGCGGGAGGACCGCAAGGCCGCGCCGGGGGCGCCCGTCACAGCGCGGGAGTATGTCAGTACTCTGTAAGGTTCGGGCCGCGAGGTCCGGGCGAAGCAAGGTGGTACCACGAAGCGAAAGCTCTCGTCCTTGACGTTTGTCAAGGGCGTTTTTATTTTGGTGAAATCCGCGCCCAGCGCGGTTCACATATCAGATCCCGAAAAAAGGAGTAATGAACATGAAAAAGAAAGCATTGGCCCTTCTGCTGGCCCTGACCCTGATCCTGGCCCTGTGCGCCTGCGGTCCCACCACCGGCCCCGGCCCCGCCGAGAATCCCAACACCGACGCCCCCGCCACTGAGTCCGCCGGCGGCGAGCAGTCTGCCGAGCCCTCCGAGACCGTCGTCCTCAAGGTGGGCGCCACCCCCGCCCCCCACGCCGAGATCCTTGAGGTGGTGAAGCCCATCCTGGCCGAGCAGGGCATCGATCTGCAGATCACGGTGCTGAACGACTACATCGTGCCCAACACCTCCACCGAGGACGGCTCCCTGGACGCCAACTATTTCCAGCACATCACCTATCTGAGCGACTTTAACGCCGCCAACGGCACCCATCTGGTGAGCGTGGGCCCCGTCCACTATGAGCCCTTCGGCCTGTACGCCGGCAAGACCGCGTCCATCGACGCCCTGGCCGACGGCGCCCAGATCGCCGTGCCCAACGACGCCACCAACGAGGCCCGGGCCCTGCTGCTGCTGGAGCAGGAGGGGCTCATCAAGCTGGCCGACGGCGTGGGCATCAACGCCACCCGGCTGGACATCGTGGAGAACCCAAAGAACCTGGAGATCGTGGAGTTGGAGGCCGCCCAGATCACCGCCCGCCTGCAGGACGTTGACCTGGCCGTCATCAACGGCAACTACGCCATCGCCGACGGCCTGGATATTGCCGACGCCCTGGCCACCGAGTCCACCGAGGGCGCGGCCGCCGAGGCCTACGGCAACGTGCTGGTGGTCAAGGAGGGCCATGAGAGCGACGCGGCCGTCCAGGCCCTGTACAAGGCCCTGTGCTCCGACACGGTGAAGGAGTACATCAACAACACCTACAAGGGCGCCGTGGTGCCCCTGTTCTGATCGACCAAGCGCCAAAGCCGCCCTCTCCGATACGGAGAGGGCGGCTCTTTTCGTTTTCAGAGGCCCAGCCAGTTCATCAGCTGGCCCCACCACTCGACGATCTTGAATTTCAGCACATAGCCCCCGTCCCTCCCGGTGATGAGGGACGCCTGATCCTCCGACAGGCCGCCCTCCAGGGCGGTCTCGGCGGCCTCCTCGGTGACGGACCCCAGGCACAGGGGCGGGAACACCACGCACCACCAGTTGCGGCCGGCCCCCTCCCCGATGACCACCCGCAGGGCCCGGTAGCGCCCCGCCGGCAGGGAGAACCCATCATAGACCTTGGTAGGGAACCATGCGTCCTCCACGGACACCGCCACCGGGTCGCCGCAGCCCCGGGCGGCCAGGACGTCCGTCGCCGTTTGGGCCAGCTCGTCCAGGTGGGGGAGCAGCGCGGCCTCGGCCTCCGCCCGGCTGGACGCCCCCTCCAGCCACGGGGCCGCCCGGGCCAGCACCGCGTCCCGCACGGAGAGTTTCAGGGCCTGATCCTCCTCCGTGTCCGAGTTGGCGACCACATGGAGCCGCAGCACCCGGGCGGCCAGGGCGCTTTCGCTCTCCGAGGCCCACGCCCCCGCCGTCAGCGTCACCGCGACGGCGATGAGCAGGGCGGACTCCCACAGGTGGAGCCGTTTCGAGGTCACGAACATGAAAAACACCGTCCTTATGTAACGTTCAGTCACATTGTGGACGGTGTTTTTGCCTTTTATACCTCAATCCAGCGTCTCGCAGCGGAAAACCTGCTGGTAATTCTCTTTCAGCCGCTCAAAAGCAGACCGGGCGGCGTGTTCGTCGTCGAACAGGCCGAAGACGGTGGGCCCGCTGCCCGACATGGAGGCCCCCAGGGCCCCGCAGTCGATGAGCTCCGACTTGACGGCGTCGATCTCGCTCTTGCGCCGGGGCTCCAGCACGTCCTCGAACACGTTGTAGAGACGGCGGGCCACCCCGGCCAGATCCCCCGCCTCCAGGGCCGCCAGCACGCCCGGGGTGTCCGGCCGGCAGACGATCTTCCTCACGTTCACCCGGGAAAACAGCTGGGGGGTGGAGATGGGGAAGGGGGGCTTGCAGAGGACCACATGGCATTTGGGCAGGGGGGGCAGGGGAGTCAGACGCTCCCCCCGGCCCTCCGCCAGGGCGGTGCCCCCCAGCACGCAGTAGGGCACGTCGGAGCCCACCTTTTCCCCGATGGCGGCCAGCTCGCCCGCGGACAAGCCCGCCCCGGACAGCTCGTTCATGGCCCGGAGGACGGCGGCGGCGTCGGCGCTGCCGCCCGCCAGCCCCGCGCACACGGGGATGCGCTTCTGAATTATTATGTCAACCTGCGGGCCCCGGCCCGTGGCCTCCCGAAAGGCGGCGGCGGCTACCTGGGCCAGGTTGCGCCCGTCGGCGGGGAGGTAGCGCAGGTCGGAGGATATGCGCCCCTCTGGGCCCTCCGCCGGGGAGACGGTGAGGACATCGGCCAGGGTCACCGTCTGCATGACCATTTGGAGGTCGTGGTAGCCGTCCTCCCGCTTGCGGAGGATGTCCAGGGTCAGGTTGATTTTCGCACAGGCGGAGAGTTCCATGGGGCCTCCTTTGTCAATCGAGGGCGGCGCGGGCGGCGGCGGCCATCCGGGGCCGGTCCAGGGGCCGGTCCAGGAAGATCTCCAGTGCCAGCACCGCCTGCCAGACCAGCATCCCAAGGCCGTTGGCGGCCGGATGACCCCGGAGGCGTGCCTGTTTCAGCAGCTCGGTCTCCGCCGGGTGGTAGATGAGATCGAACACGCCCGCGCCCTCGGGGAGCGCGTCCAGAAAGTCAAAGCTGCCGAACCGGGAGGGGGTGTCCGCCATCCCAAGGCTGGTGCAGTTGACGATGAGCCGGCTCTGTCCCGCCAGACGGACCAGCGTGTCCAAATCGAAGGGCGCGGGGGAGAGACGGTCATCCCCGCCGCAGAGGGCTTCCGCCCGCCGGAGGCTGCGGTTGGCCACGAATACCCGCGCCGCCCCGCCGGAGACCAGCGCCGGGACCACGGCCCTGGCCGCCCCACCGGCCCCCAGGACCAGCACGGCCTTCCCCGCCGGGTCCATCCCGGCCTCTCGCAGGGCCTCCAGGCAGCCGGGGCCGTCGGTGTTGAAGCCCATCCATTTCCCGTTCCGGAGGGCCACGGTGTTGGCGGCCCCGCACCGGGCGGCGCTGTCATCCAGAGCGTCCAGCAGGGGGAGCAGGTCCTCCTTGTGGGGCATGGTGGCGTTGAAGCCGGTGACGCCGTTTGCCTCCGCCCAGGAAAGATAGGCGGGCAGCTCCCCCTTTTTCACCACACGGGCGGTGTAGGGGACGTCCAGCCCCAGCGCCCCCAGCATGGCCCCGTGGAGCAGGGGGGACTTGGAGTGGAGCACCGGGTCGCCGATGACCTGCAAGGCGCTCATTGGCCGCCCTCCAGGAAATAGTCCATGGCCCGGAGGTACCCGTCGAACCCCAGGCCGTAGATCTGCCCCACGCAGGCGGGGGCGGTGACGGAGACGGCCCGGAAGGGCTCCCGCTGGTCGATGTGGCTGATGTGGACCTCATAAGCGGGCACATCCACCGCCTTCAGAGCGTCCAGGATGGCGTAGCTGTAATGGGTGTAGGCCCCGGGGTTGATGACGATGGCGTCATACGCCCCGTCGGCCTCATGGATGGCGTCGATGATGGCCCCCTCGTGGTTGGACTGGAAGCAGTCCGCCGTAGAATCATGGGCGGCGGCGTAGTCCTTGATGAGAGCGCACAGGGCGTCGTAGCTCCGATCCCCGTAGATGCCCGGCTCCCGCCTGCCCAGCAGGTTCAGGTTGGGCCCGTTGATGATGAGGAACTTCATTGTCCGCACTCCTTTATGTACAGCTCCGCGATAATGGCCGCCGCCTCCTCCACCGTGTCGGTGTGGGAGACGGTGTGGCCGGCGTACTTCCGATAGAGGGGCAGCCGCTGGCGGTACAACGTCCACACCCGCTCTGTGTCCGCCCCGATGAGGGGCCGCCCCGAGTGGTCCTCCCCCAGGATGGCGGCCGGGTCCCGGTCCCGGAAAAAGACGACGCCGGTGGCCGACAGGGCCTCCATATTTTCCGGGCGGAGGACGATGCCGCCCCCGGTGGCGATGATGACGCCCTCCAGAGCGGCGGCCTGTTTGGCGGCGGCGGTCTCCATATCCCGGAAGGCGTCCTCCCCGTGGTCGGCGAAGATGTCCGGGATGGAGCGGCCCGCGGCCTGCTCCACCAGATCGTCGGTGTCTACGGCGGGCATATCCAGCAGGGCGGACAGGGCCTCGCTGATCTTGGTCTTGCCGGAGCCCGGCATACCGATGAGGACGAGATTTTTGCGGGGCATGGGACCCCCTCCCTCAGTTCAGGTTGGATTTGAAATTGCCCAGCACCCTGAAGTCCCCGGTGGTCTGGGCCAGCTCCAGCAGGGCGTCGGCGGCCTCGGGGTCGTCCAGCGCGCCGGTGAACTCCAAAAAGAACATGTACTCCCAGTTCCGCTCGGGCAGGGGCCGGGACTCCAGCTTCACCATGTTCAGCCCGTGGACGGCAAAGGTGGACAGGATCTCGTGGAGGGACCCCGCCTCGTGGGGGATGACGAACACGGTGCTGATCTTGTCCGCGCCGGGGCGCAGCTCCATCCGGGGGGAGACCACCACGAAGCGGGTGGTGTTCTGGGTGTTGTGGTTGATGGCGCGGGCCAGGATCTCCAGCCCGTAGATGGCGGCGGCCCGCTCCGAGCAAATGGCCGCCTTGGTGAGGTCGCCGCTGGAGGCCACCATCTGGGCGGAGCCGGCGGTGTCCGCCTGGGGCACCTGCTTCCAGTCCGGGTGGGCGTTCAGATACCGCTCGCACTGGAACAGCCCCTGCTCGTGGGAGTAGACGTGGGTGATGCCTTCCAATGTGGCCCCCGGCAGGGCCATGAGGCAGTGTTCCACCTTCACCGTGGTCTCCCCGACGATGAAGCATTCATACTGGGCCATCAGATCGTAGATCTGCCGGATGGCCCCGGTGGAGGAGTTCTCGATGGGCACCACGGCGTAGTCGGCCCGGCCCTCCTTCACGGCGGCGAAGCAGTCCTCGAACTGCTCCAGTCCGGCGGCGTCCACCCCCTCCCCGAAGAAGTTGACGGCGGCCTGTTCACTGTACGCGCCGGGGACCCCCTGATAGACCACTCTGGGGTTCTCGATGGGCCGGCGGACCCGGATGCGGGCCTCCCCGTAGCGGGCCAGGCCGGGGTTGGCGTCCTCCGCCCCCATCAGGTCCCGCTGCTGCCGGCGGGACAGGGACAGGATGGTCTGGAACAGGGTGATGGCGGCCGGCCGCAGGGCGGGCCCCGCCAGCTCCCCTTTGTTTTGAAGCACCTGCCGCTCCCGCTCCTCGTCCAGCACGGGGATGCCGTTGGCCTTTTTGTACTCCCCCACCTGCCGGGTGACCTCCATCCGGCGGCGGAACAGCTCCACCAGTTCCCGGTCGATGACGTCGATTTGGGCGCGGTATTCCTCCAGTTCCATGCTCATCACTCCTCAAATGCCCATGAGTTCACAGGCGGCCAGGGCGGCGGCGGCCTCGATGACCGGCACCGCCCGGTGGACCACGCAGGGGTCGTGGCGGCCCTGGAGCTCCAGCACGGCGTTGGCGTTTTTGGCCATGTCCACGGTGAACTGGGGCCGCGCGATGGAGGGGGTGGGCCGCATGGTGACCTCGAAGGTCACCGGCATGCCGTTGGTGATGCCGCCGTTGATCCCCCCGGCGCAGTTCTGCTCGGCCTTCACCGAGCCGTCGCCGTCCACATAGAGGGGATCGTTGGCCTCGGACCCCCGCATGAGGCCGAAGGCCACCCCGGCCCCGAAGGCCACCGCCTTTACCGCGGGGACGGCGAACAGGTACTGGGAGAAGACGCCCTCGGCGTTCCGGCCGAAGTCCGGCCCGCCCAGGCCGGCGGGGAGGCCGAACACCCCGCACTCGATGGCCCCGCCTACGCTGTCCAGGTCCCGTTTGGCCTCCAAAATGGCCTCCTGCATCCGCTGCCCCGCCTGGTCGTTCAGCACGGGGAAGTCCTTGCGCTGGGCGGCCAGCAGGGCGTCCAGGTCCTCCAGCGGATCGTCGCCGATCCCGTAGACCGAGCTGATGTGGGCGGCCACGGCCACGCCGCGTTTGGCCAAAACCTGCTTGGCCACCGCCCCGGCGAACACCAGGGGCGCGGTGAGCCGCCCGGAGAAGTGGCCGCCGCCCCGGTAGTCGTTGAAGCCCTCATAGCGGACATGGGCGGCATAGTCGGCGTGGCCGGGCCGGGCCAGATCCTTTGTGCGCTCATAGTCCCCCGAGCGGGTGTCGGTGTTCTGGATGACGGCGCAGAGGGGCGCGCCGGTGGTTTTCCCCTCGAACACGCCGGAGAGGATGTGGGGCTCGTCCCCCTCCTTCCGGGCGGTGGAGAGGGCGCTCTTCCCCGGAGCGCGGCGGGCCAGATCGAAACTCACCGCCTCCAGATCCAGCTCCAGGCCGGCGGGGACCCCCTCCAGCACCACGCCAATGGCGGGGCCGTGGGACTCGCCGAAGATGGTATACTTCATGGCTCACACCTCGCTGCGGACGATCTTTCCGCCCAGTTTCTCGTAGTCCTCCCAGAAGGCGGGGTAGGACTTGGCCACGCACTCCGCCCCGGCGATGGCGACGGGCCTTTCGCATCTGGTGGCGGCGATGGCCGCCATCATGACGATACGGTGGTCGTTGTGGCCGTCTACGGTGACGCCGCCGGGGAGGGAGTCCTTCCCGTGGATCGTCAAACTGTCGGGGGATTCCTCCACCTGGGCTCCCAGGGCGGTGAGCACCTGGGTGACGGCGGAGAGCCGGTCGCTCTCCTTCATGCGGAGGCGGGCGGCGTTGACCAGCCGGGTGGTCCCCTGCCGCACGGCGGCCATAGCCGCCAGGGGGGGCGCCAGGTCGGGACACTGGGACACGTCCAGCTCCACGTCCCCCGGCCTGGACAGCAGCTCGGCCTGAGCGGCCACCACCTTGTCGCCTTGCGTGGAGCGGAGGTCCAGGCCCACGGCCCTGACCTTGTTCCCCAGGACGTAGGCGGCGTACCAGAAGCCCGCCTGAGACCAGTCGGCCTCGACGGTGAAGTCCCGGGGGCGGAACCTCTGGCCGCCGGGGACGCGGAAGCGCCGGTAATGGTCGTTATCCACCGCCACGCCGAACCGATCCAGCACGTCCAGGGTCATGGAAACGTAGTCCCGGCTCTCCAGCGGGGTGGTGAGGACGATCTCGCTGTCTCCATCCAGCAGGGGCAGGGCGTACAGCAGCCCGGTGACGAACTGGGAGGACACGTCTCCCCGAAGGCGGTATTCCCCGGCGGGCAGAGCCCCCCGGACGGTCAAAACGCCGTCTTTTTGCTCATAGAAGACGCCTTTTTCCTCAAAGATCTCGAAATAGGGCCCCTGGGGGCGCTCCATGAGCCGCCCGTGGCCGGTGAACCGGGCCCCGCCCCGGAGGGCCAGGGCCACGGGGATCAAAAATCGCAGGGTGGAGCCGCTCTCGCCGCAGTCCAGCGGGGGAAGGGCGCCGTCAGGCGCGGCCAGCAGGGCGGATACGCAGGCTTGGGTGGCCTCGATGTCCCGGGAGGGGGACAGGTTGGTCAGTTTCCCCTCCCCGCCCGACAGGGCCAGGGCCAGCACCGCCCGGTGGGCCTGGGACTTGGAGGCGGGGGGCGTGACCGTCCCGGCCAGCCTCGCGGGCGTGATGGTGATGTTCATGCGCTCACCCCTTGTAAACGGCCTCCAGCGTGCGGAGGACCGCGTCTTTTTCCATCTTCACGGGCACGGCGCGGCCCATTTTCTCCAGCAAGATGAGGCTGATCCGGCTGCCGGCGCTCTTTTTGTCCAGGCCGACGGCCTCCACGATGGTCTCCCAGTCGCAGGAGATGTGGGTGGGCAGGCCCAGGGCGGCCACGGCGTTTTCGATCTTTGCGGGGACATCGGCGGGGGTGACCCCCAGACTGGCGCCCAGCCTGGCGGCCACGCACATACCGGCGGCCACCGCCTCCCCGTGGCTCCACTGAGTGTAATGGCCCGCCTTTTCAAAGGCGTGGCCCACCGTGTGGCCAAAGTTCAGGATCATGCGCAGGCCGGTGTCCCGCTCATCCTCCATGACCACCTGCCGTTTAATATCGCAGCAGGTATACAGGATGTGTTCAATATCGGCCATCAGCGCCTCCCGGGAGGGCCGGGCGGCCAGGAACTCAAAGAAGTCCCCGTCCCAAATGCAGCCGTATTTCAGCACCTCCGCCATCCCTGCCATGAACACGGGCAGAGGGAGGGTGTCCAGGGCGTCGGGGTCCATGAGCACCAGCCTGGGCTGCCAGAAGGCCCCGGCCAGGTTCTTGCCGTGGTCCAGGTCCACCGCCACCTTGCCGCCCACGCTGCTGTCCACCTGGGCCAGGAGGGTGGTGGGGATCTGCACGAAGTCCACCCCCCGGAGGATGGTGGCGGCGGCGAAGCCCGCCAGATCGCCGATGACCCCTCCGCCCAGGGCGACCACCCCGTCGGTGCGGGTGAGGCCGAACTCCATCATCCGCTCCCAGAGGGTGAGCAGCATGGGGCCGCACTTGGTCTCCTCCCCGGCGGGGAGGACGGCGGCGGCGGTCTCGAACCCGGCGGCCTTCAGGCTGCCCTCCACCCGGTCCAGGTACAGGGGGGCCACGTTGCCGTCGGTGATCACGAACAGGCGGCGGGCGCTGGGACAGACGGCCCGGATATGCTCCCCGGCGGCGTCCAGCAGGCCGCGCTCGATGAGGATGTCGTATTCCCGGCCCGGCAGGGCCACAGTCAAGGCCTTCATCGCGTCACGCCAGGGTCTTGCCCACCAGTGAGACCAGCGGCTTGATCTGATCCATCAGGTGCTGGAAGGACTCGGGGGTGAGGGACTGCTGCCCGTCGCACTTGGCGTGGGGCGGGTCGTTGTGGACCTCCACCATGATGCCGTCGGCCCCAACGGCGGCGGCGGCCATGGCCAGGGGCTCCACCATCCAGTACATGCCGGCGGCGTGGGAGGGGTCCACGATGATGGGCAGGTGGCTCATGCGCCGGATGGCCGGGATGGCGGACAGGTCCAAGGTGTTCCGGGTGTAGGTCTCGAAGGTGCGCACCCCCCGCTCGCAGAGGATGACGTTCTCGTTGCCGGCGGCCATGATGTACTCCGCCGACATGATCCACTCCTCATAGGTGTTGGAGAGCCCCCGCTTCAGCAGGATGGGCTTGGACATCTTGCCCGCCTCTTTCAGCAGGTCGAAGTTCTGCATGTTCCGGGCGCCGATCTGGACCAGGTCCACCTCGTTCTCGAACAGCTCGCAGTATTTGGGGCTCATCAGCTCGGTGACGATGGGCAGGCCGGTGGCCGCTTTGGCCTCCAGCAGCAGGTCCAGGCCGGGGGTCCCCATGCCCTGGAAGGAGTAGGGGGAGGTGCGGGGCTTGAATGCGCCGCCCCGGAGCATGGAGGCCCCGGAGGCCATCACGTCCCGGGCCACCTCCACGATCTGCTCCTCGCTCTCCACCGAGCAGGGCCCGGCGATGACGGCGAAGGTGCCGCCCCCAACCTTGACCCCGTTCACATCCACCACGGTGTCCTCCGGGTGGAACTTGCGGTTGGCCTTTTTATAGGGCTCCTGCACCCGCATGACCCGCTCCACATCCTCGTTCATGGACAGCTTGTCCATGTCGATGTGGGTGGTGTCCCCTACGAGCCCCAGGATGGAGCAGTCCACGCCGTTGGTAATGCCCACCTTGACCCCGTGATCCTTCTCCAGACGGGCCACCAGGGCCCTGATCTTCGCCTGGCTGGTGCCGGGCTTCATGACGATTACCATAATGAGTACATCCCTTTCGATGGATTTTGCCGGTCCCAGCATATAGCGGACGGCGGCAAAATGCAAGTCTTTTTTGCTTTAATAGAGAGAAGCGGGCCCAAATCCGTGGGGCATCAGCTCCCGGAGGGCGACCTTCACGAAGTTTCGGTCCCGGTTGGCGCAGAGCACCTCCATGTCCGGGGCGAACTCATAGAGCATCTGGCGGCAGGCGCCGCAGGGCCAGCAGTAGTCCTCCCCCATGCCGGCGATGGCGATCCGCGCCGGGTCCCGATGGCCCTCGCTCACCGCTTTCAGCAGGGCGCATCGCTCGGCGCAGATGGCGGAGCCGTAGGCGGCGTTCTCCACGTTGCAGCCGGTGAACACCGAGCCGTCCGCCGTCTCCAGGGCGGCCCCCACGGGGAATTTGGAGTAGGGGACATAGGCGCGCTCCAGCATGGTGAAGGCCAGATCGACGAGTTCGCGGTCGGTCATGACAAGGGCCTCCTTTCCTGTGTTTTTCCCATTATAACAGATTCCCCGGCGAAAGGGAAGGGGCACGTCTGTCGTGATCAAATGACGATTGACAAATCCGCCGCTGAGATTATAATAGTCCGCAACAGAGTTTTCTCTGCCGCGGACTGTTTTTTGTGTACGTGGAAAGGCGGTATTCGCAATGGAAAAAGTGAAGGCGTTTTTAAAGCGGAAGAACATCGTGTTCTCTGCGAAGCGCTACGGCATCGACGCCCTGGGGGCCATGGCCCAGGGCCTGTTCTGCTCCCTGCTCATCGGCACCATCATCAAGACCCTGGGGACCCAGCTGGGGGTGCAGTTCCTCACCGACATCGGCACCTACGCCATGGGGGTGTCCGGCCCGGCTATGGCGGTGGCCATCGGCTATGCGTTGAAGGCCGACCCCATGGTGCTGTTCTCCCTGGCCGCCGTGGGGGCCTCCGCCAACGCGGAGGGCGGGGCCGGCGGGCCCCTGGCGGTGCTCATCATCGCCATCGTGGCCGCCGAATGTGGCAAGGCGGTGAGCAAGGAGACCAAGGTGGACATCCTGGTGACCCCCGCCGTTACCATCCTGGTGGGGGTGGCCCTGGCCAAGCTCATCGCGCCCCCCATCGGCACGGCGGCGGGCGCCTTCGGCGACCTCATCGACAACGCCACCAAACTCCAGCCCTTCTGGATGGGCATCGCCGTGTCGGTGCTGGTGGGCGTGGCTCTGACGCTGCCCATCTCCTCCGCCGCCATCTGCCAGGTGCTGGCCCTGACGGGCCTCGCCGGCGGGGCCGCCGTGGCGGGGTGCTGCGCCCAGATGGTGGGCTTTGCCGTCATGAGTTTCCGGGAGAACAAGTGGGGCGGGCTGGTGAGCCAGGGCCTTGGCACCTCCATGCTGCAAATGCCCAACATCATCAAGAATCCCCGTATCTGGATCCCGCCCACCCTGGCCTCCGCCATCACGGGGCCCGTCGCTACCTGCGTGTTCAAATTGCAGATGAACGGGGCCCCCATCAACTCCGGCATGGGCACCTGCGGCCTCTGCGGGCCCATCGGGGTATGGACCGGCTGGCTGGCCCCCGGGGAGGAGGCCCTGGCCAAAGGGGCCGCCGCCATCAGCCCCGCCGCCTTCGACTGGCTGGGGATGGCCCTGGTGTGCTTCCTCCTGCCCGCGGTGCTGTCCTGGGTGTTCTGCCTGGCGCTGCGGAAGCTCGGGTGGATCAAAGAGGGAGATTTGAAGCTGGACTGAGCGCGATCGGCGAAGAAGGGCGGCATGGCCTGGGCCATGCCGCCCTTTTATGTCCCGCTCTCCGGCGGCAGCCTGCGGTAGACCTTCCCGTTCTCCGGCGTCACCCCCCGGAGGGCGAACAGTTCCTCCACCGTGACGAAGGTGTAGCCCTTTGCCATCAGCTCGTCCACCGCCTCCAGGGCGGCGTCCACGCTGGCGTCGTAGATGTCGTGGAGGAGGATGACGTCCCCGTCCTGGGCGTTGTCCACGATGTGGGCGGCGATGCGGGCGGCGTCGTGATCCGACCAGTCCTCCGGGTCCACCGACCACAGGATGAGGGGGGAGGCGGCCCGGTCCTCCACCGCGTGGCTGATCATGCCGTAGGGAGGCCGGAGCATATAGTCCTCCGGGCCCAGCAGGGCGGTGAGGGTGAAGCGGAGCTGGTCCACCTCGGCGGAGAAGTCGGCGGGGCCCAGGCCGGCCAGGGCCTTGTGGTGGGCGGTGTGCATGCCGATCTGGTGGCCCTCGTTCGCCATTCGGCGGAGCAGGTCCTCGTTGCCCTCCACCTGGACCCCCAGCACGAAGAAGGTGCAGCGGACCCCCCGCCGGGAGAGGCCGTCCAGCAGGCGGGGGGTGGTCTCGGGCTTGGGCCCGTCGTCAAAGGTGAGGGCCACGAAGGGGCCCGCCGGCAGGGAGGCGTTTGCGGAGGCCGTCGCCGAGGGGCGGTACAGGTCCCACAGCACCGGCTGTTCCATGAGCAGCAGCAGCGCCGTGGCCAGAATGTAGAGTTTTGCCTGTCGGATCCGTTTGCCCATGGCCGGCACCGTCCTTTGCGTAGTCGGGGACAGTATGCCCCAAAAACGGGGTTGCTATTTGGACGGGATTTCTGTATAATATATAGTTAAGAAATTTGTGCCGGCGGGGACAGCCGCCGGAGCAGGAGGGACTGCCGATGAAACAGCTTTTGCAGCTTTTGGAGGACGACGCCACCCTTACCACCGCCCAGCTTGCCGCCCTGTCCGGCATGAGCGAGGAGGAGGCCAAGACCGCCGTCGCCCGATATGAGAAGGACAAGATCATCCTGGGCTACAAGGCCATCGTGGACTGGGACCGCACCGAGCGGGAGGCGGTCACCGCCCTCATCGAGGTGCAGGTGACCCCCCAGCGGGGCAACGGCTTCGACCGGGTGGCCGAGCGCATCTACCAGTACGACGAGGTGGAGTCGGTCTACCTGATGAGCGGGGCCTTCGACCTCACCGTCATCATCTCCGGGCGGACCCTGAAGGAGGTGGCCACCTTCGTCAGCCAGAAGCTGTCCACTCTGGAGGGGGTCACCAGCACCGCCACCCACTTCATCCTGAAGAAGTACAAAGAGAAGCACCTGATCTTCCCCGCCCGGGAGGAGCAGGAGGAGAGGTTCGTTCTGGAATGAATTACGACCAGCTTTTGTGCGGCCGGGTGAAGGCCATTCCGCCCTCCGGCATCCGCAAGTATTTCGACCTGCTCCAGGGCATGGAGGGGGGCATCTCCCTGGGGATCGGCGAGCCCGATTTCCAGACCCCCTGGCACATCCGGGACGCGGGCATCTACTCCCTGGAAAAGGGATTCACCAAGTACACCCCCAACGCCGGCCTGTCCGACCTGCGGCGGGCGGTCTCCGCCTATCTGCGGCGGCGGTTCGGCCTGGAGTACGCCCCCATCGGCCAGATCCTGCTCACCGTGGGGGGCAGCGAGGGGCTGGATCTGACCCTCCGCTGCATCATCGAGCCGGGGGACGAGGTCATCATCCCCACCCCCTCCTTCGTGTGCTACGGGCCGCTGACCTCCATGTACCACGGGACGCCCGTCTACGTGGAGACCAGGGCGGAAAACGAGTTCCGCCTCACCGCCGGGGAATTGAGGGCCGCCATCACCCCCAGGACCAAGGCGCTGGTGCTGCCCTTCCCCTGCAACCCCACCGGGGGCATCATGGGGCGGGAGGACCTGGAGGCCATCGCGGAGGTGCTGCGGGGCACCAACATCCTGGTCATCTCCGACGAGATCTACGCCGAGCTGACCTACGGCCAGCGGCACGTGTCCATCGCCTCCATCCCCGGCATGTACGAGCGCACCGTGGTGGTCAACGGCTTTTCCAAGGCCTACTCCATGACCGGGTGGCGGCTGGGCTACGTGTGCGGGCCGAAGGAGCTCATCGGCGCCATGACTAAGCTGCACCAGTACGGCATCATGTCTGCTCCCACCACCAGCCAGTACGCCGCCATCGAGGCCATGAACAACGGGGATGGGGACATCGAGGCCATGCGGGAGGAGTACGACGGCCGCCGCCGCTTCCTGGTGGACGGCTTCCGCTCCCTGGGACTGGACTGCTTCGAGCCCAGGGGGGCCTTCTACACCTTCCCCTGTATCAGGTCCACCGGGCTCACCTCGGTGGAGTTCTGCGACCGATTCCTGGCCGCCGAGAAGGTGGCGGTCATCCCCGGCTCGGCTTTCGGCCCCGGCGGGGAGGGTTTCGTGCGGGCCTGCTACGCCGCCTCCATGAAGGACCTGGACGAGGCGCTCCGCCGGCTGGAGCGGTTTTTGAATACCCTGAAATGAAGGAGATATACGTATGAACATCGTCTGTCTGGACATGGAGGGCGTGCTGGTGCCCGAGATCTGGATCGCCTTCGCGGAGGCCAGCGGCATCCCGGAGCTGCGCCGCACCACAAGGGACGAGCCCGACTACGACAAGCTGATGAAGTACCGTCTGGCCATCCTGAAGGAGCACGGCCTGGGCCTGAAGGAGATCCAGGCCACCATCGCAAAGATCGACCCGCTGCCCGGGGCGAAGGAGTTTCTGGACGAGCTGCGGACCCTCACCCAGGTGGTCATCCTCAGCGACACCTTCGAGCAGTTCGCCAAGCCCCTGATGGAGAAGCTGAACTGGCCCTCCATCTTCTGCAACAGCCTGAAGGTGGGGGAGAACGGCGAGATCACGGGCTATCAGATGCGGTGTGAGAAGTCCAAGCTCACCACCGTGAGGGCCCTCCAGTCCTGCGGATTCGAGACCATCGCCGCCGGGGACAGCTTCAACGATCTGGCCATGATCCAGGCCAGCAAGGCGGGCTTCCTGTTCAAGTCCACCGACGCCATCAAGGCCGCCCACCCGGAGCTGCCCGCCTACGAGGAATTCCCCGACCTGCTCTCCGCCATCAAGGCCGCCCTGTGACACCCGCTGCCCGTTTTTTGAGGAGGACTCATCATGGCAGAACCGTTTGACAAGCTGCCCTTCCGGCCCGCCTGCATTTTGCTTCCCAAAGACTGCGACCTGTCCCTGTGGAGCGTGGTGGCCTGCGACCAGTACACCTCCCAGCCGGAGTACTGGCAGCGGGTGGAGGAGCGGGTGAGCCGCGCCCCCTCCGCCCTGCGGCTGATCCTGCCCGAGAGCAGTCTGGACGGCCCCCACGTGGAGACCGACATCATGGACATCAACAACACCATGAGCCGGTATCTGCGGGAGGGGCGGTTCGACGAGCTGCCCGCCGCCATGATCTACGTGGAGCGTACCCTGGACTGCGGGAAGGTCCGCCGGGGGCTGGTGGGCATGGTGGATCTGGAGCAGTACGACTATGAGCCCGGCTCCGGGGCCGCCATCCGCGCCACCGAGGGCGTGGTGCTCTCCCGCATCCCGCCGCGGGTGGCGGTGCGGAAGAACGCCCCCATCGAGCTGCCCCACGCCATGATCCTGGCCGACGACCCCGGCCGCACCGTCATCGAGCCCCTCTCGGCCCAGAAGGGGCGGATGGAGCAGCTCTACGACTTTGATCTGATGGAGCGGGGCGGGCACATCGCTGGATGGAGGCTGGGGGAGGCGCAGCTGGCCCAGGTGGCCGCCGCTCTGTCCGCCCTGGCCGACCCGGAGGGATTTGGGAAACGCTATCACGCGGAGGGCCAGCCCGTCATGCTCTTCGCGGTGGGAGATGGCAACCACTCCCTGGCCACCGCCAAGGAGTGCTATGAGCGGCAGAAGCGGCTCACGTCCCCAGAGCGGTGGGAGTCCCTGCCCGCCCGGTTCGCCCTGTGCGAGCTGGTGAACCTCCACGACGATTCCCTGGAGTTCGAGCCCATCCACCGGGTGGTGTTCAATACGAAGTGGGAGGAGCTGCTGGAGGCCCTCATGGCCCGGTATCCCGGCGCCCGGCCGGGGGCCCATCCCGACGGGGGCCATGTGCTGGCCTATGTGACCGCGGACGGGGAGGGGGCCGTGACCGTGCCCTTTTCCGCCGCCCAGCTGCCGGTGGCCGCCCTCCAGAACTTCCTGGACGATTGGCTGTCGGGCCATCCCGGACGGGTGGACTATATCCACGGGGAGGACGTGGCCCGGGAGTTCGCCGCCCGGCCCGGTAACATCGCCTTCCTGCTGCCGCCTATGGCCAAGGAGGGGCTGTTCCCCGCCGTCATCCACGACGGGGTGCTGCCCCGCAAGACCTTCTCCATGGGGGAGGCCCACGACAAGCGGTTCTATCTGGAGGCCCGGAAGATCCGGTAAAAAGCGCGAAAAAATCCCCCCGGCGGTCCAAAACGCCGGGGGGATTCCTGCAGGTCAGCTCACTCGCCGGTCAGGGCACTGTCGTCGTAGTCCTCGTACTCGGACAGGACGGCGGCGCGTTCGGCCTTGCGCTCTTCGATCTTGTCATAGATGGTGTAGAACAGGTCCGTCAGCTTCTCCCAGTAGACGGTGATGGCGCAGGCGGCCGCGCCCACCAGCAGGACGGCGGCGATCAGCTTCAGCAGCCAGTGGTTCTTTTCCATGTCGGCGCTCCTCCTTTGGGAAGATCAGTCCCGGTGGCGGGCGACGAGGGACACGATGGCGCAGACCAGCGCGCCCACGGCCACCACCATGGCGGCGATGCTCACGATGAAACCGGCTTTTTTCATAGTTCGTTCCTCCTCGATGTAATGGGTGGTTATCCTTAGTGTACACGATTGCGGGAAAAATTACAATGGGATTTTGAAAAATTCCGGGCAAATCTCCTAAAAATTCCCGGCGGGGACGGGATCGCCCCCAAAAGGCGCAAATGGCACTTGTAATTTCTCCGAAAATAGAATACAATAGGAAAAACTGTGTCACCCTCCCCCAATCATTTGCAGGAAAGGAAGGAGATTCCATGAAGATACAAACCGAGAAGGGCCGCATCAAGCTGAGCAACGACGTGTACACCAACCTGACCGGCGCGGTGGCCACCAGCTGCTACGGAGTCAAGGGCATGGCCTTCCGCTCCAAGACCGACGGCCTGGTCCATCTGCTCCGCAAGGAGTCCATGGCCAAGGGCGTCCGGGTCATCCATCACGACGACCAGTCCATCACCATCGAGCTGCACATCATCGTGGACAACGGCGTGAACTTGATGGCCGTGGGCCGCTCCATCCAGAACGAGGTCAAGTATAACGTCCACCGCCTCACCGGGGTGGAGGTGCGCGGCGTGAACGTCTGCGTCGACTCTATGGTGATCGGGTAAGCGCCCGCCCAGACAGAAAGGAAACGTCCGAACATGAACAAAATCGACGGCGCTGTCTTTCAGCGCATGGTGATCCACGCCGCCGCATCCATCAGCGCCCAGAAGCAGGGCATCAACGATCTGAACGTGTTTCCCGTGCCCGACGGGGACACCGGCACCAATATGTCCCTGTCCATCGGCACCGCCGCCGCCGAGGCGCTGAAAAAGCCCACCGGGTCCATCGGCCAGGCGGCGTCCACCAACGCCTCCGCCCTGCTGCGGGGGGCCAGAGGGAACTCCGGCGTCATCCTGTCCCTGCTGTTCCGGGGCTTTGCCAAGACCCTGAAGGAGCTGGACGAGGCCGACGGGGAGCAGATCGCCGCCGCCCTCAACGCCGGCGTCACCACCGCCTATAAGGCGGTCATGAACCCCACCGAGGGCACCATCCTCACCGTGTCCCGTCTGGCCGCCGCCAAGGCCGCCGAGACCGCCGCCCGCGGCAGCGATGTGGAGACCGTCCTGGCCGACGCCATCGCCGAGGGGCAGATCGCCCTGGCCGACACCGTCAACCAGAACCCGGTGCTGAAAAAAGCCGGCGTGGTGGACGCCGGCGGCAAGGGCTTCCTGGTCATCCTCCAGGGGATGCTGGACGAGCTGAACGGCGTCCCCGCTCCCGAGGTGCGGGACGACTCCCTGCCCGCCGCCCAGGAGAAGGCCGACTTCGCCGCCCTCAGCCAGGAGGAGATCACCTTCGCCTTCGACACGGTGTTCATCGTCCGCAAGACCAAAGGGGAGGTGGACCTGGACCCCTACCGCCGGTATCTGTCCTCCATCGGCGACAGCCTGGTCATCGGCGAGGACGACGAGTCCTTCAAGGTCCACGTCCATACCAACATCCCCGGCGACGCGCTGAACGAGGCCCAGAAGTACGGCACCCTGGAGCTGGCCAAGATCGAGAACATGGTCACCCAGGCCCAGGATGTGGCCGCGGGGCGCAAGGCCCAGTCCACCGACGATCTGGAGGCGGTGGAGGCCGAGCTGGAGGCCCAGGAGGAGGGCGTGCCCGTCCCCGCCGAGAAGAGATACGGCGTGGTGGCGGTGGCCGCCGGCGCCGGCATGGCGGCCCTGTTCAAGGACCTGGGGGCCGACGGCATCATCTCCGGCGGCCAGACCATGAACCCCTCCACCGAGGACATCGCCCGGGAGATCGCCCACACCCCCGCCGAGGTGGTGTTCGTGCTGCCCAACAACAAGAACATCATCATGGCGGCCGAGCAGTGCGTGGGCCTCATCGAGGGCCGGGAGGTCATCGTGCTGCCCTCCAAGACGGTGCCCCAGGGGGTCACCGCCCTGCTGAACATGGACCCCGACGCCGATGTGGAGACCAACAGGGAGACCATGACCGCCGCCATGAAGAACGTTCGCACCAGCGAGATCACCTACGCCGCCCGGGACTCCGATTTCGACGGCTTCGAGATCCACGAGGGGGACTACATGGCCCTGGCCGACGGGCAGCTGTTCGGCACCGACAAGACGGTGGACGGGCTGCTGGAGCGGCTGGCAAAGTCCAGCGCCTGCCAGGGGGCTGAGTTCATCAGCATCTTCTACGGCGAGGACGTGACCGAGGAGCAGGGGAACGCGGCCCTGGCCGTGTTCCAGGAGGCCTGCCCCGACGCCGAGATCACCCTGCTGTCCGGCGGGCAGCCCGTGTACTACTTCATGATCTCCGCCGAGTAAACTGAACTGAAAGCGCGCCGCCCTCTCCGGGATGGGGAGGGCGGCGTTTCGCGTCTGGCGGGAAGGGGGCACCGATCCCGCGAAAACGGCATAGTCTGGTATGGAAATCGAGGGGTGCCGGCGGGCCCGGGGCCCCGGTTTGGAGGAGGCCGTAACGCTATGCCCGATACGCGATACTTCCTGGGGGCCAACACGCCCTCCGGGTTCTATTCCTTTTACCATGAGCTGTCCGATCCCGACAAGTTCAAGCGGGTCTATGTGATCAAAAGCGGGCCGGGGAGCGGCAAGTCCACCCTCATGCGGCGGGTGGGCCGCCACGCCAGGGCCGCGGGGTACGATGTGGAGGAGATCCTCTGCTCCGGCGACCCGGACTCCCTGGACGCGGTGATCGTCCCCGCCTTGGGGGCGGCGGTGGTGGACGGAACGTCCCCCCACGTCATCGAGCCGGAGTGTCCCGGCGTCATCGATCGGTACTTAGATCTGAGCGACTACTATGACCGGGAGGGGCTCCAGCCCCTGAAGCGCGACATCCTGGCCGCCTTTGCCGAGTATAAGGGCCATTACAAGCGGGCCTACCGCTGCCTGGGGGCGGCGGGGGAGCTGCGGCAGAACATGAGCGAGCTGCTGGGCACCGAGGCCCTCCAGCAGAAGCTGGCGAAGCGGGCCGCCGGCATCATCGGCCGGGAGATCAAAAGGAGCGGCGGCGAGGGCCGGTGCGATCAGCGCTTTCTGAACGCCATCTCCTGCCAGGGACGGGTGGCCCTGTGGGACACCGTATCCGCCCAGGCGGACCGGGTATATGAGCTGGCGGACAGCTACGGGCTGAGCCATCACCTGCTGGCCCCCATCCTGACGGCGGCGCTGGCGGCGGGCCACGACGCGGTGGCCTGCCCAGACCCCATGGCCCCGAACAAGCTGGCCCACGTGATCCTGCCGGAGCTGGGGCTGGCCTTCGTCACCTCCACGGCCGAGAGCCCCTGGCCGAAGCATCCCTACCGGCGCATTCGGGTGGACGCCATGGTAGACCCCGCCCTGTACCGGGCCAGCCGGCCCCGCCTCCGCTTCACCAGACGGGTGGCGGGCGCCCTCATGGACGACAGCATGGCGGGACTGGTCCAGGCCAAGGAGGCCCACGACAAATTGGAGGCCCTCTACCACCCCTATGTGGATTTCGACGGGGTGGGACAGGTGGCCGACCGGGTGGCCGAGGACATTCTGAATTGACATAAAATAGGAATCAGTTGACATAACAGAGGCCGCCGGCGATGACCGGCGGCCTCTGTCATTTGACGGCGGCGCTAAAGCCAGTCCTGGACCACGTCGGCCAGGGTGGCGGGGGTGACGCCGTGGCGCAGCAGCAGGGTGGACAGCTCGTCGATGCGCTGGGCGCTGCAGGTGATGTTGGGCACCGAGGCGGCGGGGCCGCCCCGCTGGGCCACCTTGACCCCGTAGCTCTCGCAGGAGAACCGGCCCACGTCCATCTCGCCGATGAGGATGGAGTAGTCGTACTGCCGGGGAACGCCCTGCTCGTCCGGCAGCTCCAAGGTCTGCAAAAACAGTTCCCGCATAGGATCCAACCTCCTTTTTCTCCCATTATTGTCGAATGGGACCCCCTTCGCAAGGGTAAAGTTTCGACAAAATCCGACGGTTCTCGACAGGACCACAAGATGTGCCAAAACGGGTTGGAGCGGGTTCACAAAGGGTGGACGGGTGACACTTTATCCCATTGAATTTTGTATAATTTGACGGGGCGTGATCGTTGTGATAAAATGCCGAAAAAGGGGTGATCTCCGTGACTTACGACCATATTCTGCCCGCGAAATTTCTGTCCAGGCCCAATCGATTCATCGCGCGGGCGGAGCTGAAGGGGCGGGAGGAGACCGTCCACGTGAAGAACACCGGCCGGTGCCGGGAGCTGCTGATCCCCGGCCGGACCGTCTGGCTGGCGGAGGGCAAAAACCCCGCCCGCAGGACGAAGTACGACCTGGTGGCCGTGGACAAGGACGGCCTGCTGGTGAACATGGACGCCCAGGCCCCCAATAAAGTGTTTGCCGAGTGGGCGGAGGCGGGCCGTTTCATTGACGGCCTGACCCTGCTCCGCCCGGAGACGGCCTGGGGCAGCTCCCGGTTCGACTTCTACTTTGAGGCGGGGGAGCGCAAGGGGTTCGTGGAGGTGAAGGGGGTCACCCTGGAGGTGGACGGCCATGCGTACTTCCCCGACGCCCCCACCGAGCGGGGGGTGAAGCACCTCCGGGAGCTGATGGAGGCCAAAAAACAGGGGTACGAGGCCGCCGTGTGCTTCGTCATCCAGATGGCGGGGATGAGGTCCTTCTCCCCCAACGACGCCACTCACCCGGAGTTCGGACAGGCCCTCCGGGAGGCCCATGCCGCCGGGGTGGAGGTGCTGGCGGTGGAGTGCGCCGTGACGCCGGAGAGTTTGACCATGACAAAGGCGGTGCCGCTGGCGCTCAGCGGGAGAGAGGGGTGACCGTCACGCAGGGGGACTCCAGCAGCTGTTGGTGCAGGCGGGCGAACCCCTCGCCCTTCCCGGCCCCGCTATCCGGCTCATGGTCCGCCTGCAAATAGATCAGGTGACCGTTTACGGTGCCCAGCACCCAGATGCGGGGGCCGCCGGCCTCGTACATGCCGTCAAGGTCTTTGTCGCCGTAGGCCCCGTTGAAGTCGTCCTCGGTGACGGCGCACAGGTTCGCCAGCACGCCGGCGGTGGGGTCGCCCTCTTGCCGGAGGGAAGTCAGGTAGAGGGTGAACAGAGTGTCGTCCTCAGTCTCGCTTTTCAGTTCCACCAGTCCTGCCCACTCCGCCGGGAACGTGAATGTGGCGCCCAGCTTTTCGCTGGTGTAGGTGAAGTGGACAGGGACCCGGAAAATATCAACAGTGACCTCGCCGTTTTTCAGGCCCTTTTCCACGGTGTCATACTCGTTCCACACAGCGTCGCTCTCGTTGAAGTCCATTTTGCGGAGCTGCATGAAGCACACCAGTTCCATCCCGTCCTGCTCCGTCAGGCAGACCATATTGCCGTAATCGGCTTCGGCCCCGCGCTCTCCCACTGGCCGCCAATAGATTTGTCCGATATTCCAGTCGTTGGGGAAGACGCTTTCCTCATACGATCCGAGTTCGTCAGCGTAGTCCATGATGTGGGCAGGCAGGAGCAGGACGCAGTCTCTTGTGACGCTGCCGGTGCCGGCATCAATGACAAAGACGGTACTCGGCGCGTCGATGACGGTCATCAATCCCTCCCACTCCGCCGGGAACGTGAACGTGGCGCCCAGCTTTTCACTGGTGTAGGTGAAGCCGCCGGGGGCCTGGGATGGCGGGACGTTCTCCGTGGGCGGTACGTTCTCTGTGATCTCCGCCGCCTGGGAGGGCGGGACGGGCTCGGAAGGGACGGAGCCCGAGGGCCCGCAGGACGGGCAGAGCAGGATGAGAAGCCCGAGGCAGCACATGGCCGCCAATAGTTTCAGCGTGGTTTTCATGGGATGATCCCCCTTATTTGAAAATTTTTTTATTTTTGTAAAATATTTTCCGCGATCCTGATGGCCGTCTCTTTATCCAACTCGGAGAAAAGAGTGGCTACCATGTTTTATTTGGGCGACGGTATCCCAGAAAATTCCGGGGGATGAGAAAAGCCAAAGCTCAACCACGCCAAGAACGCAAAATACAGGAGAGCGGCGGCCATAAACAGCCCCATGAAGATTATCACAATGATCGGGATTCGCGTTCTAAACACAATCAGCAGAACACAAAGGGCGATAAAGATGATGATAATCAAAGCTATGAAACGTTCATCAAGAATCAGATTCAAAAGTGCCGAAACAGTATTATTGTCCATCAGCGCTAAAAGCAGAGCGGCCAGTTTGTGTTTCACAAAAATCACCCCCTCTCCCGCCTTCTATGAATGAAAGCGGGGGAGGGGGTGAATTTGGGACACTTAATTTGAAAAATTTTTTATTTCTGCAAAATATTCTCTGCAATCTTGATCATCGTGTCTTTATCTAACGAAGAAGAAATGGCAAAAGCAATTTCCCTCTTTTCGTCTATCCAGACCAAATCTCCGCCCTGTCCATCTTCGTCGGGAATATACTCTCCATGCGCACCTTGGATTGTCAACTCCTCGCGATTGCTAATGTCATCTCCAGAAATAACCATATTTTTCATTTCTTCAAAAGTACCAAAAGAAAAAATGACCTGGTTGCTACCATTAACAGACTGATATAATGCCACATAAGGGGGTCCTTCTATTTCCTGTAAAAGCTCATATCCCTCCGGCAGCCAGCCGAACCGGCAAGCGGGGGACCCGGAGGCAAACCCCTGAATGCCGCCGGTCTCCGTTACGCTTTCCGCGATCCTGATGGTCGTGTCTTTGTCCAGCACGGAAGAGATGGAAAAGGTAATTTCCCTGCCCTCGTCGATCCAGATCAGATCACCGCCCGATCCGTCCTCAAAAGGAATATACTCTCCGGGCATGCCGTTGATCGTAAGCCGCTGGGCGCTGCTGATGTCGTCATCAAAGATGGTCATACTCCCTATGGTTTCAAAGTCACCATAATGAAAGACAACCCTGGTGTCCTCAACAGAGGGGCCATACGTTGCAACGCATAAGCCATCTTCTATGGTTTCGTCCACCAAGTTACACCCATCCGGCAGCCAGCCGACCCGGTAGGTGGGGAACTCCGAAGTTTCTCCGCCGCCCCAGAAGCGGTAGATGATGCTGTTCTCGTACTGCTCCCGCAGCCAGTTGACCACCGCGGCCCGGGCCTCCGGGCTGACGGCCAGCACGATCCCGCCGCCGATGGCCAGCACCAGCAGCAGGGAGGCGGCGATGGAGGCCACCCTGCGCCAAACGGCCTTGCGTTTTCCCTTTTGCAGGAGCTTTTCCATGGCGCGCTGGAACGCGGGGGAGAACTCATGCCCGCACTCCTCCGGGGACGGCTGCGCCGCGAGCCTGGCCTCGGCCAGCTCCGCCGCCGCCCGCCGCAGGGCCTCGTCCGATATATATCTGCTCACGCGCCTGTCACCTCCTCAGGAAGCAGCTTGCCGAGGGCCTCTTTGGCCCTCCAGATGGATTTCCGCACTGCGGCTGGGGACGACCCCAGCATTTTGGCGATCTCGCGGGCGGAATAGCCGTTGTGGTAGTGGAGCAGCAGCACGTCCTGATACCGCCTGGGCAGCTTCGCCATGGCCCGGGCCAGCTCGCCGCTGTCCTCCGGCAGGGAGACGGCCAGCTCCTTTTCCGCCGCGTCCAGCTCGATCACCGGGCGGCGCTTCCGCACGATGTCGATGGCCTTGTGCTCTGTGATGATGGAGAGGAAGGATCGGGTCCTGGCCCCGGACACGGAGTCCACCTTTCCCAAATTTTCCACGACGTAGAGGAACGCCTGCTGCACCGCGTCCTCGGCGTCCTCCCGGTTCTCGGTGACCTGATAGGCGATGTGGTACATGAGATTGCGGTATTTGTAATAGATCTGCTCGAATTTAGCCCTGTCGTCGTCCGATCCAATCATCGCAAGGTACATCAGCACGGCGCTCACCCCCCATCCGTCCCGAATATCGGCAGATACAAAGAAAATGCGTCACTTCAGTTTACCATTTCCTGCATTGCCGTGTCAATACGGACGGGGGCCTTTGTCCCTCTGTCAATAACAGCGGGGCAGGCCAGGAAAAGTGGACACCGGTCCGGGAGAAAACCGCCGCCCCTTGACTTTCCCCCGCTAAAGGCGTAAACTGTCCTGGACATTCGGAAGGAGCTGCTGCTTCCATGGAGACCAAGAAAAAGAGCAAAAAGAAAGTCATTCTCATCGTCATCGCGGTGGTGTTGGTACTGCTGGCGGCCGGACTGCTGTTCGCCGGCAATTTCCTGTTCGAGTTCGCCCTGTACCCCGACGCTCCCTTCACCATGAGCGACCTGTTTGAGCGGGGGAACGTCACCGGCATCGACGACGGGCCGGAGATCGACGAGGCCCCCGACCGCAAGGAGTGGCGGGAGTTCTCCGCCGCCGCTCAGGAGTGGTTCAAGACCGAGGGGGAGGCGGTGGAGCTCCAGCGGCCCGACGGGGTGCGCCGGGGAAAGTGGTTCGAACAGGAGGGCCATAAGTACGCCCTGTTGTGCCACGGCTACACCGGCTACGCGGGGCAGATGGCGGGCTACGCAAAAAAGTTCTTTGACATGGGGTACTCGGTGCTGACCCCCGACGCCCTGGCCCACGGGGAGAGCGACGGAAAGTTCATCGGCATGGGCTGGCTGGAGCGGCCCGACGTGCTGGCCTGGATCGACACCATCGTGCAGAAGGACCCGGAGGCGGAGATCATCCTCCACGGGGTGTCCATGGGGGGCGCCACGGTGATGATGGCATCCGGCGAGGACCTGCCGGACAACGTGAAGTGCATCGTGGAGGACTGCGGCTACTCCTCCGTGTGGGACGAGTTCAGCCTCCAGCTGAAAAATGTGTTCCACCTGCCCGCCGTCCCCATCCTGAACGTGACCTCCATGTTCTCCAAGCTGCGGGCGGGGTACTCCTTTGAGGAGGCGTCCGCCGTCGAACAGTTGAAGAAGGCCAGCGTGCCCATGCTGTTCATCCACGGGGACGCGGACACCTTCGTGCCCTTTGAGATGCTGGATGTGGTGTATGACGCCTGCGCCAGCGCGGAGAAGGAGAAGCTGGTGGTCCACGACGCCGCCCACGGCGGGGCGGTGAGCACCGAGCCCACCCTCTACTGGGACACGGTGACCGCCTTTGTGGACAAGTACGTAGATTGAGGTTGCTTTTTCCGGCGGGACATAGTAAAATAGCGGAGTTACGGCGGAAGGCCGGACAGACGATCACAAAAGGAGTGAACAGACATGGCAGAAGAGCTGAACGTCCCAATGAGCCAGAATTTTATCCATGATTTCATCGACGAGGACATCGCGCAGGGCGGGCAGTACGCCGGCATGACTGTCCACACCCGCTTCCCCCCCGAGCCCAACGGCTACCTCCACATCGGCCACTGCAAGGCCCTGACCATCGACTTCGGCACCGCCGAGAAGTACGGCGGCCTCTGCAACCTCCGCATGGACGACACCAACCCCTCCAAGGAGGATGTGGAGTACGTGGAGGCCATCAAGGAGGACATCCACTGGCTGGGCTTCGACTGGGGGGACCGGTTCTACTACGCCTCCGACTACTTTGAGCAGATGTACGGGTTCGCCGTGGAGCTCATCAAAAAAGGGCTGGCCTATGTGTGCGAGCTGACCCCCGAGGAGTTCAAGGAGTACCGGGGCGACACCACCACCCCCGCCCGCTCCCCCTGGCGGGACCGGCCCATCGAGGAGTCTCTGGACCTGTTCCAGCGGATGCGGAACGGGGAGTTCCCCAACGGGAAGTACACCCTCCGGGCCAAGATCGACCTTGCCAGCGGCAACTTCAATATGCGGGACCCGGCGATCTACCGGATCAACCACACCTCCCACCACCGGCAGGGGGACAAGTGGTGCATTTACCCCATGTACGACTTCGCCCACCCCCTGGAGGACGCCCTGGAGGGCATCACCCACTCCCTGTGCTCCCTGGAGTTTGAGGACCACCGGCCCCTGTACGACTGGGTGGTATCCAACGTGTCCATCCCCTACCACAAGCCCAGGCAGATCGAGTTCGCCCGGCTGGGCATCGACCACACCGTTATGTCCAAGCGGAAGCTGCGCAGGCTGGTGGAGGAGGGCTATGTGTCCGGCTGGGACGACCCCCGTATGCCCACCCTGTGCGGCCTCCGCCGCCGGGGCTACACGCCGAAGGCCATCCGCAACTTCTGCGAGCGCATCGGCGTGGCCAAGAACACCAACACCATCGAGTACGCCTTTTTGGAGTACTGCCTCCGGGAGGACCTGAACGAGTCCGCCCGGCGGGTGATGGCGGTGCTGCGCCCTGTGAAGCTCACCATCACCAACTACCCGGAGGGGCAGTCCGAGACCTTCGAGGTGGAGAACAACCCCAACCGGCCCGAGGAGGGGACCCGGACCGTCGCCTTCTCCCGCACCCTGTGGGTGGAGGCGGACGACTTCCTGGAGGTCCCGGTGCCGAAATACAAGCGGCTCTATCCCGACGGCCCCGAGTGCCGGCTGAAGGGGGCCTATCTCATCCGCTGCACCGGCTGCGTGAAGGACGGGCAGGGCAATGTGACCGAGATCCTGGCCGAGTATGACCCGGACTCCAAGGGCGGCAACCCCGCCGACGGCCGGAAGGTGAAGGGGGCCACCATCCACTGGGTGGACGCCGCCACCGCCGTGGACGCGGAGGTCCGTCTCTACGAAAACCTGTTCTCCGATCCCGAGCCTGACGCGGCGGGGAAGGACTTTATCCAGTGCCTGAACCCCAACTCCCTGGAGGTGCTGCCCCACGCCAAGCTGGAGGCCGGCCTGGGCCACTGCGACACGGCCGAGCGGTTCCAGTTCCTGCGGCAGGGGTACTTCTGCCCGGACAAGGACAGCACGCCGGAGCACCCGGTGTTCAACCGGGCGGTGAGCCTGAAGGACGGCTTCAAGCCGCAATAACAAACGAGGAGGGCCGCGCCGCGGCCCTCCTTTTGGTACGTTGACTTTTCCTGTCACATCCTGTATAATAAACGCCGGAAAGGGCGTTGCCATAACGGTAGGCGGTCGGCCACTCCCCTGAAAGGGGGTGACTCTATGCCTCTTACTTTGACGTTTCATGTCTTCGGGTTTACCGTGACTGTGCGTATAAAGAGAGACAACCGCCACCCTGGCCGGTGACGGTTGTCTATGCTAAATAGGCAAACCACTGTTCAGGGCTGACCGCTTATCGGTAGCGCCCTTTCCATTTGCTATTATAGCCGCTTTGGGACGTTTTGTCAAGGGGGAACGGGTTGCGATATAATGAACTTATTATAAGTCTATCTTGTACTGAAATTTAGTCTAAAGAGTTAACATAATGCCAGAACCGAAAAGGAGCATGGCGTTATGAAGCGGGAAAAACACATCGGCTTTCGCATTGATAACGAGTTACACGATAAAATGGTCTATATTGCCGAATACGAGGGGCGCTCACTGACGTGGCAGATGGTCCATCTTATGCAGGATTGCGTCCGTGATTTCGAGAAGGAACACGGCCCCATCGAACTGGAGGAGCAATGAACGTCCTCCGCGCGCTCTACGAGTTGCTCTATCCGCCCAAGTGCCCCTTCTGCGGCCGGGTGCTGGAAAAGTGGGAGGAGGGCCTCTGTGCCCTGTGCGGGGAGACCCTGCCCCGCACCTCTCCGCAGGAGACACGGGAGGTGGAGGGCTGCGACGCCTGCCTCTCCCCGCTGTGGTACCGGGACGGGGCGGTAGAGGCCGTCCGCCGCTATAAGTTCCGGGGAGCCAGGGGGCACGCCGCCGTCCTGGGCGGCCTGATGGCGGAGTGCCTCGCGGAGCGCTGGCATGAGCCGGTGGACCTCGTCACCTGGGCGCCCCTGTCGGCCAGACGGCGCAGAGAGCGGGGCTACGACCAGGCGGAGCTGCTGGCCCGCCGGGTGGGGGAGCTGACCGGCATCCCCGCCCTGCCCGCGCTGGAAAAGACCCGGCAGACCGAGACCCAGTCCCGCATCGAGGACGAGGCGGAGCGCCGGGCCAATGTGGCCGGGGCGTACCGGGCCCTCCCCGACGCGGACGTGAGGGGGAAGCGGATCGTGCTGGTGGACGACATCGTCACCAGCGGGGCCACCCTGGCGGAGTGCGCCGCCTGCCTCCGGGCCGCGGGGGCGGGCTCTGTTGCCGCGCTCACGCTGGCACGGGCCCGGTAGCCGACAAAAAAGACTTTACAACCCCAAATACTTGTGGTATAATCCCCGAAAATCGCTCCCCGGACGGGTCGAGCGTCATTGACTGCGGCGTAAAGCGCCAGTGAGCGCGCTTTTGATATGTACCATACATACAGGACGAAAAGCCGGGCAACGAGGGCCGGCTGTGTCGTTCTGCGCAAAAACCCTGTAATTTGAACTGGAAAAGGAGTATTTATGGCAGAAAAGCTGAAGATCATCTCTCTTGGCGGTCTCAACGAGATCGGCAAGAACCTCACTGTGTACGAGTATGGGAACGACATCATCATCGTGGACGTGGGCATGGGCTTCCCCGACGACGATATGTACGGCATCGATGTGGTCATCCCCGACTTCACCTACCTCATTCAGAACAAGGACCGCATCCGGGCCATTTTCATCACCCACGGCCATGAGGACCACATCGGGGCCATTCCCTATCTCATGCGGGACGTCCAGGCTCCCATCTACGCCACCCGGATGTCCGCGGGGCTCATCAAGCTGAAGCTGGAGGAGCACCACCTGGAGAACAGGGTGAAGCTCATCACCTGCGAGGCGGGGGCCGTGGTCAAGGCCGGGTGCTTCTCGGTGGAGTTCATCCATGTGAACCACTCCATCTCCGACGCGGTGGCCTTCGCCATCCGCACCCCGGTGGGGGTGTGCGTCCACACCGGCGACTTCAAGATCGACTCCACCCCCATCCAGGGCGGCATGATCGACCTGACCCGGCTGGGCCAGCTGGGCAACGAGGGGGTCCTCTGCCTGCTGTGCGACTCCACCAACGTGGAGCGCTCCGGCTACACCAAGAGCGAGCGGGCGGTGGGCGCCTCCTTCGAGGCCCTGTTCCGGGGCTGCGACGAGCGGATCATCGTCACCACCTTCTCCTCCAACATCGACCGCATCCAGCAGATCATCGATGTGGCCGCCAAGTACGGCCGGAAGGTGGCCGTCACCGGCCGGTCCATGGAGAACGCCCTGAAGGTGTCCACCGAGCTGGGCTATATGACCCCTCCCACCGGCACCCTGGTGGACATCAACCAGATCAAGGGACTGCCCAAGGACAAGGTGTGCATCATCACCACCGGCAGCCAGGGGGAGACCATGTCCGCCCTGACCCGGATGGCCTTCAACACCCACCGGCAGGTGGACATCCAGCCGGGAGACCGGGTCATCATCTCCGCCAGCGCCATCCCCGGCAACGAGAACGCGGTGGACAGCGTCATCAACGAGCTGTACCGCCGGGACGCCGAGGTGGTCAACGAGCGGGCGCTGCCCCTCCACGTGTCCGGCCACGCCTGCCAGGAGGAGTTAAAGATCATCCACGCCCTGGTGCGGCCCAAATTCTTCATCCCCCTCCACGGGGAGCAGCGGCATCTCAAGACCCACGCCAAGCTGGCCAGGGATATGGGAATGGACCCCAACAACATCGTCATCAGCGACATCGGCCACATCATCGAGGTGGGGCCCAAGTCCATCAAGCTGAACGGCACCGTGCCCTCCGGCCGGGTGTTCGTGGACGGCTACGGCGTGGGCGACGTGGGGGCGGTGGTCCTCCGGGACCGGCAGCACCTGGCCCAGGACGGCATGATCGTGGTGACCACCGTCATCTCCGCCGAGGACGGCCAGATCATCTCCGGGCCGGACATCATCACCAGGGGCTTCGTCTACGTGAAGGAGTCGGAGGAGCTGATGGAGGAGCTGCGCCAGGTGGCTCAGGACGCCCTCTACGAGTGCGAGGACCAAAACATCCGGGACTGGTCCTCCATCAAGAGCGCCATCAAGGGCGACCTGTCCAACTACCTCTACAAGAAGACCAAGCGGAATCCCATGATCTTGCCGGTCATCACCGAAGTTTGAGTCGATACGCCCCCGGCGGACTTGCCGCCGGGGGCGTATCTGTGTTATAATCGGGAAAGACGTTCGGGAGGTGAGACCATGGCGCTGACAAGGGAGACCCCGCTGACCGACCTGCCGGGGGTGGGCCCCGCGCGGGCGAAAAAGCTGGAGAAGCTGGGCCTGAAAAAGCTGGGCGATCTGCTGTACCACCTGCCCCAGCGGTACGAGGACCGGCGGGAGTGCTTCAACCTCCGGGACGCGCCGGAGGACCGGCCCTGCTGCGTGGCGGCCATGGTGGCCTCCGCCCCCACGGTGAGCCGCATCCGCAAGGGGTTGGAGCTGGTGAAGGCGAAGGCGGTGGACAGCTTTGGCGTGCTGCACCTCACCTTCTTCAACCAGACCTACCTCCGAACGGCGCTCAGGCCGGGGGAGACCTACGTGTTTTTCGGCACGGCGGAGCGCCAGGGCCGCGCCCGGTCCATGACCAACCCGGTGTTCGAGAAAGAGGGGGCGGGCCGGGTCACGGGGCTCATCATGCCGGTGTACCCGCTGACGGCGGGCATCTCCAACAATCTGGTGGCGGGCCTGGCCCGGCGGGCGGTGGACGACTGCCTGGATAGTCTGCCCGAGTTTCTGCCGGAGCAGGTGCGGCTGGACCACGCCCTGTGCCAGATCCAGTACGCCCGGAAGAACATCCACTTTCCTCCCAGCTGGGAGGAGCTGGCCATCGCGCGCCGGCGGCTGGTGTTCGAGGAGCTGTTCACCCTCACCTGCGGCCTGTCCCTGCTGAAGGAGCGCCGGGAGCGGGGGGCGGGCCGGGTCCTGAAAGCGGACCCGGCGGAGTTCGCCGCCCTGTTGCCCTTCGCCCCCACGGGGGCCCAGCGGCGGGCCATGGAGGACATGGCCGCCGATTTCGCCTCCGGCCGGGTGATGAACCGGCTGGTGCAGGGGGACGTGGGCTCCGGCAAGACGGCGGTGGCCGCCTTCGGGGCCTGGGCGGCGGCCCAAAACGGCTGCCAGTGCGCTCTGATGGCCCCCACCGAGCTGCTGGCCGAGCAGCACGCCAAAACGCTGGACGCCCTGCTTTCCCCCGCCGGGGTGCGGGTGGCCCTCCTCACCGGGGCGGTGAAGGGGCGGCCCCGGAAGGCCCTGCTGAACGCCCTGGCGGAGGGGGAGATCGACCTCATCGTGGGCACCCACGCCCTGTTCTCCGAGGGGGTGGCCTACAAGGACCTGGGGCTGGTGGTGGCCGACGAGCAGCACCGGTTCGGCGTGGCCCAGAGGGCGGCGCTGGCCGAAAAGGGGAGCGGCACAGCGCCCCACGTGCTGGTCATGTCCGCCACCCCCATCCCCCGGACCCTGGCCCTCATCATCTACGGCGATCTGGACGTGTCGGTCATCGACGAGCTGCCCCCCGGCCGCACGCCGGTGCAGACCTTTGCCGTGGGGGAGGACAAGCGGGCCCGGATGTACGGCTTTGTCCGCAAGCAGGTGGGGGAGGGCCGGCAGGTGTACATCGTCTGCCCCGCGGTGGAGGAAACGGAGGACCTGCCCGCCTGGAACGACCTGTACGCCCCGCCCATGGACATGAAGGCGGTCACCACCTACGCGAAAGACCTTCGGGAGAAGGTGTTTCCCGATTTGACCGTGGGCTTGGTCCACGGGAAGATGAAGCCCAAAGACAAGGAGGCCGCCATGGCGGACTTCGTGTCCGGGAAAACGCAGGTTTTGGTGTCCACCACCGTCATCGAGGTGGGGGTGGACGTGCCCAACGCCTCCCTGATGGTCATCGAGAACGCGGAGCGGTTCGGCCTGTCCCAGCTCCACCAGCTCCGGGGCCGGGTGGGCCGGGGCAGCCACCAGAGCTACTGCGTGCTGGTGTCGGCCTCCAAAAGCGACACCGCCCGGGAGCGGCTGAAAGCCCTCTGCGCCACCAACGACGGGTTCCAGATTGCCGAGGAAGATTTACGGCTCCGGGGGCCCGGCGACTTCTTCGGCAAGCGGCAGCACGGCCTGCCCCAGCTGAAGGTGGCGGACTTTGCCTCCGACATGGAGCTGCTGAAGGAGGCCAAGGGGGCCGCCGACGGGCTCATCGCCTCCGACCCGGACCTGTCCTGGCCGGAGCATAAGCCCCTGAGAGCCCAAATTCAAAGACTGTTCGAGGAGAACGCGGAGCTGTTCAATTGATTTTTTACCGAAAGGAGGCGTCCCCATGAAGCGGTTGGCGATCGGTATGCTGGCTCATGTGGACTCGGGCAAGACCACCCTCACCGAGGCCATGTTGTACCGGGCCGGCAGCGTGCGGAAGCTGGGCCGGGTGGACCACGGGGACGCCTTTCTGGACACCGACGCGCTGGAGCGGGAGCGGGGCATCACCATCTTTTCCAAGCAGGCCATCCTGCGGCGGGGGGAGCTGGAATTGACGCTCCTGGACACCCCCGGCCACGTGGATTTCTCCGCCGAGATGGAGCGGACGCTCCAGGTGCTGGACTACGCCGTGCTGCTGGTGAGCGCCGCCGACGGCGTCCAGGGCCACACCGAGACCCTGTGGCGGCTATTGGCCCGGCACGGGGTGCCCACCCTCCTGTTCGTCAACAAGATGGACCAGCCGGACACCGACGAGAGCGCCCTTATGGAGCGGCTCCGTGAACGGCTCAGCGGCGACTGCGTGGACTTCTCCGGCCCCTGGGAGGAGGCGCTGGAGCACGCCGCTCTCTGCGACGAGGGGCTGATGGAGCGCTATCTGGACACTGGGGCTCTGTCCGACTTCGACCTGGCCGCCCTCATCGCCCGGAGAAGGCTGTTCCCGGTGTTCTTCGGCTCCGCCCTGAGGGTGGAGGGGGTGGACGGGCTGCTGGACGGGTTGGAGCGGTTCACCCTGGAGCCCGACTGGCCCGCCGAGTTTGCGGCGCGGGTGTTCAAGATCACCCGGGACGAGAAGGGGGAGCGGCTCACCTGGATGAAGGTCACCGGCGGCTCGTTGAAGGTCCGAGAACCCCTGCGCGCGGAGGACTGGGAGGAGAAGGTGACCCAGATCCGCATCTACTCCGGCACGAAATCCACCCCCGTGGACGAGGCCCCGGCGGGGACGGTATGCGCCGTCACCGGCCTCAGCCAGACCAGGGCGGGCCAGGGCCTGGGGGCGGAGGAGGACTGGGAGGGCCCGGAGCTGGAGCCGGTGCTCACCTGGCAGGTGCTCCCCCCGGAGGGGATGGACGTCCACACCCTGCTCTCCCAGCTCCGCATTTTGGAGGAGGAGGACCCCCAGCTCCGGGTGGAGTGGAAGGAGGAGCTGGGGGAGATCCACGTCCGGCTCATGGGCGAGGTCCAGTTGGAGATCCTCTCCCGGGTGATGGCCCAGCGCTTCGGCACCGAGGTCACCTTCGGGCCGGGGAGCATCATCTACCTGGAGACCATCGCCGCCCCGGTGGAGGGGGTGGGCCACTTTGAGCCTCTCCGGCACTACGCGGAGGTCCATCTGCTGCTGGAACCCCTGGAGCGGGGGGCGGGCCTGCAGATCGCCACCGCCTGCCCGGAGGACGTCCTCAGCGGCCACTGGCAGCGGCTCATCCTGACCCATCTCATCGAAAAGACCCATCTTGGGGTGCTCACCGGCTCCCCCATCACCGATATGAAGCTTACCCTCCTCACCGGCCGGGCCCACCTGAAGCACACCGAGGGGGGCGACTTCCGCCAGGCCACCTACCGGGCGGTGCGGCAGGGGCTCATGTGCGCCGAGAGCGTCCTGCTGGAGCCCTGGTATTCCTTTCGGCTGGAGCTGCCGGCGAGCTGCCTGGGCCGGGCCATGACCGACCTCCAGCGGATGGGCGGCACCATGGACCCGCCGGAGCCGTCAGGGGAGACCGCCGTCCTCACCGGGGCGGCGCCCGTGTCCGAGTTCGGCGGCTACTGGACCGAGGTGGCCGCTTACACCTCCGGCCGGGGAAAGCTGTCCTGCGCGGTGGACGGCTACCGGCCCTGCCACAACCAGGACGAGGTGGTGGCCTCTATCGGCTACGACCCCGAGGCCGACCTGGCCAATCCCCCCGGCTCGGTGTTCTGCGCCCATGGGGCGGGGTACAACGTGCCCTGGGACGAGGTGAAGAGCCACGCCCACCTGGACTCCGGCTGGCGGGCGTCCGCCGGGGAGATTGCGGACGCCCCCGCGCCTCCGCCCCGGCGGATGAGCTACGAGTCCCAGCAGGCGCTGGACAAGGAGCTGGAGGCCATCTTCGCCAAGGTGTACGGCCCGGTGAAGCCCAGGGCCTTCCGCCCCGCGCCCAAGCTGTCCGCGTCCCACAAGGAGCGGCCCTGGAAGGGCCTGAAGCTCCGGGACGGGGAGGACTATCTGCTGGTGGACGGCTATAACATCATCCACGCCTGGGAGGAGCTGCGAAAGCTGTCTCAGACCGATCTGGACGGCGCCCGCCAGCGGCTGGTGGACCGGCTGAAAAACTACCAGGGCTGGAAGAGGATCAACGTCATCGTGGTGTTCGACGCCTACAAGGTCAAAAACAACCCCGGCTCGGTGGAGCGGGACGGGGAGGTCTCCGTGGTCTACACCAGGGAGGCGGAGACGGCGGATATGTATATCGAGAAGGTCACCTACGCCCTGGGGAAAGAGAAAAAGGATCACCGGGTGCGGGTGGCCACCTCCGACGGGCTGGAACAGCTCATCATCCTGGGCCACGGGGCGGTGCGGGTGCCCGCCGCCGAGCTGGAGTGTGAGCTGAAGCAGGCGGAGGAGGAGATCAGGCGCGCCATCCGGGAGACGCAGACATGAGAAAGGCCGCCCCATTGGGGCGGCCTTTTCCCTATGTGCGCCGAAGCGCCAGGGAGCTTTTGACGATCATAAATACCGAGATGCCCGTGATGATCAGGAACGCCCCGCCGCCGACCCATTTTCCCATGGCGGATCGGAACGCCTCGTCGTCGCCAAAGGCCGAGATCAGAGCGGATTGCAGGGAGTAGACGGAGATGACCGCCGCCGCCAGCTTGAGGGCTTTGCTGGCCGAGAGGACGGGGTCGTCGTACCTGCGGCAGGCGATGACGTTCCGCACGGCGCTGATGACCGCGTAGAAGGTGTAGGCGGCCACCCCGTAGATCAGATAGCCGGGATAGGCGATGATATGGCCGAAGTAGATGGTCATGCAGGAGATGCCGAACAGGGCGGCGGTCAGGAGCAGCATCAGCGCGGCGGTGAGCCGATACCGTTTCCATTTGTCCGCACGACCATCCTGTTTGTATCCATGCATCAAGTTAAAGCGGAGCAGGCTCAGCATGATGTAGTAGAACGCCAGCGTACCCAGCCAGGGGGAGCGGAGCATTATCCCGCCCACCGCGTTGAGGCAGGCGTTGCCGCAGCCGGCGGCGAGACTGACGTACAGGACCGCCCTGTCCCTGGCGCGGGCGTCCTTTCGGAGCGCGGCGGCGGCCTCTTTCAGCCCCTCGCCCATCATACAGGTTCTCCCTCCGTTTGCGCGGCAAAACGGGACAGCTGGGTCTCCGCCCCGTCAGGCAGGATGCACTGCATACAGAGGCCGATGATCCGGTCCACGGGCATGCGGCAGTCGTCCTTGATCCACTCCGCGACGATGGCCATGATGCCCGAAAGATAAAAGCGGATGATATAGGGCTTGTCCTCCTCGCGGAAGCGGAACCGGCCCAGCACCGGGGAGAAGATGCGATGAAACAGCGAGTTGAAGGTGTTTTCCATGTTCAGCGCCGCCGGATGGGACAGCACCACTTTCATCAGCCGCCGGTTCTCCTTTACGAACTCAAAATAGGGCCGCAAATAGTTCGGTGTGATGAAAACCAGCTCCTTCAGGTCCGCCGACGACAGCCGTTTGGACATATCCGCGTACTCCTTGCCGTATCGGTCAAAGCACTTCCGATTGGCGTACTCGGCGCACTCGTTCAGCAGGTCAGCCATGGTCTCATAGTGCAGATAGAAGGTGGAGCGGTTGACCCCGGCCCTCTGGCAGATCTCTGTGACCGTGATGTATTCAAAGCTCTTTTTATCAAGCAGCTCAATCAGGGCCTCGTCCATTCGGACGGCGGTGTTGAAATATCTGCTCTCCGATCGGTTCAACCGCTCCGCCCCCTTTCGCCTCCGCGGGCCTTATTCCTCGCCGCCGGTGATCTCCCCGGCCAGACGGATGATGTCGCCGGCGTACTTGTCCTTGCTCCGCTGCAAAAGCCGCCGGTAGATGGGGTAGTTCACTCCCATCCCCGCAAAGCCGATGACGCCGATCACGATGCCAAGCGCCATGGCACCGGCGCTCCCGCCGCCGATGACCCCCATGGCCAGACACATCCCGGTGCCCGCCAGCAGGGTGCAGACGGCCCCGAAGATCCAGGCGAACAGACGGGCCGGAAGCTTGGCCTTTCGGTCCAGCTTTTTCAGGGCCACAACCTTGGAAGCGCTCTTTTTGGAGTACTCGTTGGCGATGGCCTCGGCGTAGATCTTGTCGGTGTTCATTTGACATTACCTCCTGTCGTTTTGGTAATGCCAGAATACCGGGTTTTTCACGCGAACGGAACGACACGGCGGCCCATTTGTGTTGGGTTATGAAAAACGGGGAGGCGTTTGACAGGGAAACGCCTCCCCGAAGCAGCCTTTTTCCGTTACAGCGACAGCACGAACTGCCTTGCCGTCCGGGGGGTCCGGGAGCCGCAGCGGCGCTCCCAGGCGATGGCCCGCTCGTGGAGCTCCTCCGGGATCATGTCGATCCCGGCGCGGCGGGCCAGATAGTCCACCATGTCCAGGTACTCCTGCTTGGTGAGGCCCTGGAACAGCACCCTGAGGCCGAACCGATCGGCCAGGGAGGTTTTTTCCTGGATGGTCTCGGAGCGGTCGATCTCGTCCCCCGCCCGCTCGGAGATGGTCTGGCGCACCAGGTGGCGGCGGTTGGAGGTGGCATAGACCGCCACGTTTTGGGGCCGGCGCTCCACGCCCCCCTCCAGGATGGTCTTGAGGACGGAGTAGGTGGGGTCGTCCCGGTCGAAGGTCAGATCGTCGATGAAGAGGATGAACTTCTGGGGCCGGCCCTCCAGCTGGCGGATGAGGGCGGGCAGGCCGCTTAAGTTCTCCTTGTCCGCCTCGATGATGCGGAGGCCCTCCATCCCGTCCAGGGTGAGCAGGTTTTTCACCGTGGCCGATTTGCCGGTGCCGCTTTCCCCGTAGAGGAGGACGTTGTTCACACAGTTCCCCGCCAGCAGCCGCCGGGTGTTGCGGATGACCTGCTCCCGCTGGCGCTCATAGCCCAGCAGGTCCTCGGCGGCGGGGCAGTCGGGATGGGGCACCGGGATGAGCGCCTCATCCTCCCACACGAAGGCGCGGCAGGCGAAGATGCCCGCCCCTTTTCGGTAGGCGTCGGTGTAGTCCTCAAAGCTCAGGCGGGGCCCGATCCTCCACCGGGGCAGGCCGGTGAGGGCCCCCTGGTAGTCGCTGTCCAGCAGCTCGGTGAGCCGGGCGATCCACTTGTCGCAGTCCGTATTGGCCAGCAGGTCGAAGGTGGAGACGTCCCGCCGGGCGGCCTGCTCCAGGGCGGGATCCCGGCCCATGCGCTCCGCCAGCCGGGGGTAGGGCCCCTCCGAGCGGAGGAGGGCGCCGTCCAGCCAGGCGCCCAGCCCGTCGGCCCCCTCGGCGTGGAGGCGGTAAAACAGGTCGGTATAGGCGTCCAGGCCCCCCAGTCCGTCCCCATACACGGCGCAGGAGGTCAGCCGCAGGGCTGCCTCCATCACCGGGGTGTCCAGGATGTCCTTATAGGCGCTCACGCCCCGCAGGGCGGCCAGCAGCGTTTTGAAGTTCACGGCGATCACCTCGTTTTTACAGTGAGGCTATTTTACCAGAGACCGGGGATTTTTACAATATCCAATCGCGGGGGCGTATTTTTATCTTCCTATTTCCGGCGAGGTGTGGTATAATAACATGAATTTTTGTGGCTCGGAGGCGGTTTTCCATGGATCTGAACGAAAAGACCCTCACCAGCAGGCTGGTGTACGACGGCGGCCTGCTGAAAGTATATTACGACACGGTGGAGCTCATCAACGGCAAGACCTCCTGGCGGGAGGTCATCCGTCACCCCGGCGCGGTGGTGATGGTCCCCGTGGACGACGAGGGGAACGTATATCTGGAGCGGCAGTTCCGCTATCCCTACGACCGGGTGGTCATCGAGGTGCCCGCCGGCAAGCTGGAGTGGGGGGAGGACCCCGACGAGGCATGCAGGCGGGAGCTGAAGGAGGAGCTCGGGGCGGAGGCGTCCCGCTGGGACAGGGCGGGGGAGATGCTGCCTACCCCCGGCTACTGCGACGAGCTCCAGCACGTCTACCTGGCCCGGGGGCTCACCTTCGGGGAGACCCACCCGGACGCGGACGAGTTCCTGGAGGTGTTCAAGGTGCCCTTTGAGGAGGCGCTGGACATGGCGGCCGACGGCCGCATCCAGGACTGCAAGACCATCGCCGCCCTGTACCGGGCGGCCCGGCTCATGGGGAGGGAACAGGATGGCTAAAAAGATCCTGATCGTAGAGGACGAGCGCAACATCGTGGACATCCTGGCCTTCAACCTGGCCAGGGAGGGATACAGCACCCTGGAGGCCCTGGACGGGGCCCAGGGGCTGAAGCTGGCCATGGAGAAGGACCCGGACCTGATCCTGCTGGACCTGATGCTGCCCAGGATGGACGGCTTCGAGGTGTGCCGCCGTCTCCGGGAGGCGGGAAAGGCCACCCCCATCATCATGCTCACCGCCCGCCAGGAGGAGACCGACAAGGTGCTGGGCCTGGAGCTGGGGGCGGACGACTACATCACCAAGCCCTTCTCCATGCGGGAGCTGCTGGCGAGGGTGAAGAGCAACATCCGCCGCACCGAGATGGCGAGCGCCCCCGCCGCTGCCGGCCAGCTGGAGATCGGCAGGCTGCGCATCGACCCCGACGCCATGATGGTGTACAAGGACGGCGCCGCCGTGGATCTGACCCAGCGGGAGTATGAGATCGTGCGCCTGCTCTCCTCCAAGCCGGGGCAGGTGTTCTCCCGGGAGCTGCTGATGGAAAAGGTGTGGAACTACGAGGGCTACGTGGGGGACGTCCGGGCCGTGGACGTGGCCATCCGCCGGCTGAGAGAGAAGCTGGAGGACGACCCCGCCGCCCCGGAGTTCGTCCTGACCCGCCGCGGCCTGGGCTACGCGTTCCGCCAGCCCGACTGATCTCATGGAGAAGGAGGCGTCCCCATGCGCCGCAGCCTGCACTTGAAACTGATGCTCATCATGGTGCTGCTCATCGTGTCGCTGATGGTGGTGGTGGGCGCGTTTCTGATGAACTCCGTCACGAGGTATTATATCAACGACTTCTACCAGCAGATGGCCGACGCCTTTGGCCAGGACAACGCGGACTTCATCCGGGACCTGGAGAACCCCACCGCGGATGAGACCGACGGGGCCGCCATGGTGGAGGCCGTCCTGCGGGCCTACGGCGGCGCCCTGGGGGTGGACCGCCGCAACCGCAACTACTACGTGCTGGCCGGGGACACCGGCCGGTATCTGACGGGGTCCTCCCCGGAGCCGGAGGGGGGGCTGGCCATCACCCCCAACATCACCACCGCCCTTTTGGGGCAGCCGGGGTATGCCAGCAGCGCCGCCGCCGACTACATGGACGCCGCCGTCCCCATCACCCGGGGCGGGGAGAGCTACATCGTCTACATCCTGGACAACCGGGCCGCCGCCCGCACCCTGATCGGGGAGATGTTCTCTCTGATCCTGGAGGCGCTGGTGCTGGGCCTCATCATCTCGGTGCTGCTGTCCTTCCTGCTGTCCAAGACCATGGTGGCCCCCCTCCAGCGCCTCACCGACGCCATCGAGGATGTGGCCGAGGGGGACTTCTCCAAGGAGCTGGAGGTCACCAGCGGGGACGAGATCGGCCAGCTCACCGAGAGCTTCAACGCCATGGCCGGCCAGCTGGAGACCACCATCGCCGCCGTGGAGAACGAGCGCAACAAGCTGGACACCCTGTTCCTCCACATGGCCGACGGCGTGGTGGCCTTCGACCGGGAGCAGCGGGTCATCCACTCCAACCCCGCCGCCGCCCAGCTGCTGGGGCGGGAGTTCACCTCCGACGACCGCTATGAGCCCCTGTTCGGCGACCTGTTCCCCTTTGCCGAGGTGGAGGGGGCCGCCAGCCATCTGGCCGCCGAGCGCACCGTGGAAGGACGCTATCTGGAGCTGCTGCTGGCCCCCTTCGCCCGGGCCAACCAGGGCGGCGTGCTGGTGCTCATCCACGACGTTACCGCCCAGCGCACCGCCGAGCAGACCCGCAAGGACTTTGTGGCCAACGTGTCCCACGAGCTGCGCACCCCGCTGACCAACATCAAAAGCTACGCGGAGACGCTGGCCGACGGGGTGGGCGACCTGCCCCCGGAGATGGAGCGGCGGTTTTTGGGGGTCATCCTCAACGAGTCCGATCGGATGATCCACATCCTCCAGGACCTGCTCACCCTGTCCAGATTCGACTCGGGCCGCAGCGAGCTGCGCCTGACCCAGTTCCCCTTCGGCCAGGCGGTGGACGACACCTATCAGGCCATCCGGCTGGACGCCCGGAACCACGCCCACGAGCTGATCCTGGAGCTGCCCTCCGACCTGCCCGAAGTGGTGGCCGACCGGGAGCGGGTGGTCCAGGTGATGATGAACATCCTGTCCAACTCCATCAAATACACCCCCAACGGGGGGCGCATCGTCATCTCCGCCGGACAGACGGGGGACCGGGTGTGGATGCAGGTGGACGACAACGGCATCGGCATCCCCGAGGCCGACCGGGAGCACATCTTCGAGCGGTTCTACCGGGTGGACAAGGCCCGCTCCCGCCAGTCCGGCGGCACGGGGCTGGGGCTGTCCATCGCCAGGGAGATCATGAATCAGCACGAGGGCGAACTGTACCTGGTGGACAAGGAGGGGCCCGGCCTCATCGTGCGGATGGAGCTGCCTATCGGCGGCCCCAAAAAGGTGGATCGAAATGAAGCGGGCTGATCGCTGGATCGAGTGGGGGAAGGACCTGCTCATCGCCCTGCTGGCCCTGTCTGCCGCCCTGCTGCTGTCCGTGCTGCTATTCGGCAGCGGCGGCCGCTCCGGGCTGGTGCCCCGGCCCGGGCTGCCGGGGAGCTCCGGCGGGGAGAGCGCCCCCACGGCGGCCACCCTGCCCGCGGCGCTGGTGGTCACCACCGGGGAGGGGCGCTATGGCGTGCAGTACGACCAGGCCCGCGCCGACGAGCTCTTCACCCACACAGGCCCCCTGCTGGGGGACGCGCTGGCCTCCGCTGGGGAGCCCCAGACCATCCGGGAGGAGGAGTGGCGGGAGTGCCTGTCCGCGCCGGGGCTGTATTTCGACTTTGCCGGGGAGATCCCTCTGTCCGCCCTGGGCGGGTGGCTCAGCGAGGCGGGGGAGTGCGCTCTGGAGGGCTCCGCCCGCCGGCTGCTGCTGCGGGCTGGGGAGGAGGACCAGGTGCTGCTGTGCTGGCAGGACGCCGGCACGGAAACGTTTTACCGCTGCGGCACCGCGCTGAGCTGGTCCCTCCACCTGGAGCCCATTGTGGCGGACAGCCGGCCCAACGGCGCCTTTTTTGCCTATGAGGACGAGACGCTGGCGGCCCTGCTCCGGCCCTATACCCTCGTCACCGAGGAGGAGCGCTCCTGGGCGGAGTACGACGTGACCGACCCGCTCACCTCCGCGAAAGTGCCCGAACTGCTGTCCGCCCTGTCCTTCAGCGACCAGAACCACACCCAGGTCAGCGGCGGCGAGGTCTATCTGGACGGCGGCGACCGGCTGGAGGTGGAGAACGGGGGCGGCGTGACCTACCGGGCGGCTCAGGGCGGCAAATATCCCGCCGGCGCCGGCGCGGCGGGGGCCATCGAGGCCGCCCGCGCCCTGGCGGAAAAGACGGCGGGCGCCCTCTGCGGGGAGGCCTCCCTGTATCTGATCTCCGCCCGGCCGGAGGAGGACGGCTTCGCAGTGTCCTTCGGCTACCGGCTGAACGGCAGCGCCGTCCGGCTCCATCAGGAGGGCTGGTGCGCCCGGTTCCTGATCCGGGAGGGGTATATCACCGATTTTACCCTGCGCCTGCGCAGTTACGCCGCCAGCAATCGGACCGTCGTGCTGCTGCCCATCGATCTGGCGGCGGCCACCCTGCCGGAGCAGACGCGGGAGCGGCTGGAGCTGCGCATCCTGTATTTGGACGGCGGCGGGGACGCCGCCGCGCCCCAGTGGGTGGGGGAGTGACCTCAAAAGGGGAGGAGGCCGGCCATCGTGGAGTGGCGAAAAGTGAAAAACATCATCATCCTGCTGCTCCTGCTGGTCAACGGCTTTTTGCTGTTTTTGGTGTGGGCCCGGAAGAGCGAGGCCGACGCCTATGACCAGGCGGCCCTCACCCAGGCGGTGGAAGCCCTCGGCGTACAGGGCATCCGGGTGGAGCAGTCCGCCCTGTCCGGCGCGGAGGGCCTGAGCCCGGCCACTGTGGAGCGGGATGTGGCCGGAGAGGGAAAGCTGGCCGCCGCCCTGCTGGGGGAGACCGCCGCCGGGGACAACCGGGGGGGCGGGCTGTATCTCTATCAGACGGACGCCGGAGAGGTGTCCGTCCGGCCGGGAGGCGAGTTGTCCGCCCGGCTGAATGACGCCCCCCGCCTGCACACCGACGACCCCGCCGCCCATGCCGCCGCCCTGCTGAAGAAGATGGGCGTGGAGGGGGAGCAGAGCGGGGTGACCCGGCTGGAGGACGGGGGCGCCGCCGTCGCCTTCGTCCAGCGCTGGGAGGGGATCCCCCTGTTCTCCTGCACCGCCGTGTTCACCTACCGGGAGGGGCGGCTCCAGGCTGTGGACGGCGTACTGCTGGCCTTCGGCACCGCGTCCGGGGAGAGCGGCGGCGTCCTCACCCTGCCCACCGCTCTCATGCGGTTTTTGGACGGCGTGCGGGAGCGGGGGGACGTGTGCTCCGCCATCCAGTCCATGGAGGCGGGGTACCGGGCCAGTCAGGCGGCCTCCGGCGTCACCCGGCTGACGCCCTGCTGGCACATCGCCACCAACACCGCCGAATACTATTTGGACGCCGCCACCGGCGCGCTGGAGCGCGCCGCGGAAGGATAATAGACAACCCCTCTTTCATAGGATAGCTTATCCGTTGAAAGGGGGGCTTGTCTTGCCGGCCATCTTAGCGGGGACCCTTCTGCTCACCGCCACGGGGCTGTTCTCCCAGGTGGTAGGATTCCTATACCGCATGGCCCTGTCCCGGCTCATCGGGGCGGAGATCATGGGGCTTTATCAGCTGGTGATGCCCGTCTACTCCATCTTCATGTCGGTGACCGCCGTGGGGCTGACGGTGGCGGTGTCCACCCAGTCCGCCCGGTACCACGCCCTGGGGGACAGCGGCGCGGTGAAGGCGGTGCTGAAACGGGCACTGGGGTGCTTTTTCCTGCTGGCCCTGCCTTTGGGAGGGCTGGTGCTGCTGCTGTCCGACCCCATCTCCGTGTATCTCCTGGGGGACGCCCGCACCCGGCTGGGGGTGGCCCTGCTGGTGCCCTGTATGCTCCTCACCGGGGTGGAGAACCTGCATAAACACTGCTTTTACGGCATCGGCCTGGTGCGGCCCCCCGCCGCCGTGGAGACCGCCGAGCAGCTCATCCGGGCGGGGGCGGTCCTGCTGCTCCTGCTGCTGGTCTTTCCCCGGACGGCGGAGCAGACAGTGGGGCTCATCGTGCTGGGGATGGTGCTGTGCGAGGTGTTCTCCGCCCTGGCCCTGACCCTGCTGCTGCGCCGCCACTGGAGGCGGGACCCGCCGGGAGAGACGGCGGTGACCTTCTCCCGGAAGAAGCTGTTTTCCATCGCCCTGCCGGTGGGGGCCACCTCCCTGCTGGGGACCCTGCTGGGCTCCGCCAACGCGGTGCTCATCCCGGCGGGACTGGTGAAGGGGGGGATGGCCCCCGGGGACGCCATGGCGGAATTCGGGGTGCTCTCCGGCATGACCCTGCCCCTGCTGAATCTGCCCACCGGGTTCATCGGGGCCCTGTGCCTGGTGATGGTGCCCGACCTGGCCCGCCGCACCGCCGGGGGGGACCGGCGGGCCGCCGGACGCTTTCTGGACCGGGTGATGTCGGCCACCTCTCTGCTGACCGCCCCCTGTATGGCCCTGCTGGCCGTCATCGGCCCCGCCCTGGGCCGGGCCATGTTTGGGGACGGGCGAGTGGGGGAGTACATCCTGCCCCTGGCCGCCGGGACCCTGCTGGGCTGTTATCAGTCAGTGCTGTCCGGGGCGCTGAACGGCCTGTGCCTCCAGGGGCGGGCCGCCCGGAACGCCATCCTCAGCGACGTGGTGCAGCTGGGGTTCACGTATTTTACTGTGGCAAGGTGGGGCCTCGCCGGGTTCGCCGCCGGGTTCCTCCTGTCCGGCCTTGCGGGGGCGGGACTGGATCTGATCTCCGTCCTCCGGGCGGCGGAGCTGCGGCCCCGGGTGTTTCACTGGTTCGTCCGGCCCCTGCTGGCGGCGGGGTTCATGGGGGCCTGGTGCCGGCTTTTTTTCAACGTCCTGCTGGGTTCCGGCCTGGGAGAGCTGACCGCCGCCGCCCTCTGCGCCGCGCTGGGTGTGATCCTGTACGCCGCCGCCCTGCTGGCCCAGGGGCTGTCGGTGACCGACCTGGCGGCGAAACTGAGACAGACATTGAAACAGGGGAGGGTGGCCGCATGATACCGAAGATCCTGATCTCCACCGGCGGGGGCGATCCCGCCAACTATGTGAGCGCCGTCCGGGCGGCGGGAGGGGAGCCCACCGCCGCCTATCTGCCCGCCCCCGATCTGTCCTTCGACGGCCTGCTGCTGGCCGGGGGCGGGGATGTGGAGCCCGCCCGGTTCGGCCAGGAGGACCGGGGCTCCCGGGACATGGACCCCGCCCGGGACCGGGCGGAGCTGGCCCTGCTGGACGCCTTTCTGGGGGCGGGGAGGCCGGTGCTGGCCATCTGCCGGGGCCATCAGGTGGTGAACGTGTGGGCGGGAGGCGGCCTCATCCAGGACCTGGGCCCCCTGGTCCCGAACCACCAGAGGGCGGGGGACGCTGTCCACCCCGTCCGGGCGGAGGAGGGGACCCTGCTCCGCCGGCTGTACGGCCCGGTGTTCCCGGTGAACAGCAATCACCACCAGGGGATCGGCCGGCTGGGCCGGGGCCTGTACGCCTCCGCCCGCTCGTCCGACGGGGTGATCGAGGGGCTGGAACACGAGTCCCTGCCGCTGATCTCCGTCCAGTTCCACCCGGAGCGGATGACCGGGGCGCTGGCCCGGCCCGACACGGTGGACGGAGGGACCGTATTCCGGGAATTCCTCCGCCTGTGCGGAAAAGAGTGAAAGAGCGCCGGTTTTCCCAGAAAACCGGCGCTCTTCGCGCATTTTATGGTCACTTCTTGTTGCGGACGTAGATCTGGGTGCCCTGGTGGTTGGCGTTGTGTCGCTCGTCGGTCTCAAAGCCCTCCAGGGAGGAGATGAACTTGGACAGCTTGGAGAAGCCGTAGTTTCGGGGATCGAAGTCGGGCTGCTTTTTCATCAGCAGATTGCCCAGGTCCCCCAGGTAGGCGTAGCCGTCCTCGTCGGCCAGGTCCTCCACCGACTGGGCGATCAGCTCCTTGATGCCCAGGCTCTGGACCTCCGGCTCCGGGGAGGCCGCGGCGGGGGCCTTCTTTTTGGCCTTGGGCGCGGCCTCCTTGACGGCGGCGGCCTCGGCGGCCTTCAGGGATTCGATGTAGACGAACTTGTCGCAGGCCACGATAAAGGGCTTGGGAGTCTTTTTCTCCCCCATGCCGTAGACCTTCATCCCAGCCTCCCGCAGCCGGGTGGCCAGGCGGGTGAAGTCCGAGTCGCTGGACACCAGCACGAACCCGTCGCAGTTGCCGGCATAGAGTACGTCCATGGCGTCGATGATCATGGCGGAGTCGGTGGAGTTTTTGCCGGTGGTATAGCTGTATTGCTGTACGGGGGAAATGGCGTGTTCCAGCAGCAGGGGCTTCCAGGAGTTCATGTTGGGGGAGGTCCAGTCCCCATAGATGCGCTTGACGGTGGCGGCGCCGTACACGGCCACCTCCGCCATGATCTCCCGCAGAGCGGAGCGGGGGGCGTTGTCCGCGTCGATGAGGACGGCCAGCCGGAGTTCCTGATCCATACGCGATCTCCTTTCGGTTGATTGATCTTTGAAATCAGTATATCATAGAGGAACAGGATTTTCCATAAAAATTTTTCTCCCCTTGCAGCAATCGGGCCCGATTCTGCGTTTTATGAGTGAAAGGGGGCAAGGGCATGACCCCGTCCGACCGGTTGGAGGAATTGGTAAGCAGATACGAGAACACGCTGTACCGGGCCGCCCTGGCCATCCTGGGGACGGCGGCGGAGGCGGAGGACGCGGTGCAGGAGACCTTCCTGCGCTTTCTGCAAACGCGCCCAAAATTCAAGGATGAGAACCACGAAAAGGCGTGGCTGCTGCGGGTGACGGCCAACTGCTGCAAGGACGTGCTCCGGGACAAACAGCGCCATCCCACCGTGGAGCTGCTGGACGTGTACCCCGCCCCCAACGCCGAGACAGCCGATCTGGTGGAGGCCATTCTGGAGCTGCCCCCGGACCAGCGGGCGGCGGTCCACCTCTTTTACTACGAGGGGTACTCCACCGAGGAGATCGGCAGGATACTGGGCCGGCGGCCGGGGACGGTGCGGTCCGATCTGAGCCGGGCCCGGGAGGCCCTGCGGCGGAAGCTGAAAGGAGAATTCTGAATGAAGCGATACAAGCGCTACATGGACGGGATCGGGGTGCCCGATACCCTCCATGAAAAGCTGAAAAACCTGAAAGCGCCGCAAAAGCGGCCCAATCCCTGGCTCAAATGGGGCGGATTGGCGGCGGCGATGGCGCTGGTCATCGGCGTGGGGGCCTGGGCGGTGAGTTTGCCCACTACAGACCTGCCCGCCGTGGGCCCGCTGGGGCCGGGGGAGACCGCTGCCCCCGACATCCTCCCCGCGCCCGATCCCGAAGGCGGCGTTCTGACCACCGGCGTCCCTGAGCCCGCGCCCGATATGCCCGCCCCCGACCCGAATGACCCGGAGCACGTGGGCAAAAACCCCGGCGTGGACCCGGGCTACTGGCTGGCGGAGGGGGAGACTCAGGCTTACTACTTCCTGCCCGCCCTCAACTGGGTAGACGCCTCCGGGCTGGACCGGCAGGACTACGCGCTGGCCCCGCCCGGCGCCCTCTACCGGGACGCGGAGGCGGAGGATGTGACCGCCCTCTGCGGCGGGGAGGCCGCCATGGGGGACCATCTGCTGTGGGACGGCCTGGACTGGGGCGGCATGCTCTGGTTTTTGGAGGATGGGACGCCCCAGGCGGCGTCTGTGTACGCCGACGGGGAAAACCTTTTCCTGTCCCTGGAGATCATGAAGGGCGGCGAGGTGCCTTCCTGCGTCGTCTTTCCCGACGAGGACTATCAGCACACGGAGTGGCAGGGGGTGGAGATCACCGCCCTGAAAAACACGGGCTGCTGCACCCTGGACGACGGCACGGAACTGCGGGAGAGCCGGGAGGTGTCCTTCGTGGCGGACGGCGTGGGGTATAAGCTGGGCATTTATACCGACGACGCGAAGCGGGCCGGCGAACTGTGCGCCCGATTCGTGCGGTACGCCGTGGGCGGCGGGTTCGCTCTGGACGTTCTCTCCGCCGACGGTGCGGTGAACAACGCCGGCTACTCCGTGGGCGAGCCCCGCTGGAACGACGGCGGCGAGACCCCCTCCGCCCTGCCGGACAAAGGCGCCCCTCCGCCGGACATACCCACCGCCGACATCATCCACCCCGGCGAGGAGGGGTATGTGGAGCCTTTGCCGGAGCCGTAAAAACCGGCCCCTTTTATGGGACTTGCGCTTTTCCGCAAAGCCTGCTATAATGTCCCCAAATATGGGACCTTTATTTTGTTAGCATGGTCCCGGAAGGAGGGGATGCGTCATGGCGAAGAACGCCAACTACAAGCGCAAGCTGCCCATTCTGGCGAAGCTCCTGCTGGAACGCAGCGACGAGGACCACCCCGTCTCCCGGCAGGAGATGCAGGAGGAGCTGGAGCGCCACGGCCTGTCCGCCGAGCGGAAGAGCATCTACGACGACATGGAGCAGCTCCGCCAGCTGGGGCTGGACGTCCAGTCCCGCCGGGGCAAGGGGGGCGGCTGGTTCATCGGGGAGCGGGATTTTGAGCTGGCCGAGCTGAAGCTGCTGGTGGACGCGGTGCAGTCCAGCCGGTTTTTGACCAACCGCAAGAGCGACGCCCTCATCCGCAAGCTGGAGGGGCTGGCGTCCGTCCATCAGGCCCGGCAGCTCCAGCGGCAGGTGTA
>CANPWZ010000011.1 GCA_947585425.1 uncultured Oscillospiraceae bacterium
TCTGCGTCATGGGGGATGGCATACCCGCTGCTCCACATCTCCGGGAACAGGGCGATGTCCGCGCCCCGCGCACTGGCCTCTTTGCAGCATCGAACGCCTTTTTCCATGTTCTGTTCAATGCTCCCTGTGGGCAGGATTTGCAGCAGAGCGATGTTTATCGAATCGTTCATTGCAGCTTCCTTTCTATCTTCCATTTCCCGAAAAATCGGAACGCTGCCGCTCGTCGGTCAAAAAATATTTGACTTCCCGGCTCGGGGCAAGGAGCTCTGTTCGGAAAAAGCCCGGATAGTACGGCACCGGCGTGTCAACAGGTACCCAGTGCAGAAATTCTTTCTGCCCGTCCTCGGTAAAGGAGCCGCAGGCGGGGGCAAAATCCGTGGGGGCCTTCATGTAAAAATAGAAGGAGATCTCATAAATCAGCTTTCCCATGTTGGCGGGAACGTCGCCGTAAAAGTAGTTTTCATGCACAAAGCCGAGCCGGTCGACCGCCATGTCCACACCGGTTTCCTCCCGCACTTCCCGCCTTACGGCCTCCTCGGCGGTCTCGCCGAACTGGATGCGCCCGCCGACGGAATACAGGTACTCCGGGCTGCGCTTGCTGCCGACCATGAGAATCTGGCCGTCCTTCATAATGATGGCGCCGACGCGCAGGTTGATGAGTCCGCCCTCACAGGGGACGCACATATCTGTTCCCATCGCTTTTGCCTCCTTCAAATCCCGATTTACTAAATGATTCTCCTTACTTGTCTTACTTTCCCTTGCGCTTTTTTGCATTATACTACACGATCAGCATCCATTTCGCAAATGTTTTTGTGCCCTCACGCTTTCAGCTGGTTCATCCATCCCCGGCGCTGGAAAACGACCAGGGAGACGGCGAAGCGGATGCACTCCTCCAGGGACAAAGTGAGATAGGCCAGGGGGATGGGCCAGTGGAACACGAAGGCTGAGAGAAGGCCCAGGGGTACGCCGAAAAGCCAGGTGCCCATCAAATCGATGACCATAACGTAGGTCGTCTTTCCGCCGCTGCGCAGGATGCCGCTGCCGATGATCATATTCAGCACCTTGAAGGGCATGACCGCGGCGTAGGCGGCGAGGATCTGGACCGTCAGTTCCCGGATGCCGGTCTCCACCTTGAAAATGCGCACATACCAGGGGCTTACAAGGAATATCACCACGGACAGCAGCAGGGAGCCCGCCAGGCCGTAGAGCAGGAGCTTTTTCGCCTCCTGATAGGCCGCCTCCCTGTCCCCGTCGCCAAGGCGTTTGCCGGTGAGGATCGCCGCCGCCTGGCTCAGACCGCACAATGCCCCGATGGCCAGGGACTGCACGGGGTTCGTCAGCGTCATGGCGGCGGTGGCGTCGGTGCCCAGGTGCCCGTAGATGCCCGCGTACACGTTTTCACCCAGAACCCACATAAATTCACTGACCAACAGCGGCAGAAGCATGGACAGGTACTGGCCCCAGGCAAAGGGGCCCGCCGGGTCGTTCTCCGCTCTCTCCCGGTATTTCAGATACATCACAAGGATGACCACAAAATAGACAAGCTGAGAGATCAGCGTGGCCAGCGCCGCCCCTGTGACGCCGAGGGCCGGGGCGCCCAGCTTTCCGAAAATCAGTATCCAGTTGAGGCCGGTGTTGACCGCCGCCGACGCGATCCCGGCGTACAGCGGAAGGGGCGCCTTCTCCATGCACCGCAGGGAGGTGGACAGGATGGTGACCCCCGCCGCGGGGAGGAAGGTGCCTGACACGATGAGCAGATACCGCCCCGCCGCCTCAACAGTCGCGGGATCCTCGATATAGAGGCCCATGATCCGCCCTGGAACGGCGACGCCGGCCAGGGTGAACAGCGCGGCGAGGATGAGGCACACCCGCAGATTGAGGACCATGCTCCGCCGTGTCTCGGCGGTATTCTTCTGGCCCATGTACTGGGAGATCATGATCCCCGCCACAGCGCCCACGGCGGAGACCACCACGTTGAATATCCCCGTGAATTTCCCGGCCAGTCCCACTGCGGCCACTTCCACGCCTCCAAGCTGGCCGATCATGACCTGATCCACCACGCCGAAGGACGCCTGAAGCATAGATTGCAGCGCTACGGGAATGGCCAGGGCGCAGACGGAACGGAAAAAAGATCGATCATTCATAGAAGCACCTCCTGACAGGCTGATGATAACCTGTCAGGAGGTGTACTTTCAAAACTTAAATCCGTAAGCAGCGACAAAAAATGAACTTCATATTTGTGCAAGATTACAGCTCCCGCGTACTCCCGCGCACGACCAGTTCCGTCGGGAGGGTGACGGAAAGTTCCGCAGTCTCTCCCGCCCGCATTTTTGTAAGAGCGTCCAGAGCGCACTTTGCCCGCGCCGCCGTATCCTGCCGGACCGTGGTGAGGGCGGGATACACCAGGCCGCAAAGGGGTGTGTCGTCAAATCCGGCGACGGAGATCTCGCCCGGTATATCGATGCCGCTGCTTTGCAAAAAGCGGATGAGATCGACGGCGTAGTAGTCCGATACGGCAAAAACAGCGGAGAAGTCCCTGATCTCCGGCAGCTTTTCCCGGTAAAAGGCCATCCGCTCCGACTTGATCATCGGGATCATCATAAACTCCGCGCCGCTCCCGAAGCCCTCCCGAAAGCCCTTCCAGCGTTCCAGGTCCATGTCGATCTCGTTGTCGGACAGGCACAGGGCGCGGCGATGCCCGCAAAGGCGGAAATACTCGCCCACCTGAAATCCTCCGTGGCGGTCGTCGATGTTCACGGCGCAGACCCGCTCCGCTGTGACGCCGCAGGCGTCATAGACCGCAAAGGGTACGCGGACGCTCTCTCTGAGGCGTCCGTAATCCGCGCTGCAAAAGCCGATCAGGACCAGCCCCTCCAGGTTCCACATGGTGGCGAAGGAGACGATCTCGTCCAGGTCGTTCACGGTCCTCACCATCATCTGCAACCCGCGCCGGGCCGTCTCCGCGCTCAGGGCATTGAGCGCGGAGGCGATAAAGGCGTCCTCGATCACGTGGGCCTCATATTTCTCGTGGGCATTGATGACCACCCCCACGATCTTCGCCGGATTCTCCGCCAGCAGCACCTCCGCCGCCCGCGGCAGATACCCCCGCTCCTCCAGGGCGCGGCGCACCCTGACCGCCGTTCGCTCCGACACCATGCCGGTCTTGCCGTGGAGCACATACGACACCGCCGCCGTACTGAGCCCCAGCTCCTCCGCGATATCCGAAAGCCGCACTTTTTCTTCCATGTCACACCTCTGTTCCACTTCCCGTTAAACGGGAATTTACCGAAACTTCTCCAGCCGCAGCAACCCTTCGGCATCCGGCGTAGTGATCCCGTTTTTATAATCATAGCCCATTTTGCGATAGAATGGCACAGCTGTGATCGAGGCGGGAATTTCTATCCGCTTTGCTCTTAAAAAGTATTCATCTTTTTCGAGCGTTTGAATGATTTTCCTGCCGATTCCCTGTCCCTGATATTCAGGCAGGACAAAAATAGTAAACAGACTGCTCTCATCTGTTTTCCCCCAGAAAGGGCCGATCGCACCGCATCCAACTATTTTTTCGTCCTCACAGAAAACGTAGAAATGCGTCCAGCTTGCTCTCTCCAAAATACTTTGAGGCTGCAAAACTTTGACCTCGTTTTCGATGTATTCCGCTGAATAGTCCTTACTATTCGTAGTCCGAAGTGTTGTCGCGATCAATGCAGAAACTTCACCTGCGTCCTTTTCTTGTAACTTTCTTATTTCCATGACTAATCCTCCGCAAGTCCCAATTTTCGCTCCGATCCACTTCCAAAAAAACAGGAATCTCTATGCCCTCCACAAATCCCGATTTCACATTCAACTTTGCTCCTTGTCAAGAAGGAAGTTAAAGTGATTCTACCTTGTTTATATATCTTTCCTGAAACAAATAATCCGATTTGCCACCTCAAACCCCATCGCTGTATGAAAACGCAAACTGTCGTCATTTTCGAGCTCACAATCACTTGCAAACTCTGTACAATGTTTTTCTTTTGCCCATGCTTCACACGCTCTCAGCAGTGTCTTGGCATGGCCGTGCTTGCGATACGCATCTTCAACAAAGATACCTTCCAAATATCCAACGGGAGAGCTGTCAGTCCCTTCCACATACTCGTGCCTGAGCTGGCACTGCGCAAAGCCTATCGCTTTCCCGTCAACATATTGAAGGAAACACACCGCATTGTCATCGAAAATGAGATTTTCAAACATATTCGCCATTTCCGGTATAGAATGCCCCTTCCACAGCTTCGTTGCCAATCCAGCCAATGTCATGGCGTCACCTGGTTTTGCCTGTTTTACCATAATATGCCCTCCACAAATCCCAATTTGTCGATCCGATCCATATATTGTTGACTCACTGTCTTTTCATCTGCCGCAAAAAGGCGAATACCGCTATGGCGGTCACGGCGGCGGCGTAGCCTGTTACCCACCAGATGTGAGGGAACACCCCCGCATAATCGCCCTGAAGGACGGCCCGCTCCATCTCCACGGCGTGGACGAACGGCAGGAGATTCGCGATTTTTTGGAACGCGCCGCCCACCAGCCCCAGGTCAAACCAGATGCCGGAGAGCCACGCCGTCAGGTTCGTCAGCAGCGCCCCGCAGATGCCGCCCACCTGCTTATCGGTGAAGATACTGCCGCAGAGCAGGCCCAGCGACACAAACAGCAGCGCGACGGGGAGCGCAAAGAGAACGGCGGCCACGAGATGGACCGTCACCTCAAGACCCAAAAGCACCGCCGCCCCATAGCAGATGACAGACTGGGCGATACAGATGGGCAGGATCGGCAGGAGATAGCCCAGAATAAAGTCCCCCGCCGTCAGGGGCGTGGTGTACAGCCTTTGCAGGAAGGAACTGCCCCTGTCCTTCGCGATCAGCGTGGCGGAGAACAGCGTCATAAACGACAGCCCGAACACGGCGATCCCCGGCGCCAGGCGCCCGATCTCAAACATCGCCGCCGGGATATTGGCCTGGATTGCGGTCAGCAGGAGCAGCAGGACGATGGGAAAGCCCACCCCGAAAAACAGGTTGAGCGGGTCGCGCAAAACCTCCAGATCGTTCCGTTTGGAAAACGCCAAACCTTTCACGGCTGTCCCTCCTTTACGATGCGCACGAACGCCTCGTCGAATTTGTCCGTACCCGCCTGGGCTTTGATCTCCGCAGGGGTGCCGGTGAGCAGGAGCCGTCCGCTTTTCAGAATGGCCACCCGGTCGGAGAGCGCCTCGGCCTCCTCCATGTAATGGGTCGTCAGGATCACGGTCATGCTCCCTTTGAGGGCGCGGATCATGTCCCACAGTTCGCTTCTCGCCAAAACGTCCAGCCCCAGGGTGGGCTCGTCCAGAAACAGGATCTGCGGATCGCTGATGAGCGCCATGGCGATGCTGAGCCGCCGCTGCCATCCGCCGGACAGCTTTCCGGCTCTTTTGTCCGCGATCTCCCCCAAACTGAAACGGCCACTCAATTCCGCGGCCTTGTCTCTGGCCTCGGCTTTTGAGAAACCGTGGACCCCCGCCATCAGTTCCAGGTTCTCCCGGACCGTCAGATTGGGGGCCACCGCCGTCTCCTGGGGCGATACCGCAATCATGGTCTTGACCGCCGCAGCCTCCGTCAAAATGCTTTTCCCGTTCAGAAAAGCGTCGCCGGAGGTGGGCCGGGTGAGTCCCGTCAGCATCTTGATGGTGGTGGTCTTGCCCGCGCCGTTGACCCCCAGCAGGGACAGCAGCTCGCCCTGCCGGACGGTGAGGTCCAGCCCATCCACGGCGGTCACATTTTTGTATTTTTTTGTGAGATCGATCGTTTTGATGGCGTCCATGTTCTTATTCCTCCGCCGCGCAAAAACGCGCCTTCAGCCCCATGTAGGCGTCGGTCAGCACACCGCTGACAGTCTCCATCTCCCAATCCAGATAGGAGGTGGCGATCATGGACGCGACGCCATGCACGAAGATCCACAGCTCCAAATGAAAGCGCTCCGCCCTCTCCCTGGAAAGCCCCGTGTTTTTCATAATAAGGGGGATGATCACATCCATTTCCCTGCCCGGCTCCGGCGGCTCCCCTTTGCGGTCGCACATGAAAAGCAGCTTGAACAGCTCTTTTTCCTCCCTGGCAAAACGGATATAGCCCATGCCGCTGGCCTTGTAGGGGGGGTACTTCCCCGCAGCCATATCCTCGGCAAGATAGCTCTGGTACAAGTCCTGTGCTGCGGACAGAACCGCGCTCTGCACTTCCTCCATGTTTTTGAACAGCCCAAAGATCGGCTTGACCGAGCACCCCAGCTTCTCCGCCAGCGCCCGCGCGGTGAGCCCGTCGGGGCCGGCTTCGCGTGTCAGGTTAAGTGCGGCGCTTGTGATCTCATCCCGTGTGAATTTGAATTTTGGCGGCATGACCGTGTTCCTCCTGCCTTAAAGCATCTATCGTTACGCAACTGTTGTTTCTTATTATACCTGCTTCTCTGAAAATGTCAAGATAATTTTTAGTGGCGGAGCGTTCACAAACGTTCCGCCACTAAATTCATGCCTGTTTCAGGTCTTTGGCAAACAGCCGCTTGAACACCGTCCGTACAAACGGTTGAATAAAGAAAAGCTGCGTGAAAAATGCAAATGGAAAATTGAAACACACAAGCTTCAGCCAGTCGGCAAGAAGGGTCCATAGATTTCCTGCCCTGCAAAAAATGAGTAATTCGGTATGCCCCGCGCAATCTTAAAAAGTTAGCCTTATTTTTAGCCTTATTGGTTCGTTACTGGTGGGTTTCAATCAACAGGAAATAACAGGAACAAACGCCGGGAAGCCTTGAACCGCAAGGGTTTTCAGAACAGGATAAAACTGGATAACCTGATCGGTCCGCAATTCGACTCCCGCCTTGCGCACCATCGGAAAACCCCCGAAACAACTGGAGTTTCGGGGGTTTTTCATGTCCTTCCCCCGGGGTTAGCCTTATTGCTATGCGGGGGTTACTATGGGGGATAAAATGTGCCGGAATTTTTTTGCGGTTTTTGTCGTATCAAACGATGTTTCGCGTATGGCGTCCTCCCAGTTCAACGAAAAACCCTACCACAGCCACCCCGCAGACCGCACCCAGCACATTGAGCCCCGCCTCGCTCCAGGTCAGATGCCGTCCGGGCACCGCCAGCTTGCCCACCTCCGCCAGCACCGCCACGAGGGCGCAGAAAACCGCCGCAATCCAAAATGCCGCCCTTCCCCTGCCCCGGGGCAGGCTCGCGAAAAGCGCCCCGGCGGCCAGGAGCCCCGTGACGAAAAACACGCCGAAGTGGGCGAACAGCCGCAGCCCCGCATGGAACCGCTGGGCGTCGGGCCTGACGCCCAGCTTCCCCAGCAAATCCAGCAGGAACCGGGCGATCCGCTGGCTGAACCCCGCCGTCTCCTCCCCTGTCTGCCAGGAGAGATAGAGGCAGAAGGCGAGCCAGAGGATCGTCAAAAGCCAGAGGATGACCTGGATCATGATTTGCTTTTTACTGCTCTTTTCTGAAAACATAAGAGGTCTTCACAACTCCATCGTTCATTGGGAAATACTATCTCTCACCGTACATCCTCGCGTAATACTCCCGATATTCGCCGCTTATAATCTCCTCCCACCACTCCCGGTGAGCGAGGTACCACTGTATCGTCTTGACGATCCCGGCTTCAAAGTCCGTCTCCGGGAGCCAGCCAAGCTCGGCGTGGATCTTCGACGGGTCGATGGCGTACCGCAAATCGTGGCCCTTCCGATCCGTAACATATGTGATGAGGCGCTCCGATTTGCCAAGCTCCTTGCAGATCAGCCTCACGATGTCGATGTTCCGCATCTCGTTGTGCCCGCCGATGTTATAGACCTCACCCACGCGGCCATTTTGAAGGATAAGGTCGACAGCCTTACAGTGGTCCTCCACATAGAGCCAATCCCGCACGTTGAGCCCCTTGCCGTATACCGGCAGGGGCTTGTCGTTTAAGGCGTTGGAGATCATCAGCGGGATGAGCTTCTCCGGGAATTGATAGGGCCCATAGTTGTTGGAGCACCGGCTGATGGTCACGGGCAGGCCATAGGTGCGGTGATAGGCCAGCACGAGCAGGTCCGCCGAGGCCTTCGACGCGCTATACGGACTGCTGGCATGGAGCGGAGTCAACTCCGTAAAGAGCAGGTCCGGCCTGTCCAGGGGCAGGTCGCCGTAGACCTCGTCGGTGGAGACCTGATGGAACCGCTTTACGGCAAACTTGACGCAGGCGTCCATCAGCACCTGAGTCCCGAGGATATTGGTTTGCAGGAAGACGCCGGGGTCCTCGATGCTGCGGTCCACATGACTTTCCGCCGCGAAGTTGACCACCGTATCCGGCTTTTCCTCCGCAAAGAGCTTTTCCACCGCGTCCCGGTCGCAGATGTCCCCCTTGACAAAGCGAAAACTCGGACTCTCCATCACGGGCGCCAGGGTGGACAGATTCCCCGCGTAGGTCAGCTTGTCCAGACACACGATGCGGTGATCCGGGTGGGCCCTCCGCATATAGAAGATGAAATTGGAGCCGATGAATCCGGCCCCGCCGGTGACGATGATGGTCATTGGTCAATTCCCCTTGCAGAGTGAGATCAGGTACTGCCCGTATTCGGTCATGCTCAGCTCCCCGCCGAGCCTGCGGAGCTGTTCCGTGCTGATGAATCCCCGCCGCCACGCGATCTCCTCGATACAGGAGATGTAGAATCCCTGCATATCCTGGACCGTCCGCACAAACCCGCTGGCCTTGTGCATCCCCCTGGGCGAGCCCGTGTCCAGCCAGACCATCCCGCGGCCCATCAGGGTCACCTGGAGCTTGCCGCAGCGGAGGTACTCGTTGTTTACGGCTGTGATCTCGATCTCCCCGCGCTCAGAGGGGGCCACTCGTTTCGCGATCTCCACTACCTCGTTATTGTAGAAATAAAGCCCCGGCACAGCGTAATTTGACTTTGGGTTTTGGGGCTTTTCCTCAATGGACAGGACCCGGCCGCTCTCGTCGAACTCCACCACGCCGAAGTCCTCCGGGTCCTTCACCGGGTACCCGAATACCGCCGCGCCGTGGGTCTCCGCCTGTTGTTGGGCCTTTCGGAGCACACCGGTGAAATACTGGCCATAGAAGATGTTGTCCCCCAGGACCAGACAGACGCTGTCGGAACCGATAAAATCCGCGCCGATGATAAAAGCGTCCGCCAGCCCCCGGGGTTCGCTCTGGACAGCGTACGTAATGCTCACGCCGATGCGCGATCCGTCCCCCAGCAGAGTTCTGAAGCTATCGACGTCCCGCGGCGTGGTGATCACAAGGATCTCCCGGATCCCGGCCAGCAGCAGCACCGAAAGAGGATAATAGATCAGCGGCTTGTCGTAGACAGGCAGAAGCTGTTTGGAAACGGAGATCGTGTTGGGGTAGAGCCGCGTGCCCTTTCCCCCCGCCATAATGATACCCTTCATTTTGATCTCCCCAATCTGTCTTTGATCTACTCGAATTTCTCAAACACACGCTCGACGCCTGCTCCGGCCATGGCTTACCCTTCCCTGACCTTCTCTACCAGCTCCGCCTGCCGGGCGATGGCGGCGTAGTTCTCTACGCGCTCCCCGTCGTCCGCCACGCACCGGCAGAACTTTTGGATGGATTTCTTGAATGTATCGTCCGCGGACAGCTTCACCGTCCGGGTCTCGTTCCCGATTTTGACCTCCGCCGTGGGCTCAAAGCCCTCCGGGGCGGTCAGGATGCGCCCGGTGGTCAGGCAGCCCTTGCTGCCCCAGATCTCCAGTTCGCACTTGTAGCTGTTGTCCATGCCGAAGGAGAGCTGGGCCGTCACGCCGGCGTCGTTCACCATGGTGGCGCTGCCGTACATATCCACCTCAAAGCCGTCGATATAGTTGAGCTGTGACGTGGCGACCCGGGCCGTCTCGCCCAAAAGCATGGACGCCAGCTTCAACGTATAGCCCCCGCAGTCCAGCAGCGCCCCGCCGCCAAGAGCTTTGTTGTAGCGGAAATCGTTTTGGGCCCGCCGCGGGAACCCGAAGGCGACGCGGTAGAGCCTCACGTCCCCCAGCTCACCGCGATCGACAATATCCGCTATCTCCGCAAGCTGCCTGTGGAAGGCGAACATATAGTTCTCATGGACGGCCAGGCCCTTGGCCGCGGCCAGGTCCAGAAGCTCCCTGGTGTCCCCTGCCGACGTCGTGGACGGCTTCTCCAAAAAGATATGCCTGCCGTTTTCCAGTGCCCTTTTCGCCCAGCGGTAGTGGAGCGCCGGCGGCAGGGGGAGATAGACCGCGTCCACATCGGGCGACGTGATCAGCTCCGTATAGCTGGAGTAGACCCTGCCGCCATATTGGGCCCGGAACGCCTCGGCCTTGGCCCGCTCGGCGTCCATCAGACCGCTGGGGACGGCTCCGTCCCACTCCTGCAAAGATGCGTTGGCCACGCCCACATATTCCGCCTCGCCGCAGGTTTGGATCGCCGGCATAAAGCGGCGAAGCGCGATCTCGGAGGGGCATATGATCCCGATCCTCACTTTGTCCATGTCACCACTCCAATACCGACAGCAGGTTCCGAAGCTGGATGTTCAGGCAGTTATTGATCTTCACCAGTGTCCCAAGGGTCTTGTAGTCCGTCCAGAAGTAGCCCTCAGGCAGATCTGTCAGCTCGCCCGGGGCGGTCTCAATCACCACGTTTCGGTTCTGCTCATGGTAGAACCGGCCACCCTCCTCGGACAGCAGGGTATCGAACCTCACGCCGTCTCTCTGCTGGAGCTTGCGGTCAAAGAGCCTGTCCACCTCCGTGAGCTCACCTCTGTGAACAAACTCACGCTGGACCGTGGGACCCAGTTCGATCTTGTCAAAGCAGCCGACCTCCGGCGCCGCCCGGACCAAAAACTCGCGGATACCGTCTTTCACTCTTGTGAAGAGGCCGAAGGTGGCGATCCCCGCCGCCTCAAACAGCGGCTGATTCCAGCGGCGGACCTCCCGACCCTCGATCTCGATGCCGCAGAAAATGACCTTGAAGCTATACGGCTCCCGGCAGACGATCTCGTCGTCCCGCGTCTCCCAGCTCTTGAGCTCCCTGAGCGGGACGAGCCGCCGCCCGGTCTCGTCAAACATCTTGTAGTTATTGATATAGTGGTAGATCTCCGTGAGACTGCCCGGATGTACGCCGATGATCGACCGCTTCAGGGCTTCGTCGGTGATCTGATCCAGATACTCCGGGCTCTCCAGCGGCAGGCAGGACAGCACGGTGCGGGTGTCCATGTTCACCAGGTTGTCGTGCCGCATCAGCTCTTTGATCTGGGGCATGGTCATCCACATATGGCTGGGCAGGACCTCCACGTCCTCATCGCCCACGTCGATGACGATGTTCCGATTGCGCTTGCCCAGAAAGCGAGAAGACTGCTCCGACTGGATCTGGTCCACCACGATTTTGTATTTCCCCGCGTTGATAAAATAGTCCAGATACGCCGGCCTCTTCCCGCCGTGCTTTTGGGTGAAGTTCGACTTCGTGGCCTGGATGGTAGGGGAGATCTGGACCTTATTGATGTTCCCCGGCTCGATCTTCGCCTGCATCAGGTAGTGGAACTCGCCATCCATGCGCTTGCGGATGATGCCGAGGTAGCCGATCTCGTCCTGCAAAATGACCGGCTGCTCCAGGATCACCCGCTCCCCGCTCAGCACTTGAAGCCCCTTCACCCGGAAGAAGCTCCCGCCGGGGTTGCGGATCTCGCCGGCGGAGTCGTCGTAATACCAGGGGGAGCAGGATGAAAAATACACTTTCCGTATCTCTACATGAATTTGCTCATTCTGCTTCTGCACAAAGGAGAGTGTATCCTCTGTTTTCTGCACACTCATCACTGCTGACCCCTAATCATAAGTTCTTTATAGCAACGTATATCCTCTTTAAATTCCAATTGATCCGACCGAGCATCTCATATCTCTTCCAAGAAGTCATAGCGGCATTTAACAGAGCCCTTCTTCTAAAGCCGAATGTTGCAATGTACGATTTATATTCCGTTATATTCTTTTGGATCTTTGCAAAAGCCTCATCGTCCTTGCTCCCAAGCATGGACTCACAGGCTTTCAGGTTCCATACCAGATAATCCTTAATGACGAAGTCCAAACTTTAGGGGCTTCGCCCTTATAAGTAAAAACAATATCATATTTTAACGTTTCCCCAGCGGTATATGGCGGGGTAGCCGTCGTTTTATCCACTGTCTCTATATCAAAATCATATTGTGCAGCATTTTTTGGAGTCAGTCCCTTGCTCGGAGACCCCGCCGTCGCCGCCCCCGCGGGGAATACACACAGCGACAGCGTCATCGCGGCCGCCAAAACCATTGCCAACAGTTTTTTCATCGGAATATCCCCACTTTCTACAAATTTAAAGCCCATCATCTCCCCGGGCGGGGAGATGGCCAGCGCGTACGCGCTGGCGCTTTTTTTACATGGTTTTGTCTGACCGTGCTATCTCTCGTCGGCCAGCGCCTTGATGGCCCCCACCAGGGCGGGGATCATCTGCTTTTTGCGGCTGACCACCCCGGGGAGGACGGCCATGCCGCCGCTGAGCTCCACGCCGAAGGCCCGGCGGATCACCTCGTCGGCCTGCTCCCCCGCCCCGATGAGCTCGGTGGTGGAGGTCCGCACGTCGGTGAACATATAGAACACGTAATCCAGCCTCCGCTTGCCCAGGGCCGTCTCCAGGTAGGGCCGCACCAGCTCCTCGCTGGCCTTCCGGTTCCGCTCGGACATATAGCTGCCCTGGCCCACGCCCAGGCGGATGTCGCCGCTGGTGAACACCTTGAAGTCGCCGTTGAAGATCTCCTCGCCGGTCTTGCCGGTGACGTCGCCCCCCGCCTCGAACATGGCGTCGGCGTACTCCTCCAGCTCCACCCCGGCGATCCTGGCCAGGGCCCGGGCCGCCGCCTCGTCCACGGGGGTGCAGGTGGGGCTGCGGAACATGAGGGTGTCGGACAGGATGGCGGAGAGCATCAGCCCGGCGGTGGGCGGGTCGATGTCCACGCCGTTCTCCTGGTACATCTGGTAGACGATGGTGCAGGTGCAGCCCACGGGCACGTTGCGGAAATAGACGGGGCCGTCGGTCTCCAGGGTGTTGATGCGGTGGTGGTCGATGATCTCCAGCACCTCGGCCTCGTCCATGCCCTCGGCGGCCTGGGACTTTTCGTTGTGGTCCACCAGGATGAGCTGCTTTTTGCGCTGGTTCAGCAGGTTCCGGCGGGAGATGACCCCTAAGTACTTCCCGTCGCTGTCCAGCACGGGGAAATATCGGTGCCGCACGGCGGCCATGACCTTGGACACGTCCTCCACCAGGCTGTCCAGGGTGAAGGTCATCAGGCCCTCCGACACCATAAAGTGCCGGATGGGGGCCGCCTGGGGGATCATCTGCCCGGCGGCGTAGGTGTCGTAGCCGGTGCGCAGGATGATGCAGCCCTTCTCCTCCGCCAGCATGCAGATGGCCCGGGACACCTTGGAGCCGCCGCAGACCACGATGCAGGCCGCGTCCATCTCCATGGCGGTGAGCTGCCCCTCCGCCCGGTTGCCCAGGATGACGATGTCCCCCCGGGAGATGACCTTCTCCATCTGCTCGGGGCTGCTGGCCCCGATGACGATGTGGCCCTCCACCGTCCTGCCCTCGGTGTCGCCCACCAGCACCTCGGCGTTCAGGGTCTCCACCACGTTTTTGAAGCTGGTTTTGGAGTCGGCCAGGATGCCGGTACCCATCACGTCCATGTTGGCGGTGGCGATGTCCGTCACCGTGATGAGGCCCCTGAGGGCGTCGCCCTCCACCACGCAGAGGGTGTCCAGATCCTCCTCCCGCATGGTCTTCCAGGCCTGCCGCAGGCTCATCTCCCCGTCCACGCCGGGGCGCCGGCGGTAATCCACATCCCGGATCTGGGGGCTCACGTCGGTACACAGCTGGGGGGCGGGGACCTGATAGTGGTTGAGGGCGAACTCCGTCTCCCGGTTCAGCATCCCCGCCCGGCAGGGCAGGTAGGTGTGCGCCGGGTCGATGCGCCCCTTCAGGCGGCTGTACGCGATGGCCGCGCAGATGGAGTCGGTGTCCGGGTTGCGGTGCCCGATGACCCGGATGGCGCGGTCGGCTGTCAGATCGCTCATATCCTTCCCCCGTTCCCTGTTCGGACCCGCTTTGGCCCGGACATTTTTCTAATTATCCATTTTATCACAATCGAAACGCCACTGCAACGGTTTTTTTCGTTAAACTGCCCGAATTTTGATTCTACAGCGCGGCAGGGCCCCGGCTGCCAAACGAGGAGCCGGGGCCCTGCCTTTTGAGGTATTGTCCTACAGGGGCAGAAGCACCCGGTAGACCAGCATAAAGTGTGCGATGGAACCCAGCACGATGAACACATGGAATATCTCGTGGCAGCCGAAGCGGGGATTGTCCCGGCCCGGCCACTTCAGGGCGTAGGACAGCCCTCCCACGGTGTACAGCACCCCGCCCAGGGCCAGCCAGAACATCCCCCGGCCGCCCAGGGCCTTCCACAGGGGCCAGATGGCGATGAGCGACATCCAGCCCATGGCCAGGTAGATCCCGGCGGTGAGCTGCCGGGGGCAGTCGATCCAGGCGAAGGTCATCACCAGCCCGGCGATGGTCAGCCCCCACACCACCCCGAACACGGACCAGCCCCAGGGCCCCCGCAGGGCGGTGAGGCAGATGGGCGTGTAGGTCCCGGCGATGAGGAAGTAGATGGAGGCGTGGTCATACCTCCGCAGGGCCAGCCTGCCCTTCACCGAGGTGTTCACGCAGTGGTACAGGGTGGAGGCCAGGTACAGGCAGATCATGGACGCCCCGTAGATGGCGAAGGACACGATCTTCCAGGGACCGCCCCCGGTGAGGGCCGTTTTGACGATCAGGAGCGCCGTGCCGATGAGGGCCAGCGCTGCCCCCACCCCGTGGGTGATGGCCGACCAGGGCCGCAGGCCGTCGTAGGGGTCCCTCCCCTTCTCGGTGGGGCGCTCCCTGCGCCTCGGCATATCCTGATACCCGCTCAGCTCGATGGCCTGTTCCATAGCCGCCGCCCCTTTCCAAAAATCACGGGATGTATTTTCGTTATCATGATAGTACGCTTTTTGAAATGAGATGTCAAGTCAAAATGATAAGAAATAATTTTAAAAATCAGATTTGAGGTTTTCTGTCGAAATCCGCCCCGCCGGGATTGCAAGTAAAGCGTAAAAGAGGTATACTGTTTTACGATCGCTGTTGACTTCCGCCCGCCGGGAAAGGAGACGCCCCCATGGGAAACACATTGGGCCTGTATCTGCACATCCCCTTCTGCCGAAGCAAGTGCGACTACTGCGACTTCTACTCCGTGGCAGACCGCGCCGACCGCATGGACGACTATCAGAAGGCCCTGCTGAAGCACATCGCGGAGACCGCTCCCCAGGCCAAGAAGCAGATCGTAAACAGCGTCTACATCGGCGGGGGCACCCCCACCTGGTACGGGGAGCGGCGCCTGCGGGAGCTGCTCTCCGCCGTGAAGCGGCAGTTCAACGTGGCCCGGGACGCGGAGATCACCGTGGAGGCCAACCCGGACAGCGCCGACTACAAGACCCTGGTCCGCCTCCGCCGGGCGGGGGTGAACCGGCTGTCCCTGGGGATGCAGTCCTCCAACGACGACGAGCTGGCGGCGGTGGGCCGCCCCCACAAGTTCTATCAGGTGAAGGAGGCGGTGGCCGCCGCCCGGAAGGCGAAGATCAAAAACCTGAACCTGGATCTCATCTTCGGCCTGCCGGGGCAGACCCCCGAGCGCTGGATCCAGACCGTGGAGGACGCCCTGGCCCTGGAGCCGGAGCATCTGTCCTGCTACGCCCTCACGGTGGAGGAGGGCACTCCCCTGGCGAAGCGTGCGGCGGCCGGCCTGGTCCTCCCGGACGACGACCAGCTGGCGGACCGCTACCTGTGGACGGTGGACCGCCTGGCGGAGGCGGGCTACGAGCAGTACGAGGTGTCCAACTTCGCCAGGCCGGGGTATCAGTCCCGGCACAACCTGAAATACTGGATGGGGGAGCCCTATGTGGGCCTGGGGGCAGCCGCCCACTCCGACTTCGGCGGCTGCCGGTACTCCTTCGTCCGGGATCTGGACGGCTACATCCGCGGCGTTTTGGAGGGGGACAGGCTGCTGGACGAGATGGACCGCATCCCCCAGCGGGAGCGGGGCAACGAGTATCTGATGCTCCGCATGCGCACCACCCACGGCATCGAGGAGTGGGAGTACCGCCGGGAGTATTACATGAATTTCGACCCCATCGCCGCCAAGCTCGCGGAATACGAGCAAAAGGGCTGGGCCGCCCGCTCGGGCCGCCGCTGGCATTTTACCCCGGAGGGCTTCCTCCTATCCAACCGGCTCATCGGCGAGCTGCTGGAGAACCAGGAGGCGGGGAGCGTCGCCAACACCCTGGAGCGGCTCCGGGCCGATCCCCCGAACGTCAAAGCCCAATAAACCCCAAAACAGGAAGACCCTTCCGTTGCAAAGCGGGAGGGTCTGTGCTAAGATACTATATGTTGTGTATCCCCCGCTTTCCATACCAAGGAGGTCCCTATGAAAACCACTTCGATCCGGCGGCTCACCGCGGCCATCCTCACCCTGACAGTCCTGCTGGGGCTGATCCTTCCCGCCTCCGCCTCTCAGGCCCTGGGCACCGAAAGGACGGCCCGGACCATCACCCTGGCGGAGGGCGTCACCCTCACCACCCAGAGCCTGTGGTCCGCCTCCAAATCGGATCTGCGCTCCGAGCACTACGTTACATACGCCCCCGGCAGCGGCGCCGCGCCCATCGTATACAGCGGCGCCTATACCACCAGCTCGGCCACCCTCTCCGCCGCCGCCAAGGCCCTGGAGGGCCAGGGCCTGCGGGTGCTGGCCGGCGTGAACGGCGGCTTCTTCAACACCGACGGCACCGTCGTCGGTATGCTGATGACCGGCGGCGTGGTGCGCGCCCTGGATGTGGAGAACCACACCATGGTGGGCTTCACCGCGGACGGGCACGTTTTCATCGACGAGACCGACCCCGTCAAGACCGCCCGGTGGACGGCCTCCGCCGAGCAGCCGGAGCAGCCCGACGTCCCCGTCCTCACCGACTACTCCTTCCCCATCACCGGGTTCAACGCCTACCGCAGCCAGTACTATCTGGGCGGGCTGTACCTGTACAACCGGGACTTCAACAGCCGGGTGAACAAGAGCGCCTCCATGGACTGCGTGGCGGTCACCCTGGCCCCGGTCTCCGGCGGGGAGATGACCATGGACTGCTCTTTGACCTTCGCGGTGGAGGGCATGTGCGACACCGCCGCCGGCGACGAATTCAACGGCGTGCTGGCCGAGGGCCGGTATATGCTCTTCGCCAACGACCATGACAACGCCGATCTGCTCTCCGCTCTCCGGGCCCTCCGGCCCGGCGACCGCGTCACCGTGTCCGTCTCCGAGACCGACAGCCGGTGGCAGAGCGCCCAATACGGCCTCACCGGGATGTACACCCTCCTGCGGGACGGGGAGATCGTGTCCGGCCTGTCCTCCGCCTCCAATCCCTACACCGCCGTCGGCGTCAAGGCCGACGGGACCGTGGTGCTCTACACCATCGACGGCCGGCAGAGCGGCTGGTCCGTGGGCGCCACCTACGCCCAGGTGGCCCAGCGGCTCCAGGAGCTGGGCTGCGTGTCCGCCGCCGCTCTGGACGGGGGCGGCTCCACCACCCTGGGGGCCACCCTGCCGGGCAGCTCCTCCTTTGCCGCGCTGAACCGCCCCTCCGGCGGCAGCCAGCGGCGGGTGAACAACTCCGTGCTGCTGGCGGTCCCCGTGGGGACCGCCCTGATGACCCCAGGCTGCTATGTGCAGAGCGAGACCCAGGTGGTCCTGGCCGGGTCCGATCTGGCCGTGACCGCCGCCCCCTATGACGGCGCTGGGGAACCCTCCGACACCGTCCCCATCTGGTGGGCGGAGGACGGCACCATCGCCGGGGACGGCCTCTCCGCCGTCTACACCGCGCCCTCCGCGGCGGGGGATTATGACATCTCCGCCGGGGGCGACCCCCTCACCCTCCATGTGACCGACGCCCTCTCCTCCCTGCGAGTGCGGAAGGAGGGCTCCTCCGCCGCCCTGTCCTCCCTGACGCTGGAGCCCGGGGAGCGGGTGGAACTGACGGCCTCCGGGACCTGGTACAACCTGCCCGTGGCCATGGACGACGGGGACGTGACCTGGAGCGCCGACGCCGCTGTCGGGACCATCGACAGCCAGGGCGGCTTCACCGCCGGGGACCGCACTGCCACCGGCTCCATCACCGCCTCCGCGGGTGGGAAGACGGTCACCGTCAAGGTCACCGTCAACAGCGGCATCCCCTTTACCGACGTGCCCGCCGGCGGCTGGTACACCGACGCGGTGAAGTGGGCGGCGGAGACCAAGGTCACCGAGGGCTATCCAGACGGCAGATTCGGCCCCGGCGACAACTGCACCCGCGCCCAAATCGTCACCTTCCTGTGGCGGGCCTATGGCAAGCAGGAGCCCACGTCCATGGCAAGCCCCTTCACCGATGTGACAAATCCCAATGACTTTTACTATAAGGCGGTGCTCTGGGCGGCGGAAAACGAGATCACCACCGGCTCCGGCGCGGCGGCCACCTTTGACCCCGACAGCACCTGCACCCGCGCCGAAGCGGTGACCTTCCTGTACCGCGCGGCGAACAAGCCGGCCGTGACCGGCGACGGCTCCACGTTCAGCGACGTGCCGGCCGGCGACTGGTACACCGACGCGGTGAAGTGGGCGGCGGAGCATGAGATCGCCCAGGGCAGCGACGGCAAATTCGCGCCCAAAGCCGAATGCACCCGCGCCCATATCGTCACCTTCCTCTACCGCGATCTGGCATAAAGCGAGGGGTCCTGAACCGTGGAAGAACAAGATAAAGAGGTCCAACAGCAGCCCGCCCCCCGGGTCAAAAGCCACGACGTGGACATGACCGAGGGCAGCGTGTTCAAGCATATCCTGCTGTTCTCCCTTCCCCTGCTGGCGGGCAATCTGTTCCAGCAGATGTATAACATGGTGGATACCTGGGTGGTGGGCAATTTCGTCAGCGACGCCGCCTTTTCCGCCGTGGGCACCGTGGCCCCCATCGTGAACATGCTCATCGGCTCCTTCATGGGGCTGTCCAGCGGCGCGGGGGTGGTCATCTCCCAGTACTACGGCGCGCGGAAGGACGACCGGGTCAGCGACGCGGTCCACACCTCCATGGTGCTCACCGTCATCCTGACGGTGGCCTTCACCATCCTGGGGCTGACCATGACCCCCCTCATGCTCCGGCTGATGAACATCCCGGACGACGTGTTCCCCGAGTCCCGGGCCTATCTCACCATCTATTTCGCCGGCATGGCCGGCCTGCTGTTCTACAACATGGGGGCCGCCGTCCTCCGGGCGGTGGGGGACTCCCGCCGGCCCTTCTACTTCCTGGTGGTCACGGCGGTCCTCAACACCGCGCTGGATCTGCTGTTCGTCATCAGGTTCCACTGGGGCGTCCACGGCGTGGCCTACGCCACCATCATCGCCCAGGGGGTGTCCGCGATCCTCACCCTGGCCGTGCTGTTCCGGGCCAAGTCCGCCATCCGTCTGTCCCTCCGCAAGCTGAAGCTCCACCTGGACCTGCTGGGCCAGATCATCCGGGTGGGCATCCCGGCGGCCCTGCAGATGGCGGTGACCTCCTTCTCCAACGTCATCGTCCAGTCCTACATCTTCGGCGCCGCCCCCGGCAGTACCGGCGGCTGGACCGCCTACTCCAAGGTGGACCAGCTCATCTTCCTGCCCATGCAGTCCATCTCCCTGGCGGCCACCACCTTCGTGGGCCAGAACCTGGGCAGCGGCCAGCGGCACCGGGCCAAGCAGGGCGTCCGGGCCTCCCTGGGGATGGCCATGGCGGTCACCGTCGCCGTCACCGTGGCGGTCATCGCCACCGCGCCCCAGGTGGTCACCTTCTTCATCGACCAGGACAAGTCCCCGGAGGTGGTGGAGTACGGCACCCTGTTCCTCCGAACGCTCACCCCCTTCTACGTGCTGTGCTGCGTCAACCAGGTCTACGCCGGGGCCCTCCGGGGCGCAGGGGACAGCAAGGCCCCCATGTTCATCATGCTGGGCTCCTTCGTGGTGTTCCGGCAGATCTACCTGTTCATCGTGGCCCGGCTCACCCACAACGCCCTGCTGCCCCTGGCCATGGGCTATCCCGCCGGATGGCTGGTGTGCAGCCTGCTCACCCTGCTCTACTACCGCGTCCGGGGCCTTGGTCACCGCAGCCTTGCCGAGGAACACGCGAAAAAAACCGCCGGATAATCGCGTCAAATCTGGGAATACTGCCCCCAGAGGTGAGTTTCCCATGAAAATGTCCAATCAGGATTACAACCAGTACGTCAGCTCCAAAGCCCAGCCCTCCCCCATCTGGAAGGATATGCTGTGGGCCTTCGCCGTGGGCGGCGCCATCTGCGCCGGAGGCCAGGGGCTTTTGACCCTCTACCAGAGCCTGGGGGCCGACCGGGACTCCGCGGCCTCCTGGGTGTCCATCACCCTCATCTTCCTGGCCTCCCTGCTTACCGGCCTCGGCGTGTTCGACGACATCGCCAAGCGGGCCGGCGCGGGGACCCTGGTGCCCATCACCGGCTTCTCCAACGCCATGGTCTCCCCCGCCCTGGAGTTCAAGAGCGAGGGGTTCGTCACCGGCACGGGGGCCAAGCTGTTCACCGTGGCCGGGCCGGTGCTGGCCTACGGGATCAGCGCCAGCGTCATCTACGGCATCATCCTCTGGATCGTGCAGAGGCTGGCATAGGGAAAAGCAGGCGGAAACCGCCTGCTTTTTTCTTTCCTTTTAGGGAGAACTATGGTACAATATTTCCCACCACACACAAAGGAGAAATCCCATGGACGCCATCATCCAGCGGCTGGCCAAAGAGCTTGACCGGCCCGTACAGCACATCGAGAACGTGGTGGCCCTCCTGGACGAGGGCAACACCGTCCCCTTCATCGCCCGCTACCGCAAGGAGATGCACGGGGCCATGGACGACCAGCTCATCCGCCAACTGGCCGACCGGCTGCAATATCTGCGGAACCTCCAGGCCCGCCGGGACGAGGTGAAGGGCTCCATCGACAGCCAGGGCAAGCTGACGGAGGAGCTGGCCGCCGCCATCGACGCCGCCGAGACCCTGGCGGAGGTAGAGGACCTGTACCGGCCCTACAAGCAGAAGCGCCGCACCCGCGCCACGATTGCCCGGGAAAAGGGCCTGGAGCCCCTGGCGGACGCCCTCTTTGGCATGGGAGCCCTGGAGGACACGCCGGAGCGTCTGGCCGCCGCGTACCTCGACCCGGAGAAGGGGGTGGAGACGGTGGAGGACGCCCTGGCCGGAGCCTCCGACATCATCGCCGAGGCCATCTCCGACGACGCGGACGTGCGGAAAAAGCTGCGGGCCCTGTGGCAGCAGAGGGCCGTACTGGTATCCCGCGCGGCGGCCAGGGAGCCGGAGGACAGCGTGTACCGCCTTTACTATGACTTCTCCGCCCCGGTGAGCCGGGTCCAGGGCCATCAGGTGCTGGCCATAAACCGGGGGGAGCGGGAGGAGATCTTAAAGGCGTCGGTGGAGATGGACCGGGAGGCCGCCCTGGTGGCCCTCCGCCGGATGGTGGTCCCCGGCCGGGCGGCGCTGGACTTCGTGAAGGCCGCCGCCGAGGACGCCTATGACCGGCTCATCGCCCCCTCCCTGGAGCGGGAGGTCCGCTCCGACCTCACCGACAAGGCCAACGAGGGGGCCATCGGCCAGTTCGCGCTGAATCTGAAGCCACTGCTCATGCAGCCGCCGGTCAAGGGGTTCGTCACCATGGGGCTGGACCCGGGCTATCGCATGGGCTGCAAGGTGGCCGTCGTGGACCCCACCGGCAAGGTGCTGGACACCGCGGTGGTCTATCCCACCCACGGGGAGCGGGGCAAAAATGAGGCCATCGTGAAGCTGGCCGCCCTCATCAAAAAGCATAAAGTGGCCCACATCGCCATCGGCAACGGCACCGCCAGCCGGGAGACCGAGCAGATGACGGTGGAGCTGCTGAAACAGGCGGGCGGCGGCGTCAGCTACGCCATCGTCAGCGAGGCGGGGGCGTCGGTGTACTCGGCCTCCAAGCTGGCCGCCGAGGAGTTTCCCGAGTTCGACGTGAATCTGCGCTCCGCCGTGTCCATCGCCAGGCGGCTCCAGGACCCCCTGGCGGAGCTGGTGAAGATCGACCCCAAGGCCATCGGCGTGGGCCAGTACCAGCACGACATGCCTCAGGCGAGACTGGGCGAGGCCCTGGACGGCGTGGTGGAGGACTGCGTGAACGCGGTGGGGGTGGACGTGAACACCGCCTCCGCCCCCTTGCTGACCCGGGTGGCGGGCCTCAACGGCGCCACCGCCAAAAACATCGTGAAATACCGGGAGGAGAACGGGCCCTTCACCACCCGGCGGCAGCTTTTGAAGGTGCCCAAGCTGGGCCCCAAGGCCTTCGAACAGTCCGCCGGCTTCCTCCGGGTGCCCGAGAGCAAGTCGCCTCTGGACAACACCGCCGTCCACCCGGAGAGCTACGGCGCGGCGGAAAAGCTGCTGGCGCTGTCCGGCCACACCGCCGCCGACGTGAAGGCGGGCAAAATGGCCGGCCTGGACCAGTTCGTAGCCTCCTACGGCCGGGAGAGGGCCGCGGCGGAGTGCGGCGTGGGCGTCCCCACCCTGCTGGACGTGTGCGCCGAGCTGATGAAGCCGGGCCGGGACCCCCGGGACGAGCTGCCCGCGCCGGTGCTCCGCACCGACGTGCTGGAGATCAAGGACCTGAGACCGGGCATGGAGCTGAAGGGCACGGTGCGCAACGTCATCGACTTCGGGGCCTTCGTGGACATCGGCGTCCACCAGGACGGGCTGGTCCACATCAGCCAGATCGCCGATCGGTACATCAAGCACCCCTCGGAGGTGCTGAGCGTGGGCGACGTGGTCACCGTGTGGGTGAAAGAGGTGGACGAGCGGAAGAAGCGCATTTCCCTGACCATGCGGAAGGACAGGCTGCCGAAGTAAAGGAGGCTCCCAAAATGGGCAAACTCTATCTGGTCCCCACCCCCATCGGCAATCTGGGCGATATTTCCCCCCGGGCGGCGGAGACGCTGGCCGCCGTGGACTTCATCGCCGCCGAGGACACCCGGGTGACGGTGAAGCTGCTGAACCACCTGGACATCAAAAAGCCCATGGTCATCTACCACCGGCACAACTGCGACGCCGCCGGCCCCGCCATCCTGGAGCGCCTGCTGGCGGGGGAGGACTGCGCCCTGGTCACCGACGCGGGCACCCCCGCCATCTCCGACCCCGGTGAGGACCTGGTGGCCCTCTGCGCCCAAAGCGGCGTGCCGGTGGAGTCCATCCCCGGCCCCTGCGCCCTGACGGTGGCCCTGTCGGCCTCCGGCCTCCCCACCGCCCGATTCGTGTTCGAGGGGTTCCTCCCCACCAACAAAAAGAACCGCCGGGCCCGTCTGGAGACGCTGGCGGCGGAGGAGCGCACCCTGGTCCTCTACGAGGCCCCCCACAGGCTCCGGGACACCCTGTCGGACCTGGCGGAGGCCCTGGGCGGAGAGCGCCGGATCTCCGTCTGCCGGGAGCTGACCAAGCTCCACGAGGAGATCTGGCGGGGGACCCTGGGAGAGGCGAAGGAGCGCTGGGCCGCCCAGGAGCCCCGGGGGGAGTTCGCGCTGGTGATCGCCGGCGCGCCCCAGGGGGAGGATGCCCCTCCCGACGAGGAGGCGGCTCTCGCCGAAGTGGAAGAGCTGCGGGGCCGTGGGCTGTCCCTGAAGGAGGCGTCCGCCCGGGCGGCGGCAAAGTTTGGCATAAAAAAACGCCGGCTCTATGAGCTGGCGCTGGGCAAGGGCGAGGGCCCCGTCTGATTACAATTTGTAATAAAGTTGTCTGTTCATAACCAGTCGCTTTAGCGCACAAAAATGCCGCCGGAATACCTCAAACCGGCGGTCCATTTTTGCCGGGCCTGTGTCACTTGGAGTGGAGCTCCTTCATGCAGGCGCTGCAGACGTTCTTTCCCTTGTAGGAAATGATGTCCTTGGAGTCCCCGCAGAAGATGCAGGCGGGCTGATACTTGTTCAAAATGATCGAAGATCCATCCACATAGATCTCCAGGGGGTCGCGCTCCGCGATGTCCAGTGTTCGCCGGAGCTCGATGGGAAGGACGATGCGGCCCAGCTCATCGACCTTGCGCACGATGCCGGTGGCTTTCATTTTTTACTTCCTCCTATTCTTTCCACACGCTGTTGCGACTACCAACCAGCTTCATTATAACACACCGTATAATTTTGTCAACCAAAAATCCGCAAAAAAAGTAAAGTTTTTGGAGATTTTGGCGGAAAATTTCCACTGGTTTTCCTTATTGTAGGTATATTAGAATAATTTTCCTCATACTTTGGGACAGGCCCGGCCCCGGAGACCATCCGGGAGCCCGAAAAGGAGCGTGGTCCCATGGCGATGTCGGTGATCTGGACGGTGATGGTGGGGGCGGCGGTGCTGTGCGGCCTTGCCACCGGGAACGGCCCCGCGGTGGCGAGGGGAGCGCTGGACGGCGCCGCCGCCGGGGTGGAGCTGTCCCTGTCCACCATGGGGGTCATGTGCCTGTGGACGGGGGTGATGGAGGTCATGCGCCGGTGCGGCATCGCGGGCGGGCTCTCCCGGCTGCTGCGGCCGGTTTTGCGCCGGCTCTACCCCGGCTATGCGGGCGACCGGCGGGTGATGGACGCGGTGAGCGCCAATCTCTCCGCCAACCTGCTGGGGCTGGGCAACGCCGCCACCCCCCTGGGGCTGGAGGCCGCCCGGCTCATGGCGGAGGGCTCCGGCGGCACGGCGTCGGACGGCCTTTGCATGCTGGTGGTGTGCAACACCGCCTCCCTCCAGCTCATCCCCACCACGGTGGCCAGCGTCCGGGCGGCGGCGGGCAGCGCAGACCCCTTCGACATCCTGCCGGCGGTGTGGCTGGCCTCGGTCGTCTCCGTGGCGGTGGGGATCGCGGCGGCCAAGCTGCTCTCCAAGGTCTGGAGGTGAGGGGATGGACCTGTTTTTCACCATGCTGGTGCCCTGCCTGATGCTGGCGGTGGCGACCGCCGCCCTGTTCCGCCGGGTGGACGTCTGGAGCGGGATCACCGACGGGGCCCGCGCCGGATTGAAGGTGTCCCTCAACATCATGCCGCCGCTGATCGGCCTTTTGACGGCGGTGTACATGCTCCGGGCCTCCGGGGCGCTGGAGCTGCTGCGGGACGCCCTCTCCCCCGCCCTGACCGCCATCGGCATCCCGCCGGAGACGGTCCCCCTGCTGCTGGTCCGCCCGGTGAGCGGCTCCGCCGCCCTGGGGGTGGGGGCGGAGCTGATCCAGACCTACGGCCCCGACTCCCTGGTGGGCCGGACGGCGGCGGTGATGCTGGGCTCCACCGAGACGACCTTCTACACCGTCGCGGTGTACTTCGGCGCGGCGAAGATCGCCAGGACCCGCTACGCCGTCCCGGCGGCCCTGTGCGCCGACGCGGCGGGCTTTCTGGCCGCCTCCTGGGCGGTTCGGCTCATCTTTGGAGGATAACAGACAAAAAAAGGGCGGCCAGCGGCCGCCCTCTCGCCATATGCGCGATCAGTCGATGGAGATCAGCTCGTACTCGGTGGAGCCCAGGCCCAGCGCCACCGCCGCCTTGACGGTGAGCAGGCCGTTGCGGGACTCGATGCGCTCGATGAGGGCCTTCTTGCCGGGGTCGGGAGAGTTGTACACCAGATCCAGGCAGGCCTGGTCCAGAGCCACCGGGTCCAGGGAGGCCAGGGCCCCCACGTCGCCCATCTCGGGGTCGGCGGCCACGTCGCAGCAGTCGCAGTCCACCGACAGGTTGGCCATCACGTTCATGAAGGCGAGCTTGTCGCCGTAGTAGTCCATCACGGCCTTGTCTGCGTCGGCCATGGACTCCAGGAACGCGTCGTGGTCGGAGGTCATCAGGGCGTTGAAGCCCTCGGCCCCGGTGCCGCCCACATGGATGTGCTGCTTGCCCTTAGAGGAGGCCAGGCCGATGGACATGTTCTTCAGCGCGCCGCCGAAGCCGCCCATGGGGTGCCCCTTGAAGTGGGAGAGGATGAACAGGGAGTCGTAGTTCTTCATGTGGGTGCCCACATAGTTGACCTTCAGGTGCTTGCCGCCCACAACGGGCAGCTCCATGTCGCCCTCCTCGTCCAGGATGTCCACCGGGGCGGCGTCGGTCCAGCCGTGGGCCTTCATGGTATCCCAGTGGGCGCGGGTAGTGTCCCGGGTGCCGGGATAGGCGGTGTTGCACTCCACGATGGCGCAGCCCACATGGTTGATGACGGGCCCCAGCAGGGCGGGGCGGAGGAAGTTCTGGTTGCCCGTCTCGCCGGAGTGGATCTTGACGCCCACCTTGCCGGGAAGCTGGACGCCCAGGGTGTCGTACAGGCGGATGAGGGATTCGGGGGTGATGTTCTTCGTGAAATAGACTTTAGACTTCATGTCTTTACCTCCTGTTTTGGTTATTTCTTTTCTTCTGATTCCCCGGAGGGGTCGTTCTCTTTGTCGTATTCGGCCAGCAGCTCCGTGCCGCCGCGCTTTTTCAGTCCGAAGCGGATGAGCCGGCGGGCGATGTCGTAGATGACGGCGAACAGGGGCACCCCCACGATCATCCCCAGGATGCCCCACAGCCCGCCGAACAGCAGGATGGAGAACAGCACCCAGAAGCTGGAGAGGCCGGTGGTGTTGCCCAGGATCTTCGGGCCGATGAGGTTGCCGTCCACCTGCTGGAGGATCACGATGAAGATGAGGAAGTACAGGCAGTGCATGGGGTTTTCCAGCAGGAGCAGGAGGGCGGAGGGGATGGCGCCGATGAAGGGGCCGAAGAAGGGGATGATGTTGGTGACCCCCACCACCACGCTGATGAGGGCGGCGGACTCAAAGCCCAGCAGGGAGGTGACGGCAAAGCAGATGACCCCGATGATGGCCGAGTCCACCAGCTTGCCCATGAGGAAGCCGTTGAACATTTTGTCGGCGTAGTGCATCTCGTCCTCGATGAGGGCGGCGGCCCGGCGGGGGAAGATCCCGTAGAGCACCATCTTGGCCTGGACGGCGAACAGCTTGCGGCTGGCCAGGAAATAGATCGAGATCAGGATGCCCAGGAACAGGTTTTTCAGCACCGAGAAGAAGGCCGCCAGCTGGGTGGTGATCTGGGTGATGAGGGTGTTCACGGTGGGCATCAGGCCGGTCTGCATCCACTCGTTGAATTTGTCGACGGCGGTGGAGTACACCGAGTCCCAAAGGGTCTGGAGCTGGGGCTGATCCTCCAGCACCTTGTGGAGCCAGCGGTTGGCGTTGGCAAGCTGCCCGGGGATGGCGTTGGCGATGGCCACGATGCTCTCCCACACCTGGGGGATGACCAGCATCACCAGGGCCCAGATGATCAGCACCGCCAGCGCCAGGGCCAGCACGATGGCGATGGCCGAGCGGACGCCCTTTTTCTCCTTCAACGCGGGGATCTTTGCCAGCAGGTTCTCCAGCCGGTTGCACACAGGGGACAGCACGTAGGCGATGGCCGCCCCGTAGAGGAAGGGCATCAGGATGCCGGCCACCACGGCCGCGAACCGGGACAGCTCCGGCAGACGGAACAGCAGGAAGAAGAACAACAGGCTGACCACGATGACCGCCACGCCGGTGACGCCCAGCTTGATATATTTCTTGTTATCAGGGTCCTTCAACGGGATCACCCCCCGGTGAGATCGGAACTCACCACCATGATAGCTAACTGCCGCGGAAAAGTCAAGCGTCAACGGGGCAAAACCGCTATTGCCGCACGTCCACCTTCAGGGCGATGACGGTGCGGTCGTCCCCCCCGCCGGAGCGCTTCCCGCTCTCCGCCAGCACCCGGGCGGCCAGCTCCTGAGGGGAGAGGCCGTCGAACTCCGCCAGCATGGCCCGGAGCCACAGATCGTCCTTCCCGGAGACGACGCCGTCGGTGATGAGCAGCACGCAGTCCCCGGCGGCAAGCTCCAGGGGGAACACGTCGGTCCCGTCCCCGCCCAGGCCCGCGGGGAGGGCGTCCCCCGCCAGCCGCTCCACCTGGGCCCCCCGGCGGAGATAGGTGGGGGCGGCCCCCAGCTTATACACCGCCCCCTTCCCGGTGAACAGGTCCAGCCGCAGCAGGTCGATGGTGGTGAAGCCCCCCTCCGCCTCCCCCCGGAGGGCCAGGGCCTCCCCCACGGTCTTGAGGGCCTCCTCCGCCGGCAGACCCGCCCGGAGGAATTTCTCCAGCAGGGAAAGGGCGCACTCGCTGTCGGTGCGGGCGGCGGCGCCGCTGCCCATGCCGTCGCACAGCAGGAAGCTCAGCACACCGGCGTCGTCCTTGAACCAGAGCCCCGCGTCCCCGCTGACCGGGGTGCCGTCTCGGTCCGCCGCCGCGCCGCCGGCCATCACCATCAGCGGCTCCCGCTGGCAGAGGCGGGCGGCGTCCTTGTCCCCCTCCGCCGCCCGGAGGGGGCAGCCCACCACCGAACTCAGGACGGCCAGCTTCTCCGGGGCAGAGAGGGCCTCGGCGCCGGGGCCGTCCACCTCCACGCGCAGATGGCCGTACTGGTCGGAGTACACCGCGCAGCGGCCCTCCAGCCCCAGGGAGGCCATGTGCCGCTTCACCAGCCGCTGGCGGCGCACATCCAGGTTGGGCTCTTTCGCCAGTTCCACCGCCGCCCGGTCCAGCACCGCCGCCATCTCCCCGTACTGGGCGCAGACGGCTGCCCGGCTCTCCCGCACCCGGCTGTCGTACCGCCGGCGCTGGAGCAGGGCGGCCAGCTCCCAGTTGGCGGCCAAGAGGAAGGAGTCCAGCCGGACGCACCGGCGGGCAAAGTGGGGCGGGAAGTCCTCCGCCCGGCCCTCCCCCCGGTCCAGCATGGGGGTGAGCGCGTCGGACAGGGCGGTGCGGGTGGCCTGGTACTCGGTCTGCCAGCACCGCTCCCGCTGCCGGCATTTGACGCACACCCGGTCGGCGGCCCGGTCGAAGATACGGGCGGCGTCCCCGTCGTTGAGGGGGGCCTCCCGGCGGAAGGCGGAGCGGAGGGAGGCCGACACCGCCCGGAAAGCGGAGGCCGTCTTTCCCAGCTGGGAGGCCGCCAGCCGGCGGGCCCGGGGCTCCTCCCCGGCGGGGGCCTCCTGCTCCGCCAGCGAGGCGAAGCGGCGGAGCAGCTTATCGGGCAGCAGGAGGAACACCGCCGTCCCCACCGCCAGTTCCCGCAGGGCGGAGAGAGGGGCGGCCCCCGGCCACGTCCAGAACACCGCCGCCGCCCCGCTGAGCAGGAAGGCCCCGGCGCAGAGCATGCGGTTCTGTTTGGCGAACAGGCCGGAGAACAGGCCGGGGAAAGCGTAGATCAGGGTGTAACAGGGGGGCGTGCCGGCGGAGAGGTCCATGGCCAGGCCAGCGGTCACCCCGGCGGCGGCCCCCATCCCCACCCCGCCCTTCCAGGCGCACAGCAGGGCGGCCGAGGCGCACAGCACCCGCCCCAGGGAGTGGCCCGCCGCCTCCACCCGCGCCAGGGTCATGGCCACCGTCACCGCCAGCAGCAGCACCCCGGCGGTCTGGGGGACGGAGAGGCCCTCCTGCCCCCGGCGCTTCTCCCACACGTCGAAGGCCAGACGGTAGAGGTACACCGCCCCGGCGGTGAGGATCACCTCGGTGACGAAGCCCACCCGCGCCCCGGCGTCCCAGCCGGAGGCGGACTGGTACACGAACCCCACCAGCCCGTTGAGGGCCGCCGCCACTGCCGGCATGAACCAGGTCTTATGGTAGATCTGGAACTCCCCCAGGGCCAGGGCGATGGCGTAGACCATCATGGAGGCGGCCACATACCGCAGCCCCTCCGCCAGCCCCCAGAAGGATAAGTAGCCCAGGGCCGCCCCCAGCAGGGCGGCGATCCCCTCCACGCCGGGGCCGCTGACCCCCACCAGCGCCAGGGCGAACAGGGAGTGCCCTCCCAGCAGCTCCGCCCCCGCCAGCACCGCCGCCAGGAGAAAGCGCACCCCGCAGTCGCTGAGGCGCAGCGCCAGCGACGCCGGCAGCCGGCGGGCGGGCTTGTCCCCCATGGTATTCTCTTTTGTGAGCATGACCATCCCTCCGAAACCAGTATTTCCCATATTATAGGACAGGCCGCCGAAAAAGGCCGTCGGAACCTGTCTTGCCCTCGGGAGGGATTTGTGGTACACTATGGAAAAACCGCGAGGGGAGGCCGCCTATGAGGATCGGGACTGTGGAAGTGGATACCCGGCTGGCCCTGGCTCCCATGGCGGGGGTCACCGACCTGGCCTTCCGCACGGTGTGCCGGGAGCTGTCGGGCTGCTATACCGTCAGCGAGATGGTGAGCGCCAAGGCCCTCTGCTACGGGGACAAAAAGACCCCCGGCCTGCTGCGGCTGGGGGAGGAGGAGCGGCCCGCCGCCGTCCAGATCTTCGGCTCCGACGAGGACGCCATGGAGCGGGGCGCCGCCATCGCCCTGGAGAAGTCGGGGGCGGCGGTGCTGGACGTCAACATGGGCTGCCCGGTGCCCAAGGTGGCGAACTCCGGGGACGGCTCCGCCCTGATGCGCGACCCGGAGAAGGCCCAGCGTGTCCTCCGGGCCGCCGTCCGGGGAGCGGCGGGGGTCCCGGTGACGGTGAAGTTCCGCCTGGGCTGGGACAAGGGCTCCATCAACTGCGTGGAGTTCGCGAAACGCATGGAGGACGCCGGCGCGGCGGCGGTGGCCGTCCACGGCCGGACCAAGACGCAGATGTACTCCGGCACAGCCAACTGGGACTATATCCGGGCGGTGAAGGAGGCGGTGTCCATCCCGGTCATCGCCAACGGGGACGTGTTCTCCGCCCGGGACGCGGTGCGCATTTTGAACATCACCGGGGCGGACATGGTGATGGTGGGCCGGGGGACCTTCGGCAACCCCTGGCTCATGGAGCAGTGCGCCGCCGCCCTGGAGGGCCGGGAGGTCCCGTCCCCGCCGCCCCTGCCGGAGCGGTGCGACGTGGCCGCGCGGCAGTTCGAGCTGGCGCGGGCGTACAAGGGGGAGAAGATCGCCTGCCTGGAGATGCGGAAGCACTACGCCTGGTATCTCAGGGGGGTGCCCTACGCCTCCTATTGGAAGGAGCAGATCTGCAGGATCGAGACGGCGGAGGACTTTTACAAAGTCACCGCCGGGATCAAGCGGGATTTGAGGTAGGGGGGCGCGGTATGGACGAGACCGAACTGCTCCGCCGCGCCCGGGCCGGCGACCGGGACGCCTTCGGCGCGCTGGTGGAGCTCCATCAGAAACAGGTGTACCACCACGCCCTGCGCATGGTGGGGAATGGGGAGGACGCCGCCGACGTGGCCCAGGAGGCCTTTTTCAAGGCGTGGCGGTGCCTGCCCATGTTCCGGGGGGACAGCGCCTTCGCCACCTGGCTCTATAAACTCACCGACAACGCCGCCATCGACCTGCTCCGCCGGGAGAAAAAGCGCCGGTGGGACCTGGCCCTGGACGAGCTCCCCGCCGACGGGCCGTTCTTTGCCGGCGGCGCCCCCTCCCCCCAGGAGGCCCTGGAGGGGAAGGAGCTGGAGGAGGCGGTGGCGGTGGGCCTCGCCAAGCTCAGCGAGGACCACCGGCGGGTCCTGGTGCTGCGGGAGATCGACGGACTTTCCTACGGGGAGATCGCCGAGGCGCTGGACGTGGACCTGGGAACAGTGAAGTCCCGCATCGCCCGGGCGCGGATGGCCCTGGCGAAAATTTTGCGGGAGGGCGGGAACTTTTCCGGCCCTTCGCCGTCCAACGGTACAGGCAGGAGGTGAGGGCCGTGGAGCATGACAAGTACATCGAGTGGATGAGCGCCGCCCTGGACGGGGAGCTGTCCGCCGGGGAGCGGCGGGAGCTGGACGCCCATCTGGCGGAGTGCCCCGAGTGCGCCGCCCTGTTCCGGGAGCTGTCCGAGCAGTCGGCCGCCCTGCGGTCCCTGGACTGCGGCGCGCCGGAGGACCTGCGGGACAGGATCATGGCCGGCCTGCCGGCGGAGGAGCCCCCGGCCCCCATCCACGAGCTGAAACAGCGGCCCCGGACAGAGAGTGGCAGGCGGCGCTGGGCGGGGCTCGCCGCCTGCGCGGCACTGGTCATCGCCATCGGCGGGGCGGCGGCCCTCCACGGGCTGGGGACCTCCCCTGCCCCCGGCCCCAGAGGGGTATACGCGGCCCCCTCCGGCGAGCCCCTGCTCATCGTGGAGACGCCGGGGGACCTTGCCCCGGAGCCGGATCACTATGCCTTTGAAAACGAACAGATCGTGCGGGTGTGCCGGGGCGCCACGCCGGAGGCCCCCTCCGCCCGGATCATCGGCGGGGCGGAGGAGCTGGCAGCCTTTGCAGCCCTGTTCCCGGAGGACGATCTCTCCGCTGTCACCGGGGCCTATGGCGGCAGCTTTTTTGAGGAAAACCGCCTGCTGGCGGTGGTGGTGGAGGAGCCCAGCGGCTCCATCCGCCACGCGCTGGACCCGGAGGGCCTGACCCTGGAGCGCGTCACCGTGCTGCGGGAGGCCCCGGAGGAGATCACAGACGACAATGCCAGCTGGCTCATTTTGGCCGAGGTGGGGCCCGAATTTGACGGCGGGGACACCCTGGAGGTCGTGTTCACGGGCTGACCTTCCTTTACATCTCACAGAGGCGGCCGGGGGCCGCCTCTTTTTTTGCCCGCCGAAAATTCCTCGTCAAAATCCTCAAATAACCGTTGCCAAGCGGCGGATTTTATTGTATAATTGCGGGTAGCGGTGTTTCGCGCCGGGAGGGACGTCCTCCGGCGCTGACCAATTCGTAAGGAGTGGAAACAATTATGAGCTATTCTGTCGACAAGATCCGCAACGTCGCTCTGCTGGGCCACAGCGGCAGCGGCAAGACCACCCTGGCCGAGAGCCTGCTGTTCGTCACCGGGGCCATCGACCGCATGGGCAAGACCCCCGACGGCAACACCACCTGCGACTACGACCCCGAGGAGGTCAAGCGCCAGATCTCCATCTCCCTGGCCGTGGCCCCCGTGGAATATAACGGCTGCAAGATCAACGTGCTGGACGCCCCCGGCGCTTTCGACTTCGCCGGCGAGGTGGCGGAGGCCCTCTGCGCCGCCGACGCGGCCATCCTGGTCTGCTCCGCCAAGGACGGTGTGTCCGTGGGCCTGGAGAAGGCCTGGAAGTACTGCGAGGAGCGCAAGCTGCCCCGGCTGATCTACGTGTCCAAGACCGACGAGGAGAACGCCGACTTTGCCGCCACCCTGGAGGCCCTCCGCACCCGGTTCGGCAACTCCATCGCCCCCGTGGCCGCCCCCGCCCCCGACGGCAAGACCGTGGTGGACCTGGTGGCGAACAAGGCCTATGAGATGGGCAAGGGCAAGCGCGCCGAGGTGGCCATCCCCGGCTCCATGGCCGACGAGGTGGAGACCCTCCGGGCCGAGCTGATGGAGTCCGCCGCCGGCACCGACGAGGAGCTGATGGAGAAGTTCTTTGACGCCATGGAGCTCTCCTCCGCCGACACCGCCAAGGGCGTGTCCATCGGCGTGCGGGACTGCAGCCTGGTGCCCGTGCTGTGCGGCTCCGCCATCACCGGCCTCGGCAGCGCCATGCTGCTTGACAACGTCATCGCCCTGGCCCCCAACCCCGCCGAGGGCAAACCCATGGAGACCGTGGACGGCGAGGCCGTCAAGGTGGATCCCTCCGGCGCCCCCGTGGCCTTCGTGTTCAAGACGGTGGCCGACCAGTACGGCAAGTATACCCTCATCAAGGCCGTGTCGGGGACCATCACCTCCGATCTGACCCTGTACAATCCCCGGACCAACTCCAACGAGAAGCTGGGCCGCCTGTACACCATGCGGGGCAAGAAGACCGAGGAGATCAAGGAGATCCCCTGCGGCGACATCGGCGCCATCGGCAAGATGGACAAGGTCAAGACCGGCGACACCCTCTGCAGCCCCGGCAGCAATGTGGAACTGAAGGGCGTGCCCTTCGCCGAGCCCAACTACTCCGTGGCCATCTCCCCCAAGACCCGGGGCCAGGAGGACAAGGTGGCTCAGGGCCTCTACCGCCTCAACGACGAGGATCCCTCTTTCACCCTGGTCAACAACGCCGAGACCCACCAGATGGTCCTCACCGGCGCCGGCGACATCCAGACCGACGTGCTGGTGTCCAAGCTCAAGAGCCGCTTCAACGTGGAGGCCGAGCTGGGCGAGACCCGGGTGGCCTACCGGGAGAAGATCCGCAAGACCGTATCCAAGCAGGGCCGCCACAAGAAGCAGACCGGCGGCAGCGGCCAGTTCGGCGACGTGTGGGTCCGCTTCGAGCCCAACCCCGAGGAAGAGGAGATGGTCTTTGCCGAGGAGGTCTTCGGCGGCTCCGTGCCCAAAAACTTCTTCCCCGCCGTGGAGAAGGGCCTCCGGGAGGCCTGCGTCCACGGGCCTCTGGCCGGCTACCCCGTGGTGAACCTGAAGACCGTGCTGTACGACGGCTCCTATCACCCCGTCGATTCTTCCGAGATCGCCTTCAAGACCGCCGCCCAGCTGGCCTACAAGGCCGCCATGCCCGAGGCCAACCCCGTGCTGCTGGAGCCCATCGGCGAGCTGAAGGTGACCATCCCCGACAGCTACATGGGCGACGTGATGGGCGACATCACCAAGCGCCGGGGCCGCGTGATGGGCATGAACCCCACCGGCGACGGCGAGCAGGTGCTGGAGGCCGAGGTGCCCATGGCCGAGATGACCTCCTACGCCATCGACCTGCGGGCCATGACCCAGTCCCGGGGCTCCTTCACCTTCCACTTCGTGCGGTATGAGGACTGCCCCCCCGCCGCCCAGGAGAAGGCCATCGCCGCGGCGAAGGCCCTCCAGGAGGAATGACCCAGGAAATACGGCGATCCCCGTCCGAGAGGACGGGGATCGTTTTATTGTATGCTCTGTCGCTCCAGCGTCTCCCGGATGGCGCCGCCCCCCAGGACCACTCCGTCCCGGTAGAGAACGGCCGCCTGGCCGGGGGTCACCGCCCGCTGGGGCTCGTGGAAGCGGAGGATCACCCGCTCCCCCTCCGCCGTGACGGTCACCGGCTGCTCTCTCATGCGGTAGCGGGTCTTGACCTCCGCCTCAAAGGGCCCCTCGGGGGGCAGGGCCATCCAGTTCCAGTCCTCCGCCACGCAGCCGGAACTGTACAGGGCGCTCTCCGGCCCCAGGGTCACCGTGTTGGCCGCCATATCCTTGGCGCAGACGTACACCCGCTCCCCGGCGGGTACCCCCAGGCCCCGCCGCTGGCCGATGGTGTACCCGGCGGCCCCCCGGTGGGCGCCCAGCACATTGCCGTTTAAGTCGATGAGGTCGCCTGGGACGCTCCTCTCCCCCGTGTGCCGCTCGATGAAGGAGAGATAGTCCCCGTCGGGGACGAAGCAGATGTCCTGGCTGTCGTGCTTGCGGGCGTTGACGAAGCCCTCGGACTCGGCCAGGTCCCGGACCTCCCCCTTGGTCATCCCCCCCAGGGGGAACAGGGTGTGGGCCAGCTGGTCCTGGGTCATGGCGTATAGCACATAGCTCTGGTCCCGGCTGAGATCGGCGGCCTTCTGGAGCAGATACCGTCCGCTCTCCTGGATGATCCGGGCATAGTGCCCCGTGGCGATGTAATCGCACTTCAATTCCTTGGCCCTCTGATATAGCCGCTGGAATTTCAGATAGCGGTTGCAGTCGATGCAGGGGTTGGGGGTCTCCCCCGCCCGGTAGCTGCGGATAAACTTCTGGATGACCTTCTCCTCGAAGTCGTCCATGAAGTTGAAGGTGTAGTGGGGGATGCCCAGCCGGTAGCAGACCGCCTTGGCGTCCTCCACGTCGTCCAGGGTGCAGCAGGGGTGGCCCCTGTCCAGGCCCACGTCCTCGTTGCCGAACAGCCGCATGGTGGCGCCGATACACTCGTATCCCTGCCGCGTCAGCAGCAGGGCCGCCGCGCTGGAGTCCACTCCGCCGCTCATGGCCACTAAGACCTTCTCCGCCATCATGCCGCCCCCTCTCATCAAAGTTTCGCTCAAATTATAAGGCCCCGGCCCCTCCCCTGTCAAGGGAAAGGCCGGGGCCGCTGGTTCAGGCTCACTTGTACTTCACGGCGGTACCGTAGGCCACCACCTCGGCGGCCCCCTGCATCACCGACGACGAGCCGTAGCGGATGTTCAGGATGGCGTCGGCCCCCAGGGCCTCGGCCTCGTCCACCATCCGCTTGGTGGCGATCTGCCGGGCCTCGGTGAGCATCTCGGTGTAGCCCACCACCTCGCCGCCGACGAGGGTCTTCATGCCCGCCATAAAGTCCTTGCCGAAGTGCTTGCACTGGACGGTGGCGCCCTTCACCACCCCCAGGGCCTCGAACGCCCGATCAGAGCCGGGGATATAGTCGATATTGAGCAGCAGCATGGTCATTTCCTCCTATCAAATTCAGTATTTGCTTGCCTCGTCCTCTTCGCCCCTGCCGATCTCCCGGAAGCGCTGGAACAGGGCCGCCAGCACCCCCACGATGGCCACCGCCGGCACGGCGATCAGAATGGCCAGCGTCCACAGAGGCGGGGCCGCCTCCGGCTCGGCGGCCCAGGCCCACATCATGATCCCGATGGACGCGGCCATCAGCGCCACTATCACCAGAGCGATGACGGCGGGCGCCACGTAGCGGGTGATCTTGTCGGTCTTTTTCACGTTCACAAACTTGGTCCCCTCCTGTTCTTTCTGGGCCATCCGCGCCAGCACCCCGTCGGCGTCCAGAGTGTCCAGCCTCGCATGGTCCTCTTTCAGGGAGGCGCACAGGGCCGACATCTCCGCCAGGCTGGCCTTTCGCCGCTCCAGCTGGATCACGTGCCGGTCCATGGCGTCCTCCAGGGTCAGCTCCCCGGACTTGAGCCGCTTGATCTCCTCGATGGGCACGTCCAGCATCCGCAGCAGCCGGATCTTTTTCAGCCACTCCACATCGGCCTCGCCGTAGTCCCGGTAGCCGTTGTCGCTGTTGCGGCCCGGGGTGAGCAGCCCCTCCTTTTCATAAAAGCGGATGTTGCCCTTGGTGATGCCCGCCAGCCGCTCTACCTCGTTGATCTTCACAGCTCTCGCCTCCCTTCTGAGACCACGGTACACCTTCCACCAAGTGGAAGGTCAAGCGTTTTTTTGAGCTTTTTTCAAATTTTGATAGACGATCCCCGCGAGGCAGGCCGCCAGCACCGCAACGGCCGCCGTGGCCGCCTCCGCCGCCGCGATGCCCGCTTTGGCGTTCAGCGTCACCGCCAGGAAGTTGGCCCCCGCGTGGAGCAGGACGGCGGCTGGATACAGCCAGCCCTTCCCCGGCTGCCGCGCGGCGGCGAACACCAGCACGGAGTTGCTGACGTGGAGGGCCACCGCCAGCACCCGCTCCAGGGCCGTCCAGAGGAACATCCACGCTGGAACAGCCGTCACGGTCTCCGCCGCGGACAGCACCGCCGGGTCGGCGACGGCGCCGCTCCCCGCCAGCAGCAGCACAAGCAGGTTGTTCAGCATGGCGACGCCCACGATCAGCACCGCCTCGGCGCCGCCGTGGCCCGCGCCATAGGCCAGGGCCGTGGCGGGCGCCGTGTGCTTTTTCAGCAGGAACCGGAAGGCAATGAACCGCCCCGTCTCCTCAAAGAGCCCTGCCGCCAGGCCGCCGTAGAGGCCGTAAATCCAGATATTCCCCTGGATCGCCCCGCCCAGGGGGCCGCCCAGCACCAGGGCGTGGAGCACCTGTTCCAGCACCAGGGCGGAGACGACGAAGGTCCCCGCGCCCACCCAGAAGGCGGACCACCTTCCCCCTCTCCCGCGGTACCACAGCATCAGACCCAGGGGCAGGGCCAGCGTCAGAAGTCCAGTGAATACGATGGCCGCGATCTGCATCGCTCTCACTTCCTCTCCGTTTTTTGGGGCCGGGGCCCCCGTTCAACGTCACGGTACACCTTCCACCAAGTGGAAGGTCAAGGGGTTTTTGCAAATTTCCCGAAAAATATTTTCGGGGCCGGGGAAACCCCCGGCCCCGCTGTGTTCATGCGTCACGGGCCTCGGGCAGCAGCGGGCCGGACAGGTCGATCTCCCCGTAGCGGTCCACGCTCTCCCCCTCCACCAGGATCTGCACCTGCTCCACCGCGTCCAGGCTGCACAGGGTGTCCACCATGGACTCGATGACCAGCTCCCGCTCCGCCGCCGCCTCCGGCATTTCGCTCAGCAGCGCGGAGGACACGTTGACCGAGCACACCCCGCCGTCCATCCAGGCGGCGTACACCGTGAGATCCTCGGGCAGAAGGGGCGCCAGGGCGTCTTTGTTCTCCGGGCCGGCGATCAGGGCCTCCAGCACCGCCTTGGCGGGGGCCTCGTCCTCGGTGAGGCGGAAGGTCCGCACCTCATAACCCAGGCCGCCGCTGACCATGTGGAAATAGAGGGTGACGGGCACCTCCACCGGCTCCTCCTCCGCGCCGGAGAACACCACGTCCCCCGCCCGGAGCACCCGGCCCGGGGCCTGGCCCTCCACCGCCACGCTCACCCCGTCCACTCCGCTGATCTGGATGAGGGTCAGGGCCACGCAGTAATCGGCCAGGGTCCGCTCCACCCCCTCCAGCTCGGCGTAGGGGGCGGACAGCTCCACCCGGGCCACCCGGCTCTCCACCGACCAGTCCAGCAGGACGGTGCCCGCGGGGGCGAAGGGGATCAGTCCGTCCGCCGCGCCGCCGGGGCCCCGAAGCAGGGCGGCCATCATGGCGGGAACGGTGCTCTCCCCCTCGTAGCCCGTGGAGGATACCGCCGAGGTCAGATCGTCCTCGGCGGTGGGGAACCACAGGAAGGGCCCGCCCGCCGCGCCGCCCCGCCTCTGCCCGCAGGCGGACAGAGACAGCAGCAGCGCCGCCAGCAGCAGGGCTGCAAACCGCTTTTTCATCCCCGGCCGCCCCCTTCCTCCGTGAGGGCGGGGAACTCCGCGAAAAAGATGCTGCCCCGCCCCGCCGGGTTGGGCTCCACGGTGATGTCCCCGTTGTGGAGGCGGGCGGTCTCCCGGGCGATGGACAGCCCCAGGCCGGTGCCTCCCCGCTCTCTGGACCGGGCCTTGTCCACCCGGTAGAAGCGGTCGAAGATCCTGGGCAGGTCGTCCTCCGGGATGCCCACGCCGGTGTCGGCCACCGCCAGCACCACCTTGCCCTCCTGCCGGGAGACGGACACGTCCACCCGCCCTCCGGGCACATTGTATTTGATGGCGTTCTCGATGAGGTTGAAGGCCACCTGATAGAGGTCGTCCTCGTTGGCCAAAAGGGCGCAGGCGGGCTCCAGCTCCCGGGTGAGGGTGATGCCGCCGGCCTCGGCCAGGGGCAGCAGCATGTCGGCCACCCGGGCGGCGACCGCCCCCAGCTCCACCGGCTCCCGCTCCCGCTCGGCGCCCGCGTCCAGCCGGGTGAGGGTGAGCAGCCGCTCGCTGATGCGGGTGAGCCGGTCGGACTCGTCCCCGATGTCGGACACGAACTCCCGCACGGTGTCCATGTCCACGCTGTCGTTCTGCAAAATGGAGTCGGTGAGCAGGCGGATGGAGGCCAGAGGAGTTTTCAGCTCGTGGGAGGCGTCGGACACAAAGCGGCGGCGGGCCTCCTCGGTGGTCTGGAGCCGCTCCGCCATCTGGTTGAACTCGCCTGCCAGCTGTGCCATCTCGTCCCCGCCCCGAATCACCGCCCGGTGCTCATACTCGCCTCCCTGCAGCCGGCGGATAGCCGCCAGCAGCCGGCCGGCGGACCGGGTGAGCGCCTCGGAGAACAGCAGCGCCAGCACCGCCGCCACAAGGCATATGACGATGGAGATGTTCCGCAGGGTGTTCTGGATGGACAGGAGGATGTCGGCCTGCCCGCTGTCATATTCATAGAGGTAGACGCAGCCCAGCACCTCCCCCCGGTAGACCACCGGCACGGCGGCGCGGCTGCGGAAGGCTCCGTCCCGGTACTCCAGCCTCCACACGTCCCGGCCCCCCAGGGCGGCCACCACCTCCCCCATCAGGGCATAGTCGCCGGTGCGGTCATCCAGGGTGGAGTTGTCGTAGAGGATGCGGCCCTCCCGGTCCGCCACCAGCACCCGGGTGGCCTGCACCTCCTCCAGCAGCGCCATGGTCTGCCCAACGCTCTCCCGGGTCAGCGTCTCGGACACGGACAGGGCCGAGCCGATGACCAGCGCCTGCCGGCGCAGGGACGCGGCCTTGGAGGAGAACACCATGTCCTCCACCATGATCAGGGGATAGGTGTTCATCACGATGATGATGGCTGCCACCACCAGCAGATAGGTGAGGGCGTATTTCACCCGGATGGAGCGCCAGAAGGGGACCCGGCTGGCCCGCTCCCGCTTCGCCTGATTTTGGACGTCCGGCTGTCCCGCCGCGGTCTCCGCCATGGTCTCCCTCCTCCCCGGCAGTTAATTATCAGAACATTGATCTCACGCGAAACACAGGGCTCCAATCATTGGCCGCTGGCAAAATAGTAGCCCACGCCCCATTTGGTCATGATATACTCGGGGTTGGCCGGATCGGGCTCCAGCTTCTCCCGCAGCCGCCGGACATGGACGTCCACCGTGCGGAACTCGCCGATGTACTCATAGCCCCACACCAGGTTCAGCAGGTTCTCCCGGCTGTACACCCGGCCCGGATTGCGCATGAGCAGGGCCATCAGATCGAACTCCTTGGCGGTGAGCTCCACCCGCGCCCCGTCCCGGAAGGCGGAGCGCTCCGCCAGATCCAGGGTGATGCTGCCCCGGGTGAGCCGGTCGGCGTCCTTCTTCTGCTGGGCGGCGGTGCCCGCCCGGCGGAGCAGCGCCCGGATGCGGGCCTTCAGCTCCAGGATGTTGAAGGGCTTGGTGATGTAGTCGTCCGCCCCGCACTCAAAGCCGATGATCTTGTCCGTGTCCTCGCTCTTGGCGGTGAGCATGATGACCGGCACGTTGGAGAACTCCCGGATCTTCATGCAGGCCTGGAGCCCGTCGATCCGCGGCATCATCAGATCCAAAATGACCAGGTCGTACTCCCCGGCCCGGGCCTTTTCCACGGCCTCCTCGCCGTCGTAGCCCACATCCACCTCATAGCCCTCGTTCTCCAGGTTGAATTTGATCCCCTTCACCAGGACCCGCTCGTCGTCCACCACTAAAATCTTTGGCATTTCCTATCCTCCAGTCGTCACATAGTCCAGCAGGCCCTCTAATATGCTCTCGCCGATCCCCTTCACGTTCAGCAGCTCCTCGGGATAGCGGAAGGGGCCGTGCTCCTCCCGGTAGGCGATGATGGCCGCCGCCTTTGCCTCGCCGATGCCGGGGAGGCTCATCAGGGCCTCCGCGCCGGCGGTGTTGATGTCCACCAGACCGCCCTCTATGGTCTCGCCCCCGGCGGTGGGGACGGCCTCCGGGGCAAGGGCCGCCAGGGGCCTCCCCGGCAGGGAGCGCAGCCCAAAGATCACCAGCATGGCCGCCAGCGCCGCCAGAACGGCGGCCACCGCGCCCTTTTCCCCTCTGTTCAGCGCCACGGAGCCGCCCTCCCTTCGTAAACATTCTGTAAACCGGTTGCGCGGCGGGTAAATCTCTGCTATAATCCTGGCATAGACGCCTGCGGTCACAGTTAGAAATAGTATATCACACTTTTCGGGAGATTGATATGAAAAAATATCGTTTTGCCGCATTTTTGCTGGCCCTGATCCTGCTGGTATCAGCCGTCGCCCCCGCCGCCGCCCTGGAGCCGGAGGGAGAGCCCCACGCCACCGCCGCCCTGGTGGTGGACGGGGACAACGACGTGATCCTCTACGAGTACCACGCCCGGGAGAAGCGCTACCCCGCCTCGGTGACCAAGATCATGACCTCCCTGGTGGTGCTGGACGCCATTGAGAAGGGGGAGCTGTCCCTGGACACGGAGGTCACCGCCTCCTCCTCAGCGGTCAAGGTGCCCTTCGGCAGTTCCACCGCCGACCCGCCCATCAAGGCCGGGGAGATCATGACCATCGAAAACCTGCTGTGGTGCGACCTGCTGCCCTCCGCCTGCGAGGCCTGCAACGTCCTGGCCGAGGCGGTCACCGGCCTCACCGGGGACCAGGCCACCGTGGCCTTCGCCCAGCGGATGAACCAGAAGGCGGCGGAGCTTGGCATGAAGGACTCCCACTTCACCAACCCCCACGGCCTCCACGACGACGACCACTACACCACCGCCTATGACATCTATCTGATGGCCCGGGAGGCCATGAAGAACGAGACCTTCCGCACCATCGTGGGCACCCCCTCCCACACCATCCCCGCCACCAATCTGTGCGGGGAGCGCACCCTCTACACCACCAACGCCCTCATCGGCGGCTACTATGTGGGCGGCTACCGCTATCCCAAGGCCATCGGCATCAAGACCGGCAACACCGGCGAGGCCGGCCGCTGCCTGGCCTCCGCCGCCACCGACGAGGAGGGCCGCACCTATTACTGCGTCATCCTGGGCTCCGAGTACGTCCGGGAGGAGGACGGCACCCTGAACGCCTACTCCTTCTCCGAGACCATCCGCCTGCTGGAGTGGGCCTTTGACAACTTCCACATGACCACCCTGCTGGACGCGGAGAGCGCCGACACCATCCGCTCGGTAGACGTCACCCTGTCCGACCAGGTGGACCACGTGCTGGTCCAGGCCACCGGCTCCATCCAGGCGGTGATGCCCTCCGACTACGACCCGGCCAGGGCGGAGCTACGCTTCGACCTGCCCGACTCGGTGGAGGCTCCCGTGAACGCCGGGGACAAGCTGGGTACAGTCACCTTTACATACGAGGGGAAGGAGTACGGCACCCTGGATCTGGTGGCGGCCGACTCGGTGGAGCGCTCCGAATTCCTCTACAACCTCCAGCGGCTTCAAGACCTGTGGGCCAAGACCTGGGTGAAGGCGCTGGTCATCGGCGGGGCCGTGGTCCTGCTCCTGCTGATCCTCTGGCTGATCTTCCTGCGGCCCAGACGTCGCCGCCGGACCTACGCCGGCGGAGGCGGCAGAAGGCGCTCCAGCTACCGTGGGCGGCGATAATACGGCAAAAGACCGTCCGGCTTGCGCCGGACGGTCTTTCTCTCTGTCAGCCGTTCTCCTTTACCAGCGCCTCGCCGGCCAGGTAGATGTCCCCGGCCCCCACGGTGAGGATCAGGTCGCCGGGCCGGGCGATCTCCCGCAGTTTGGCAGTGACGTCCGCCAGGGTGGGACAGTAGACCGCGCCGGGGATCTCCTTCGCCAGATCATTGGAGGAGATGCCGATGTCGTTGTCCTCCCGGGCGGCGTAGATCTCCGCCAACACCGTCACGTCGGGCTTTTTCAGGGCCTTCACGAAGTCCCCGAACAGGGCGTGGGTCCGGGAGTAGGTGTGGGGCTGGAAGGCGCACACGATCCGCTTGTAGTCCAGGGTGGCGGCCATGTCCAGCAGGGCGTTCAGCTCGTCGGGATGGTGGGCGTAGTCGTCTACCACCTCGGCCCCGTGGCAGCTTCCCTTGTACTCGAACCGCCGGCCGGGGAGCCGGAAGGTCCGCATCCCGTCCTCCACCGCCTTGCCGGGGAGACCCAGGGCGATGGCGGCGGCGGAGGCCGCCACGGCGTTCTTCACGTTGTGGATACCGGGGACAGACAGGTCCAGATGGGCATAGACCTTCCCGTCGTACACCACGTCGAAGGAGCCGAAGCCCTTGTGCATATTCAGGCGGGCGGTGTGGACGTCCCCCTGTTCCAGGCCGAAGGTGAGCATCCGCCGCTTCTCCCCCGCCAGGGCCTCCATGGTGTTGGGGTCCTCGCGGTTGGCGACGATGACGCCGTCCTCGGGCACCTTGTCGGCAAAGGCCCGGAAGGACCTCTGGATGGCCGCCAAGTCCTTGAAGTAGTCCAGGTGGTCGGCCTCCACGTTCAGGATCACCGCCACGGTGGGGTAGAAGGACAGGAAGGAGTCGCAGTACTCGCAGGACTCCAGGATGATGGTGTCCCCATGGCCCACCCGGTGGCCCGCCTCCAGCAGGGGCAGGGTGCCGCCGATCATCACGGTGGGGTCCTTCTCCGCCGCCATGAAGATGTGGGTACACATGGAGGTGGTGGTGGTCTTGCCGTGGGTGCCGGAGATGCAAAGGGCGTTCTTGTAGTCCCGCATGATGGCCCCCCAGGCCTGGGCCCGCTCGAACACGGGGATGTTCGCGGCGCGGGCGGCGGCGATCTCGGGGTTGGAGTCGTGGACGGCGGCGGTGCGCACCACGCACCCGGCCCCCTCCACGCTCTCCGGCAGGTGGCCGATGGTCACCGGGATGCCGATGGAACGCAGGTGCTTCACCGTGGCGCTCTCCCGCTGGTCGGAGCCGGTGACCTCCACCCCGGCGCCGTGGAGCACCTCGGCCAGGGATGCCATGGACACCCCGCCGATGCCCACCAGGTGGGCCCGCTTTCCGGGGCGGAGATATTCGCGGATATTGCTTGCTGACGCTGACATATTCATTCCCTCTGTCATGGAACGCGCGGAAAACACTTGCGTCCGCGCCCAGGATGGTATATTCTATGCGGGTAGGCGAAAAATTGCCGCAAAAACCGCTCTGCATACTGCAAACGGTGGTATTATACTACATCATTTCGGAAATGGCAACAGGAAAATCCACTTTCCCGCCGTTCCGTTCCGGCCGGCCCGCCGGCCGCTATTCTTCACGAAAGAAGGCCCCTCCCATGAGACGATCGCTGATCCCGCCCCACGCCCTCCATGTCTGCAAGGTCCTCCGCCGGGCCGGATTTCAGGCCTACCCGGTGGGGGGCTGCGTCCGGGATCTGCTGCTGGGCCGGGAGCCCGAGGACTGGGACGTGTGTACCTCCGCCCTGCCGGAGCAGACCGCCGAGCTGTTCCCCCGGGTGGTGCTGTCCGGGGTGAAGCACGGCACCGTCACCGTCCTCACCAAGGGCAGCGCGGTGGAGGTGACCACCTTCCGCACCGACGGGGAGTACACCGACGGGCGGCACCCCGACGAGGTCACCTTCGTCAGCGACCTGGAGCGGGACCTGTTCCGGCGGGACTACACCGTCAACGCCATGGCCATGGACCTGGACTACACCATCATCGACCCCACCGGCGGCCAGGCCGATCTGAGGGCAAAGCTGCTGCGGGTGGTGGGGGACCCGGAGGAACGCTTCACCGAGGACGCGCTCCGCATCCTCCGGGGCCTCCGGCAGGCGGCCCAGCTGGGGTTCGCCATCGAGCCGTCGGCCCTGGCCGCCATGGAGAAGTGCGCCCCCCTGGTGGAGCAAATTTCAGACGAGCGGCTGGTGATGGAACTGAAAAAGGCCCTCCTCTCCCGCCACCCGGAGGGAGTGGAGGAGTTCGCCCGGCTGGGCCTGCTGGACCGATTCGCCCCCGTGCCCCGGGACGCGGACTGGAAATCCCTCCGGGGGACCCCCCCGGAGCCGGTCCCCCGCTGGCGGGCCCTGGTGAAGCTCACCGGCCTGCCCATCCAGAATATGCCCGTGGGCCGGCAGGTGAAGAACGCCATCCTCTACCCGGAGCGGGAGGCCCTGAGGACGCTGGCCCTGTCCGGCAACGAGCTGTTCGAGCTGGGGTACACCCGGCGGTCCATCGGCCCCACCCGGCGGAAGCTGGCCCAGCACATCATCCGGCACCCGGAGGACAATACCAGGGAAAAGCTGCTGGCGTTTTTGGGGAAGGCATAAATAAAAGAGGCCCGTCCGATCACCCGGACGGGCTCTGTCGTATTCAGTTGATCTCCCAGGCCGTCCCGGTGGGCACGGGAGATGGCCCGACAACGACGATCCCGCTGCCGTCCTCCCCCTGGATGACGCCCGCCACGAACTCCTGGCCGAAGGTCAGGGACACGTTCCCCACGCTGGCCCAGGCGTTGAAATCATAGCTGGAGCCCCCGGAGCTGTAAGAGGCGCTGGAGCCGCAGTTCGTGCCGTCCACCGTCACCGTGCCCACATCGGTGTGGAGGTCATAGGGCACGCTCCTGTCCATGCAGTACAGGGTGGCGCTGATGTCTCCCGTCTCTGTACTGAGGTAGGTGGAGCCGCCGGCGGCGGGCAGGCCGTCGAACGCCACATCTCCCACGCCCGTGCGGATGGAGAGATAGTGGCTGACGCCCACGATCCGCTTGGCGGTCACGTTCCCCACCTGGGCCTCCACATACAGCTCATTGCAGGGCTGGAGATCGCTGACCGCCACATCCCCCGCGCCGTTCATGTAGATGCCGACGCTGTTCAGCTCCCAGGAGGCCGGGATGGCCACGGTGAGGGTGCCGGCGGCTTTCCAGTCGGACTCCCCGTTGCCGTACCAATCCACATAGAGATACTGGCCGTCAAAATCCCAGTTCAGGTTGTCACCGTCGGTGCTCACGTCGGCGCGCACCGAGGGGGAGTCGATGTCCTCCGGGTGGAGGTCCACATTAATCCCGTCCGCGCTGATGGAGATCTCAATGCCGCCGTCCCCGGGGGCGGGCTCATACCACTCCGACGGAGCCTGCTCCACCGGCACGGTGGTCACAAGCTCCACCGGGTCCCGGATCACCCGGCGGAAGCCCAGGATCTGGACCAGGGGGCTGAAGGCCATCAGGGGGATGGCGATGGCCACCACGACGACCACCCCCACCAGGATCTGCCACATCCGGGGGCCCCTGCGCGTCCCGCCGTAGCCCCGCTCCTCCGCCAGACGGCGGGCCAGGGTGGCCGGGTCGCCCAGTTCTTTGATGACCGCCTGCTCGTTCCCCTCGCCGGCGTCTTTGAAGTATTCCTCATACCACCGCAGGATGTCCCACCGCTCCTGGTCGGGCACGTACCGCTCCAGGTTGTCGGACAGGCGGCTCAGATAGGCTCTCTTATCCATGTTCGCTCTCCTCCTTCAGCAGCGCGTCCACGCCGTCCCGGAACCCGATCCACTCCCCGCGCCGCACATCCAGATAGGTCCGCCCCACCGGGGTGATGGCGTAGTACCGCCGGTTGCGGCCCTGGAAGGGCCGGTCATACACCCGCAGGTATCCGTCCCGCTCCAGCCGGCGGAGCACCGGGTACAGGGTGGACTCGGAGATGTCCAGCCGCTCCTTCACCCGCTGGGTCAGCGAGTAGCCGTAGGCGTCCCCGCCGGACAGCACCGCCAGCACGCAGGCGTCCAGCAGAGGCGTCCCCATCGCGAATGCCATGTCAGCCCCTCCCTTCTCTTGTGCAATATTATACAGTATATAATATACATTGTCAATAGAAAAAGGAGCCGCTTTGCGGCTCCTTTTTGCTCACACTCTCGCCACGCCGGTGTCCCTTGCGGCCTGGGCCACCGCCGCCGACACCGCCGGGCACACCCGGGGATCGAAGGGGGCGGGGATGATGTAGTCGGGGGACAGCTCCCCGTCGCCCACCAGGGAGGCCAGGGCCCGGGCGGCGGCCAGCTTCATCTCCTCGTTGATGTCGGAGGCCCGCACGTCGAAGGCCCCCCGGAACACCCCGGGGAAGGCCAGCACGTTGTTGATCTGGTTGGGGAAGTCGCTGCGGCCGGTGCCCACCACGGCGGCCCCGGCCTCTCTCGCCAGGTCGGGCATGATCTCGGGCACGGGGTTGGCCATGGGGAACAGGATGGGGTCTTTGGCCATGGTCCTGACCATCTCCGGCGTCACCACGCCGGGGGAGGACACGCCGATGAACAGGTCGGCCCCCCGGATCACGTCGGCCAGGGAGCCGGACTTATCCTCCCTGTTGGACAGGGCCAGCAGCTCCCGCTTGGCGGCGTTCAGGTCGGTCCGGGCGGAGGAGATGGCCCCCTTGCGGTCGCAGATGACGGCATCCCCCAGGCCCATGGACTTCAGCAGCTTGAAGATGGCGGTGCCGGCGGCCCCCGCCCCGGAGAACACGGCGGTGATGTCCTCGATGCGCTTCCCCGTGAGCTTCAGGGCGTTGATGAGGGCGCCCGCCACGATGATGGCGGTGCCGTGCTGGTCGTCGTGGAAGATGGGGATGTCGCACCGCTCCTTCAGCTTCCGCTCGATCTCGAAGCACCGGGGGGCGGAGATGTCCTCCAGGTTGACCCCGCCGAAGGACCCCGCCAGCAGGGCCACGGTGTTCACGATCTCGTCCACGTCCTTGGAGCGGACGCAGAGGGGGACGGCGTTCACGTTGCCGAAGGCCTTGAACAGCACGCACTTGCCCTCCATCACGGGCATGCCGGCCTCGGGGCCGATGTCCCCCAGGCCCAGCACGGCGGTGCCGTCGGTGACCACGGCCACCGTGTTCCAGCGGCCGGTGAGCTCATAGCTCTTGCTGACGTCCTTCTGGATCTCCAGGCAGGGCTGGGCCACGCCGGGGGTGTAGGCCAGGGAGAGAGCCTCCCTGTCCTTGACCTCCATCTTGGGCACGGTGTCCAGCTTGCCCCGCCACTGATAGTGCAGCTTCAACGATTCCTGCGCATAGTCCATATATGATGCTCCATTCTGATATTGATTTAGATCTCCCGCCGGCCCTCCATGGCCCGCATGAGGGTGGCGTCGTCGGCGTATTCCAGCTGGCCGCCCACCGGGATGCCGTAGGCCAGCCGGGTGGTTTTGACCCCTAAAGGCTTCAGCAGCCGGGACAGGTACAGGGCGGTGGTCTCCCCCTCGGTGTCCGGGTTGGTGGCCATCACCACCTCCTCCACCCCGCCGGCGGCCACCCGCTCGATGAGCTGGCGGATGCGCAGGTCGTCAGGCCCCACGTGGTTCATGGGGGAGATGACCCCGTGGAGCACATGGTACACCCCCTGATACTCCCGGGATCGCTCCATGGCCACCACGTCCTTGGGGTCGGTCACCACGCAGATGACCGAGTGGTCCCGCCGGGAGGAGGCGCAGATGGGGCACTCCCCCTCCCCCTCGGTGAGGTTCTGGCACACCGGGCAGCAGCCGATGGACGCCTTGGCATCCAGGATGGCGTCGGCAAAGGCTTTGGCCTCCTGTTCGGACTGATCCAGGATGAAAAAGGCGAGCCGCTGGGCGCTCTTGCGGCCCACGCCAGGGAGTCTGGCGAACTGCTCCACCAGGTTTTCCAGCGCCGCGGGAAAATAGTCCATGGGCGTCCTCTCCTTATTTGAGCTGAGCAGCCGCCCGCAGCTCCGCGATGGCCGCCGCCGGGTCGGCCGCCCTGTACACCGCCGAGCCCGCCACCAGCACGTTGGCCCCCGCCTCGATGAGCCGCTCGGCGGTGACGGGGTCCACCCCGCCGTCCACCTCCAGATCGCAGGCGGGGTTGTATTTCTCGATGTACTCCCGCACCGCCCGGACGGTGTCCAGCTGGCTGTCCATGAACTTCTGGCCGCCGAACCCCGGCTCAACCGTCATCACCAGGACCATGTCCAGCCGCTCCAGATAGGGCAGCACCGCCCTGGGGTCGGTGATGGGCCGCAGGGCCACGGCTTTTTTGACCCCGTGGGCCTCCATGCGGTCCAGCGCGGCCTGGATGCCGGTGGGGTGATCGGCCTCCAGATGGACGGACAGCAGGTCCGCCCCGGCCTCGCAGAAGGCGTCGATAAAGCGGACGGGTTTCTCCACCATCAGGTGGACGTCCAGGAACATCTCCGTGCGCCTGCGGATGGACGCCACCACCGGCACGCCCACGGTGATGTTGGGCACGAACGCCCCGTCCATCACGTCCACATGGAGCCAGTCGGCGGACTCCACCCGCCGGATGTCCCGCTCCAGATTGCAAAAATCAGCCGCAAGGATGGAAGGCGCGATCTTGACCATGGCTTTCCCTCTTTTCTCTGTGTTTTCCCCCAGAGGACAGGGCATGTCTGCCGGCGGCCGCGCCACACCGGGGGGCCTGTCCGAACATAGGATAGGGCACGCGGATGTTCGCCGGATGCCCCGGCGGGAGGCTCCCCATGCCCCCCTGCTCGCGCCCGCCGCCCAGGGCCTTCGGCGCGCCGCACCTGTATAGCCGTCCGATGGGGCGCATCCGCCCCGTCGGGCGGCAGTTGGATCCCCGCCGCGGGGACAGGCCCCCTCCGGCTCAGTTCGCCCCGGAGAAGGCCACCTCCACCACGTCGTACCCGGCGCCCCGGAGGGCGTCCATGATCTCCTTTTTGTGGGCGTGGCCGAAGGCCTCCAGGGTCACCTTCAGCTCCACCCCCGCCTGCCGGTTGATGTTGACGAACTGGTTGTGCTCCAGCTTGATGATGTTGCCGCTGCATTTGGCCACCAGCTCGGCGATGCGCAGCAGCTCGCCGGGGCGGTCGGGCAGCTGCACCGAGAAGGTGAAGATCCGCCCCCGGTTGATGAGCCCGTGCTGCACCAGGGAGGAGATGGTGATCACGTCCATGTTGCCGCCGGACAGCACCGGGACCACGTTCTCCCCCCTGGGCTCCAGGTGGCTCAGCGCCGCGATGGTGAGCAGGCCCGCGTTCTCCACGATCATCTTGTGCTTCTCCATCACGTCCAGGAAGGCGTCCACCAGCTCGTCGTCGTCGATGGTGATGATCTCGTCCACATTCTTCTGGATGTAGGGGAACACCTGTTCACCGGGGGTCTTGACGGCCACGCCGTCAGCGATGGTGCTGATGGGGTCCACCGTGGTCACATGGCCCGCCTCCAGGCTGGCCTTCATGGAGGCCGCCCCGGAGGGCTCCACCCCGATGACCCGCACCGAGGGGTTCAGCAGCTTGGCCAGGGTGGACACCCCCGCCGCCAGCCCGCCGCCCCCGATGGGCACCAGGATGGCGTCCACGTCGGGCAGGTCCTTGAAGATCTCGTAGGCGATGGTCCCCTGGCCGGTGGAGACGGTGAGATCGTCGAAGGGGTGGACGTATGTGTACCCCTTCTCCTGGCTGAGCCTGGCGGCCAGGGCCGCCGCGTCGTCAAAGGTCTCGCCGTGGAGGATGACCTCCGCGCCGTAGTCCTTGGTGTTGTTCACCTTCACCAGCGGGGTGGTGGTGGGCATGACGATCACCGCGTGGACGCCGGCGGCCTGGGCGGCGTAGGCCACCCCCTGGGCGTGGTTGCCGGCGGAGGCGGTGACCAGCCCCTTGGCCTTCTCCTCCTCGGTGAGGGTGGAGCATTTATAGTAGGCCCCCCGGATCTTGTAAGCCCCCGTCACCTGCATGTTCTCCGGCTTGATGTACACATGGTTGCCGGTGGCTTTGCTGAAGAAGGGGCTGTAGATCAGATCGGTGCGGTGGAGCACGCCGTCCAGCACTTTCCGGGCGGCTTTGAAATCGTCTAAGGTCATCATGGCAAAAACTCCCTCCCCGCCGGCGGAAAGGGTCTCCCCGCCGGCGGGCATAATTATCCGGGGACATTATACTGTAAACGCCGGGTGAAAGTCAATGGCGAGAGTGCCTTTCCCTTGACAGTTTGGGCCGCTGGGAGTAAAATACAGGCTGAGGAAATCTCATCACATCTGAAAGGAGGGGCGGCGGTGTCCTACGTGAAGGTCAAATCTGTCCTGCCCATCTATTTTGTGGGAGCGGTGTGGCTGATCTGGGCCCTGTTCTTCCCGCTGTACCGGCCCATCCACTTCGTTCTGGCGGCCATCGTGTCCGCCTGCGCCTACTTCCTGGGCAAGATCATTTTCCCCGACCGGGGGTACACGGTGAACCCGGTGGGCCAGCCGGCGGGCGCTCCCCAGGCCGCCCAGGCCCAGCAGAAGAAGGCCGAGCCCGCCAAAAAGTACCCCCCCGAGATCCAGGAGATCGTGGACGAGCGCGCCCGGGCCATCTCCGAGTTCAGGCGGCTGAACGACTCCATCGCCGACGCGAAGGTGTCCGCCCAGATCGACCGCATGGAGGTCACCACCGGCAAGATCATCGACGCGGTAGTGGAGAGCCCCGCCAAGCTGCCCCAGATCAAAAAGTTCATGAGCTACTACCTGCCCACCACCATGAAGCTGCTCAACGCCTATGATCGGATGGACGCCACCGGCGCCTCCGGGGAGAACATCGACGGCACCAAGGGCAGGATCGAGGATATGCTGGAGACGGTGTGCACCGCCTTCGACAAGCAGCTGGACTCCCTCTACGGGGCGGAGGCCCTGGACGTGTCCACCGACATCACCGTGATGGAGAACCTGCTGGCCCAGGAGGGGCTGGCCGGGCTGGACATCAACGACACAAAGGCCGCCCCCGCGTCCGGCGCGGCCTCCGCCGCCGCCCAGGACGACGGCATCCAGCTCCACTTCTGAATCTGACGAAACAAATCCAACATCATTGAACGGAGGAAACTGACATGGACGATCTGAACCTGACCCCTGAGCTGACCCTGGATCCCGACGGCGCGTCCGCCGCCGCCCAGGCCCCCGCCGCCCCCGACATCAGCCTCACCCTGGACGGGGAGGCCGCCCAGGCCGCGGCCGAGCCCCCCAAGCCCGCCGCCGAGCCCGTCCAGCTGGACGAATCCATGCTGTCCGAGCCGGAGAAGAAGATGGTCGACGACTTCGCGGAGAAGATCGACATCACCGACTCCACCGTGGTCCTCCAGTACGGCGCCGCCGCCCAGAAGAACGTGGCCTCCTTCTC
>CANPWZ010000012.1 GCA_947585425.1 uncultured Oscillospiraceae bacterium
CCATCGGCCTGTTCAACTTCGACCTGGTGGCCTTCATCTGCGGCGGCTCCGGCACCTGGCTGGCCCGTATCATCTACGCGCTGGTGGGTCTGGCCGCCCTGTGGTGCATCACCCTGCTGTTCCGGCCGGAGGCCGACGCCCAACCCCGTCAGAGTCACGCCTAAACGGAAAGACCTCGCCCACTGGGCGAGGTCTTTTTCTGCGCTTGTTATCTCAGATCGCCCCGGACGTGGCCGCCCTCCACGGTGAGGACGCCGTAGCCCACCCGGTTGTAGACGCCGCCGGCGGTGCCGGGATTGAACAGCCAGATCCCCTCCTCCGGCTGGTTCAGGGCCTCGTGGGTGTGGCCGAAGCACACCATTTTCGCGCCGGTCTTTTTGGCGGCAACCGGCAGCCGCCAGGTGCCGCTCTTGACGTAGTAGCGGTGTCCGTGGGTCAGCAGGAATCGGACCCCCTCTGCCTCCACCACCAGCTCGTCCGGGCCGGCGCAGAAGTCGCAGTTGCCCTTGACCATGTCGAAGGGCACCTCCGGGTAGCAGCCCGAGAGCAGCTTGCCGTCCTGATAGTTGTCCCCCAGGAAGAACACCCGCTGGGGGCGCTCTTTCTCCATGGCGTCCACCATGGTCCCCAGGCGGCCGTGGGAATCGGAAAACACAAGGATCTTCATCAGGTCACCCTCCCGCCCTCTCCGCATATACTGGGATAGTCCCAGAAACGGAGGGGAACTTTTATGCCGAAATTTGACGAACTGATCGACAGCGGCCAGGCCAACCGCCTGCTGAAGGACACCGGCAGGCTGGAACAGCTCCGGGACGCGCCGGAGGCCCAAAAGATATTCTCCATGCTGAACCGCACCACCGGCGGCGACCTGGAGGGCGCGGCGGAGCGGGCCGCCAAGGGAGACGCGGGCCAGCTTGCCGACGCCATCCGGCAGGTGATGAACAGCCCGGAGGGGGCCCAGCTCCTCCAGAAGATGAAGCAGACATTGAAATAACGGCAAAACGCGGAGAGGGGGCAGAGCCATGGCGGAATTGGAGGAAAAACTGGAGAGCATCCTCGGCAACCAGGAGGCCATGGCCCAGATCATGTCCCTGGCCCGGTCCCTGGACCTGGGGGATCAATCGAAGGACGCCCCGCCGGAGGGCGCGGGCGGGGCGCAGTCCGCGCCCTCTCCTCCGTCTCCCGTCCCGGCGCAGCCGTCCGCCGGCGGCCTGCTGGATGGGCTCAGCTCCCTGGACCCCAAGCTGCTGTCCGCCGCCGCGGGGCTGTTCGCCCAGTACCAAAACGGGAACGACGACAGGAGGGTGGCCCTGCTGAACGCCCTGCGGCCCTTTGTCAGGGAGGAGCGGTACGCGAAACTGGATAAGGCCATCCAGATCGCCAAGCTGTCCCGGTTGATCCGCTCCGCGTTGGATCTGTTCCGGGCGGCGAAGGAGGACGGCCATGTATAATCAGTATATGAGCGGGGACGACTTCATCCCCCTGGACGGCGAGCAGCCGGAGGGCCGGCGGCAGCGCCCCCGGGAACAGCAGCGTCCCCAGTCCGCGCCCCCCTGCCGGCCGGGAAACGACCTGGTGGGCGAGGTGACCGGCGGGCTGTCCAAACTGCTGGACGGCGTGCAGAAGCACTTTTCCCTGGAAAAGCTGGACACCGGCGACATCCTGCTGGTGTTGATCATCCTGTTCCTCTACCTGGAGGGGGACAATCTGGAGCTGGTCATCACCCTGGGGCTGCTGCTCCTGCTGGGCCTGGGGGACGACGATCAGGATCAGGCCTGATCCGGCGTGTAGAGCGCCGTGCCGTCGGGCAGCGTGAAGGCGCCGGAGGACTGCTCCATGGGGCTGACCACCTCGCCCGAGGTCATGGAGTAGACCACGGCGCCGTCCTTCACCGTCTCGGCGGCCATGAGCAGCCCGCCGGCCTCGGAGATCCAGTACCGCTCCACATAGCCGGGCAGGCCGGTCTTTGCCTCCACATAGACGCAGGGCACGCCCTCCCGGTCCACATAGTCGGCGGCGGTGATGTCATCCTTATCCAGCGCCAGCACGTCCTCATAGGTGGGGATATGCTGGATCAGATCGCCGGAAAGTCGCTCAGCCGGCCCGGTGTAAAGGGGGCCATCTTCACCGTACCAGAGCCACAGGGTCCCATCCCCCAGGATGGCGTTCTCCACCGTCCCGGCGGACAGCTCCGCGGAGGAGCGCATCCAGCCGGCCTCCGTCCAAACGTGGATGGAGGCGGTCCCCAGAGGCTGGCCGGCGTCGTCAAAATACGCTGCCTCGATGACGCGGCTATAACTCTCATACCGCTCCAGTTCGGCCACGATGCTCTGAACGGTCTGGGGGCCGATGGACACCACCACCCCGCTGGGATCGGGGGTGTCTACTACCTCCGAAGGGATGCTGGGGGTGGCGTTAGGGTCGGCCACGACCACCTCCGGCGGCTTGGAGAGGATGCTGGGGAGGAAGCTGGACAGTACCGCCAGCAGCACCACGCCCACGATGGCGACCGAAACCAGCACCCGCCGTTTATCATCCATGCGCTCCCCTCCTCTCTCTGCGGCGCCCGCTCTACCGGCCGGCGAAGGGCTCGGGCGGCCGGTCTGACCGGCCGAAATGATACAAGATGGCGTCGGCGATGCGCCTGCACGCCTGCCCGTCCCCATAGGGGTTGACGGCGTGGGCCATGGCCCGGTAGGCGGCGGGGGACTCCATGAGCTCCGCCGTCATGGCGACGATGTCCTCCGCCCGGGTGCCGGCGATGCGCACCGTGCCCGCCTCCACCGCCTCGGGCCGCTCGGTCTCCCGGCGGAGGACAAGCACCGGCTTGCCCAGGGCGGGGGCCTCCTCCTGGAGCCCGCCGGAGTCGGTGAGCACCAGATAGCTGCGGGCCATCAGATTGTGCATCTCGTCCGCCTGGAGCGGGTCGATGAGGTGGACGTTGGCAAGGCCGTCCAGATGGCGGTGGGCCGCCTCCTGCACCACCGGGGACAGGTGCACCGGGTAGACAAGCTCCGCCTGTCCGGCGTACCGCTCCGCGATGGTCCGCAGGGCGGACATGATCTGCTCCATGGGCGCGCCGTAGTTCTCCCGCCGGTGACAGGTGACGAGCAGGAGCTTTTTGCCCTCATAGTCCAGCTCATTCAGCACGGGAGTTGTAAAGCGATGATCCTTGCGCACCGTGGTGTTCAGCGCGTCGATGACGGTATTGCCTGTGACATATACCCCGTGGGTGATCCCTTCCGCCGCCAGATTGCGGCGGTTGGCCCCGGTAGGGCAGAAATGCAGGTCGGCCAGGCGGCCCACCATGGAGCGGTTCATCTCCTCCGGGAAGGGGGAGTATTTGTCCCAGGTGCGAAGGCCCGCCTCCACATGGCCCACGGCGATCTGCTGGTAATAGGCCGCCAGCGCCCCGGCAAAGGTGGTGGAGGTGTCCCCGTGGACCAGCACCAGGTCGGGCCGCACCTCCCGGAACACCTTTTCCAGGCCCAGCAAGCACTTGCTGGTGATGGTGGACAGGGTCTGGCGGGGCTCCATGATGTCCAGATCGAACTGCGGAGTCAGGTGAAAGATCTCCAGCACGCTGTCCAGCATCTGCCGGTGCTGGGCGGTGACGCAGCAGAGGCTCTCGATCTCGCTCCGGCCCTCCAGCTCCCGCACCAGGGGGGCCATTTTGATGGCCTCCGGGCGGGTGCCGAAGATGGTCATCACCTTCAGCTTATCCATCTTCCTTCTCCTCCTCCGATGGCGCGGAGGGGACCTCCGCCGCAGGGGGCTGCGGCTCCTCCGGCTGTTCCTCTGCGGGGGCGGCGGAGCGCTGCTTCTCCAGGGCCTTCTCGTGGCTTCGGAACACCTGCCAGGCCACCAGCGCGGCGATCCCCGCCGCGATCAGGAATACCACTACACGGGACACGTGGGTCACCGTGAGCAGCACGGCGGACAGGCCCAGGATCGCGGACACCAAGTAGAGCACTCCCACCGCCTGCTTCTGGGAAAAGCCCATGTCGATGAGCCGGTGGTGGATGTGTCCCCGGTCCGGGGTCATGGGGCTCTGGCCGTGGGAGATCCGGCGGAGCACGGCGAAGGTCACGTCGAAAATGGGCAGGCCAAGCACCAGGAAGGGCACCACAAAGGAGATGATGCCGTACATCTTGAACATCCCCTGCACCGACATGGTGGCCATGATGTACCCCAGGAAGGTGGCGCCGGTATCCCCCATAAAGATCTTGGCGGGGTTGAAGTTGAAGGGCAGAAAGCCGATGCAGGCCCCGGCCAGGGCGGCCATCACCACGGCCACGTCCATCTCGCTGACCCGCAGGGCGATGACCAGCATGGACAGGGAGCCGATGGTGGACACCCCGCAGGCCAGGCCGTCCAGCCCGTCGATCAGGTTGACGGCGTTGGTCACCGCCACGATCCAGATGACGGTCACCGGCCAGCTCAGCCAGCCCAACTGCCACACAGAGCTGCTGCTGAAGGGGTTGGACAGCACCGTGATCCGGTTGCCGGCGAAGGCGGCGATCAGGGCCGCCACGATCTGCACCACGAATTTCAGCCTGGCGGACAGGTCGTACTTATCGTCGAACACGCCCAGGATCACGATCACCACCGCGCCCAGCAGCATCCCCTTCTTGGCGTTGTCCAGGGGCACCAGCAAAATAGTGGCCACCAAAAAACCCAGGAAGATGGCCAGGCCGCCCATCCGGGGGATGGGGTGGTCGTGCATGCGCCGGTCGTCCTTGGGCACGTCGATGGCGCCCCACTTCACCGACAGGACCTTCACCAGCGGGGTGGCGGCAAAGGCCACCACCCCGGCGATCAGCAGAGCCAGCAGCACCTGCCACACCCCGCCGCCGCGAAGATCCTGGTCGTTCGATATGATTGTCGCTAACAGCATATCCAATGGAAACGCGCTCCTTTGGGCCGGTTTTTATCTCTGGAGGAACCCGACTTTTTTGTAGACCTTCCGCAGCGTCTTTTCCGCCACATAGGAGGCCTTTTCCGCGCCGGCGCGGTAGACCCCCTCCAGATAGGCCTTATCCTTCAGCAAACGCTCGGTCTCCTCCCGGATGGGCCGCAGGGTCTCGATGACCGCCTCGCCCACGGCGGGCTTGAATTTGCCGTAGCCGCAGCCGGCAAACTCCCGCTCCACGTCCTCAAAGGTCCTGCCGGTGGCAGCGGCGTAGATCTGGATCAGATTGGCCACGCCGGGCTTTTTGGCCTGGTCGTAGCGGACGCAGTTTTCCGTGTCGCTGTCGGTCACCGCCCGCTTGAACTTTCGGGCGATGTCCTCCGGCCGGTCCAGCAGGAACACGCAGCCCTCGGGCTGGGACTTGGACATCTTGCTCTCGGGGGCGTTCAGGGACATGATGCGGGCCCCCACCTTTTGGATATAGGGCTCCGGCATTTTGAACACGTCCCCGTAGATGCCGTTGAACCGCTGGACGATATTCCGGCACAGCTCCACGTGCTGCCGCTGATCCTCCCCCACGGGCACAAAATCCGGCTGATAGAGCAGGATGTCCGCCGCCATCAGGCAGGGATAGGTGAACAGGCCGCCGTTGATGTTGTCGGCGTTCTTGGCGGACTTGTCCTTGAACTGGGTCATGCGGGACAGCTCCCCGAACATGGCGTAGCAGTTCAGCACCCAGCCCAGCTCCGCGTGCTGGTGGACGTGGGACTGGATAAAGAGGGTACACTTCTCCGGGTCCAGCCCGCAGGCGATATAGCTGGCCAGCAGGGTCATGGTCTGCTTGCGCAGGGCGGCGGGGTCCTGCCGCACGGTGATGGTGTGCAGGTCGGCCAGGAAAAAGTAGCAGTCAAAGTCCTCGATCATCTGGGGCCAGTGCTGGAGCGGGCCCAGATAATTGCCCAGGTGCAGCGCGCCGCTGGGCTGGATGCCGGAGAGCATCACTTTTTTGGCCGCCTGTTCTTCCTTTTGAATCGCTTGTTCTTCCATACGGGAAAACCTCCCTTCGGTTTACTCCTGGGCCAGATACTGGCTCACGTCCACGGGGACGGCGTCGGACCAGAGGCGCTCCAGGGAGTAGAACTCCCGGGCCTCCTCGGTGAAGATGTGGATGACCACCGCGGAGTAGTCCAGCAGGGTCCACTGGCCGCCCCGGTGGCCCTCGATGTGGTGGGGCTCCTCCCCCGCCTTGGACAGGGCCTCCTCCACTGCGTCGGCCAGGGCCCTCACCTGGGTGTTGGAGGTGCCGTTGCAGATGACGAAGTAGTCCGCCAGGGTGGTCTGGTCGGCGGTGTAGAGCACCCGGATGTCCTTTCCCTTTTTATCGTCCAGGGCCTTCACGGCAAGGCCGATCATCTCTTTCGCTTCCAGCATGATAACACGTTCTCCTTTCGATTTCAATCGTCACTCCGCCGAACTGCGGTCATCCGGCGGAGGGGTCTTTCAGCCTGCCCGTGCTGGAGGACAGCCGGTTGCCGTCATTGCTCACCGAGATCAGGTCCAGCTGGTCGATGGTGACCTCCTCCACATAGGGGTTCAGCGACTCGTTGATGAGGGCGATCAGCTCCTTCTGCTTGGGGAACACCCGGTAGAGGTAGACCGCGCCCGGGGTATCGACCCCATAGTACGGCATGGTGGTGAACTTCACGTCCTCCGTGTCCAGCCCGCCCATCACGGCGGCCTGGGCGAACCAGACCATGTTCCCCAGGGTCATGTCGCTCTCCACGTTCTGGTTGAACAGGTCCACCAGCTGAGGCACCTTCAGCACGTTCTGGGGCTGGAGGGTCTGTTTCAGCACCGCTTTCAGAAAGTCGTGCTGGACATTGAGCCTGGAAATATCGCTGGAGGGGGCGGTCTTGTCGCCGTCGTTGTTCTTTCGCCAGCGGACCATCTCCATGGCCTGCCGCCCGTTCAGCTTGATCCAGCCCTCCTCAAAGTGGATGTGAAGGTCCTGATAGGGATCGTCATACCCCATGTGCCAGGGGATGTAGAACTCCACGCCCCCGATGGCGTTCACGATCTGGCCCACGATCTCCCAGTTGATCTTCACATAGTAGTCGGGCACGAAGCCCACCAGCTTGGAAACCTCCGTTTTCAGCGCCCTGACGCCCTCCGCGCCCCCGCCGTTGATGGGATAGACGGAGTTGATCATCTTCTGGGACACCATTTTGTAGGGGGAGTTGTAGATGGTGTCCCGGGGGATGGACATGACGGTGGCCTTTTGATTGGTCACGTCATAGGAGGCCACCATAATGGTGTCCGTCAGCCCGCTGGTGATGTCCTCCCCGAAGATCATCACGGTGAAGAAGTCCTCGCTCCTGCGCTCCCCGGTGGACAGGGGCCGCACCCCCTCCTGAATGGGATCCTCCGGCGGCGCGCTCCCCTCCGGGCCGCTCCCGGGGGCGCTGGAGACCGGGTCCGGCCCGGGCAGCTCCGGTTTGACCACCCAGCGGCTCCACAGCACCGTCACCACGGCGGCCAGCACCATGATCACGGCCAGCACGATCATCACCGCCATCACCACCCGCTCCCGCCGGCCATTCCCCTTTTGCGGGGACGCTTCCCCGCCGGAGGGGGCGATGTGTCTGCCCGCTCTGTTGTCGATCCGTTTCCCGCTCATGGCCTCTTTCCTCTCGTATAGTATGTATAGGCCTCCGTTGTATTGTGGTGGACGACGCGGCCCCGCTCCTCCATCTCCTGGATGGGCAGCCAGGCCCCCATGGCCACCGCCCCGTCCAGATCCTCATAGGCCAGCGCCCGCAGCTCCTCCACCTCCGGGAACTCCCGGTTGGGCTCGATGTAGTCGGCCAGGTAGAGCAGCTTTTCCTCCAGGCTCATATCCGCCCGGGCGGTGGTGTGGTAGCGGATGGCCTCCACCACCGCGTCCTCCTGCCCGAACACGTATTTCGCCAGCGCCGCCCCGCTCTTGGAGTGGAGCAGCTTTTCCGCCGTCCGCTCCAGCTCGTCCAGGGGCTCGCCGTATTTGCCGCAGGCGGCCAGATGCTCCTCCAGCGTCCAGTATTTCGTGCAGTCGTGGAGGATGGCCGCGCGGCGCATGACGTCCTCGTCCGCACCCCAGCGGCGGGCCAGGCTCGCCGCGGTCTCCTCGGTGCCGCGGATGTGGGCCAGCCGCTTAGCCTTCACCATGGACCAGGACACCCGGCGCAGGTCCTCCATCGTCAGATGGGCCAAATCGGCCTTTGTCCCGTACAACCCCTCCCGGAGGATGAAGCCGTGTACCGCCGGGGCCAGGAACCCGTCCCCCTCTCCCCGGCTCAGGCACTCCCGCAGCCGGGTGGAGGAGACCTCCACCAGATCCGGGATGGCGATGAGTTCCACCCGGGCGCCGTAGTCCCGCTCCAGCCGGGCCTTCTGGACCTCGAAGGCCGCACGGTCGTCGGACAGGCTCCGGGCAAAGGCACAGATCCCGGCCTGTTTCAGGATGCGCTCCGGCTCGTGCCAGGTGTGGAGGGTCAGGAACATATCCGTCCCCACCAGCAGCCACAACTGGTCCCCCGGCCAGCGCTCCGCGGCCTCCGCCAGCGTGTCGGAGGTAAAGCTCTTGCCCTGCCGCTCTATCTCCACGTCCCAGACCTCGGTGACCCTGGGCAGCAGCAGGTTGTCCGCCGCCACAGCCGTCATCTCCAGCCGCTTTTCCGGGGAGGGGCTGCCGGGGGCCAGTTCCTTGTGGGGAGGGTCCCCCGCCGGGACGAACACCAATTTGTCCAGCTTCAGCGCGCCGATGGCCGCCCTGGCCGCCGCCATGTGGCCCAGATGGGGCGGGTTGAAGCTGCCGCCGTAGATGCCGATCTTCATGAGATCACCGCCTCAGGAGTTTATCACGGACCCACCGTCAAATCATGGACAAAACGTATCCGATCTGTAAAATCTGCGCTACCGGGCCAATTTGATGCGCTTCTCTTTGGGCTTACTGTGGGTCTCCCGGTACAGGACGAACTTGCTTCCGATGACCTGCACCACCTCGGCCCGGACGGCCCTGGCAAGCTCCTCCGCCCCCTCCCGGCTGGACAGGGGGCTGTTCTCCAGCACCCTGCCCTTGATGAGCTCCCGGGCCTCCAGGGCGTCGTCCGCCTGTTTGATGAGGTTGTCCCCCACCCCGTCCTTTCCGATGTGGACGATGGTGTCGATGTCGTTGGCGAGGCCCCGCAGCTGGGCCCGTTGCTTGCTTGTCAAATCCAAAGGCTTCACACCTCTTTTTCCTTCAAATACGCCGCCAGCTTCTCCGCGAAGGCCCGCAGCGCCTTGCCACGGTGGGAAATGGCGTTCTTCTCCTCCGGGGAGAGCTGGGCGAAGGTCTTTTTCAGCCCCGGCAGGAAGAACACCGGGTCGTAGCCGAAGCCGCCCTCCCCCATGGGGGCGAAGGCGATGGTCCCCGGGCACTCCCCTCTCGCGGTGATCACGTCTCCATTCGGGAAACAGCAGGTGACCACCGACACGAATTTGGCCCCTCTGGGCTGGCCCCGCAGGTTCTCCAGCAGCAGGCGGTACCGGCCCGTGTCGTCCAGGCCGGGGCCGCCGTACCGGGCGGACCACACGCCGGGGGCGCCGTTCAGGGCGTCCACGCACAGGCCGGAGTCGTCGGCCACGGCGGGCAGGCCGCTGGCCTCCATCACCGCTCTGGCCTTCAGCAGGGAGTTCTCCTCGAAGGTGGAGCCGGTCTCCTCCACCTCCACGTCCACCCCGGCGTCGGCCTCGGAGCAGACCTCCACGCCCAGAGCGGACAGGATCTCGTTCAGCTCTACGAGTTTTTTGGGGTTTTTGCTCGCCAATACCAGCTTCATGCGTCTTTCCTCCCCTTACAGCAGGGCCTCGGTGAAGGCGTGGGGGTCGAAGGGCCGCAGGTCGTCCATCCCCTCGCCCACGCCCACGAACTTGACGGGCACCCCCAGCTCCCGGGCGATGGCGATGACGATGCCCCCCTTGGCGGTGCCGTCCAGCTTGGTGAGGACGATGCCGGTGATGCCGGCGGCCCTGGCGAACTCCTGAGCCTGGATGAGGCCGTTCTGGCCGGTGGTGGCGTCCAGCACCAGCAGGGTCTCACGGCTGGAGTTTGGGCACTCCCGGTCGATGACCCGGCTGATCTTGTTCAGCTCGTTCATCAGGTTCTGCTTGTTGTGGAGCCGCCCGGCGGTGTCCACCAGCACCACATCGGCCTTCCGGGCCCGGGCGGCGTTCAGCGCGTCGTACACCACGGCGGCGGGGTCGGCCCCCTCGTACTGCTTGATGATCTCCACCCCGGCCCGTTCCGACCAGATGGTGAGCTGCTCGGCGGCGGCGGCCCGGAAGGTGTCCCCAGCGGCCAGGAGGACCTTTTTGCCCTCCCCCTTCCACCGGGCGGCCAGCTTGCCGATGGAGGTGGTCTTTCCCACCCCGTTCACCCCGATGAACAGCACGATGGCGGGGGCAGCGGACAGGTCCACTTCCATGTCGTCGAAGGTCAGCTTCTCCGCCAGGATGTCCCGCATGAGGGCCCGGGCGCCCTCCACGTCCTTGACGCCCCGCTCCTTGCAGCGCTCTCTCAGCTCGTCCACCGCCTCCATGGTGGTGTCGGCCCCCATGTCGGCCATGACCAGGGACTCCTCCAGCTCGTCGTAGAAGTCGTCGTCCAGCTGGGAGAACAGGCCGTTGAAGATGGACAGCTTTTTGATCTTATCAAAGAATCCCATGTAGAATCCCCTTACTTGATGTTCAATTCCTTTTCCACGTCGTTGAGGTTGATGGTGAGCATCCGGCTCACGCCCTCCTCCTGCATGGTGACGCCGTAGAGCACGTCGGCCTCCTCCATGGTGCCGCGGCGGTGGGTGATGACGATGAACTGGGTCTTGTCGCTCATGCGGCGCAGGTACCGGGCGAAGCGGGTCACGTTGGGGTCGTCCAGGGCGGCCTCGATCTCGTCCATGACGCAGAAGGGCGTGGGCCGCACCTTCAAAATGGCGAAGTACAGGGCGATGGCCACAAAGGCCCGCTCGCCGCCGGACAGCTGGCTCAGGGAGTTGACCACCTTGCCGGGTGGCTGGGCTTTGATGTTGATGCCGCAGTTCAGCACGTCGCTTGGGTCCTCCAGCTCCAGGGCGGCCCTGCCGCCGCCGAACAGCTCCAGGAAGGTGGAGCGGAACTCCTTGTCGATGAGGGCGAACTGCTCCCTGAAGATGCCGGTCATCTCGGCAGTGATCTGGCCGATGATGCCCTCCAGCTCCTTTTTGGCCTTGGCCACGTCGTCACGCTGCTCGGTAAAGAGGGTATACCGCTCGTTCACCCGCTGGAATTCCTCGATGGCGTCGGGGTTGATGTTCCCCAGGGCGGAGATGGAGCGCTTCAGCTCGGCGATGCGCCGCTGGGCCCTGGACACGCTCTCCAGCTCCACCCGCTGGGCCTTGGCCGCCTCGTGGGACAGCTGGTAGCTCTCCCACAGCTTGTCCAGGATCTGGCTCTCCTCCATGGCGGCGGAGGCGTTCCTCTGCTCCAGGACGGAGACCTCCCGCTCCATGTTCAGAAGCTCGCTGTTCTTGTCCCTGGCCTGGCGGTCCGCCTGGTTGCGCTGGCCCTCCAGCTCCAGCTTTTCATCGTTGAGCTTCCGAAGGGCGGCGGCCCCCTCCTGGCTGGCGGCGCGGAGGGCGCCCAGGCGCTCCTCCTCCTGCCGGATGCGGTCCGCCAGCTCCGCGTTTTTGGACTCGAACTGCTGGATCATGGCGGCCCGGCCGGCGCTGTCGCCGGACAGGTCGTTTTTCAGCCGCTCCAGCTCGTCCAGGCCCTGCTTCGACGCGGCCCGCTCGCCCTCCAGCCCGGCCAGCTTCGCGCTGGACCCGGCAGACCGGGTGTTGATGGCGGCCACCTTCTCCTGAAGCTCGGAGCGGCCCTGGGCCTTGGCCTCGGACGCGGCGCGCAGCGCGGCGGCGGAACCCTCCAGCTCCTCGATGCGCCGTTTGGCCTGGGCGGTGGCGGACTCATTCTCCCCCATGCGGCGGTGCACCTGCTCCCGCTCCCCCCGCAGGGTCCCGGCGCGGGCCTCCGTCTCCGCCAGAGCGGCGGCGGCGCTCTCCGCCCGCTCGGTGAGCTTCAGCACCGCGTCCTCCGCTTCCCGGAGCTGGCCGGAGGCGGCGTCCATCTCGTACTCGGCGGCGGTCAGCTCCCGCTGGGCCTTCGCCAGCTCGTCAGCCGCCGCCTTCAGATCGGCGGCGAGACCGTCCCTCTGCTGATTCAGCCGCTCCAGCTCGTTGGCCCGGGACAGGATGCCCGCGGACCGGGACGCGGAGCCGCCGGTCATGGAGCCTCCGGCGTTCATCACCTGGCCGTCCAGGGTGACGATGCGGAACCGGTGGCCGAACTTCCGGGCGATGGCCATGGCCTTGTTCAGGTCGCTTGCCACCACGATGCGGCCCAGCAGGTTGGAGAATACGGCGGCGTACTGCCGGTCAAAGGAGATGAGATCGTCGGCCATGCCCACGAATCCGTCCTCTTTCTCCACCGCCCTGTCCTTGAAGTCGGCGGGCCGGATGGTGTTCATGGGCAGGAAGGTGGCCCGCCCGCCGTCCCGGCGTTTCAGCCACTCGATGGCGTTCCTGCCGTCCTCGTCCCGCTCCACCACCAGGTTCTGCATGGCGCCGCCCAGGGCGATCTCGATGGCCACGGCGTATTTGTCGGGCACATGGAGCAGGCCCGCCACCGGGCCCCGGACCCCCTTGAGGGAGCCCCGCTCCGCCTCCCCCATCACCAGCTTCACCGCCTTGGAGTAGCCCTCGTACAGCTTCTCCATCTCGGTGAGCATCCTGATGCGGGAATTCAGGTTGTTCTCGTCCATCTGGAGGCGGCGGTGTTTCTCCTGGGCCTCCTCCAGCTTCCGGCGGCGGTTCTCACACCGCATTTTATAGCCGTTGATGACGTTTTGGGCGGCGTCCCGGTCCTCGGTGACCTGGGCCAGCTCTTTTTTGACCTCCTCCGCGGCCTTTTTGACCTCGGCGGTCTTATCCTCCTGCTCGGCCAGCTCCTGGCCCAGCTTTTCCTCCCGGTCCAGCAGCTCCTGGGCGGCGGCGGCCAGGGCGGACAACAGCTCCCGGGCCTCCCCGGCGGAGGCGGTCTCCAGCCGCTCCCGCTGCTGGAGGGCCTCCAGCTCGTCGCTGAGGGAGCCGGCGGAGGACAGCAGTTCCTCCGCCTGCCTCGCCAGAGCGTCGATCTCCCCCTGGCAGGCGGCCATCTCCTCCTCGATCTCCCGAAGGCGGCCCTCCCGCTCGGCGATCTGGGCGGCGATAGACCCCGCCCGGTCCTCCTGCTGGGCCAGCTCCTCTTTGATGCGGGCGGCGTTCTCGCTGTTGTTTCGGATGTCGTTTTTCAGCAGGGTGATGCCGTTCTCGCAGTTCAGCACCTGCTCGTCCAGCCCGGACTGCACGGTGCGAAGCTGCTCGGCGGAGATGTCCTTCTCCCGCATCCGGGCGGAGTAGTTCTCGCTGGCGGCGTAGAGCCGGTCCAGCTCCGCTTTGGCCTCCTCCCGCTGGGCCCGGGCGCTGGCCAGGTCGGTCTGGAGCTTGACGCTGTTTGCCCGAAGGCGCTCCAGCTGCTCCAGCCACACGGTGACCTCCAGCCCCTTCAATTCGTCCCGGAAGGCCAGGTATTTTTTCGTCTTTTCGGCGGCGGCCCGCAGGGGCTCCACCTGGAGCTCCAATTCGTCGATCTTGTCGTTGATGCGCACCAGGTTCTCGTCGGTGCGCTCCAGGCGGCGCTCCGCCTCCTCCTTGCGGTGGCGGAACCGGGAGATGCCGGCGGCCTCCTCAAAGATCTCCCTCCGGTCGGTGCTCTTCACCGACAGCACCTCGTCGATCCTGCCCTGGCCGATGGTGGAATAGCCCTCCCGGCCCAGGCCGGTGTCCATGAACAGCTCGTTCACGTCCTTCAGCCGGCAGGCCTGGCGGTTGATATAGTATTCGCTCTCCCCGGAGCGGTAATACCGGCGGGTCACCGCCACCTCCGTCTCCTCCATCTGGAAGATGTGCTCGGAGTTGTCCAGCACCAGGGTCACCTCGGCAAAGCCCAGGCCCTTGCGCTGGGCGGTGCCCAGAAAGATGACGTCCTCCATCTTGCTGCCACGCAGGGTGCGGACGGACTGCTCCCCCATCACCCAGCGGATGGCGTCGGATAGATTGGACTTCCCGGAGCCGTTGGGCCCCACGATGGCCGTGATGTCGGAGCCGAAGGCCAGCACCGTCTTGTCCGGGAAGGATTTGAATCCCTGTATTTCAAGCGCTTTCAGATACAATGACCGCACCTCATTATCCTTTGAGTTTCCGTCTGCCTGCAAATACCCATAATAACAGATGATATATTGTATCATCCCGCCCGCCGTTTTGCAACGGGGAATGCTCCAAATTTACCGTTTTTTGCTGTCGGCCCCGCCGTCGCCACCGTTAGTCTATCATAATAGACCGCCCCTGTCAATCCCCGGGCGGACACAAAAAGGGGCCGGACTTCCGTCCGGCCCCTGGATATGCGTGCTGGATCACTGCTCCCCGGTCAGCTCGTCGTAAAAGCGGTCGTGGATGACCCGCACCGCCCGGTCCGCGTCGTCGATGTGAACCAGCACCGACACCTTAATCTCGCTGGTGGAGATCATGTTGATGTTGATGCCCGCGTTGAACAGAGCCTCGAACATCCTGGCGGCCACGCCGGGGTTGTTCACCATGCCGGCCCCCACGATGGACACCTTGGCAATGTTGTCCGACACATCGATGCGGTCGAAGCGGATGGAGTCCCGGTTCTCCTCCAGCACCTTCCGGGCCAGATCCATGTCGCTCTTGGCCACAGTGAAGCTGATGTCCTTGGTGTCGCTGCGGCCGATGGACTGCAGGATGATGTCCACGTTCACGTTGTTCTTGGCCAGCAGGGAGAAAATCTTGTAGGCGATGCCGGGGGAGTTCTCCAGGCCCACCAGGGCCAGACGGGCGATATTCTTATCCTTGGCCACGCCGCTGATATAGGATTTTTCCATGTTCTTGACTACCTCCTTCACTTTCGTACCGGGCTTGCCGGAGAAGCTGGACAGCACCTCCAGGTTCACGTTGTAGCGCTTTGCCATCTCCACCGAGCGGTTGTGGAGCACCTGGGCGCCCAGGGAAGCCAGCTCCAGCATCTCGTCATAGGTGATCTCGTCCAGCTTGCGGGCGTTTGGCACCAGCCGGGGGTCGGCGGTGTAGACGCCGTCCACATCGGTGTAGATCTGGCACAGGTCAGCGTGGAGGGCGGCGGCGATGGCCACCGCCGAGGTGTCCGACCCGCCCCGGCCCAGGGTGGTGATGTCCTCGTACTTGTTGATGCCCTGAAAGCCGGTGACGATGACGATCCGCTTTTTGTCCAGCTCGGTGCGGATGCGATCCGCCTTCACCCGCTTGATGCGGGCGTTGCCGTAGCCGGAGTTGGTGCGGAAGCCCGCCTGCCAGCCGGTGAGGGACACCACCGGGCAGTCCAGCGCCTCGATGGCCATGGCGCACAGGGCGCAGGACACCTGCTCCCCGGTGGACAGCAGCATATCCATCTCACGCTTAGAGGCGTGGGGGTTGATCTCGGCGGCCTTTTCGATCAGGTCGTCGGTGGTGTCGCCCTGGGCGGACAGCACCGCCACCACGTCGTTCCCCGCCCAGTAAGTACCGGTGATGATGCGGGCCACGTTGCGGATGCGCTCCGCGTCCGCCACAGAGGACCCGCCGAATTTTTGTACGATCAGTGCCATTCTCATTCCATCCTTCTCATGGGAAATTGATGACAGACGGGCCGGCGCCCGCCCATCCATTTTATGCGTGAAAGGGGCCGCCCGTCAGTCCAGCACCCGGATGACGGACAGGGCCTTCAGCCCCGCAAGCTTTTCGTCCAGCTCCCCGCGGGTCAAGGCGTCGTCGGTGACGCAGGCACACTCGCCGTCCCCGGTGCCCCGGCCCGCCGGCAGCTTGCCGCCCAGGGCGTTTTTCAGCTCGTCGGCGGTGGCGGCCGCCCGCACGTACCAGCGGGACCTGAACTCCTCCACCCCGCCGGCGGCGTCCTCCCCGCCCGCGTCCCAAAGGAGGGCCTTCCGATGGCCCAGGTTCCGGGCCACGTCCATCACGTCGGCCACCACGGCGGAGGCCGTGGGCAGCTTGCCCGCCCCCCGGCCGTAGAACATCACGTCGCCGATGGCGTCTCCCCGGACGGAAATGGCGTTGAACACGTCCTCCACCCCGGACAGGGGGTTGGACTGGTCCACCAGATGGGGGGCCACATAGGCGCACACCCGGCCGTCCTCCAGCTTGATGGCCCGGCCCAGCAGCTTGATCTTCTTCCCCGCGCTCTCGGCGTAGTCCACATCGGCCAGGGAGACGCCCCGGATGCCCTCGGTGGGCACCTGTTCCGGGTAGATGTGCCTGCCGAAGGCGATGGCCGCCAGGATGCAGATCTTCCGGCAGGCGTCGTGCCCGTCCACATCGGCGGAGGGGTCCCGCTCGGCGTAGCCCTTCTCCTGGGCCTCCTTCAGCGCCGCCTCGAAGGACAGCCCCGCCCGGATCATCCGGGTGAGGATGTAGTTGGTGGTGCCGTTGAGGATGCCGTAGATCTCCAGGATCTCGTTGGCGGCCAGACACTGGCTCAAAGGCCGGATGATGGGGATGCCGCCCCCTACGCTGGCCTCGAACAGATAGCACACGCCCTTCTCCTTCGCCAGCCGGGTCAGCTCATAGCCGTGGGAGGCCACCAGCTCCTTGTTGGAGGTGACCACGCTCTTGCCAGCCTCCAACGCCCGCCGGGTGAAGTCCAGGGCCACCGTGGCCCCGCCGATGGTCTCCACCACGATGTCCACGTCCGGGTCGCCCTCGATGATGCCGAAATCCTTGATGAAACGATCCCGGAAGGGGCTGTCCGGGAAGTCCCGCACATCCAGGATGTATTTCAGCCGGATCAGGCCGTCGGCCTTGCGGGCGATGCTGCTCTCATGTCCGCACAGCACCTCGGCCACGCCGGAGCCCACTGTGCCAAAGCCCAATATCGCCACATTTACCATGCTCTCACCTCATTATGCCGGTCAGGCCGCCAATACCTCGCAGCGGATGACCTCTCTCTCCTGCCGGAGCACCGCCAGCAGCTCCTCCAGCTCGCCGGCCACACCGCCGGTCTCCAGCCCCAGGGTCACCGCGGCGGCCCCCCCGCCGGGGATGGACTGGTTGATGGTCAGCACGTTGACCCCCCGGTCCGCCAGCAGGTTCAGCACCGAGGACAGCGCCCCGGTCTCGTTGCGCAGCAGCACCTGGATGGTGACGATGTGCCCCCGCATCATGTCCTGGAAGGGCCGGATGGCGTCTTTGTACTTGTAAAACGCGCTGCGGCTGATGCCGGTGCGGCGGGCGGCGGCGTTGACGGTGCGCTCCTCGCCGGTCTCCAGCAGGCGCTTCGCCTCCGCCACCTTGAGATAGATCTCCGGCAGCACCGTGGACTCCACGATGAAATACTTGTGTTTCTGTATCGTCTCCATGGGGCCTCCTTTCCCGCTCATGGACGGTCCGGCTGTCCTTGCAACGCGGTCTATTGTATCACGGACGCGGACAAAGCGCAATTTCGAACTGCCCGAATTTTGACCAAACCTTTTCCGCAAGTTTCCCGGATATTGGTCAGAATGGCGCAAAAGAGCCGCCCGCGGCCTGCCGCGGGCGGCTCGGGGGGAAGGTTTGCTATCCCGCGTCCTCTCCCCCGTCCCCGCCGCCGGGGATGGGTTCCTGTTCGGTGGGGGGCGCCGGAGGCTCCGTCACAGGGGGAGCGGGCGGCTCCGTCACGGGGGGCTCGGTCACCGGGGGATCGCTCACCACCGGCGGCTCGCTCACCGCCGGCCAGGTGGGCTCGGCGCTGGGATCGACGGTGGGCTCGGCGCTGGGATCCACCGTGGGCTCCGGCGCCCAATTCTCATCGTGGAAGGGACAAGGGGCCAGCTCGTAATTGGACAGCAGATACTGCTGATCCCCCACACGGACGCTGGGATCGGCCAGGACGCGGTCATAGTCCACCAGGCTCAGGGTGCGCCGGCACTCCGGCGGGCAGTAGGGCGTGGGGGTATAATAGGTCACGTCCCCGGCGGCCCCGGCTTCGCCCTCCGCCGGCGCCTCGCCGACGCACACCTCTACGGCCGCGTGGCAGGAGCAGCGCTCAGTGGGGGCGTCCTCTGGCAGCAGGCGGAAGGTCTGCACCGGGTTGCTCCGGGGATCGCTCTGGCAGGCGTCGCTGGCCAGCTTGCCGCAGGCGGTGCAGATGCTGTAACTCTTCAGCCCGTCGATCACCGGGAAGTCCACCCGCTCCTTCCCGTCGTGGAGGATGGTCATCACCTTTTTGAACAGGACGGAAGACGGGTTGTTCAGCCTGTCCGGGATGCTGTCGGTGCCGCTGTCGAAGCCCGACCACACTGCGGCGGTATAGTAGTGGGTGTAGCCGCAGAACCAGATGCTCCGCCGGTTGTTGGTGGTGCCCGTCTTGCCGGCCACGGTCTGTCCGCTCACCTGGGCGGCGGTGCCGGTGCCGTTGCGCACCGCGTTGGTCAGCGTGGTGTCCATATAGTAGACGGTGGACTCCTTCAAAACGGTCTCACCGCCGTGGGGATCGTTGTCCACGAACGGCTCGTAGACGTCGCCGTTCTTTCGGTCGATGCGGGCCACCGTCCGGGCGGAGACGAAGGAGCCGTTCCGGGGATAGGTGGCGTAGGCCGCGGCCATCTCAAAGGTGGACACGCCCTTGCTGAGGCCGCCCAGGGCCATGCTGCCGGTCTTCTCGTCGTCCTCGCCCTCCACCAGGGAGGTGATGCCGAAGCGGTCGCGCATAAAGTTGAAGGACGCCCGGGGGGTCAGCACATCCATGACCCCCACCGCGATGGTGTTCTTCGACTCGGTCAGGCCCTGATAGACGGTCATCAGTCCGTCGTAATGGTTGGGGGCGTTCCTGGGCCACACGTCGCCGTTCAGGGTCCTGGGGTTGTCGTCGAACACGTCGGAGATGGAGATGAGCCCCAGCTCCAGGGCGGGGCCGTACACCGCCAGGGGCTTGATGGAGGAGCCCGGCTGCTTCACCGTGTCCACCGGGTAGCACCAGCCCCGGTTGGTGGTCTTGGGGAAGGTGGTGCCCATGGCCACCACATAGCCGGTGGAGTTGTCCACCAGGCTGATGGAGGAGCGCATCTTGTTCCCCGACTTGGAGACATAGGTCACGCTGGAGGGATCGTTGTAGACCTGGTCCACCGCCGCCTGGGCGTTGGGGTCATAGGCGGTGACGATCTTCAGGCCGCCGCTGAACACCATGTGCTCGCACACATCCCGGTCGAGGCCGGTCTGCTCCTGCACCAGGCTGATGGCCTCTTTGATGGCGGCCTCCTGATACCAGGTGTACAGATTGGCCGCGTCCACGACCATGTCCTCGTCCCCGTCCGCGTCCTGATCTCCGTCCGTCCTGTCCCTGGTGAACACCAGCTCCTCGCTGACGGCCTGGTCGTACTCGGCCTGGGTGATATAGTGGTACTCCTTCTCCTCGCCGAAGATCATCTCCCGGAGCTTGTCGAACAGGGAGGGCTCTTCCTCCTCGCCGTCCTCATCGGTGCTGGGGTTGAGCATCTCCTTCAGGATCAGCCTCTGCCGGGCCTGATTGTATTCCCGGTTGGTCCAGACCTCGCCGGGGCCGAAGTCGATCTCGCCGCAGCCGTCGCAGGGCTCGTCGGGGTGGTTGCTGACGTGGCCGCAGTTGAGGCAGGTGTACCGGGTGACGTTCACCGCCCCATAGGGGCTGTATAGAGACGGTTTGTTGGTGATGCCGGCAAGGCTGGCGCACTCCGCCAGATCCAGATCCCACACGTCCTTGCCGAAGTAGTACTGGGCGGCGGCCTGCACGCCCCGGCAGCCGTTGCCCATGGAGATGACGTTCAGATACAACTCCAGGATCTCCTGTTTGGAATACTTCTTCTCCGCCTCCAGGGCGGTGAAGATCTCCAGGAGCTTCCGGGTCACCGTCACGTCGTCATATTGGGTCATGTTCTTGATGGTCTGCTGGGTGATGGTGGAGGCGCCAAAGGTGTTCCGCATGGACAGGAACATGTTGACAAAGGCGCCGGAGGTGCGGTACCAGTCCACCCCGTGGTGGTCCCAGAACCGCTTGTCCTCGATGGCCACGATGGCGTCGATCAGGTCCTGCGGGATCTGGTCGTACTTCACGTACTCCCGCCGCTCGTCGCCGTGGAGGGTGAGCCACTCCACTTCGGCCCCGGTCTCTGGGTCGATGTAGTACATCACCGAGTTCTCGTCCATGGTGTAGACGGAGAAGTCGATGTCCGCCCGGGGCATGACGCTGGTCCTGACATAGACGGCGGCGTAGATGACCATGAAGATGCCGGTCACCGCGCCGACGAGCACCAGCGTGCCCAGCACCTGCAAAACGCGGATCAGGACGGTGACCGCCACAGGCCGGGTGACGGGGCGCTTTTCCCGGTAGTCCCGCCGGCGGGGACGGCCCGCGCCGCCCTGCTGGTCCCAGCCGCCGTCGCCGGCGTATCTGGATTGGTTACGTTCAGCCATAGTTGGGTCCCTCCGTATATGGTCGTCGCCGTTTCTCGCGCGGCGCGCGTCTTCCCTCTCCGGGCCGGAGGTCCCTCCGGCCCAATATCTTGTGTATCATACCACATCCGGACCCATTTGTCCACCCCGGCGGCGGGTCAAATTATTTAAGAATTTCTTACGCGGCCAGGCGGTCTCCTCCGGCGGAATTTCCCGCGGTTCCCTCTTGCTTTTTTGCCCGCGGGCGGTTACAATAGAGACGTACCCCGACAAAAGGAGGCATGACCATGAGCGAGGAATACGGCCCTGACTTCGTCACCGTCACCGACGACGAGGGAAACGAATTTGAACTGGAGCACCTGGGCACCCTGGAACACAAGGGCAAGGAGTATATGGCCTTCGTCCCCGCCGACATGGACGAGGAGGACGAGGACTTCGGCCTGATCCTGTTACAGGTGATCGAGCAGGACGGCGAGGAGCTCCTGGCCGACATCGACGACGAAAACGAGCTGAACGAGGTCTACGACCGCTTTATGGAGGACCTGTTCGCAGAAGAAGACGAAGAGGAGTGAACCTTCTCTCCCCTGCCGGGTTTTAACTACGTGAACTTCGCCCTTGTTAAAACCCACATTTTTTATAAGGGACGCCCCCTCGGAGACTGGTTCGCAGGCCTCCCGGCCCCCTTCGGGGGACTCCGGAAGTTGGAAGCGGTAAAGGTCGACGGAGGCGACCCACCTGCATGGAGCGTGCAGGTTTTTAATGAGGACGGCACGGCCACGGCGGGGGTTTTGCCATCACGCGGGAGGGCGGGAGCCCTCCCGTTTTTTTGTCTGCGGGCAAAATGTAAAATTTTTTCGAAAGGGAAATTTATCTTGCAAGCCTTTGTCCGGCGTGGTATAATAATCGCTGTGTTTTGCACATCCTCCCTTTGGGATGTGCTTTCCTACTGACGATTTGAGAGGATTGATATTCCATGAGCGCATCCAGAGAGAAAAAACAGCGGCAGGGCATCGGCCCCGATCCCAAAGCGGCGAAGGCCCAGAAGGAGCAGGCCGACCGCAGGCGCAAGACCATCATATACAGCATAGCCGCCGTGGTGGCGGCGCTGGCGGTGGCGGCGCTGCTGGTGTGGAGCTCCGGCTTCGTCCAGAGCCGGATGACCGCCGGCACCGTGGGCGGCGAAAAGATGTCGGTGGCCGATCTCAGCTACCACTACCACACCGCCCGCAACAATTACTTGGAACAGCTCTACCTCATGTACGCCCAGATGGGCTTGACCCCGAACCTCCCCGCCGACACCGACGTGTACGACCAGGAGAGCGGCAAGACCTATCACGACTACTATATGGAGACCGCCCTGGACAACGCCTCCTTCATCACCGCCCTCTACAACGAGGCCGTGGCCAACGGCTATAAGACGGCCGACGTCAAGGACGAGGTGGACGCCCGGATGGAGGAGATCAGGAGCGAAGCCGCATCCAGCGGGGCCGGCAGCTACGGCGCCTATCTGAAGGCGGCCTACGGCACCTATATCACCCGCGGCGCCCTGAAGGCCCAGGTAGAGCGGACCGCCCTGGCCAACAAATACTATTCCGACCACCAGCAGGAGCTGATGGACGCCTACACCCCGGAACAGCTGGACGACTATCTGGCCGAGCACCACGACGATCTGGACACCTTTGAGTACACCGTGTTCTACGTGGCCGCCCCCACCGTGGAGACCAAGGACGCGGACGGCAACGACATCGACGAGGAGATCGTCGACCAGCGGAAAGAGGAGGCCATGGAGCAGGCCAAGGCCGACGCCGAGGAGATTCTCCTTGAGTACGCCGACGGCGGTGATTTCGACGGGATCGTGGAGGACTTCGGCCTCACCGAGACCTCCTGCCAGGATCACGCCTCCCGCGTGGGCTCCCAGATCAACGCCAGCCTGGTCTATCACGACAAGCTGATGGAGCTGAAGGAGGGCGAGAGCGCCGTAGTCGAGGCCACCAGCGGCTATTACGCCGTCGTCCTCCACAGCCGCGCTCTGGACACCAGCTCTACCCGCAGCGTCCGCCACATCCTCATCACCGCCGAGACCTCCACCGACGCCGACGGCAAGACCGTCGTGACCGACGAGGCCTGGGCCGCGGCCCTGGAGAAGATCCAGGAGGTCAAGGCCGAGTACGAGGCCGGCGACAAGACCGAGGAGTCCTTCGCCGCCCTGGCAAACAAGTACTCCGAGGACGGCGGCTCCAACACCAACGGCGGCCTGTATGAGGATGTGGAGAAGGGCCGGTTTGTCACCGAGTTCGACAGTTGGATGTACGACGAGGCCCGCCAGCCCGGCGACGTCAGCGACCCCATCGCTCACGGCAGGGACGACGAGTCCTCCAGCTACTATGGCTACCACCTGATCTACTACGTGGGCGAGAGCGGCAAGACCGTCTGGGAGACGTCCGCCAAGACCGCCCTGTGTAACGACGATCTGGAGGCCTGGCGCACCGATATGACCGCCCAGTACCCCGTCACCACCAACGACAACGCGAAGCTGGTCGACTGATCCCCATAAGACAGGACGAGAGGGTCCGGCATGAGCCGGACCCTCTCTTATTTACGCGTCCCGCTTTTCGCTCTTCCACGCGGCGTACCGCCGGACCACCGCGTCCACGATCAACGCCCCGATCAGCCCGCACAGGGTCCCGATGACGGCGCCCACGATCACGTCGGTGGGAAAATGGACACCCACGTACAGCCGGGACAGGGCCATCACCGCGGCCGCCGCCAGCGCCAGGGCCTTGGCCCACCTCTGGGGCAGGACGATGGCCAGCGCCACCGCGAATGCAAAGGCGCAGCAGGAGTGGCCCGACGGGAAGGAGTTGGGGTCGTGCTCCGCCACAAGGGCGGTGAAATCCGGGATGGTGAGCCAAGGCCTGGGCCGCATCACCAGGGGCTTGATGGTGAGGTTGGTCACCAGCAGCCCCAGGAACATCCCCGTGCCGGCAGCGGCCCCCGCCCTCCGGGTGGGCCGGAATAGCAGCATCAGGATGGCCAGGGCGATGAACAGCAGCCCGTGGTTCCCCAACTGGGTGTAAAAGGATAAAACGGGCGTCAGCACGGGATTGCGCAGATGTTCCGCGATCCACACCAGCACCGACTCATCCCAGCCCTGGATCGTCTCCAGCATAATACTTCCCCTCCCTTGACCATGGCGGGATCCTCATGTATAATCGATACAGATATTGTAGAGCATCCTAGGGCAAAACGCAAGCATTTTCGGAGGACGATACAGATGAAGGTCATCCATCTCATCAGCGGCGGCGACACCGGCGGCGCCAAGACCCACGTCCACTCCCTTCTGAGGGGCCTGAACCAGCATATCCAGGCGGACATAATCTGCTTTACCGACGGGCCCTTCGTGTCCGAGGCCCGGGAGTTGGGCATCCGGGTGGACGTGATCCCCGGCGGCAACCCCATCTCCGTCCTGAATGAGCTGAAGGCCCGCATCCGCGCCGAAGGGTACGACATCATCCACTGCCACGGCGCCCGGGGCAATCTCATGGGCGCCCTGCTCCAGCGCTCCACCGGCCTGCCGGTGGTGTCCACCGTCCACAGCGACCCCAAACTGGACTATATGGGCCGCCCCCTGGCCGCCGCAACCTTCGGCGTGCTCAACGGCTGGGCCCTGCGGGCCATCCGCTATCACATCGGCGTGTCCGACGCCATGGCCGACCTGCTCATCGACCGGGGGCTCGACCCCCAGCAGATCTTCGCCATCTACAACGGCGTGGACCTGGAGGAGGACCACACGCCGAAGCTGTCCCGGCGGGAATTCCTGGCCTCCCTGGGGCTGGACTGGCCGGAGGACGCCGTCATCGTGGGCATCGCCGCCCGGCTCAACCCGGTGAAGGACATCCCCACCCTGCTCCGGGGCTTCGCCGCCGCCCACGCCGTCCAGCCCCGGCTCCGGCTCATCGTCGCCGGGGACGGCCCGGAGGAGGTCGCCCTGCGGCAGCTGGCGGAGGAGCTGGGCGTGGCAGATGCGGTGTGCTTCGCCGGCTGGCTCACCGACACCGACAGCTTTTACAACGCCCTGGACGTAAACGCCCTCACCTCCCTGTCCGAGACCTTCTCCTACGCCGTCACTGAGGGGGCCCGGTTCTCCCTGCCCATCGTGTCCACCGCCGTGGGGGGCATCCCCTACCTGGTGGAGCACGCCGTCAACGGCTATCTGTTCCAGCCCGGGGACCATGAGGCCCTGGGCCGCCACCTGGCCGCCCTGGCCGCCGACCCCTCTCTCCGCCGCCGGCTGGGCGGGCGGCTGCTGGAGACGGTGCGGGCCAAATATACCCTGGACCGGACCATCCGGGACCAGTTGGATATTTACGAGACCATCCTCCGCCGCCACAGCCGCCCCAAGGGGCGGGACGGGGTGGTCCTCTGCGGGGCCTACGGCCAGAACAACGCCGGGGACGAGGCGGTGCTCCGGGCCATCCTGGGGGAACTGCGGGCCATCGACCCGGACATGCCCCTGTGGGTGATGACCCGCAAGCCCAAAGAGGTCAAACGGCAGTACCGGGCGGGGGCGGTGTACACCTTCAACATCCCCGGCTTCTGCCGCCGGATGGCCAAAAGCCGGCTGTACGTCAACGGCGGCGGCTCTCTGATCCAGGACGTGACCTCCCGCCGCTCCCTGTGGTTCTATCTGTTCACCCTGTCCGCCGCCAGACGGCTGGGCTGCCGGGTGATGATGTACGGCTGCGGCATCGGCCCGGTGAATTCCCCGGATGGGAAGAAGCGGGCGGCCAGGGTCATCAGCAAAGGCGTGGACGCCATCACCCTGCGGGACCAGTACTCCATCCACACCCTGAGAGAGCTTGGGGTCAGCGGCCCGGAGATCGTGCTGGCCGCCGATCCCGCCCTCACCCTCCCCGCCGCCCCTCGGGAGACCGCCGACGCCCTGCTGCGCTCCGCGGGCCTCGCGCCCGAGCCGGACCAGCGGTACCTTGGGATCACCGTCCGGCCCTGGCCGGGTTTTGAGGACAAGGCCGCCGAGTTCGCGGCCGCCGCCGAGTATGCCTATGAGGCGCTGGGCCTGATCCCGGTGTTCCTCCCCATCGTGGGGGATCTGGACACCGAAGCGGCCAGGACCGTGGCCGCCCGCATCCAAAAGGCCCCTTACGCCATCCTTCCCGCCTGCTCCCGCACCGAGGACACCATCGCCCTGTTCGCCCGGATGGAGGTGGTGCTGTCCATGCGGCTCCACGCCCTGATCTTCGCCGCCGGCCAGGGGGTGCCCGTCGTGGGGGCGGTGTACGACCCCAAGGTCAGCGCCTTTTTGGACGAGCTGGGGCAGGATCTGCAGATCCCCTTCGGCCAGGTGAGCGCCGGCAGGCTCATCCCCCTGCTCCGCGCCGCGGCGGAGCGGGCGGGCGACAAGGCCGCCCGGGAGGCCGGGACCGCCGAACTGCTCCGCCTGGAGGCCAACAACAGCGCCATGGCCCGAAAACTGTTGGAAATGTAAGATAGGAGGTCCCCCCATGAAGCAGCTCCTCTGTCTCTCCCACACTCCCTGGCAGGCCCGGCCCGATCGGACCCAGCAGCTGCTCACCCGCTTTCCCGGCGTGGAGATCCTGCTGTTCGAGCCCGCCCCCGGGAAGGGGCAGCCCAGACAGCCGCAGGGCCGCCGGGTGCGGCCTCACCTCACGGTCTATCCCCTCCCCGCCCCCCTGCCCGCCGCCGGGGATCGCTCCGTCCTTGCCCTGCGGCGGCTGGAGAAGTGCTCCCTGTTCATCCAGGAGACCATGGCCCGCCATCGGTTCCGGGAGCCGGTGCTGTGGTGCAATCATCCCGCCCAGGCCCCCTTCCTGGACGAGCTGGCCTACCGGGGCCTGGTGTACGACTGCCACCGGCTCTGGGAGGACAAGTGGCTGGAGGCGGAGAGCGAGCTTGCCGCCCACGCCGATGTGGTCCTGGCCGCCTCCCCCGCCCTGGCGGAGCGGCTCGCCCCCTGCAATCAGAACGCGGCGGTGCTGCCCAACGGCGCCAACCCTCTGATCTTTGACCAGCGGGATCTGCCCGTCCCTCCCGCCGTTGCCGCCCTGGAGGGCCGCCATCTGCTGTGCCGGGTGGGGGACCTCACCGCCCGGACGGAGCTGTCCCCCCTGATCCACGCTGCCCAGCGCCGGCTGGACTGGCAGTTCCTCCTGGTGGGGCGCTACACCCAGACGGCGGCGGACCGGCTGAAGGGGCTGGAAAACGTCCATCTGCTGGGCCCCGTAGAGCCCCTGGACGTGCCCGAGTACCTGGCCCCCTGCGGTCTGCTGTTCGACCTGCTCCAGAGCGATCAGCGCCCCGCCGGAGTGGTCCCCATCCGGGTCTACGAGTATCTGGCCACCGGCAAGCCCATCGTGACCATGGCCCAACCCGGGCTGGACGAGCCCTTCCCCGACGCGGTGTACACCGCCTATGACGACGAGGGGTTCCTGTACCGCTGCGGTCTGGCCCTCCGAGAGGCCCCCTCCCGCGCCCCTCTCCGCCGGGAGTACGCCCGCCGCACCGCCTGGCCCAACCGGGCGGCGGAGGCCATGGGCCTGATGGAGACCGCCGGGCTGTTCTGACAAATCCGCCGTTTTCGCCACGGTTTGTCCCTTCGGGGCATACATCCTTGTGGAAGCCTACGAAAAGCCCAAAAAATCGTTTTTACCCCTTGATTTGTGCGCATCTTTGCGATAGAATAGGGGCAGAAATAACGCGAAGGGGTGCTGAACATGGGGGTCCGTACTCTTCCGATCCTGCTGTGTTTTTCCGGCACCATTGCGCCCAGATCCTACCACAATATCACCACAGGCTGACCGCATCCCGCGGCCAGCCTGCAAATTTTTGGGGGATTCGTCAAAAAAGCCCCGGAAAAGGAGTTTTTGCCATGAAAAAAGTGGCCGTTATCATGGGCTCGGACAGCGACTGGCCGGTGGTCAAGGGGGCCTGCGCCCAGCTCAGGGAGTTCGGCATCCCCTATGAGGCCCACATCCTCAGCGCCCACCGCACCCCGGCGGAGGCGGCGGCGTTCGCCAAAAGCGCCCGGCAGAGCGGCTTCGGGGTGCTGATCTGCGCCGCCGGCATGGCCGCCCACCTGGCGGGGGTCTTCGCTGGGAACTCCACGCTGCCGGTCATCGGCATCCCCATGAAGGGGGGCGCTATGGACGGGCTGGACGCCCTGCTCGCCACGGTGCAGATGCCCTCGGGCATCCCGGTGGCCACGGTGGCCATCAATGGGGCGAAAAACGCCGCCGTGCTGGCCGCCCAGATCCTGGCCGTGTCCGACGACGATCTGGCCGCCAAGCTGGACGCCGCCCGGGTCAAAATGGCGGAACAGATCGCCGAGAAGGAGGCAAAGCTCCAGGCGGAGCTGGCCGAATAAACCTGTTTATATCAACTGAAAGGGAGTTTTTGATATGGAAAAGCTGCAGCAGCTCTACGAGGGCAAGGCCAAGAAGGTCTTTGCCACCGCCGACCCCGATCTGGTCATCGTCTCCTACAAGGATGACGCCACCGCCTTCGACGGGCTCAAGAAGGGCACCATCACCGGCAAGGGTGCCATCAACAACCAGATGTCCAATTTCCTCATGCAGAAGCTGGCCAAGGCCGGCGTGCCCACCCACTTCGTGGAGGAGCTGAACGACCGGGAGACCGTGGTGAAGAAGGTCTCCATCGTCCCCCTGGAGGTCATCATCCGCAACGTGTCCGCCGGCTCCTTCGCCAAGCGGTACGGCGTGGAGGAGGGCATCGTGTTCGACGAGCCCACCATCGAGTTCTCCTACAAGAACGACGATCTCCACGACCCCCTCATCAACGACTACCACGCCGTGGCCCTGCATCTGGCCACCTGGGAGGAGATCGAGCTCATCAAGAAGTACGCCTTCGCCGTCAACGACTTCCTCAAGGCGGAGCTGGCCGCCTGCGGCGTCACCCTGGTGGACTTCAAGCTGGAGTTCGGCAAGCTGCCCGGCGGCGCCATCGTCCTGGCCGACGAGATCAGCCCGGACACCTGCCGCTTCTGGGACGCCAAGACCGGCGAAAAGCTGGACAAGGACCGTTTCCGCAGGGATCTGGGCAACGTGGAGGGGGCTTATCAGGAGATGAGCCGCCGCCTCATGGGCAAATAAGGAGTACTTATGGGCGGATTTTTCGGCGCCGTCTCCAAGCGGGACGTGACCCTTGACATCTTTTTCGGCGTGGACTACCACTCCCACCTGGGCACCCGCCGGGGCGGCATGATCATCCACGATGAGCGGGACGGCTTCCAGCGCCAGATCCACTCCATCGAGAACACCCCCTTCCGCACCAAGTTCGAGAAGGACCTCCGGGACTTCCACGGCCAGGCGGGCATCGGCTGCATCAGCGACACCGACCCCCAGCCCCTGATGGTCCGCTCCCACCTGGGCGTGTACGCCATCACCACCGTGGGCATCATCAACAACGCCGACGAGCTGGTGGAGCGGCATTTCGCCCAAGGGGGCAACCACTTTATGGCCATGAGCTCCGGCAAGGTGAACTCCACCGAGCTGGTGGCCGCCCTCATCAACCAGGGCAGCGACTTTGTGGACGGCATCCGCCGGGCCCAGGAGCAGGTGGACGGCTCCCTGACCCTGCTGATCCTCACCGAAAAGGGGGAGATCCTGGCCGCCCGGGACAAGGTGGGCCGCCTGCCGGTGCTGGTGGGCAAAAACGGGGAGGGCCACTGCGTGTCCTTCGAGTCCTTCGCCTACCACAAGCTGGGCTACGAGGACGCCTACGAGCTGGGCCCCGGCGAGATCGTCAAGCTGGACGCCAACGGCTGGGGCACCGTCTCCCCCGCCGGCAACAGGATGAAGATCTGCGCTTTCCTCTGGACCTATTACGGCTACCCCAACTCCAACTATGAGGGGGTCAACGTGGAGGTCATGCGGGGCCGCAACGGCCACATCATGGCCCGGAACGAGCGCGCCCGGGGCGATCTGCCCGACGTGGACTACGTGGCCGGCGTGCCCGACTCCGGCGTGCCCCACGCCATCGGCTACGCCAACGAGAGCGGCATCCCCTTCGCCCGGCCCTTTGTGAAATACACCCCCACCTGGCCCCGGTCCTTCATGCCCGCCGACCAGACCACCCGCAACCAGGTGGCCAAGATGAAGCAGATCCCCGTGCCCGAGCTCATCGAGGGCAAAAAGCTGCTGTTCGTGGACGACTCCATCGTCCGGGGCACCCAGCTCAGGGAGACGGTGGAATTTCTCTACGCCAGCGGCGCGAAGGAGGTCCACATGCGCTCCGCCTGCCCCCCCATCATGTACGGCTGCAAATTCCTGAACTTCTCCCGCAGCAACTCCGACATGGAGCTCATCGCCCGCAGGACCGTCCAGGAACTGGAGGGGGACGAGGGCCAGAAGTATCTGGAGGAGTATTCCGACGTGCGCACGGAGCGGGGCCAATGCCTGCTGAAGGCCATCCGGGAGTCCCTGGGCTTCGACTCCCTGGGCTATCAGTCCCTGGACGGCCTGCTGGAGGCCATCGGCATCGACCGGGACAAGATCTGTACCTACTGCTGGAACGGAAAAGAATAAACTGGAGGTTTGACCCATGGAAAACTCCCATTCCGCGTCCTACGCCGCCGCGGGGGTGGACGTCACCGCCGGGTACGAGGCGGTGCGCCGCATCCGGCCCATGGTGGAGTCCACCTACATCCCCGGCGTGATGGGCACCATCGGCGGCTTCGGCGGCCTGTTCGCCCCCGACTTCGCCGGCATGAAAAAGCCGGTGCTGGTCTCCGGCACCGACGGCGTGGGCACCAAGCAGCGCATCGCCCAGCTGATGGGCAAAAACGACACCGTGGGCATCGACTGCGTGGCCATGTGCGTCAACGACATCGTCTGCGGCGGGGCCGCCCCCCTGTTCTTCCTGGACTACATCGCCTGCGGCAAAAACGACCCCGCCCGCATCGCCGAGCTGGTGTCCGGCGTCGCCGAGGGCTGCCGGCAGGCCGAGTGCGCCCTGGTGGGCGGCGAGACCGCCGAGCACCCCGGCACCATGGCCCCCGAGGACTACGACCTGGCTGGCTTCTCCGTCGGCATCGTGGACGAGGAGAAGATCATCGACGGCTCCAAACTGGCGGAGGGGGATACCCTCATCGGCCTCGCCTCCTCCGGGGTCCACTCCAACGGGTTCTCCCTGGTGCGAAAGGTCTTTGACGTGGAGCGCGCCGACCTGAGCGCCCCCGTGGCCGAACTGAACGGAAAGAGCCTGGGCGAGGCCCTGCTGGCCCCCACCCGCATCTACGTGCGGGCCGTCAAGGCCATGCTCAAAGCCGGGGTGGACATCCACGCGGTGAGCCACATCACCGGCGGCGGGTTCTATGAGAACGTCCCCCGGATGATGAAAGACGGCCTCGCCGCCCGCATCGACGTGGCCTCCTTCCCCCGCCCCGCCATCTTCGATCTGATCCAGAAGGCGGGGGACATCCCCACCCGGGATATGTACAACACCTTCAACATGGGCGTCGGCATGGTGCTGGCCGTGCCCGCGGCTCAGGCGGAGGCCGCCATGAAAACGGCCAGGTCCGCCGGCGACGTTCCCTACGTCATCGGCTCGGTGGTCAGGGGCGACGGGGGCGTGGAGCTGGTATGAAAAAGATCGCCGTGCTGGTGTCCGGCGGCGGCACCAATCTCCAGGCCCTCATCGACGCCCAGGGCCGGGGGGAGATCGTGAACGGGGAGATCGCCGCCGTCATTTCGTCCAAGCCCGGGGCCTACGCCCTGGAGCGGGCCGCCAGGGCCGGCATCCCCGGCTGTGTGATGGCCCGGAAGGAGTACGCGGACAGCCGCTCCTACACCGTGGCCCTGCGGGATAAGCTGAGGGAGCTGGGCATCGACCTGGTGGTGCTGGCGGGGTTCATGATCATCCTCACGGAGGAACTGGTGGAGGCCTATCCCAACGCCATCCTCAACGTCCACCCCGCCCTGATCCCCTCCTTCTGCGGAGAGGGGTTCTACGGGCTCCACGTCCACGAAAAGGCCCTGGAGTACGGGGTGAAGGTGTCCGGCGCCACGGTGCATTTCGTCAGCGCGGAGTGCGACGGCGGGCCCATCGTGCTGCAAAAGGCCGTCCCCGTGGAGGAGGGCGACACCCCGGAGGCCCTCCAGCGCCGGATCATGGAGCAGGCGGAGTGGAAGCTGCTGCCCAGAGCCGTGTCCCTGTTCTGCCAGGACAGGCTGCAAGTGGACGGACGGATCGTACACATTACGGACTGAGGAGGAATCTGCTATAATCGACCTGAATCAATACCTGCGGGACACCGCCTACCCCGGCCGGGGCATCGCGCTGGGCCGGACGGCGGACGGCAAAAAGGCCGCCATCGCCTATTTCATCATGGGCCGCAGCGAGAACAGCCGCAACCGGGTGTTCGAGGCCACCGACGACGGCATCCGCACCAGAGCTTATGACGAGAGCAAGATGACCGACCCCAGCCTCATCATCTACCACCCGGTGCGAAACATGGGCCCCGTGATGACCATCGTCACCAACGGCGACCAGACCGACACCATCCGGGACGCCATCCGGGAGGGCCACTGCTACCGCCACGCCCTGAACACCCGCACCTTCGAGCCCGACGGCCCCAACTGGACCCCCCGCATCTCCGGCGTGGTCAAGCCCGACGGCTCCTACAACCTGTCCATCCTGAAATCCCTGGACGGCGACCCCTCCTGCTGCTGCCGGTACTTCTTCGAATACGACAAGCCCGTCCCCGGCGTGGGCCACTTCATCTCCACCTACCAGGGGGACGGCAATCCCCTGCCCTCCTTCGAGGGAGAGCCCAAGCGGGTGGCCATCATCGCCTCCACCGCGAAGGAGTGGGCGGACCAGCTTTGGGCCAGCCTCAACGAGGACAACAAGGTCTCCCTGTTCGTGGAATTCATCGACCTGGAGAGCAAGGCCCGGGACACGGTCATCCTTAACAAACACCAGTGACAGCGACCCCTGACCCGATGGGCTGGATCCGTGAGGCATATGCGTTCGCCGCTTCCAAGCGGCCCGGAAAGTGAGGGTCAATATGGAGGAATTGAGTTTCGTCACGCCCGCGATCGAGCACGCGGACGCCATCATGGACTTCCGCCGGGAGATGCTGGACGCCGGCTCCTCCTTCGACGGCTGCAACTGCCTGGAAAACTACGCCCGGGCGGAGGACTGGCTGGAGCACATTCACGAGGCCCGTTCGGAGGAACTGATGGCCGCAAGGCACAAGGTGGCCTCCGACCTCTGGCTGGCGGTGCGCAAGTCCGACGGCCGGATCGTGGGAATCATCGACTTCCGGCACAGCCTGGACCACCCCATCCTGGCCATGTGGGGCGGGCACATCGGCTACTGCGTGCGCCCCAGCGAGCGCCGAAAGGGCTACGCCAAGGAGATGCTCCGCCTGGACTTGGAGCACTGTAAGGCTTATGGCCTTGACAGAGTTTTGGTCACCTGCGACGCCGGGAACACCGCCAGTGAGCGGACCATTCTGGCCAACGGCGGGGTCTTTGAAAAGGAAGTACAGGTGGACGGCGAGACCGTCCGCCGGTTCTGGATCGAGTTGAAATGACCGGGCCGGAACTGTGGGCGGAATTTGCCGCCAAGACCGGTGTGAACGCGGACTACGACGGCTGGGCCTTCGGAGACGACCCGGACGGGCTGGCGGCCTTGGTCCGCGCCGGCGTCAAGACCGCCACATCCTCCGCCTTTCCTCTCTATCAGCTGGAGGGCGGGCCCCTGCCGAAGACGGGGGGATACAGCGTCATCCTGGACAGCCGGGAGGAGGCTGTGTGCGTCATCCGCACCACCAAGGTGTATACGGTCCCCTTCCGGGCCGTCTCCCCGGACCACGCCCGGAAAGAGGGCGAGGGGGACATGAGCCTGGCCCACTGGCGGGCGGTCCACCGCCGGTTCTTTGCCCGGGAGCTGGCCGGGGCCGGGCTCGTCTTTGACGAGGATATGCCGGTGGTCTGCGAGGAATTTGAGGTCGTTTACCCTTCAAAACGGTTTACCATTCATCAAGACAAGGAGTGCTGAATATGACGGAACTGGAACTGAAATACGGCTGCAATCCCAATCAGAAGCCGGCGGCCATCTACATGGAGGGCGGCCGGGAGCTGCCCCTGGAGGTGCTGAACGGCAAGCCGGGGTACATCAACTTCATGGACGCGCTGAATTCCTGGCAGCTGGTGAAGGCACTGAAAAAGGCCACCGGCCTGCCCGCCGCAGCCTCCTTCAAGCACGTCTCCCCCGCCGGGGCCGCCCTGGGACTGCCTCTGACCGACGTGGAGAAGCACATCTACTTCGTGGACGACCCGGAGCCCTCCCCCATCGCCTGCGCTTACATCCGGGCCAGAGGGGCCGACCGGCTGTGCTCCTACGGCGACTGGGCCGCCCTCAGCGATGTGTGCGACGCCTCCACCGCCCGGTATCTGGCTCTGGAGGTGTCCGACGGCGTCATCGCCCCCGGCTACACCGACGAGGCCCTGGCCATCCTGAAAACCAAGCGCAAGGGCGGCTATAACGTGGTGAAGATCGACCCGGACTACGAGCCCGACCCCATCGAGCGGCGGAACATCTACGGCATCACCTTCCAGCAGGGCTACAATGCCTTTGACATCAACGAGGGCCTGCTGGAGAACATCGTCACCGAGAACCGGGAGCTGCCCCAGGCGGCCAAACATGACCTGCTGCTCTCCCTCATCACCCTGAAATACACCCAGTCCAACTCGGTGTGCTACGTGAAGGACGGCATGACCATCGGCGTGGGGGCCGGCCAGCAGAGCCGCATCCACTGCACCCGCCTCGCCGGAAACAAGGCGGACAACTGGTGGCTCCGCCAGCACCCCAAGACCCTGGGCCTGCAATTCGTGGACGGCATCCGCCGGCCCGACCGGGACAACGCCATCGACGTGTACCTCTCCGACGAGTGGGAGGACGTGCTGGCCGACGGCGTGTGGCAGACCACCTTTAAGACGCGGCCCGAGCCCCTGACCCCCGCCGAGAAAAAGGAGTGGATCGCAAAGCTGTCCGGCGTGTCCGTGGGCTCCGACGCTTTCTTCCCCTTCGGCGATAACGTGGAGCGGGCCCGGAAGTCCGGCTGCCAGTATATCGCCCAGCCCGGCGGTTCCATCCGGGACGACAATGTCATTGCGACCTGCAACAAATACGGCATCGTGATGGCCTTCACCGGGATGAGGCTGTTCCATCATTGATCGATCGAGGTGCTGTGAGATGAAAGTATTAGTCGTGGGCTCCGGCGGCCGTGAGCACGCCATCTGCTGGAAACTGGCCCAGTCCCCCAAGGTCACGGAGCTGTACTGCGCCCCCGGCAACGGCGGCATCGCCCAGGTCGCCAAATGCGTGGACGTGAAGGCCACCGACGTGGAGGGCATGGTGAAGTGGGCGAAGGACAACGCCATGGACTTCGTGGTGGTGGCCCCTGACGACCCCCTGGCCATGGGCATGGTGGACGCCCTGGAGGATGCGGGCGTCCCTGCCTTCGGGCCCCGGAAGAACGCCGCCATCGTGGAGGCCAGCAAGGCGTTCTCCAAGGAGCTGATGAAGAAGTATCACATCCCAACCGCAAAGTATCAAACCTTTACAGAGCTTGCCGCGGCGCTGGATTACATCGACAAGCAGGGCGCGCCCATCGTGGTCAAGGCCGACGGCCTGGCCCTGGGCAAGGGAGTCACCGTGGCCGCCACCGAGGACGAGGCCAAGCTGGCCGCCGCCGAGGCCATGGGGGGCCGCAAGTTCGGGGACGCAGGCTCCACCCTGGTCATCGAGGAGTGCATGACCGGCCCGGAGGTGACGGTGCTGGCCTTTGTGGACGGGGAGCACGTCTCTCCCATGCCCGCCAGCCAGGACCATAAGCGGGCCTACACCGGCAACAAGGGCCCCAACACCGGCGGCATGGGCGCCATCTCTCCCCCGCCCCAGTACACCCCGGAGATCGCGAAGCGCTGCATGGACGAGATCTTCCTGCCCACCGTGGCGGCCCTCAAAGCGGAGGGCCGGCCCTTCAAGGGCGTGTTGTATTTCGGGCTGATGCTCACCCCCGACGGCCCCAAGGTGGTGGAGTATAACGCCCGCTTCGGCGACCCGGAGTGCCAGGCGGTGCTGTCCCTGCTGGACAGCGACCTGCTGGACATCATGCTGGCCTGCCGGGAGGGCGCCCTGGACCGGCTGGACATCCGCTGGAAAAACGAGGCCGCCTGCTGCCTGGTGCTGGCCTCCGGCGGCTACCCCCTGGAGTACAAGAAGGGCTATCCCATCTCCGGCCTGGAGGAGGCGGGCCAGACCGCCACGGTGTTCCACGCGGGGACAAAGCTGGAGAACGGGCGGTATCTCACCAGCGGCGGCCGGGTGCTGGGCGTCACCGCCATCGCCCCCACGCTGGACGAGGCCATCGAGGGGGCCTACGCCGCGGGGGCGCACATCTCCTTTGAGGATATGCACTACCGCACCGACATCGGCCACGCGTTTTAAGGCGTTTCAGCGCATAAAAGCACCGCTTTCCGCCAGGAAAGCGGTGCTTTTGCGTGTGTTTTCAGAGCAGCGGGGCCAGCACCCGGAGGACCGCCCACAGCGCCCGGTGGTACCAGGGGACGTTTTTGCAGTCCGCCAGGGTGACCATCAAACTCCTGGTCTGGGTGTCCAGAAAGTCCTCCCGGATGTCGGCCACCGAGGGGGTGCCGTATAGCAGCACGCCGTTTTCAAAGTGGAGGAACATGCTGCGGTAGTCCAGATTGACGGTGCCCACCGTGGCGTACTTGTCGTCCACCACAAAGTTCTTGGCGTGGACGAACCCCGGCTCGTACTCGAATATCTGCACCCCCGCCTCCAGCAGCTCCCGGTAGTGGGAGCGGGTCAGCTCGAACACCGTCTTTTTGTCGGGGATGTGTGGGGTGATGATCCGCACGTCCACCCCGCTCTTGGCCGCCGAGGTGAGGGCGGTGGCCAGGGAGTAGTCGAGGGCCAGATAGGGGGTGGTGATGTAGACGTATTTTTTGGCCCGGTAAATCAGGTTCAGGTAGACGGTCTGCCCCACCGCCTCGTTGTCCCAGGGGCAGTCCTGATAGGGCTGGACATAGCCGCTTGCCCCGCACCCCGCCGGGACGGGCCGGAAGGGGGCGAAGTCCTCCTCCTGGCTGTTGGTGAAGTCCCACATGGCCATAAAGGACACCGCCATGGACCACACCGCGTCCCCCTCCAGCCGGATGGCCGAGTCCTTCCAGTGGCCGAACCGGGTCTTGACGTTGATGTACTCGTCCGCCATATTGATCCCGCCGGTGAAGGCCACCCTGCCGTCTACGATCAGGTATTTCCGGTGATCCCGGTTGTTCTGCCGCATGGACACCACCGGCACGAACCGGTTGAAGGCCCGGCAGTGGATGCCCTCCCCCTCCAGGCGGGCGGCATAGTCGCCGGGCAGGGTGTTGATGGAGCCGATGTCATCGTAGATGACGCGGACCTCAAGCCCCTGCTTCACCTTCTCCCGCAGCACCTCCAGCACCGAGTTCCACATCTGGCCCTCCTCGATGATGAAGTACTCGATGAAGATATACCGCTCCGCGCCTTTCAGGGCGGCCAGGATGTCGTCCATGCAGAGGTCGCCCACGGGATAGTATTTGGTCTGGGTGTTGCCGTACACCGGGCAGTGGGCGGTCTGCTCCAGATAGTGGGCCATGCAGCCGGCGTCCTCCCCGGCCAGCAGGCTCAGGGAGGCGGAGCGGCCGCACTCCTCCCCCAGGCTGCGGCTGATCTTCTTCTCCATGGTGCGCAAACGGCGCTGGTTGAATCTGGACAGCCGGTTGCCCCCCAGCAGCAGATAGGCCACCGAGCCAAAGGGCATGAATGCCAGGATGATGATGATCCAGCCGATCTTATAGCCGGGATTGCTCTTGCTGCCCACCACCCACAGCACCAGCACCGCGGACAGAGCCACCAGGATCCAGCCGTAGACGGGGTTGATGGATTGCAGGAACACCGCCAGGGCGAAATACAGCGCCAGCTGGAGGATGATGAGCACCGCCACGATGCCCAGCCGGTGGAACAGCACCTTTCCGATCTTGTTCAGGATACGATACATGGGAACTCCTTTTTCTCCCGCACATGGGCGGTCTCTCTATTTCAGCACGACGCTCTTCTCCCCCAGGGTCTCCCGCAGCTCATCCAGCAGAGCCGGGTGGACGACGCACCGGGCGGAGAGCCGCTTCCCCGTGTCCGCCAGATAGACCACGGCGGGGGACTTGCCGGGGAACATATCCATCAGCTTTTTCAGCCAGTCCAAAGAGGGGCCGCCGTCGGGCAGCTTGATCCAAAGGGTCTTTCCCGCCGGGGGCTCCTGGGGCCGGGGAACCTCCCCGCCGCTTAAGGGGATCACCCGGTCCACTACCAGCTGTGGGTCCTTCTCGTCCCGGACAGACACCCGCCCGGTGACCGCCACGGGCAGATTTACCTTCCAGTAGGCGCCGCTGTCCGCCAGCGTCCGGGCAAACACCATCAGCTCGATGGCGCCGGTGGCGTCCTCCAGCATGACGTAGGCCATGAGGGAGTTGTTCTTGGTGGTCTTGGTCCGCACCGAGGCGATGACCCCCGCCAGGGTGACCCGCTGGCCGTCCCCGTAGGCGCTGGGGTCCTCCGGGTCCTGACCGGCGGCCATCACCGCGGCGATGGGCACGGCGTGATACCGCCGGGCCTGCTCCCGGTACTCGTCCATGGGGTGGCCGGACAGGTACAGCCCGGTGAGCTCCTTCTCCATGGCCATGAGCTCGGAGCGGGAGTATTCCGGGATGTCGGGCAGCACCAGCTCGGGGGTGAAGGAGCTCTCCCCGCCGCTGAACAGGTCGAACTGGCCCTCCAGATTGCGGCGTCGCTCCCGGGCGATGGAGTCCAGCAGCTGCTCGTAGACCTGCTCCAGCTGGGAGCGGCGGCATCCCATGCTGTCGAAGCAGCCGGAGCGGATGAGGCTGTCCAGCACCCGCTTGTTCAGGTCGCTGTCGAACATCCGGGCGCAGAAATCGGGGAAGGATGTGAAGGGGCCTCCCCTGTCCCGCTCGGCCAGCAGGGCCTCGGTAAAGCCCACCCCCACCCCCTTCAGGGCGGCCAGGCCGAAGCGGATGTTCCTGCCGGACACGGTGAAGGTGGCCCCGGACTCGTTCACGTCGGGGGGCAGCAGGGCGATGCCGTTGTCCTTGCACTCGGCGATATACTCCGCCACCTTGGTCTGGGAGTCCAGCACCGAGGTGAGCAGGGCGGCCATATACTCCCGGGGATAGTGGTACTTGAACCAGGCGGTCTGGTAGGCCACGATGGCGTAGGACAGGGAGTGGGCCTTGTTGAAGGCGTACTCGGCGAAGGCGTCGATCTCCCCGTAGATGGACAGGGCCACGTCCTCGGGGATGCCATTCGCCACGCAGCCCCTGATGTTCCGGGCGGGGTCCCCGTGGAGGAAGGCCTCCCGCTCCCGCTCGATCTCCTTGCGCTTCTTCTTGCTCATGGCCCGGCGGACCATGTCGGCCTGGCCGGGGGAATAGCCCGCCAGCCGCTGGAAGATCTGGAGCACCTGCTCCTGATAGACGATGCAGCCGTAGGTGGTGGACAGGATAGGTTCCAGAGAGGGGTGCTTGTAGGAGATGAGCTTGGGGTCGGCGGCGCAGGCCAGGAATTTGGGGATGGAGTCCATGGGCCCCGGCCGGTACAGGGCGATGATGGCGCAGATGTCCTCGATGGACTTGGGCTTGAGGCCGGTACACACGCCGGTCATCCCGGCGGACTCCATCTGGAACACGCCGGAAGTCTTTCCGTCGGCCAGCATCCTGAACACGGCCTGGTCGTCGTCGGGGATGTCGGCCAGCTTGAAATCTGGGTCGGTCTTTTGGACCATCTTCACCGCGTCGTCCAGGATGGTCAGGTTGCGGAGGCCCAGAAAGTCCATCTTCAGCAGGCCCAGCTGTTCCAAGGTGACCATGGTGTACTGGGTGACGGGCACGTCGTCGTTGGTGGCGAGGGGCACGTACTCATACACCGGCCGGCGGGTGATGACCACCCCGGCGGCGTGGGTGGAGGCGTTCCGGGGCATCCCCTCCAGGCGGCGGGCCATGTCCACCACCTCTTTGACCTTGGGGTCCCCCTCGTACAGGTCGGAGAGGGGCTTGGACAGGGCCAGGGCCTTGTCCAGGGTCATGTCCAGGGAGAAGGGGATCTGCTTGGCGATGTTGTCCGCGTCGGCGTAGGGCAGGTTCATCACCCGCGCCACGTCCCGGACGGCGGCCTTGGCCTTCATGGTGCCGAAGGTGACGATCTGGGACACGTGGTCCTCCCCGTACTTTCGGGCCACGTAGTCGATGACCTCCTGCCGGCGGCGGATGCAGAAGTCGATGTCGATGTCGGGCATGGTGACCCGCTCCGGGTTCAAAAACCGCTCGAAGAACAGGCCGTACCGCATGGGGTCCACCTCGGTGATGTGCATGCAGTAGGCCACCATGGAGCCGGCGGCGGAGCCTCTCCCCGGCCCCACCGGGATGCCCTCCCCCTTGGCGTAGCCGATGAAGTCGGACACGATGAGGAAGTAGTCCACGAACCCCATCTGCCGGATGACGCCCATCTCATAGCGGAGGCGGTCCTTGTACTCGTCGGAGCCGTCCGGGTAGCGGTCGGCAAAGCCCTTCCAGCAGAGCTTTTCAAAGTAGGCGTCCCCGTCGGTCTCCCCCTCCGGCAGCTTGAACTCGGGCAGGTGGTACTTGCCAAACTCGAACTCCAGATCGCACAGCTCCGCCACCTTCGCCGTGTTGTCCACGGCCTCCGGGCAGTTGGGGAACAGGGCGCGCATCTCCTCCTCGCTCTTGACAAAGAACTCCTCCGTCTCAAAGCGCATCCTGTCCTTGTCCTCCAGCAGCTTGCCGGTCTGGATGCACATGAGGGTGTCCTGCATGGCGTGGTCCTCCCGGCGGAGGTAGTGGGCGTCGTTGGTGGCCACCACGGGGATGCCCGTCTCCTCGTGGAGGCGCAGGATCCCCGCAATGACTGCCTGCTGCTCGGGCAGCTTGTGGTCCTGGAGCTCCAGGTAGTAGCCGTCCTCCCCGAAGAGCTCCCGCATCTCCAGGGCGTGGGCCTTCGCCCCCTCATAGTCGCCGTTGCGGAGCCGGCGGGGGATCTCCCCGGCCAGGCAGGCGGACAGGGCGATGAGCCCCTCGTGGTGCTCCCGCAGCAGGTCCATGTCGATCCGGGGCTTGATGTAGAACCCCTCCACAAAGGCCTTGGACACCATGTAGCTCAGGTTGCGGTAGCCCGTCTCGTTCCGGCAGAGCAGCACCAGGTGCCTCGCGGAGGAGTCCAGCTCGTGGACCCGGTCGAACCGGGTGCGGGGGGCCACGTAGACCTCGCAGCCGATGACTGGCTTGATGCCCTCGGCCTTGCAGGCCCGGTAGAAGTCGATGGCGCCGAACATGACCCCGTGGTCGGTGATGGCGCAGGCGGTCTGGCCCAGCTCCTTCAGCCGGCCCACCAGCTCCTTGATGCGGCAGGCGCCGTCCAGCAGGGAGTATTCCGTATGCAGATGGAGATGGACGAAGGCCATGAGCGGCGCCTCCTTTGCAGGGTCAGACGTTTTGGGACAGTTCCAGCAGCTTTCTCATGCGGTGGTTCAGAGCCGATTTGGACACGGGCGGGTCGCACAGGGCGGCCAGCTGGGACAGGGCCAGCTCCGGGTTGTCCAGGCGGAGCCGCGCCGCCTCCCGCAGCTTGTCCGGCAGGGAGCTGAGGCGGCCCGCCTCTTCCAGCCGCTGGATGGCGGAGAGCTGTTCGGTGGCGGCGGCCACCGTCTTGTCGGCGTTGGCGCTGTCGCAGTTCACCTGGCGGTTGACGCTGCCCCGGATGTCCCGCTCCAGCTTGGCGTTCATCACCTCCATGGCGGATACGGGGGCGCCGATGGCGGTGAGAAAGTCCTCGATATGGTCGCACTGCTTGAAGTAGACGATCTGGCTGCCCTTCCGGGTGGTGAGCTTGGGGGAGAACCCCGCCTCGTGGAGCAGCGCCGGGGTCTCCCTTCCCACATGGTAGTGGGAGGTGGCCAGCTCCAGGTGGTAGCCCTTCATGGGGTCGGTGACCGAGCCCCCCGCCAGAAAGGCCCCCCGGAGGAAGGCGGCGCGGCAGTGGTCCTCCTCCAGCCGGGAGAGGTTGATGTGCAGGGCCACCGAATCGGGCCACTCCAGATCGAAGCTCTCAAATATGGTTTTCAGCTTGTCCGGGTCCTCCACGAGGAAGGAGCCCTTGCCCTCCCCCTCCGGGACCTGGTCGAAGTCCAGCTTGAAGGCCCGGTAAAAGAGCTTGGGCAGCCGCTCCTTCAGGGCGGCGGACTCGGTGATGATCCTGGCCTGGCGGCTGTGGAAGGTGTTGGCGAACAGAAGGATGCCGTATGCCTCCGCCTGGGCGCAGCACCGGCGGCGGAGGGGCTGGCGGCAGAGCTCCTGTTTTACCTCGGCGGAGAAGGCCACGGCCCCTCCCCCCTTTCTCTCTCGGCGGTCTCTCAGAAGATGCGGGTCTCGGCCCGCTGATGGTACAGGTCCAGCACCGCCTGGGCCACCCGGTCGGCGGAGTGGCGGGCGTACTGGCCGCCGTCCTCCACCAGGGAGCGCATGTGCAGCTCCGCGCCCAGCGCCTCGATCTCCTTCCGATCCACCTTCAGCGGCTCGGCGTCCTCCTGGGAGTAGCGCTCCAGCAGCTCGCCGCCGATGGGGGCGAAGTTGCACAGGCACAGGTCCACCAGCCCCGGCCCGCCGTGCTCCAGCAGGGCGGCCAGATGGTCGGCGGCGGTCATGCCCTCGGTCTCGCCGTCCTCGGTCATGATGTTGGAGATATAGATCTTCAGGGCCCTGCTGTCCCGGATGGCGTCGGCGACGCCGTCCACCAGCAGGTTGGGGATGACGCTGGTATACAGGCTGCCGGGGCCCAGCAGGATCAGGTCGGCGCGGCGGATGGCCTCCAGGACGTCGGGCAGGGCCGGAGAGCGTTCCGGCAGCAGGCGGACGTGGTGGATGCGGCAGGCCTGCGCTTTTTTAAAGTCGGCGATCCTGGACTCGCCGCAGACGCTGGCGCCGTTGTCGAAGGTGGCCTCCAGCTTCACGTCGGCGTTGGTCACCGGCAGGATGCGCCCCGTGATGGCCAGCACCTGCCCCATCCGGGCCACCGCCTGGTCAAAGGAGTCGGACACGCCGTTCAGGGCGGCCAGCAGCAGGTTGCCGAAGGCCTGGCCCGCCAGGCGCCCGTCGGGGTAGCGGTAGGCCAGCAGCTGCTGCATCAGGGATTCGGTGTCGGCCAGGGCCTCCATGCAGTGGCGGATGTCGCCGGGGGGCGGCATCCCCAGGTCCTCCCGGAGGACGCCGGAGCCTCCCCCGTCATCCGCCACGGTGACGATGGCGGTCAGATCGTTCACATAGAATTTCAGGCCCCGCAGGAGGGTGGACAGCCCCGTCCCGCCCCCCAGCGCCACCACGGCGGGGCCGCTTTTCCGTTTCGTCTTCATGGTCACGCCCTCGTCATGTCCCGGTGGGTCTCGGAGGCCGCGTAGCCCAGGCCCTGGATGTATTCCGTCAGCGCGTGGGTGATGGCCACCGAGCGGTGCCGCCCGCCGGTGCAGCCCACGGCGATCACCAGGGCGCTCTTGCCCTCCTCCACGAAATGGGGCAGCAGAAAGGCCAGCAGGGACTGGATGCGCTCCATGAACTCCCCCGTCTCCCGGCAGGCGAACACGAAATCCCGCACCCCGGCGTCCAGCCCGGTCTGGTTTTTCAGCTCCTGGACATAAAACGGATTGGGGAGGAACCGCGCGTCGAACACCATGTCCGCCTCCAGCGGCAGGCCGTACTTGAAGCCGAAGGAGGTGACGGTGACGCTCATCTCCGCCCCCGTGGCGCCCCCCGGGCCGAACATATCCAATACCTGGCCCCGCAGCTTTTTCACCGGCTGGGAGGAGGTGGAGATCACGTAATCCGCCCGCCGCCGCACCGGGGCCATGGCGGCCCGCTCCCGCTCCACCGCCTGAATGAGGCTGCCCGCCTCCGCCATCAGCGGATGGAGCCGCCGGGTCTCCTTGTAGCGCTGGAGGATGGTGGCGTCGTCCGCCTCCACGAACAGGATCTTATAGGGGAACTTCATGGCGTCCAGGATGGAGAGGGCGTCGAACAGGCCGTCGAAGTTCTCGCCGCCCCGGATGTCGCACACCATGGCCACCCGCTCATAGGCCCCCGTGCCCGCCATGCACACCTCAGCGAACTTGGGGATCAGCACCGGGGGCAGATTGTCCACGCAGAAAAAGCCGCTGTCCTCCAGAATGGACATGACGGTGGACTTGCCCGCCCCGGACAGGCCGGACACGATCAAAAATTCCACGGCGCTCCCCTCCTATCTCAGCAGCCGCACTTCCGGCTCCAGCTCCAAGCCGGCGGCGGCCAGTACCCGCTCCCGCACTTGGTCCATCAGTTTCAAAATGTCCGCGCAGGTGGCCCCGCCGGTGTTGACGATGAACCCCGCGTGCTTTTCCGACACCTGGGCCCCGCCCACCCGCAGGCCCTTCAGCCCGCACTGGTCGATGAGGGCGGCGGCGAAGTGGCCCTGGGGCCGCTTGAAGGTGGAGCCGGCGCTGGGGAACTCCAGGGGCTGCTTCTCCTTCCGGCGGGCGTTGAGGTCGTCCATTTTGGCCTTGATCTCCGCCCGATCCCCGGGCTGTAAAGCAAATATAGCTGACAGGATCAGCCGCTCCCCGCCCTCAAAGGCGGAGTGGCGGTAGGCAAAATCGCACCCGGCGTTGGGGATCTCCGCGGTGTTCCCCTGCCGGTCCATCACCGTGACGGACTCCACCACCTGGCACAGCTCCCCGCCGTAGGCCCCGGCGTTCATGGTGGCCGCGCCCCCCACGCTGCCGGGGATGCCCGAGGCGAACTCCAGCCCCGTGAGGCCCCGGTCCCAGGCGGCGCCCGCCAGCCGGGACAGCAGCACCGCCCCTCCGGCCCAAAGCCGCCCGTCCACCTCCCGGACCTGGTCGAAGTCCCCGGCCAGCTTGACCACAAAGCCGGGATAGCCCTCGTCGGCCACCAGCAGATTGGAGCCGTTGCCCAGGAAAAAGGGCTCCACCCCCAGCTCCGCCGCCGTTTTCAGGGCCAGGGCCGCCTCCCCCTTCGTCCCGGGCAGGGCCATCAGGGCGGCGGGCCCCCCCACCCGGAAGGTGGTATAGCGGCTCAGCGGCTCGTTCCGCCGCAGCTCCAGCCCCGGCGCGGCGGCGCGGAGACGGGCATATAATTCACTCAGGTAGTCCATGGCTGCCTCCTGAAAACGCATACTGTTTCAATGTAGGATTATACCACACGCGCCGGCAAATGAGAATACCCTGATGGCAAAAATTAAGAAATCCATAAAAAGGAATGGCGCCGCTTGCGCGGCGCCGTTCCGGCTGCTGTCAGATGTTCCCGCAGCAGCACTTGGTCTCCTGCCAGCCTTCGGGCGGGGCGATAGTGTTGGGCGGGAAGAACTCCTCCGTGGGGAACTGGACCTGCCTGAAGATGGAGCAGGGGTCCTCCTCCCCGCCGCCGGTGCACTCCTTGCTGGGCACGCAGTAGTCGTAGGCGGGGATGAGCAGCTGGCTGTCCCGCTCCAGGCGGATGATGGAGAACTGGCCCAGGGTGACGTACACCCTCCGGCCCTCGCCCCCCATGTTCAGCTCCCCGGGGAAGCAGGCGGCGATGCCGGCGGGCACCTCGGCCCCCTCCCCGCAGCCGCAGGAGGGCGGCGCGTCGCAGGGGTCGGCCAGCCGCATGGACAAGATGATGGGGTCCACGGAGCTAACCACCGCGATGGGCAGGTTGGTGCTGGACAGCTCCTGCTGATCCAGGTCGCCGGCGCTGCTGACGGAGGAGAACACCTTGGCGGAGCCCTCGCTGCCGAACAGGATGGCCCGCTTGTCAAAGACGGCCAGGCCGCAGATGGACACCGGCCGGGCGGCCCCCACGAAGGCGTCGGCGGTGACCCGGTAGAAGTACCGCACGTCCACGGTGAAGTAGCCCCGGTTGAAGCCCACGGGCTCCACGTCGATGTAAGCGTACAACAGCTCGGCCTGGCCGGCCTTCAGGCTGATGGCCCGGTCGATGACGGCCTGGGAGCTGGCGGTGGGATAGAGGCGCAGATCCTCCACGCAGTCCTTGTCCCGGCAGCTGTCAAAGATCTTTCTGGTGTGGATGCACACGGCCTCCCGGATACCGGCGGTATCGCTGACGGAGCCGGGCTCGATCAATTCAGCCATATTCGTACCTCCCAATGGTTGATGGGATGGGGGCGCGGACAGGGTCTGCCCCCTCCACTCCCATTGTATGAACAGGTTGAAATTGCGTGAAAAGAGGCCCCGCAAAGCGGAGCCTCTTTGGGATCCTCACCGCATGGCGATCTCGTGGCGCCTGGGGCCGGTGGAGACGATCTTGATGGGCACGCCGATGCGCTCCTCCAGGAACTCCACATACCGGCGGGCGTTGGCGGGCAGGGCGCTGTAATCGGTGACCCCCCGCACGTCGCACTTCCAGCCGGGGAGCGTCTCGAACACGGGCCTGGCCCGCATGAGGGCGGGGGTGGTGGGGAACTTGTCCGTCACCGCGCCGTCCACGTCATAGCCCACGCACACCTTGATCTCGTCCAGATAGCCCAGCACGTCCAGGCAGGTCAGGGCGGCCTGGGTGGCCCCCTGGACCATGCAGCCGTACTTGGTGGCCACCGCGTCGAACCAGCCCACCCGGCGGGGCCGCCCGGTGGTGGCGCCGAACTCGCCCCGGTCGCCGCCCCGCCGGCGCAGCTCGTCCCCCTCGGGGCCGGTGAGCTCGCTGACGAAGGGCTCGGTGTGGGAACCCACGCTGGAGGAGTACGCCTTGGTGACGCAGATCACATCCTCGATGGCCGTGGGCGGCACGGGGGCGCCCACGCAGCCGTAGCCGGCCAGGGTGTGGGAGGAGGTGGTCATGGGAAAGATGCCCAAGTCGGGGTCCTTCATGGAGCCCAGCTGTCCCTCCAGCAGGACGGTCTTGCCGGATCGGACGGCCTCGTGGAGGAAGGACACCGCATCCCCCACATAGGGGGCGATCCGCTCCCGGAGGGAGAGGAGCTGGCCAAACAGCTGATCCTCATCCAGGGCGGGTTTGTGATAGAGATGCTCAAACAGGACGTTCTTCACCTCCACCGCCCGGTGGAGCCGGTCCCGGAGGCGGGCTTCCTCGAACAGGTCGCAGACCTGGATGCCCGTCTTGGCGTATTTATCCGAATAGAAGGGGGCGATGCCGCTCTTGGTGGAGCCAAAGGCCCGCCCGCCCAGGCGCTCCTCCTCGTACCCGTCCTGGAGGACGTGGTAGGGCATGAGCAGCTGGGCCCGCTCGGACACGATCAGGTTGGGGGCGGGCACCCCCTGGCCGGTGATGTCGGCCAGCTCGGCGGCCAGCTTGGCGATGTCCAGGGCCACGCCGTTGCCGATGACGTTGGTCACATGGGGATAGAAGATGCCGGAGGGCAGGATGTGCAGGGCGAACCGGCCGTAGTCGTTGATGATGGTGTGGCCGGCGTTGGCCCCGCCCTGGAAGCGGACCACCACGTCGGACTGCTCGGCCAGCAGGTCGGTGATCTTGCCTTTTCCCTCGTCGCCCCAGTTGGCGCCCACGATCGCTTTTACCATTTTGATACCTCCGCCCGCCGGGATTCGCAACCGCGGCGCGGTTTGCCTTTTCCGGCGGACACAGCGCTATCATTATATGTGACTTTTCTCCTATGCGCAAGTGTTTTTATCCGATTTGAGCAGAATTCGTCCTTTACTTTCGCATGCGAAAGTGGTAAAATCATGTTTGCGAGCAAATTCCCGTGTACATCACAGATAGGGGGATCCACCATGCAAAAAGATGGACAGCGATACGCCCTGCTCCACAAGGCCATCCTCTCGCTGAAAAACGAGGAGGAGTGCGATGCCTTCTTCCAGGACCTCTGCACCGTCGCCGAGCTGCGGGCCATGGCCCAGCGGCTGGAGGTGGCCCAGCTTCTGGACCAGGGGCTGATCTACAATGACATCCTCCAGCGCACCGGGGCCTCCAGCGCCACCATCAGCCGGGTGAACCGGGCGCTCCAATACGGCGCCGACGGCTACAAGGCCGTCCTGCCCCGGCTGAAAAAGTGAGCGGCGCATACACCGTCCTGGCGGAGCACTATGACCGCCTCACCGGGGACGTGGACTACAAAAAGTGGGCGGACTACATCCAGCGGCACTTCCGGCGGCTGAAACGGCCCGTCCGCTCGGTGGCGGAGCTGGCCTGCGGCACCGGCACCCTGGCCGCCCTGCTGGCAAAGCGGGGCTATCAGGTCACCGCCATGGACCTGTCTCCCGATATGCTGTCCATGGCCGCGGAGAAGTGCGAAGGGCTGGACGTGGCCCTGGTGTGTCAGGATATGTCCCGGCTGAGGCTGCCGGAGCCCGTGGACGCGGTGGTCTGCTGCCTGGACAGCGTCAACTACGTGACAAAGCCCGCCGCGCTGAGGCGGGCCTTCCGGCGGGTATACGACGCCCTTTCCCCCGGCGGCCTGTTCCTGTTCGACGCCAAGACCCCTCTTGCCCTGGAGTCGGCGGGCGGGCAGACCTATGTGGATGAGCGGGAGGACCTGCTGTGCCTCTGGCGGGGGGAGTGGTCCCCCAGGCGGCGTATCTGCGGCTACGGCGTCGATCTGTTCGCCCTCCGGCCCGACGGGGCCTGGGAGCGGGCGGGCGAGTACCACGAGGAATACGCCTATACGCCTGCGGAACTGGAGGGGTATCTGCGGGAGGCGGGCTTCCCCGCCGTGAGCGTCTACGGCGACAAGACCATGTCTCCGCCCCAGGAGGGCGCGGAGCGGGTCTTCTTCGCCGCCGTCAAACCATAAAAGGAGCATTTCCCATGGATCAGATCGTCCGCGTCATCGCGAAAAACGCCCCCGTCAAGGCCATGGCAATCTCCGGCGCCGGCCTGGTGGAGCGGGCCCGGGCCATCCACGACTGCTGGCCGGTGGCCGCCGCCGCCCTGGGGCGGCTGCTCATGGCCGCCTCCATGATGGGGGCCGTCATGAAGGAGGACAACGCCTCCGTCACCCTGCGCGTCAAGGGGGGCGGGCCCCTGGGGTCCCTCACCGCCGTGTCGGACAGCTCCGGCAACGTGCGGGGCTACGTGCAAAACCCCGCCGTGGACGTGCCCCGGAAGGCCAGAGGCAAACTGGACGTGGGGACCGCCGTGGGGCACGAAGGGGAGTTCACCGTCATCCGGGACATCGGCCTGAAGGACCCCTATATCGGCTCGGTGGGCCTGGTCAGCGGCGAGATCGCCGAGGACATCGCCGCCTACTTTGTGGAGAGCGAGCAGATCCCCACCGCCTGCGCCCTGGGGGTGCTCATCGACCTGGACCAGACCATCAAGGCGGCGGGGGGCTACCTCATCCAGCTGCTGCCCGGCGCGGATGAGAGCGTCATCAGCGCCATCGAACAGGGGGTGGCCCGGCTGGGGCCGGTGTCCGCCCGGCTGGACGCGGGCATGGACCCCCTGGCCCTGCTGAAGGAGGCGCTCAGCGGCTTTGAGCTGGAGGTGCTGGAGACCGCCCCGGTGGAGTACCGCTGCTACTGCTCCCGGGAGCGTGTGAGCCGGGCCCTCATCAGCATGGGAGCCAAGGAGCTGCGCTCCCTGATCGAGGAGCAGCACGGGGCGGAGGTGTCCTGCCAGTTCTGCGACAAAGTCTATCATTTCTCGGCGGAGGACCTGGAAAAGCTGATTCGGGAGGCGGAGGGGTGACCCTCTCCTCCCCGTCAAAATCCCGTCCCACTTTTCCCGTATTTTTTTCAAAATTTCTTATTGACATTTCCACCCTCCCTTTGCTATAATAGCAAACGCCGTCTGACAAACGGCAGGGCTTCGAGGGAGCATAGCTCAGCTGGGAGAGCACTTGCCTTACAAGCAAGGGGTCACAGGTTCGAGCCCTGTTGTTCCCACCACTCCTTCGGGAGGGCAAACTGTGGCGCGGTAGTTCAGTTGGTTAGAACGCCGGCCTGTCACGCCGGAGGTCGTGGGTTCAAGTCCCATCCGCGTCGCCACTTTTAATTCCATATGCCCAGGTAGCTCAGTTGGTAGAGCAGCGGACTGAAAATCCGCGTGTCGCTGGTTCAACTCCGGCCCTGGGCACCAATGCGAGTGTAGCTCATCTGGTAGAGCGCCACCTTGCCAAGGTGGAGGTAGCGAGTTCGAGCCTCGTCACTCGCTCCATTCTTTTTCAAATGGAGCCACGGTTCTATTTGAAGCCGCCGGCGGATATACTGTTGGTGCGTGGCGCCATAGCCAAGTGGTAAGGCAAGGGTCTGCAAAATCCTGACCCCCAGTTCGAGTCTGGGTGGCGCCTCCAAAGAAAGAGCAGGCCCCGGCCTGTTCTTTCTTTTTGCCTCTCCCCGCTTGACATTGTCCGGCGCGGCAATTATAATCAAATCCACATCCGGGTGTAGCGCAGTTGGTAGCGCGCTTGGTTCGGGACCAAGAGGCCGTGGGTTCAAATCCCGCCACTCGGACCACATCGAGTGTTCATAAGGGATTTCACCTTATGAACACTCGATGTCTTTTTCTAAGTAGAGCAGGCGTGACGCCTGCTCGTTTTTTATGCTGGGATGGGATTGGTGAGGTATTCCACCGCCACGCCCTTGCGGGTGTCAGCCTTGTAGTTCTGGCCGCCTGCCCGCCCCGGCCACTCGATATACCCCACGAAGCGGTAATAGATCACGACCCGTTGGGTACGGTTCTTGCCTGTGCCCTCCGTCTCGAACACGTCGATGTGGTCTATGAGCTCCCGCAGCAGCGGCGAGGTCAGGCGGTCCATCCGCATGAATTGGCGAACGGCCTTGATGAAGCTGTCCCGTTCCCGCTGGTGCTGTCCCGATTCCGTCAGTTTCCTGCGTAGAGCGGAGATTTTGTTCTTCAGCTCCATCCGCTCCACCTCATACTTGTGGCTGAGCTGCATAAACCACTCGTCGCTCACCTTGCCCGTGGCGTTATCCTCATAGAGCTTTTCGTAGAGCCTGGAAACGGTGTCGTTGCGAACGATAGACTTTTGCAATTCCTCTTCGTCCCGCTTCCGCTCCTTTAGGAGTTCCTGATAGGTCTTTTGGGCCAGCATCTCGGCAAAGGCGGCCTCGTCATTCCGCAGCATCTCGGCCATCCGCCGCAGTTCCAGTGTCACCACCTGTTCGATGGCGTCCGCCCGGATATAATGGCGGCCCGGGCAGTCGCCGCGGTAGTCCACGGCGTTGTTAGAGCATGAGAAATAGTGGATGTCCCTGTTTTTCGTGTTCGTGTGGTAGTGCATTTTCTTATGACAGTCCCCGCAGTACAGAAGGTCAAAGAAAACGCTCTTTTTGCCGTTCTCCTTCTTGGGCGCACGTCGTTTCGTCTTGGCAACCAGGGCCTGCACCTTTTCAAAGTCGGCCCTGGCGATGATTGGTTCATGGACGTCCTTGAACACCACCCAGTTCTCCGGGGCGTTCTCCAGCCTCCGCTTGTTCTTGAAGGATTTGGAGTAGGTCTTGAAGTTGATGACATCCCCGCAGTATTCCTGTTGAGAGAGGATCTTTTGAACCGTCGTCTTGCACCACTTATACGGGTTCGGCTGGGTGTTCTTCCCGCCCCGCGGGAGGCCCTTGCTTTGCCAGTAGGCCATAGGCACCATGACCTTCTGCTCCTGCAATATCCCTGCGATCGTCTCGTTGCCCTTTCCGTCCAGGCACATTCTGAAGATGCTCTTGACCACCTCCGCCGCCTCCGGGTCGATGATCCACTTCTTCTTGTCCTGCGGGTCCTTTCTGTATCCGTAGGGCGGCTGGGACAGGGGCTCGCCCGCGTTTCCCCGCAGGCGGTGGGAGGAGCGCACCTTCTTGGAAATATCCCGTGCGTACATCTCGTTAGTTAACCTCGCATAAAGAACGATGGATTTCAAATCTCCACATACCCGACAAAGTTGTAATAGATTTTGATG
>CANPWZ010000013.1 GCA_947585425.1 uncultured Oscillospiraceae bacterium
GGCAGCGTGGTGATCAGGTCCAGGTCGAACTCCCGCTCCAGCCGCTCCTGGATGATCTCCATGTGGAGCATCCCCAGGAAGCCGCAGCGGAAGCCGAAGCCCAGGGCGATGGAGGACTCGGGCTCAAAGGACAGGGAGGCGTCGTTCAGCTGGAGCTTTTCCAGGGCGTCCCGCAGGTCGGGGTACTTGGAGCCGTCCTCGGTGTACACGCCGCAGTAGACCATGGACTGGGCGGGCCGGTAGCCGGGCAGGGCCTCGGCGGTGGGATCATCCACCCCGGTGATGGTGTCCCCCACCCGGGTGTCCTTCACGTTTTTGATGGAGGCGGTGAACCAGCCCACCTCCCCGGCGGACAGGGAGGGCGCCGAGTCCATGCCGATGGGCCGCAGATAGCCGCAGTCCAGCACGGTGTACTGGGCGCCGGAGGCCATCAGTTTGACCGCCATCCCCGGCCTGATGGTGCCCTCCATCACCCGGAACAGCACGATGACACCCAGGTAGGGGTCGTACTGGCTGTCGAAGATGAGGGCCTTCAGCGGCGCGTCCGGGTCGCCGGCGGGGGCGGGGATGTTGTGGACCACGTCCTCCAGCACCGCCTCCACGTTGATCCCCATCTTGGCGGAGATCTCCGGGGCGTCCTCGGCGGGGAGGGCCAGGATGTTCTCGATCTCCTCCTTCACCCGTTTGGGGTCGGCGGCGGGCAGGTCGATCTTGTTCACCACGGGCCTGATCTCCAGGTCGTGCTCCATGGCCAGATAGGTGTTGGCCAGGGTCTGCGCCTCGATGCCCTGGGAGGCGTCCACCACCAGCACCGCCCCCTCGCAGGCGGCCAGGGACCGGGAGACCTCATAGTTGAAGTCCACGTGGCCGGGGGTGTCGATGAGATTGAGGCAGTAGGTCTCCCCGTCCTTCGCCTTGTAGTCCATGCGGACGGCCCTGGCCTTGATGGTGATGCCCCGCTCCCGCTCCAGGTCCATGTTGTCCAGCAGCTGGTTCTCCATCTGCCGCTGCTCCACCGCGCCGCAGATCTCGATCATCCGGTCGGACAGGGTGGACTTGCCGTGGTCGATGTGGGCGATGATGGAGAAATTCCTGATTTTCGATTGGTCGGTCATATCCTCACCTCAACGGGTCTGATCCGCAAAAATGCTGTCGTAATCGTATTCTGCCGCGAACTGCCGCAGGCCGTCCAGATGCTCCCGGTAGTTCTCCCTGGTCAGCCGCCACTGTCCGTTCATCATGTACTCCGCCGTCCGGCGGGTGACGGCGCCGGAGCAGTGGATGTGGTCGGCGTAGTTGTTCAGATCGGTGATGGTGCCGATGTCCCGCAAAAAGCAGTGGACCGCCGCGTTGTCATATTCCAGCAGGCGCTCCACCCCGCGTTCCACCGCGGTGATGACGGCCTCCGTGGTCCCCTCCCGGTCCGCCTTGTCCCAGTAGAGGACGCTGTAAGGCGGGAACCAGACGACGAAGCGCACCTCCGGGTGCTCCTCGATCCAGCCGCAGATCACGTCCAGGTTCTCGTCCGCCGCCGCGAGATAGGCGTCCGCCGGCAGGACGGTATCGCTCCGCTCCGGCCTTTTGTAGCCGGCCAGGGCTGTCTCCCGGGCAAAATACACCGTGCCGTCCCACACATAGGCCTCGTCCAGGGTCACCGCTGTCCCGGTCTTCCTGGCCCACAGGGTCCGGGCGGCCATGCTCAGCGCGTCGGCGCTGAGGTAGACCTGGAGGTCGTCCAGGGGGTTGTCGTTGTAGAGGTACTCCGGCAGCTGGACCGTCCGCCGGCCGTCCGGCCGGATCAAAATGTTGGGGTCCAGGCAGAAGTACACCGTGTCCAGCCCCGGATGGGTGCGGAAGGCCAGATCCAGGGCGGTGTCGAACTCATGGATCCAACCGTCCGGGTAGGTGATCTTCAGGGTGGGCTCCCCCAGCCCTTCGGTGAACCAGGAGGCCCGGTAGTTGGCCGCCAGGGAGGTGCCCATCACCACGGCGGAGTAGTCCTGGCGGCGGATGAGCCCCGCCATCTCATACCGCTCGTTGACGAACAGGGCGGTGTCCTCCGGCCCCATAGGTCCCGCGGTCAAAAGGGGATCGGCCCAGAACGTCAGGGCGGCGGCGCCGGCCAGCAGGACCGCGGCGCACAGCACCGCCGCCAGAAAAAACCGTTTTTCGGTCACAGCGACCGCCTCCCTTCCTCAGAAGTTGGCGTAGATAAAGGCCTCCACCCCGGAGAGGAACAGCGCCGAACCCGCGAGGCACAAAACGGTGAGCGCCAGCCGGGCCGCCGTAGGCCGGAACCGCTCCGCCTGCTCCACCGGGTTCGGGCAGGCCAGCAGGGCCAGGCCCGCCGGGAGGGCCAGCAGGGGCGTCCAATAGATCAGCGCGTCTCCCCCCGGCGCCAGCGCGCCCTGAAGGAATTTCAGCCCGTCGGACAGGGCGTCCAGGGGCAGGGCGGCGGCGAACTCCGGGCTGGGCGGGCCCCAGCCGGAGCGGAACAGCCCGCCCAGCAGGGCCAGGCCCTGCCCCACGGTGTCCGCCCGGAAGAACACCCAGGCGAGGTTGACGAACAGAAAGGTCAGCGCCCAGGCCAGCCATTTGGGGAGGGCGGCCTTTCCCCCCGCCAGCCGCTCCAGGCACATGGCCGCCCCGTGGAGGGCGCCCCAGAGGAGGAATCCCCAGCCCGTCCCGTGCCACAGGCCGGACAGCAGAAAGACGATCATGATGTTCCGGCAGGTGACCGCCGTCCCCCGGCGGCTGCCCCCCAGGGGGAAGTACACGCACCGGCGGAAGAACCCGGACAGGGTGATGTGCCACCGGCCCCAGAAGTCCCGGACAGACAGGGCCTTGTAGGGGCTGTTGAAGTTCACCGGCAGGCGGACGCCCATCATCCGGGCCGTGCCGGCGGCCATATCGCAGTAGCCGGAGAAGTCGAAGTAGATCTGGAGGGTGTAGCACAGGATGGTCAGGGCGCTGTCCATGGGAGAGAGGGCCCCGGCCCTGGCGAAGCCGAAGTCGGCGCCGCCCGCGAAAACGCCCGCCAGCAGCACCTTTTTGGCGAGACCCAGGGCGAAGCAGTACAGTCCCGCCGCCAGATCGTCCCAGGAGAAGGGGGCGGGCTCCCGGAGCTGGGGGGCCAGCTCCGTCACTCTCGTGATGGGCCCGCAGGTGGCGGTGGCGAAAAAGGTGACGCAGCAGGCGTAGTCCAAAGGGGAGACCTCCCCCGCCGTCCCGTCATAGCAGTCCCGCAGCCACAGGATCTGCTGGAAGGTGACGAAGGACAGCCCCAGGGGGGCCAGCCACGCCGGCGGGGAGAACAGCCCCTCCCAGGGGGTGAGGGACAGAGCAAAGCCGGTGTATTTGAAAAAGGCCAGCACCGCCAGCAGCGCCGCCGTCCCGGCGGCCATCAGGGGCTTTTTCCGGGCGGGATCGCGCACCATCTGCCGGCCCAGCAGCCAGCTGACAAGCCCCTCCGCTCCCAGCACCGCCAGGGACAGAGGGGAACTCCACCCGCAGAACAGCGCCCCCGCCGCCAGCAGGCACACCCGGGGGGCCAGCGGCCCCAGGCGGCGGCTCACCCGCCACAAGATCAGCGCCGCCGGCAGGAAGGCCAGGAGGAACAGATGGCTCTGTATGTTCATCGTGACAGTTTACCGGGTCCGCTCCAGGTAGCTGGACATCTCGCCGTTGAGCCGCTCGCCGCAGGAGTGGACGATCTGGAGCAGGGACTGATAGGTGCCCGGATAGGCCTCCTGCATGGCGCTGTGGTCCATGGAGGGGAACTTCGCGTCCTTGCCGGGGTTGGCCAGGGCGGCCAGGTACTCCGCCTCGGTCATGATGAGGTCGGCCCGGGGCAGGCCGGCCAGGAACTGGGTCTCGGGCACGGAGAAGAAGTCCTCGTTGCTGTCGGGGCTGGCCATGTGCAGGTGGCGGTACAGGATGTACACCGTGGTGGTCAGATAGTCGGCCGCCGCCTTGATGGCGTTCCGGCTGCCCAGACGGCTCAGCAGGTCGAACAGCAGTCCCACCGAGTTGACCACCAGCTTTTTGGACAGGGTGGCCATCACCGAGCCCTTCAGGACGTTGTCCCGCTCGGTGGACACGTCGTACAGGGTGTCGGCGTCGAGGATGGTGGTACCGTCCCGGCTGAGGGTGCGCCCCAGCAGGAAATCGGCGGACACGCCGTAGAAGTCGCAGGCCTTGGTGACGAACACCAGCCCCGGCTCCCGCACGCCGTTCTCATAGTGGGACAGCAGGGCCTGGGAGATGCCCAGCTCCTTGGCGGCCTGCCGCTGGGAGATGCCCTTCTCCTGCCGCAGCAGGGACAGGGATCGGGCAAAATCGGGATTCATCATGGGTATGTCTCTCTCCTTCTCGCGCCGGGCTGCCCCGGCGAAAACACAGTGGGTATAGTATATCGAAAAGAATACCAGTTGTAAAGAGCATTCCCGCTGAAAACCCCGCCAAAAAAAGCCCCTGTTTTTTATGGAATTTTGTCCGCCTCCCCTTGCAAATCTCAGGCAGCCGTGGTAGATTTATAACCACCGATACCCAATTCAAACCATATCCGGGAGGTACATACATCATGTTTGGAAAACTCATCGAAAAACTGAAGGCCGACCCCAAGCGCATCGTGTTCACCGAGGGCACCGATCCCCGCATCCTGGAGGCCTCCGCCCGTTTGCTGTCCGGCTCCTTCCTCACCCCCGTGCTGGTGGGCAATGAGGACGAGGTCCGCGCCGCCGCCGAGAAGTCCGGCTTCGACATCCAGGGCGCCGAGATCGTGGATCCCGCCACTTATCCCAAAATGGACGAGATGGTGCAGGCCATGGTCCAGCTCCGCAAGGGCAAGATGACCGAGGAGGAGTGCCGCGCCGCCCTCCAGAAGGGAAATTACTTCGGCACCATGCTGGTGAAGATGGGGGCGGCCGACTGCCTGCTGGGCGGCGCCACCTACTCCACCGCCGACACCGTCCGCCCCGCCCTCCAGCTGGTCAAGACCAGGCCGGGCCACAAGATCGTCTCCTCCTGCTTCATCATGGTCCGTGAGCGCGCCACCGGCGACAACGAGGTCCTGGCTATGGGCGACTGCGCCATCAACATCGAGCCCAATGAGGACGAGCTGGTGGAGATCGCCGTGGAGACCGCCCAGTGCGCCCAGACCTTCGGCGTGGAGCCCAAGGTGGCCTTCCTCAGCTACTCCACCAAGGGCTCCGGCAAGGGCGAGGACGTGGACAAGATGCGCAACGCCTGCGAGAAGGCCAAGGCCGCCATGCCCGGCATCCCCGTGGACGGCGAGATGCAGTTCGACGCCGCCGTCTCCCCCACCGTGGGTCAGCTGAAGTTCCCCGGCTCCCCCGTGGCGGGCTACGCCAACACCTTCATCTTCCCCGACATCAACGCCGGCAACATCGGCTACAAGATCGCCCAGCGCCTGGGCGGGTTCGACGCCTACGGTCCCATCCTGCTGGGCCTGAACGCCCCCATCAACGACCTCAGCCGCGGCTGCAACGCCCAGGAGGTCTACTCCATGGCCATCATCACCGCCGCCCTGGCCTGACCCATAGATGTGCGGCGGCCCCCATCCAGATTGGATGGGGGCCGCTTTTTGCGCGCAAAAAACCGCCTGCCTTCCCGGCAGACGGCTCTTTTTGCTCTTACGCCAGCTTGTTGAGCTTCAGGGTCATGGCGCTCTTTTTATTGGCGGCGTTGTTCTTATGCAGCAGACCCTTGGCAGCGGCCTGATCCACAGCCTTGACGGCCACCTTGTAAGCGGCATCGGCCTCGCTGCGGCTGCCACCGGCCACCGCGGCCTGGAACTTCTTAAGGTCGGTCTTGAGAGCGGACTTCTGGGCCTTGTTCTGGGCGGCCTTGGCGGCGTTCACCAGAACACGCTTCTTGGCAGACTTGATATTGGGCAAACCAAACACCTCCTCCGATTGCCTCGTTGATCTTGACACGGTCTCCCGTCGCAGATACGTATTCTACCATGAAAAAAATCAAATTGCAACATCTATTTTTATTTTTTTGGATAGAAACTTTCCCAAAACAAAAAATAGGATGGCGCCGGTCTTGGGGCACAATACCTTGTATATAAAGGAGGAGTTTTCATGGCGCAGCGCCGTACCGATCTGGCGGTGGAGGCCCATCAGCTCTGGCGGGAGGGGGCAGGGGAGGCCGCCGGCCTCTCCGGCGTCCGCTCGGAGGAGCGGGAGCGGGAGGGCTTTGCCGTCACCGCCGTCACCGTGTCGGACAGGGAGGCGGGGGAGGCCATCGGCAAGCCCCCCGGGGTGTATATCACCCTGGAGCTGGACGGCCTCCTCCGCCGGGAGGAGGACTCCTTCCACCGGGCGGTCCGGGCCGTCGCGGGGGAGCTCTCGCCCCTGCTGCCGGAGGGCCCCGCCTTAGTCGCAGGCCTGGGCAATCGGGCGGTGACCCCGGACGTGATCGGCCCTTTGGCGGCGGAGCATCTGCTGGTCACCCGCCACCTGGTGGAACAGGTCCCGGAGCATTTCGGCGGTCTGCGGCCCGTGGCGGCCGCCGTCCCCGGGGTGCTGGCCTCCACCGGGGTGGAGAGCGCCGCCGCCGTCTCCGCCCTGGCCCGGGAGCTGAAACCCGCCTGCGTCATCGTCATCGACGCCCTGGCCGCCCGGTCCCTGGAGCGGCTGTGCCGCACGGTGCAGCTTTCCGACACGGGCATCGTCCCCGGCTCCGGCGTGGGCAACCACCGGGAGGCCCTGGACCGGGAGACCCTGGGCGTCCCGGTGTTCTCCGTGGGGGTGCCCACGGTGGTGGACGGCGCTACCCTGGCCCTGGACCTGCTGGAGGAGGCGGGCGCCTCCGCCCCGGACCGGGAGGCCCTGGCGGGCGGGGCGGACCTGTTCGTCACCCCCCGGGACATCGACAGCCGGGCCGCGGCCCTGTCCAAGGTCCTGGGCTACGGGATCAGTCTGGCCCTGAATCCCTCCCTGACGGTGGACGATTTGACGATGCTGCTGGAATAAGTCGAAAAAATATGGTTGTCCTTTTCCCCTTCCTCTGCTATAATCCATTAAGAATTATGGAAGAGAGGAGGCCGCCCATGAAGAGATTGCTGCGCCTTGCCCCGATCCGCTTCCTGGCGGAGATGGTGGACATGTACTTCTCCAAGCGGGTGGCCCGCTCCGCCGCCGAGCTGTCCTACTGGCTGACCCTGACCTTTTTCCCCATCATCATCTGCGTGTCCGCCTTTTTGGACGTGCTCAACATCGACTTCGACCGCCTCGTCGACCAGGTGCAGGACTTCCTGCCCCAGAGCGTGGTGGTCATCTTCCGGGAATATGTGCGCTATATCTCCACCAACCAGTCCGCCGCCATGTTCATCGGCGGATTGTTCCTCACCCTGCTGTTCGCCTCCGCCGCTGTGCGGGCGCTGATGAACATCATGCAGGACATCTACGGCCGGGCCACCTTCTGGGGCCTCCGCCGGGTGCTGGCCAGCCTGATCTTCGCCCTGCTGCTGCTGGTGGTCATCTACCTGTCCCTGGCGGTGGTGGTGTCCGGCAACTGGTTCTTCCACACGGTGGGCAATCTGCTGGGGCTGGAGGATCTGCTGTCCAGATTCGTTTTGTGGCAGTGGCTGAAATACGTCCTGCTGCTGGGGATGGTGTTCCTGTTCATCCTGCTGCTGTATCGGTTTTCCGCCCCCCTGGAGCATCCCCGGCCCCCGGTGGTGCTGGGCGCCCTGCTGGCCTCCGTGGCCCTGGCGGCGGCCTCCATGGTGTTCTCCTTCCTGGTGGGCAGCTCCACCCAGTACTCCCTTGTGTACGGCTCCCTGGCCTCGGTGATCATCATGCTGGTGTGGCTGTACCTCTGCGGCAACGTGCTGATCCTGGGCTCGGTGTTCAACTTTGTCCTCTACCGCCGGAGGCAGGAAAAGCACGCCAAAAAGAGCCAGGACCCCTGAGACCGCCGCTCGCCGGCGGTCTCTTTTCGCATAAAGCGCCCCGCCCCGCGGCAAACTAACCCGGAGTTAAAAAGAGGGGGTGGCCGCCGTGTGGCAGATCGGCGTATGGGAGCGGGACGAAGGGCTGGCCCAGCGGGTGAGCCGGATGGCGGAGGGGCGCTCCGCTCTGGTGCGGGCCTGCCGGCATCCGGCGCTGCTGGCGGGGCTGCGGCTGGACCTGCTGGTGGTGTCCCCCGGCGCGGCGGGCTGGGCGGGGGCCGCCGCCCTCATGTGCCGCACCGCCCTCCTTCCCGGCGGGCTGTCCGCTCTGACCCGGGCCCTCCCCGCCGACACGGTGGTCAGCTACGGCGCCTCCCCCCGGAACACCCTCACCCTGTCCAGCCTGGAGGGGGAACAGGCCGCCGTGGCCGTTCAGCGGGAGTTCGTCTCCCTGGAGGGCAGGGCGGTGGAGCGCCAGGAGCTGGTGCTGCCCTACGACGGGCGGACGCCGGAGCTCTTTCTGGCGGAGGCGGGGGCCGCCCTGCTGCTGGGCTGCCTCCCGCCGGACGGGCCATAGGAGTACGGGACGCGAAGGCGTCCCGTTTTTTGCGCGGAACGTGAAATATATAAAACAGTCCTTGACGCAATCATAATCATGTGATATGATTTTCCAAATCAGATTTGGAGGTGGCCCCATTATGGAGGAACTGGCTCAGTTGAAGCAGCGTCTGGCCGAGGTGCGCCCCGACCCCTTTGATCGCCTGCCCGACATCCCCCTGTACATGGATCAGGTGGTGTCCTATCTGGCCCGGCAGTCCGTCTCCCTGGACGCGGGGGACAGCCTCACCCCGGCCATGATCAACAACTACATCAAGGACGGCCTGCTCCACCGGGCCAACGGCAAGAAGTACGACCAGGAGCATCTGGGCCTGCTCACGGCCATCACCGCCCTGAAGCAGGTGCTGTCCGTGCGGGAGATGAAGGTGCTCACCGCCGTGGGCCGGGAGGGCTGGGAGTCCAAGAAGCAGTACGACTACTTCTGCAAATATCTGGACGAGTCCATGACCGCCGTGGCCGGCCAGCTGGACCCGGACACCACGGACTACGACCTGCCCAAGCTGGTGCTGCGCCTGGCCACCCAGAGCTACGCCAGCGGCCTGGCCTGCCGGCAGGTCCTGTCCATCCTGGCCAAGCACACCGGCCACGAGGACATGCTGGAGAAGAAATAGTTTTCCCGGGGCGGACGCCCCTTGATCCCGCCGCGGCAGCGGCATAACCAACGGAGGTTTTTCCCATGAGCAGATTCGTCATTATGACCGACTCGTCCTGCGACACGCCCCTGGACATCGTCCGGGAGCTGGAGCCGGAGGTGCTGCCTCTGTCCTTCCTCATCGACGGGCACACCTACCACAACTACCCCGACAACCGGGAGATGTCCCCCAAGGAGTTTTACGACAAGCTGAGGAACGGCTCTCTGGCCACCACCAACGCCGTGAACATGAATCAGGCCCTGGAGGCCATGGAGCCCATCCTCAGGGACGGGACCGACATCCTGGTGGTGGCCTTCGCATCCGGGCTGTCGGCCACCTGCTCCTCCTTCCAGATGGCCGCCGCCGAGCTGGCCCCCAAATACCCCGAGCGGAAAATTTACGTGGTAGACACCCAGAGCGCCACCGGGGCCCAGACCATCCTGCTGATGATGGCGGGCCGGATGCGGGCCCAGGGCAGGTCCATCGACGAGGTGCGGGACTGGCTGGAGGCCCACAAGATGCGGGCCCACCACTGGGTCACCGTGAACGACCTGTTTTTCCTGAAAAAGGGCGGCCGGGTGTCCGCCGCCACCGCTGTGGTGGGCACGATGTTACAGATCAAGCCCATCCTGTACCTGGATAAAAACGGAAAGCTCCAGACCCCCGACAAGGTCCGAGGCCGCAGGGGCGCCCTGGAGTATATCATTGAAAAAGTTGGAGAATACGGGGAGAATCTGGACAAATACCCCGTTTTCGTCAGCCATTCGGACAGCGAGGAGGAGGCCCAATGGGTGGCGGACGAGATCAAAAAGCGGTACGGCGCCGCCGAGGTCTATCTCAACGACATCGGGCCCGTCATCGGCGCCCACACCGGCCCGGGCTGCGTCGTGACCTGCTTTTTGGGCAGGGAAAGACCGATGTAACGCGGTTTTTGGCCCCTTCGGGCCTGTCACTTACGGTAAAAAACCGCGTTTTAAGTGAAAAATCCCCCGTTTTCGCGGCGCTGTGTTGCACGTTCCGCGAGAATGGGGGATTTTTCACGCCCAAAAACGCCCCAAAATATTTTCCTGAAATTCCCCCTTGACAAACCCCCGTCAACTGTCTATACTGTGCATATCGTATATATACAATATTTTGCGAGGTGGACCATGGACATCATCATCCGCAATTCCTCCGGCATCCCCATTTACGACCAGATCGTCCGGCAGGTGAAGGGCCTCATCCTGTCGGGGGAGCTGGCGGAGGGCACGGCCCTGCCCTCCATGCGGGCGCTGGCGAGGGATCTTCGCATCTCGGTCATCACCACCAAGCGGGCCTACGAGGAGCTGGAGCGGGACGGGTTTCTGCTCACCGTCCCCGGCAAGGGCTGCTTCGTGGCCGCCCAGAACCGGGAGACCCGCCGGGAGGCGGTGCTCTGCCACATCGAGGAGCGGCTGACCCAGGCAGTGGAGGCCGCCAGGGCGGGGGCCGTGGGGCTGGACGAGCTGACCGAGATGCTGACGACTCTATACAATGAGGAGTGAAGGAGAATATTATGACGAACAGTATTGAAATCAGGGGCCTGGTGAAGGAGTATCAGGACTTCACCCTGGGGCCCATCGACCTGACCCTGCCCGGCGGGGCCATCCTGGGCCTCATCGGGGAGAACGGGGCGGGCAAGACCACCCTCATGCGGTGTATGCTGGGGGTGACGGTCCCCAACGCCGGAACGGTGTCCCTGCTGGGCAGGCCCCGGGAGGAGGCCAAGGCCGACGTGGGGGTGGTGATGGACGACTGCTTCTTCTACGAGCAGCTTCGGCCCAAGGACGTGGACGCCGTGCTGCGGCGGGTCTATCCCACCTGGGACGGCGGGCTGTTCCGGGAGTACCTGGACAAGTTCGCCCTGCCGGAGAAAAAGCTCATCAAGGAGTTCTCCCGGGGGATGCGGATGAAGCTGTCCCTGGCCTCCGCCCTGGCCCACCGGCCCCGGCTCCTGCTGCTGGACGAGGCCACGGCGGGGCTGGACCCGGTGGTGAGGGACGAGATCCTGGACGAATTTCTGGGCTTCGTGTCCGACGAGGACCACGGCATCCTCATCTCCAGCCACATCACCTCCGACCTGGAGAAGGCGGCGGATTATATCGCCTACCTCCACCACGGGAAGATCGCCCTGTCCGGGGAGAAGGACCGGCTGCTGGAGAGCTATGGCCGGCTGGCCTGCGCAAGGGAGGACCTGGCGGCCATCGACAAAGACGACCTGGTGGCGGTGCGGCGGAGCCAGTACGCCACCGAGGGGCTGGTGAGGGACCGGGAGGCCTTTGCCCGCAAATATCCCGGCCTGACAGTGGAGCCCGTCAGCCTGGACGAGATCATGGTGTTCATGGAAAAGGGGGAGCGGCTATGACAGGACTGGTTTTGAAGGACTTTCTGGGCCTGCGCAAGGTGCTGAAGAGCTATCTCATCGTCCTGGTCATCTATGTGGCGCTGACGGTGTTCGGCGTGTGGAGCCCGGCCTTCACCACCGGGTTTTTCGCGGTGATGGCGGCCATGATGCCCTTCACCTGCTTCAACCTGGACTACACGGCCAAGTGGGAGCCCTACGGGGCCGCCCTGCCGGTGAGCCGGAACAAAACCGTAGCCGCCCGTTATCTCACTCTGCTGATCATGCTGGGGGCGGTGGCCGTGCTGGAGCTGGCCACCGCCGGGGCCTTCTGGCTGGCGGGGGACCGGGAGGAGACCCTGTCCTCCCTGGTGGCCGGGTGCCTCTGCCTGGGGATGGGGGCGGTGCTGAACGCCATCATCCTGCCCCTGATCTACAAGTTCGGGGCGGAGCGGGCCAGGGTCATCTTTTACGCCGCGTTTTTGGGGCTCATCGGGCTGGCCGTCCTGTGGCTGGCGCCCCTGGGGGGCCTGGAATGGCTCATGGACGCCTTCGCCTGGCTGGAGGCGCGGGACATGATGGGGCTGCTGGCAGCCCTGCCTTTCCTGTTCGTGGCGGTATGCTTCCTGCTGCTGGCGCCCTCTTATTTCATCTCCTGCGCCATCTACCGGCGAAAGGAACTTTGAGTGGATTTTTCTTCCGTTCCGTGGTATGATAATCCTATCATCTTACGGATGGGAGTGATCCCCCCCATGAAGCCGACCCGCTTTTTGCCCCTCCTGCTGGCCCTGTGCCTGTTGGCGGGCTGCCACCGCGCCGCCCCACCGAAGACGGCCGCACCCACCGCCCCTGCTCCCTCCCCAAGTTCGGTGGAGACGGCGGCATCCACCCCGCCGCCCCTGTCCCTTCGCTTCACCCGGGAGAACTTCCCCCGGCTCAACGGCTCCACCTCCACGGTGCCTCTGGGTCAGGCCATCGCCAGCGTGCTGCTGGGGGAGCGCCGGGCGGACGTGACCGACCTGATCCAGTTCTCCCGGACCACTCAGTCCTTCCGGGCCCTGATGGACGGCGACGCCGATCTGCTCATCTCCGCCGAGCCGGCGGAGACCATCTGGGCGGAGAAGGAGGAGCGGGGCTTCGAGTGGGAGATGGAGCCCTTCGCCGTGGACGGACTGGTGTTCCTGGTCAACGCGGATAACCCGGTGGACAGCCTGACCACCGAGCAAATCCGGGGCATCTACTCCGGCCAGATCACCAACTGGGCGGAGGTGGGGGGCGGCGATCTGGACATCGTGCCCTTCCAGCGCAACGCCGAGGCCGGCAGCCAGACCGCCATGCTCAAGCTGGTGATGAAGGATCTGCCCATGATGGAGGCCCCCGCTGAGTATGTCCGGGGGGAGATGGGCGATCTCATCGAGGCGGTGGCCGCTTACGACGGCACCCCCGCCGCCATCGGCTACACGGTGTACTACTACGCCAACGACATGAAAATGGCCGACGGGCTGAAGATCATCGCCGTGGACGGGGTGGAGCCCAACGACGACACCATCCGCCGGGGGGAATATCCCTTTCTGAACAACTACTATGTCCTCACCGCCGCCGGCCTGCCGGAGAACGCCCCCGCAAAGTGTCTGTACGACTGGCTTTTAGGTGAGGAGGGCCAGCGCCTTGTGGCCCACGAGGGCTATGTGTCCGTGCTGGACGTGGATGGCGGCTGGCCCGGTCTGGACCCCTACGCCCACCCCGAACCCCTTTACCGTCGGTCCGATCACTACTGCGGCGCGGGGCCCCTCCGGGCCTGGGACGGGTACGGCGTCCTCATGCCCTATGTGGGCGCGCTGCCCGCGGTGGACTATCTGGTGGACCGCCTGCCCCTGTACGGCCTGATGACCGAGAGGGGCGAGCTGGTCACCGACCCGGTCTACTCTGAGATCGGCGTGGGGGCCGGCTTCGTGTGGCTGCAAAAGGGCGAGGGGGAGCTGACGGTGGCCGCCGGAGACGGCGGCTGGGTGCTGGAGACCCCCGGATACCGGGTGCTGGGCTGCTGGGCGGAGGGCGGCGGCTGGCTGGCTCTGTTCGGGCCGGACGGCCTGGCCATTCTCGACGGCGGCGGACGGATGACCCGGTTCCCGGCGTCCGCCTTTGACCGGTTCCCGGAGGGATTTGACGGATACTTTATTGAGCTGTACCCCGGCGACGGCTTTTTCTACGCCGGCATGTACGAGTATGACGACCTGAAATGGTACTATCTGGATTTGGCCGCCGGGACGGTATCCACCGCTCCACCCGCCGGCTCCCCGGCGGAGCCGGTATACCCGGGCGGCTTGCCGGAGGCCCCGGAATTTCCCGGTTACCGGGAGGCCTACGCCCTGGAAGATCCCATCACGGGGGCGGTGTATTACGAGGCGCTCCGGCCCGAGGGCGGCTTCGATCTGCTGGACGGGGCGGGGGAGACGCTTTGGACCGGCTTTGAGACCCCCTATGTGGACTTCTCCCCGGTGATGAACGGCATGATCGCGGTGCTCCCCCACAGCTGGGACGACAGCGCGGTGACGCTGAACTGGTTTTCCTGGTACGACCTGGATACCGGGGCGTGCCTGTTCCGATACCCCATCGCGGAGAACTCGGATTAAAAAAACAGGAGGAGATACTATGGAAAACGGCAAATCAAAGCCCCATCTGCCCAAGGGCCGGGCGGGGCGGATCGTGTTCAGCCTCATCGTCACCATTCTGGTGGGATTCATCTACTTCTACGTGGACCTGCCCGCCATCAATCTGCGAGCCGGGGAGTTCTACGCCTTCCTTATCTTCCTGTGCGTGGTGTATATCCTGTGCGTCGTCCTCACTACCGCGGGCGGGAATTTGAAGGAGCGGCTGACCAGCTCGGAGCGGCCCAGGCTGCGGGACGGCTGGAACTTCCTGAAAAAGCAATGCCTGCCGGTGCTCATCGCCCTGGGGCTGGTGCTGCTGGCCGCCATCATTGGGGAGATCGTCTCCCTGCCCATCTTCCGGGCGGCGGCCTACCGGGATCTGCTCACCGTCCAGACCGGCGACTTCGCCTCCGACGTGGCCCAGATCTCCTTCAACGACATCCCCACCCTGGACCGGGACTCCGCCAACTACCTGGGGGACCGGCAGATGGGAACATTGAGCGACATGGTGAGCCAGTACGAGTACTCCAACGACTCCACCCAGATCAACTACCAGGGCCGGCCCGTCCGGGTGGCCCCCATCGCCTACGCGGACCTCATCAAGTGGTTCACCAACCGTGACCGGGGCCTGCCCGCCTATGTGGTGGTGGACATGGTGACCCAGGAGGCCACCGTCACCCGGCTGGAGGAGGGGATGAAGTACTCCTTCTCCGAGCCGCTGAACCGAAACATCTACCGGCATCTGCGGTTCCACTACCCCACCATGATGTTCTCCACCCCGGAGTTCGAGATCGACGAGGAGGGCCACCCCTGGTGGATCGCCCCCAGGCTGGTGAAGACCATCGGCCTGTTCGGGGGCCGGGACATCCAGGGGGCGGTGCTGGTGGACGCCGTCACCGGCGAGAGCCAGTACTATGAGGAGGTCCCCACCTGGGTGGACACCCTGTATACCCCCGGCCTGATCATGGAGCAGTATGACTACCACGGCACCCTCGTCAACGGCTTCATCAACTCCATTCTGGGCCAGCGGGACGTGACCATGACCACCGACGGGTACAATTACATCGCCATGAACGACGACGTGTATGTCTACACCGGGGTCACCTCCGCCAACGCCGACCAGTCCAACCTGGGCTTCCTGCTCTGCAATATGCGCACCAAGGAGACCCACTACTACGTGGCCCCCGGCGCCACCGAGAACGCCGCCCGGGCCTCCGCCGAGGGCGTGGTCCAGGACCTGGGCTACCGCTCCACCTTCCCGCTGCTGCTGAACATCTCCGGCCAGCCCACCTACTTCATCCCCTTGATGGACGCCACCAACCTGGTGAAGAGCTACGCCATGGTCAACGTGGCCCAGTATCAGCTGGTGGCCACCGGCGCCACCGTGTCCGCCTGTGAGCGCACCTATGTGCAGATGCTCACCGACCGGGGGCTCACCCAGCAGCCGGGGCTGCCGGCGGACCAGGAGGAATCCGAGGGCACCGTGGCCGAGATCCGCACCGCCGTGCTCAGCGGCACCAGCTGGTACTATATCCGCCTGACCGGGGAGGATGTGTTCTACGCCCTCTCCGCGGAGGAGGACCAGAACGTGATCGTCCTCAGCGAGGGGGACCGGGTGACCATCACCCACGCCCCGGCGGCGCAGGCGGCCGGGCCTATCATTGAGGCCTACGGGCTGACGCTGGGATAGCGAAGACCATATCGACAGCGAGGGAGGGGCCCGACGGGGCCCCTTCCTTTTTATAGTGTTTTAGCACTCTCGGCGTGAGAGTGCTAAAATTTACAGTTTGTTCAAATGGATGCAACAAAATATACGATTTCAGGCAATATAGTAAAGGCGTAAACAGAAAGGACCCGGCGGCCCGGGCGCGAAACGCCGCGGCGCGGGCCCACATCAAAAACAAAACGGAGGTATTCACCATGTTTGAACTGAGACCATTCAATCGCCGCAATCAGATGACCTACAACCCCTTCCGGGAGATGGACGAATTTGAAAAGCGCTTCTTCGGCGAGCCCTTCGGCAGCTTCTTCCGGGACGGCGGCCTGAGCGAGTTCAAGACCGACATCAAGGACGAGGGAGACTCCTTCCTGCTGGAGGCCGACCTGCCCGGCTTCGACAAGAAGGACATCCACCTGGATCTGAACGACGGCGTCCTCACCATCCAGGCCGAGCGCCACTCGGAGCACGAGGAGGAGGACAAGAAGTCCAAGTACGTGCGGGTGGAGCGCTCCTACGGCCAGTACAGCCGCCAGTTCGACGTGTCCGGCGTGGACACCGACAACATCAAGGCCAAGTACGACAACGGCGTGCTGAAGGTGACCCTGCCCAAGCAGCAGGCCGTCCTGCCCGAGCCCAAGCGGCTGGAGATCGAATAACGGCACAGAGAAAGAGGCGGCGCGTGAAAACGCGCCGCCTCTTTTCATATCCGCTCCAGCTTCGCCTTGAAGGAGATCATCCGGGGGGTGGCCATGCCGTCGAACCGTACCAGGTGGGCGGACCTGTCCCGGTCCACGTCCAGCACGGCGCCCTCCCCGAACAGGGGGTGGCGCACCCGCGTCCCGATGGGGAAGATGTACGCATCCGTGTCCTCCGGCAGGGCCCGGGCGCTGGCCTCGATCCAGTTCCGGGCCTCCTCCACCAGACCCTGGGGCGGCGGCTGGGTGAAGGTGAGCAGGGGAGGGTCGATGTCCAGCAGGAACCGGGAGGGATACCGGGGGGCGTTGTCGAAGGTCCGGCCCCCCGCCTCGGAGAGGTACAGGGCCTTCTTCGCCCGGGTCATGGCCACGAAGGCCAGACGGCGCTCCTCCTCCATCCCCGCCAGGGTAGCCGTCTTGCGGGAGGGGAAGATCCCCTCGTTCATGCCGCAGAGGAACACGTACGGGAATTCCAGCCCCTTTGCGGCGTGGACGGTCATCAGCTTGATCTTGTCGCCCGCGTCGGCCTCGTCGGCGTTGGTGAGCAGGGCCACGTGGGACAGGTAGTGCTCCAGGCCGACCTCCTCGCCGCAGGTGGTCTCGTACTCGCGGACGGACTGCTTCAGCTCCGCCAGATCGTCCAGCCGGTCCTGGGCCCCCTCGGTGCGGAGCATCTTCTCGTAGCCGCTGTCGTTCAAAAGGGCGGAGAGCACCTCGGACACGGGCCGGCCCTCGTACCCGGCGGCGTACCGCTCCACCAGGGAGACCAGGGCGGCGGCCTTTGTGCCCTTGAACATCTCGTCCTCCAGGGTCTGGGTCAGGGCCTCGTAGAGGGTGCAGAGGCGCGCCGCGGCGTAGTCCTGCAAAAAGGCCATCCGGCGCTTACCCAGGTTCCGTTTGGGCACGTTGGCCACCCGGAGGAAGGACAGGTCGTCCTTGTAAGCGATGAGCCGCAGATAGCTGAGGGCGTCCTTCACCTCCTTCCGGCAGAAGAACTGCACCCCGCTGTAAATGTGGTAGGGCAGCTTCTCCCGGAGGAAGGCCTCCTCCACCGTCCGGGTGACGTAGTGGGCCCGGTAGAGCACCGCCATGTCCCCCCAGGACACCCCCCGGTCGTGGAGCAGGCGGGCCCGCTCCGCGATCAGGGCGGCCTCCTCCTCGGTGGTGGCGGCGTAGCCGCACAGCACCTCCTCCCCGGAGGGCAGGGTGGGGATCAGCTCCTTTTTCAGCCGGTTCCGATTCTTGTCGATGAGGGAGTTGGCCGCCGCCAATATCTCCGGGGTGGAGCGGTAGTTCTCCATCATCAGGATGGTTTTGCACGGGGCGAAGTGCTTGTCGAAGTCCAGCAGGTACTTCACGTCGGCCCCCCGCCAGGTGTAGATGGTCTGGTCCGGGTCCCCCACGATGAACAGGTTTTTGTGGTATCCGCACAGGACCTCCATCAGCTCATACTGGAGGGAGTCGATGTCCTGGAACTCGTCGATCATGATGTACTCCAGCCGCTCCTGCCACTTGAGTTTGATCTCCTCATGTTCTTTGAAAATGTACAGGGAGAACTTGATGAGGTCGTTGTAGTCCAGGCCGAAGCACTTTTTCTCCTGATACAGGTAGCCGTAGAAGATGACGTCCTTGGCCCCCACAGCCCGGTCGTACTTCTCCCGCAGCTCGTCCAGGGACAGGGCGATCATGTCCAGGTAGTAGTCGGGCCGCTTGTACAGCTTCTGGATCTCGATCATGTCCCGGGCGGCGGAAAAGGTCATGTCCCGGAGGGACAGGCCCCGCTCCTCGTAGATGATCCGGAGCATATCGTCGATGTCCGAGTTGTCCAGCACCAGAAAGCTCTTGGGGTACTGCACCGCGTGGCTGTCCTCCTGGAGGACGGACACGCAGAAGCCGTGGAAGGTGTTGATATAGCCGGTGTCGTTGTCCCCGGTGAGGGCGTGGATGCGCTGGCGCATCTCGTGGGCGGACTTGTTGGTGAAGGTGACGCAGAGGATGTTCCCCGGCAGGATGCCCAGCTCGTTCACCAGCCAGGCGAACCGGTGGGACAGGGCCCGGGTCTTGCCCGAGCCCGCCCCGGCGATGACCCGGACGAACCCCTCGGTGGCGGTGACCGCCTCCCGCTGGGCGCTGTTCAGTTGTTCCAGCAGACCGCTCACAGGGACCGCCTCCCGGCGTATTTTTCTTACAGGCCAAGCTGCCCCAGCAGGAGCTGGGTCAGCAGGTTGGTCAACAGCGTCTTGCCGATCTTTCCGAACAGGTCCTTCAGCTCCGCCCCGCTCAGACTGCTGACGTCCACCGGGGTCTGGGTGGGCCAGGAGACGGGGCTTCCGCCGTCGTCCGCGGCGTTGACGTTGATCGTCCAATGGCTGGTCGTGCCGTCGTCGTCCTCCTTGTCGATGGACAGGATGTGGTCCACGCCGCCGCCTTCGCCGGGGGCCACCTCCAGGCCCAGGGTGCGGCTGGGGGTGGAGAGGCGGTAGGCGCCGTAGGGGACGCCGAACAGGGACTTGCTGGCGGTATCCAGGTCGAAGTCCAGGGCGGTATCCCCCTTCTCGCCGGTGAGGATGACGCTGCCGCTCTGCCGGCTGCTCCCCTGGGTATAGGTCCGCCGGGCGGTGACGGCCCCCTCCCCCTTGACCACCGCGGAGAGCGCCTCCTGCCGCTGGCCGGGGTCCTCCCCCAGCGTCTCATAGATCAGGCCGCTGTCCTCCCTGTTGGAGAGGTGGATCCTCCGCACCGCGTCCCCCTCCACGCACAGGGTCCAGGTGAAGCCGGAGTCCTCCACCTCCCGGCCGATCCGGGGGGCGTTGTCCCGCATCTCCGCCACCAGGTCCAGGAGCATCTGGTCGGACAGCACCTCCGTATCCAGTTCCTCCTCCGAGCCGGTGAACCAGCGGTGGAGGAACTGGAGCAGGACGTCGGCGCGGGGGATCTCCAGCACCAGCGCCCGCAGCTCCGGGTTGTCCTCCAGGTGGCCGGCCAGCTTGACCAGCATGGACTCCATGTCCCCGGCCCGGGGCCGGAAGGTGTACACCGTGCCGGTGAAGCCGCCCTCCAGCCCGTCCAACGTGACGGACTGATCCTCCTTCGCCGTCACGTTTCGGTCGTTGACGGCGGTATAGACCACATCCAGATATGCCTGGATCAGGGCCCGCAGCTCCCCGCCCGAGAGCTGGGGCCGCTGGATGCCCTCCGAGCGGTTGCCCCGCAGACGGGCGGTGTCCACCACATAATAGTTGTCGTCCACCCCGGGCAGCAGGAAGCCCAGCCGCCCGTCCTCATGGGTCACGGTGACGTCCAGCACGTCCTTCCCCATCAGCAGCAGGTCCCCCGCCGCCACCAGGCTGCCCCCCTGCCGGTCCACGCCCATGCGGAGGGAGATGTTCTCCATCAGGACGCTGAGCTTGGGGTCGTCCGTCCGGGCGGAGACGGTCAGCGTGCCGGAAAAGTCGCGGGTCCGGGGCTCGTCCGCCGCGTGCTCCATCCAGGAGAGCGCCTTTTCCACGATGAAGTCCTGGTGGTAGGCCACGAATTTTTTGGCGGGGGAGTTGAGCCAGCCGTACCCCAGCCAGAGGGCCGCGGCCACGACGACCGCCACCGCGCCGATCCCGACGCCAATGCCGATCCAAAGCGCCTTTTTCTTCACGACGGATCACTCCCCTTTCTCAAAGACCCGCTGCAAAAACCCGATCCGCCGGTCCACGCAGGCCCGGACGATGGGGCTGTCCTGTACGATGTCGAAGCCGTGGATGGTGCCCTCGGTGTTGTAAAGCTCCGCCGGGACGCCCTCCCGCTCCAGCCTTTGGGCGTAGAGGACGCCGTCGTCCCGGAGGCAGTCGAATTCGGCGGTCTCCACATAGGCGGGGGGCATGGCCGCCAGGGAGGGGGCGTCGATGGGGGCGGACCAGATATGCTCCCCGGCAGACGGATCCTGAAGATAGTATTTGCCGTACTTCTCCATGTCCCGGCTGTTGCACATGGGGGTGTCGGTGTATTTCCTCCTGGACGCGGCGCCCTCCGCCCCGGTGACGGGGTAGACCAGCATCTGTCCCCGGGGCATGGGGCGGCCCCGCTCCTCCGCCATCAGGCAGACCGCCGCCGCCAGCGCTCCGCCGGCGCTGTCCCCGGCCACCGCTGTCCGGGCGGGGTCCACGCCCAGCGTATCCGCATGGTCCAATACCCAGGCGTAGGCCGCGAAGCAGTCCTCCGGCGGAGTGGGGAAGGGATGCTTCGGGGCCAGACGGTACTCCGGGAACAGGACCTTGCACCGGGCCCGAAGGGCGTACTCCCTGGCCAGGGCGTAGTGATAGGGGGCGGCGGGGAGGACGTATCCGCCCCCGTGATAGTCCACCAGGCAGGGAGCGGGCTCCTCCACCCCCTTAGGGACATACCACAGGGCCCGGATGGAGGCCCCGCCTCCCACGGGGATGGTATACCGCTCCACGGTCACCTCCGCCGTGGACTTCTCCCGGTCGAAGAGCAGCCGCAGAAGGCCCTGCATGGCCGGGAGGACGGCCCGGTTCAGGGGCGGGTTCATGTGCGCCCAGGCCCGGAAGTCCGAATGGATGGGATACTCGGTCCGTCTCATGGCGTTTTCCTCCGCGCGGGGTCAGGGCTCCGCCCGCAGGCGGAGCCGCAGGGATTCGTACTCCCCCATCCAGGGGATGGGCCAGCCGGCGGCCATGAGCACGTCGCCAGGCCAGGATCTGCCGTCCCCCTCCACCCGATAGGTCAGGGCGGGGTCCAGCCCCCGCAGACGCAGGGTGCGGAAGGGGCGGGCCGCCCCCGTGGGGCCGGCCACGACGGACACCAGGGCCTCCCGCCGGTCGGGGGAGACGTGGGCCCAGGCGGTGGGGACGCCCTCCGCCCCCGGCGGGGAGAGGCGGTAGTAGTCCCCCCGGCGGATCAGATCGTAATTCTCCCGATAGTCCGCGATCTGCCGGGAGATGACGGCCTTTTCCTCCGGGGACAGGCTGCGGACGTCCATCTCATAGCCGAAGGCCCCGGACATGGCCGCCGTCCCCCGGGTCTCCAGAGGGGTGGTCCGGCCGTTCTGATGGTTGGGGGAGACGGACACGTGGGCCCCCACGGTACAGGGGGGATAGGCGAAGGAGGCGCCGTACTGGATGCGGAGGCGGTCGATAGCGTCGGTGTTGTCGCTGCACCAGATCTGGGGGGCGTAGTAAAGCATCCCGGCGTCGAACCGGCCGCCGCCCCCGGCGCAGCCCTCGATGAGCAGCCGGGGCCACTCCCGGCGGAAGCGCTCCAGCAGGTCGTACACCCCCAGCACATAGCGGTGGTAGAACTCCCCCTGCCGGTCCGCGGGCAGGGAGGGGGACCAGACCTGGGCCAGGGGGCGGTTCATGTCCCACTTGATGTATCGGATGTCGACGCCCTCCAGGGCGGAGCGGATGGAGCGGAAAATATGCTCCCGCACCTCGGGCCGGGTGAAGTCCAGCACCAGCTGCTGCCGGCCCCGGATGTGGGGGCGGCCCGGCGGGCACAGGGCCCAGTCCGGGTGGGCCCTGTATTGCTCGCTGTCCTCGCTGACCATCTCCGGCTCGATCCAGAGGCCGAACTCCAGCCCCATCCCGTTCAGTTTTTCGCACAGGCCCGTGAGGCCGCCCGGGAGCTTCTTCCGATCCACAGACCAGTCCCCCAGGCTGGAGGTGTCGTCGTCCCGGTGACCGAACCAGCCGTCGTCCAGCACGAACAGCCCCACCCCAAGCTCTCTGGCGGCCCCGGCCAGGGAGAGGAGCTTGGCCTCGTCGAAGTCCATGTAGAAGGCCTCCCAGCTGTTGAGCAGCACGGGCTTGGGGCGGTCCTGGTACGGGTCCCGGAGCAGATGCGCCCGGATGGCCCGGTGGAACTGGCGGCTCATCTGGCCCAGGCCGCCGGGGGAGCACACCAGGGCCGCCTCCGGGGCGGTGAAGGTCTCCCCCGGCTCCAAGGTCCAGCGGAAGTGGAAGGGGTGGACGCCCAGGGTCAGGCGGGCGTCCTCAAACTGGCCCCGCTCCACGGCGGCCTCGAAATTGCCGCTGTACAGCAGCATGGCGCCCCAGCACAGGCCGTGCTCCTCCCCGGCATCCTGTTCACAGAGGATGACGAAGGGGTTGTGCTGGTGGCTGGACATCCCCCGGACGCTGCCCACCGACTGGACGCCGGGGCGCAGCGGGGCCCGGTGGAGGCACCGCTCCATGGCATATGCCCCGTCGAAGGTGATAAAGTCCAGGTCGGCGCGGGGGAGGTCCAGGCACAGGGAGGCGATCCGGCACAGGACTACCGGGGCATCCCCCCGGTTGGTCACCCGGACCGCCCGGGTGATGAGGTCGCACTCCTCCAGCACGCCGTAGAGCAGCTCCACCGACACCCGGGCTGCTTTGTCCTCCAGGGTGACGACGAGGGTGTCCGCCTCCCCATCTCCGGCGAAAAAGGCGGGAAGGCCCTCCAGGGCGTACTTGCCCCGCCGGATCTCGCAGCCGGCATAGCGCAGATCGGCCGTGTGGCTGCCGTCGGGCAGCTCCAGCTCAATGGCGGGCAGGCGGAAGTCTCCCCCGCCGGCGCAGGAGAACTCCTGGGGCAGCGTGTCCAGGGAGTAGGTCCGATCCCGCCCCGCCTCCGCGGGGTTGGGGGAGAACCCCCGGTCGGCGTAGCGGATCAGGCGGGACAGGTCCCCGCCGGCGATCCGGGGGCCGTAGTATGTGTGCAGCAGCACGCCGTACCCGTCCGCCTTCATCTGGTAGGTGGTGTTTTTGGTGTGGAGGGTGAAGAGCCTGTCCTTCGCGTCGTAAATGATCATAGCAATCTCCTGCGGCCTCCCGTCACTCCCCGGGACCGGGGGCGATCACCTTTCTCATGTTCCAGTTGGCGGCCACCTTCCGGGCGGCCTCCAGCCGCTCCTTGTCGCTGTCAAAGGCGAACTCGGCGGTGTGGGCGCCGCAGTCCAGACACTGGACGTACACGCACCAGCCGCCCTCCTCCTCGATGCTCCCCACGCCGCCGCAGCAGGGGCAGTCCTCCAGATGGATGTCCTCAAAGTGTTCCATAGCGCAGCCTCCTTCCGGCCCTGGCCCCGCCTCCGCGGGGTCAATCGCCCTTGTCCTCCTCGGCGCTGACCATGTTCTGCCAGCGGTCCTCCACGAAATCGTCGTCATAGGCGTGGTCGATGAACTCCTCCAGGATGTTGGAGGGGGGCTGATCGGCCTGCCGCTCGTTGTAGCGGAGCATCACCGCCATGGTGAGAAGGCCGTTCAGCGCCATCAGCGCGATGATGACCCAGGTGGCGATCTTGGCCGCCAGCGGGGGGAACCTCTCGATGAACTTCTCCAGCGGCGGGTAGGCGATCTTCACCCACACCAGCCCCAGCACGCCCCAGAAGAACATGAACAGCACGTTGGTCCGCCCGCCGATGTTCAGCGGCATATAGCTGTAATCCCAGAACACTTTGCCGAAGACCAGCTCGGTGAACACGCTGCACATGTACTCGAAGGCCCCGCCCAGCAGACCGCCCGCCAGCAGGACCCAGCGGTCCTCTTTGTCTTTGAGGCGGGTGAGGCTGACGGTGAGCAGCACCGCCCCGATGCCCCACACGAAGCTGAAGGGCCCGAAGATCACGCTGGAGCGGCTCATCCAGACGCCGCCCACCAGACGGCAGTAGAAGGTCTCGATGACGTCCCCCAGCAAGGCGGAGATGAGAAAGACCCAGATCAGCTTGTCCAGGCTCATCCCCTTGGCGAAGACCACCCCGCTCCGGGTCTGCTTATCCCGGATGCCGGGATAGGCCTTCTCCAGCCGCCTCCAGACGGCCCTGCCGATCCTGGCGGACAGCTCGTCGGTCTGACCCTTTTCCATCTGCCGCTGAAAGCTGTCCCGTCCCTTCCGCATGGCGTAGACCACGGCGACAAAGTCCGCCAGGATCAGCACCCACGCCACGATCTGGATCACCTGCAGGACGATCCGGGGGATCATGGCCGCCAGCACCATCAGCACGGGCTGGAGCAGCAGATAGGCGATGAGGATGGCCGCGGCCAGCAGCGCGTTCCCCAGAAGGCTCCGCCAGGTGCCGCCGGGGGCGGACTCCAGCCATTTGGCGTTTTTGGACAGCCTGCCGCCGAAAAAGCCCAGCACCGCCCGGACCAGGATCAGGCTGGCCAGGGTGATGACGTACATCGCCCCGTAGTTCCGCCCCAGCGGGGGCAGGGCGACGGCCAGCCCGGAAAAGACCAGGCCGATCTCAAAGTCGATGGGCAGGGTGAGAAAGCCCCGGTTGATGAACGCCTTTTCCTTGACGGCGTAGAAGATCACTTCCACCGCCCAGGCCAGAAAGCCGTAGATCAGAAGGAACAGCGTCTGCTGTTCGGAGTGGAATGTCATGGCCGCTCAGCTCCTTGTCCGCCGCGCGTCTCTCATCGGACGCGCCGGGATGTCGATGTGGAAAATATTATAACACAGTTCCGCTGAAATAGGAAGCGGACTTTTTCCCGCCCCTGCCCCACACAGAGCAGGGAGGACCAGAAAAACCCTATTGCCAAAAGCTACTAAACCTGTTATAATCAATTTACCCAAAAAGCGCGGCGCTATGCCCGGGGACAGCGGGCGTATTGCACAGCTTTGAATGGCATCGAAACAGAACAAGGAGGCGCACAGCTATGGGACCCAAATTCTTTCCTCTTCTTGACATCGGCGGTATGCCGCTGCTGGCGGCCAAAGGCCATTTTGCCACCAAGCACAGCCATATCAACTACTTTATCGACGTGACCGCCCAGAAGTACAGCCTCAAGGGCTGCAGGGCGGTGGCCCGGGAGCTGTCGAACAAGCTGAAGGGCCGTTTCCAGGTGGACTCCATCCTCTGCATGGACGGCACCAGCGCCGTGGGCGCCTGTCTGGCCCGGGAGCTGACCCGCGCCGGGGGCCGGTCCCTCAGCGAGGGGGACAATATGTATATCATCAAGGGCGAGCTGGACGCCAAGGGCAACCTGATCTTCCGGGACAACGCCCGGTTCATGCTGGAGAGGAAGAGCGTCCTCATCCTCACCTGCTCCCTGACCACCGGTACCACCGCCCTCCAGGGCAAGCGGAGCGTGGAGTATTACGGCGGCAAGGTGGTGGGCGTGGCCTCCATCTACGCGGCCATCGACGATCTGGACGGCCTGCCCGTGATCTCCATCTTCGACACCAACACCCTCACCGACTACGCCTCCTACTCCCCCTCGGAGTGCCCCATGTGCAGGCGGGGAGAGCCCATCGACGCGGTGGTCAACACCTACGGCTTTTCGAAGATCGCAAAATAGCGGATCGCGCCGGTGTGGCGGGGATCCCGAACATGTGAAAGCGGCCGGCGTCACTTTGTGACGCCGGCCGCTTTTGTGCGGCAAAAAAGTTTTCCATCGGCGGCGGAGTCAGATCCGGCTGACGCCGTCGTCGTCATAGCGCTCATAGGGGGCGCCCTCCCAGCCCAGCATACGGATGGTGGAGGGGTCCAGCTCCTCCACGTTCATGCAGGGCTCCGCCACCGGGATGGCGCGGCCTTTGCGGATGAACAGGGGGACCTCCGTCAGGGCCACGTCCACATAGTGATGGCCGGCGGGCAGGACCTCGGTAAAAATGGAGCCGTCCGCCCGGAACTTGACGAACATCATCTCCTCCGGCAGATAGACGTACCGGCCGGAGGCGTTCTGGGTATAGACCGGCGCGATCATGACCTCGTTGCCGATGACGAGCTGGTCCTCCACCTCCACCGCGCGGCGGTCCTCCGGCCACACGAAGCAGAGGGGCTTGAAGTACAGGTCGTCCCCCAGGGCCGCCTTCATGAACTCGCTGTAGATGTAGGGCAGCAGGCGGTAGCGGACGCGGATGACGGCGGCGAAGTCCTCCACACGCTCGAACTGATAGACCTCCTGCTCCCGGGTGCCCAGGGCGGAGTGGTTGCGCATCAGCGGCGTGAACACGCCCAGGGCCAGCCAGCGCAGCAGCAGGTCCCGGCTGGTGTCGGCCCCGAAGCCGCCAAGGTCCGCCCCGCAGTAGAGGAACCCGCACATATTCAGGGAGGGCATCATCTTCAGGTTCAGCAGGAGGTGGCTCCACCAGGACTTGTTGTCCCCGGTCCAGATCCCGCCGTAGCGATGCATCCCGATGTAGGAGGAGCGGGAGAAGAGCAGGATGCGCCTGTCCGGGGCCAGCCGCTCAAAGGCCTCTCCCGCCGCCCGGGTCATGCCGTACCCGTAGAGGTTGTGTACCCGGTCGTGGCGCACGCGCTCTCCGCCCACATTGTGGTAAAAGCTCTCCCGGACCTTCTGGCTGTTGGCCTGGGAGGCCAGGAGCGTGCCCACCCCGAACAGCTCCACATCGCCGTCCAGGTATCCCAGCATGGCCGCCCGGGCCTCCGCCTCCTGCTCCCTGGAGTAGAAGACGGCGGGCTCGTTCATGTCGTTCCAAAAGGCGTCGATGCCCTGGTCCAGCAGGAACTTGTACTGATCCCCGAACCACGCCCGGGCCTCCCGGTCCAGCATGTCGGGGAAATGGCTCCAGCCGGGCCACACGGCGCCCTCGAAGACGCTGCCGTCCTCTCTGGTGCAGAAATAGCCCTTCTCCACCCCCTCGTCATAGACGGGATAGCCCTTCTCCACCTTGACCCCCGCGTCGATGATGGGCACCAGGTGGATGTGCTGCTCCCGCATCTCCCGCACAAAGGCCGGGAAGTCGGGGAAGCGCTCCTCGTTGACGGTGAAGTCCTTATAGTCCTGCATATAGTCGATGTCCAGATAGACCATATCCAGCGGGACCCGGTTTTCGCGGTGCCCCTCCACCACCCGGCGGATGTCCGATGCGCACTTGTAGCCCCAGCGGCTCTGGCCGTAGCCGAAGGCGAATTTGGGCGGGATGTAGCTTCTGCCGATGATCCCCCGGAACTCCCTCACCAGCTCGTAGGCGGCGCCGCCGGTGAGCACGTACAGCTCCAGGTCGGCCCGGCCGCAGGTGATCTTCAGCTCGTCGTACTTCGTATAGCAGATGTCGAAGGCGGTGACGCCCGGATAGTCCACGAAGAGGGCGAAGGCCCGCGCCCCCCCGAATACGACGATGAAATTGTGGGCCCCGTACAGGGAGACCTTTTCCTCCGTGTGGTTGGGATCGTCGGCGCAGCTGCTCACATAGAGATATCCGCGCTTGTTGATCCCCCGGTTGGCCTCCCCCAGCCCGAACACGACTTCCTCCGGGGCCATCTGATACCGAAACTCGAATCCCTCCCCGGCGCTGACGGCGCCGATCTCAGGCGCGCCCGCCTCCGGCGGGATGGGGGCGGTCACCGCCCCGGTGGGAAAGGGCGTTCCGAATACATACTTTTTTACCATGTGCGTATCCCCTCTCTGCGGGCCGCTGTCCGTTTTCTTCTTCCCGCGGCGGATCCGAAGGGCTCACAGGCCGGCGGGCGGACGGACAGGATGCGGTCAGCGTCCAGCAAATTGTACCAAGATAACGGCGGAAAGTCAAGGGCCTCGGGACGGCCCGGAACAGGACGGCCCGCGGCCGGTTTATCAGGGAATTTTTGACTGAAACGGGGCCTTTGACATATGATTTTGGACGTGTTATCATATCATTAAAGTAACATTTGTGCAGGGGTGACAGCCATATGCTTCGCATCGCCATCGCGGAGGATGATCCCGTGTGCGCCCGGCAGCTTTGCCAGTTCATCGAGACCTTTGGCCGGGAGTCCGCCCAGGCGTTCACCACCGCTGTCTTTGCCGACGGGGAAAAGCTGGTGGCCGCCTACAATTCGCAGTTCGATATGATCCTGATGGATGTGGAGATGCCCGTCATGGACGGGATGACGGCGGCGGGCTATATCCGCCGGATGGATCCGGCGGTGGTCATCATCTTCATCACCAACATGGCCCAGTACGCCATCAAGGGCTATGAGGTGGACGCCCTGGACTATGTGCTCAAGCCGGTGAGCTACTTCTCCTTCACCCAGCGGCTGAGCCGCGCCATCTCCCGCATCCAGGCCCGGCGCAGGGCCTATGTGACCCTCCCCGTCAAGGGGGGGACCATGCGGCTGGAATCCGGCGACCTCTATTATGTGGAGAGCCAGGGGCACCAGCTGTTCTACCACACCCGCTCCGGGGTATATCAGGCCTCGGGCACCATCCAGCAGGCGGAGCAGGACCTGGAGGGCATGGGCTTCTTCCGCTGCAACAAGGGCTACCTGGTGAACCTGGAGCATGTGGAGGGCATCCAGGAGAACTGCGCCAGGGTCAAGGGAGACAGCCTGCTCATCAGCCGGGGCCGGCGGGCCGCCTTTATGGAGGCGCTGGCCGACTACGTGGGGGGGACGCGGCGATGAACGTCACCCCCAACATCCCCCGGCTGTTCACCGCCCTGGCCGAGTGGTGCGCCTGCCTGGTGTTCATCCTCCGCGCGCCGAAACGGCCCGGCATGAGCAGACCCGCCCTCACCGTGGCGCTGCTGGCGGCGCTGGGCGTCCAGTGCGTCTTTCTGGAGGCCACCGGAACCCTGCCGGTGGTCTACTGGTTCCCCTGCATGGGGGTGGCCGCCCTGATCATGCTGGGGCTGGTCTGGCTGTGCTGCGACATCAGGGCCGTCCCCGCGGTGTACGTCACCGCCCGGGCCTTTTTGCTGGCGGAGCTTGCCGCCTCCCTGGAGTGGCAGATCTATTACTACTGCGCCAACGCCTTCCACCTGTCGGGCCCGGCCCCGGCGGCGGCCTTCCTGATCCCCATCTACGCCCTGTTCTTCGGCGCCATCTACCTGGCGGAGGCGCGGCGGAAGGAGCCCCGCTCCCCCTTGCCGGACAGGCCCTCCGAGCTGATCATCCCCCTGGCCATCGCCCTGGCCTCCTTCTGCGTGGGCAACCTGAGCTTCGTCATCAGCGACAGCCCCTTCTCCACCGGCATCGTGGCCGACATCCACACCATCCGCACCCTGTCCGACCTGGCCGGCGTGGCGGCGCTGTTCGCCTACCATCTCCAGCGCTCCGAGCTCTATGCCCGGCAGGAGCTGGACTCCATCCAGAGCATTTTGCAGAACCAGTATGTCCAGTACCGCCAGGCCAGGGAGAGCATCGACCTCATCAACCACAAGTATCACGACCTGAAGCACCAGATCGCCTATCTCCGGGCGGAGACCGACCCGGAGCGCCGCTCCGCCTTCCTGGACGAGATGGAGAGCGAGATCCGGGACTACGAGGCCCAGAACAAGACGGGGAACCCGGTGCTGGACACGGTACTCACCGGCAAGAGCCTCTACTGCGCCCGGCACAGCATCGCCCTTACCTGCGTGGCCGACGGCGCCCTGCTGAGCTTCATGAACGTGGTGGACCTGAGCTCCCTCTTCGGCAACATCCTGGACAACGCCATCGAGTGCGAGCTGCGCATCGCCGACAAGTCCAGGCGGCTGGTCCATCTGATGGTCTACAACCGGAAGGATCTGCTGTTCATCCAGTGTGAGAACTACTGCGACGATCCCCCCGCCCTGGAGGAGGACGGCCTGCCCAAAACCACCAAGGACGACCCGGACCGCCACGGCTACGGGCTGAAATCCATCCGCTACACCGCCGAAAAGTACGGCGGGTCCATGTCCATCAACATGAAAGACGACTGGTTCGAGCTGACCGTGGTCATCCCCATAAGCCAGACGAACTGAGCCCTCCGCGCCCCGCGCCCCGGCTGCCCGCCCGGGCAGCCGGGGCGCTTTTTGTGCAGTTTGCCATATCGCTTTGCAGTTTGCGCTCCAAAAGAAGCAGTTTGTGCAGTTTCGTAACACAACTGTAAAATTTGTGATAGAATCCCCTCGCAACGGCGCGGGAGGGGCCATCCCGCGTCCACGCGGCTTTTGGAAAAGTCAAAATTGGAAAAGTAGGAGGGATTCAAATGTTAGGCATCAACATGCAAGATGTGCTCACTACGCTGGGCCTGATCAAGAACTATCTGATCGCCCTGGGCGTCATCCTCGTAGTGGCCGTCATCATCACCATCGCGGCCATCAAGATCAAGAAGCCCCTGAAGGGCCTGGTCCGCGGCTCCGCCTGGATGGCCTTTCTGCTGGCCCTCGTCATCATCGTGGACCTGATCCTGACCGGCCCCCTGTACGGCATCGTCAGCATGGCGCTCCGCGGCGGCGGCGACATCAGTGAGCAGAGCATCACCGACGCCAGCGCCCTGTGCGAGGAGATCGCCGAGGAGGGCTTCGTCCTGCTGAAGAACGACGGCGTGCTGCCCCTGGGCGAGGGCGCCAAGGTCAACACCTTCGGCTGGTCCTCCACCAACCCCGTGTACGGCGGCACCGGCTCCGGCTCCCTGTCCGGCCTGTATGAGACGGTCTCCCTGCTCCAGGGCCTGACCAACGCCGGCATCGAGTACAACACCACCCTGACCGACTTCTACACCAAATGGCGTGAGAAGCGTCCCACCATCGGCATGATGGGCCAGGACTGGACCGTCCCCGAGCCCAGCATGAGCGACTATGACGGCGCCGGCGTGTTTGAGAACGCCGCTTCCTACTCCGACACCGCCATCATCGTCCTTGCCCGCTCCGGCGGCGAGGGCGCCGACCTGCCCACCACGCTGGATCCCAACATCCCCGACACCTTCCAGGACGACGGCAGCGGTACCATGTTCTCCGCCACCGGCCTGCGCCTGAGCGAGTACCCCGAGGATCTGGGCGCCGACAAGCACTATCTGGAGCCCACCACCCGTGAGCTCGCCATGATCGACCGCGTGACCAGCGAGTTCGACAAGGTCGTGGTCGTCATCAACGCCTCCAACGCCATGGAGCTGGGCTGGGTGGAGGACTATCCCCAGATCGGCGCCGTCATCCTGGCCCCCGGCCCCGGCCAGACCGGCTTCAACGCCCTGGGCGACATCCTCACCGGCAAGGTGAACCCCTCCGGCAAGACCGTCGACACCTTCGTCTATGATCTGACCGATACGCCCTATTTCAACAACATCGGCGAGTTCAAGTACACCAACCTGGACGACGTGGCTCCCCTGTCCTACGGCTTCCCCGTGATCCCCAACTTCGTCAACTATGTCGAGGGCATCTACGTGGGCTACCGCTGGTATGAGACCGCCGCCGCCGAGGGCGTCATCGACTACGACAAGACCGTTGTGTATCCCTTCGGCTACGGCCTGAGCTACACCACCTTCGAGCAGACCATGGGCGCCATCTCCGAGTCCGACGGCACCATCAGCTTTGACGTGACCGTGAAGAACACCGGCTCTGTGGCCGGCAAGGACGTGGTGGAAGTCTACTACAACCCGCCCTACACCAACGGCGGCATCGAGAAGTCCGCCGCCAACCTGGTGGCCTTCGCCAAGACCGGCGTCATCGAGCCCGGCCAGACCGAGACCGTGAAGATCTCCTTCACCGCCGAGGATATGGCCTCCTACGATTACAAGGGCGCCGGCTGCTGGGTGCTGGAGCAGGGCGACTATGAGATCTCCATCAACTCCGACTCCCACAACAAGATCGACTCCCAGACCTACACCGTGGGCAGCACCGTCACCTATAACGAGAGCAACCCCCGCTCCACCGACAAGGTCGCCGCTGTCAACCAGTTCGACTATGCCGCCGGCGACGTGACCTATCTGTCCCGCGCCGACAAGTTCGCCAACTATGACGCGGCCACCGCCGCTCCCACCAACACCGAGATGGCCGCGGACATGAAGGCCACCTTCTACAACAGCGTCACCTACGATCCCACCCAGTTCAACAACCCCGACGACGTGATGCCCACCACCGGCAAGAAGGGCAGCCTGACGCTGACCGATATGCGCGGGCTGGACTATGACGATCCCAAGTGGGAGGAGCTGCTGGATCAGCTCTCCGTGGAGGATATGGTCAACCTGATCGCCGTGGGCGGCTATCAGAGCGTCGCCGTCAGCTCCGTGGGCAAGACCCAGCAGGTGGACTGCGACGGCCCCGCCTCCATCAACAATAACTTCACCGGCAAGGCCTCCATCGGCTTCCCCGCCGGCGTGGTGATCGCCGCCACCTGGAACACCGACCTGGCCCATGACTTCGGCGCCAGCATCGGCAAGATGGCCGACGAGATGGACGTGTCCGGCTGGTACGCCCCCGCTATGAACACCCACCGCTCCGCCTTTGCCGGCCGTAACTTCGAGTACTACTCCGAGGACGGCTATATCTCCGGCGCTATGGCCTCCAACGCCGTGCTGGGCGCCGCCGAGAGCAACGTGTACGCCTTCATCAAGCACTTCGCCCTGAACGACCAGGAGACCCACCGCACCGATATGCTCTGCACCTGGTCCAACGAGCAGGCCATGCGTGAGATCTACTTCAAGCCCTTCGAGATGTGCGTGAAGAACTACGATTTCGCCAGCCACAACCCCATGGCCGTCATGTGCGCCTTCAACTATATCGGCAACAACTGGGCGGGCGCCACTCCCCAGCTGCAGAAGACCGTTCTGCGTGACGAGTGGGGCTTCGTGGGCATGGTGCTGACCGACTACTTCGGCGGCTACGGCTACATGGACGCCGACATCGCCATCCGCAACGGCACCGACTTCTGCCTGACCCCGCAGGCCACCGCCGAGAGCACCCTCACCGATCAGACCAGCGCCACCTCCGTCCTGGCCATGCGTGAGGCCTCCCACAACATCCTGTACACCACCGCCAACAGCCGCGCCTATGCCAACGGCGCCAACGGCGGCCCGGCCGCCTGGGAGATCGCCATGTATGTCATCTCCGCCGTGGTCATCGCCATCGCCGTGATCTGCGAGATCCTGTTCATCAAGAAGTACCTCAACCAGAAGAAGGCCGCCTGAGCAGCCTGACCATTCCCCAAGCGATCCGTAAATCTTCCGCCTGCCCCCTCCCCGCACGGGGAGGGGGCAGGCCCCAAATCCCCTTTGCGCTGAATCGTTAATTCTCCTGCCCGCCGGCAGGATCGGGAGGTAATATGAAGTGAAACACCAAGACATCGTCTCCAAGCTGACCCTGGAGGAGAAGTGCTACCTGCTGTCCGGCAAGGACTTCTGGCAGAGCCGCAGCGTGAAGGCCAAAGGGGTGCCCAACATGACCCTGTCGGATGGCCCCCACGGCATCCGCAAACAGGAGGGCGCGGGGGATCAGCTGGGCCTGAACGGCTCCGTCCCCGCCACCTGCTTCCCCACCGCCGCCACCATCGCCAACTCCTGGGACCCCGCCCTGGGCGAGGAGATCGGCCGCTATCTGGGCGAGGAGGCCGCCGCCCAGGACGTGTGCGTGCTGCTGGGCCCCGGCATGAACATCAAGCGCTCCCCCCTGTGCGGCCGCAACTTCGAGTATTTCTGCGAGGACCCCTATCTGGCCGGCAAGATGGCCGCCGGGTATGTCCGGGGCATCCAGGAAAACGGCGTGTCCGCCTGCCCCAAGCACTTCGCCGCCAACAACACCGAGCTGCGCCGGATGGCAAGTGATTCTGTCGTTGACGAGCGGACCCTCCGTGAGATCTACCTCACCGGGTTTGAGATCGCGGTGAAGGAGAGCCACCCCAAGTCCATCATGTCCTCCTACAACATGGTGAATGGGGTCTACGCCAACGAGAACGAGCATCTGCTCCAGGAGATCCTCCGGGATCAGTGGGGCTTCGACGGCTTTGTGGTCTCCGACTGGGGCGCCTCCAACGACCATGTGGAGGGCGTTCGGGCGGGCTCCCACCTGGAGATGCCCTCCACCGGCGGCGACTCCGACGAGGAGCTGATCCAGGCCGTGAAGGACGGCAAGATCAGCGAGGAGCTGGTGGATAAGCGCGTGGACGAGCTGCTGGACGTGGTGCTGTCCACCCGGGCCGCCGTGGACCCCCACGTGGGCAAGGGCTTCGACGTGGACGCCCACCACGCTATGGCCATGAAGGCCAGCGAGCAGTCCATCGTCCTACTTAAGAACGAAAACAACATCCTTCCGCTGGCGAAGGGTTCCAAAGTGGCCGTCATCGGCGAGTTCGCCCAGAAGGCCAGATACCAGGGCGCCGGCTCCTCCGTGGTGAACTGCACCAAGCTGGACAACGCCATGGACGTCATCGGCAACTTCGACCTGAACGTCGTCGGCTTCGAGGCCGGCTATCCCCGCTCCGGCGCGGGCAATGCGGAAATGCAGGCCAAGGCCGTGGAGCTGGCGAAGCAGGCGGACTACGTGCTGCTGTACATCGGCCTGGACGAGATCAGCGAGTCCGAGGGTCTGGACCGTCCCCACATGAAGCTGCCCCAGAGCCAGGTGGACCTGCTGAACGCCGTGGCCGAGGTCAACCCCAACGTCATCGCCGTGATGGCCGCCGGCTCCTCGGTGGAGATGCCCTGGCTGGACAAGTGCAAGGCCATGGTCCACGGCTACCTGTGCGGCCAGGCAGGGGCCTCCGCCGTGCTGAAGGTCATCCTGGGCGAGGTGAACCCCTCCGGCAAGCTGTCCGAGAGCTATCCCATGGCCTATGAGGACACTCCCTCCGCCCCCTACTTCCCGGCCAAGGAGCGCACGGTGGAGTACCGGGAGGGCCTGTATGTGGGCTATCGTTACTTCGACACCGCCGGCGTCCCCGTGCTGTTCCCCTTCGGCTACGGCCTGAGCTACACCACCTTCGCGTATAGCGATTTGAAGGTGTCCCCCACCGAGGCCACCTTCACCATCACCAACACCGGCAAGGTGGACGGGGCGGAGATCGCCCAGCTGTACGTCCACGCCAAGAACCCCACGATCTACCGCCCCGCGAAAGAACTCAAGGGCTTCGCCAAGGTGTTCCTGAAGGCCGGGGAGAGCAAGACCGTCACCATCCAACTGGACGACAAGGCGTTCCGCTACTTCAACGTCAAGACCGACAAGTTTGAGATCGACGGCGGCGAGTACGACATCATGATCGGCGCCAGCGTGGCCGACATCAAGCTCACCGGCACCGTCACGGTGGCCGGCACCAACGCCCCCGCCCCCTACGACATGAGCAAGCTGCCCAGCTACGCCAAGGGCGACATCAAGGCGGTGTCCGACGAGGAGTTCACCGAGCTGCTGGGCCATCCCATCCCCGACGGCCACTGGCTGGAGGGCGAGCTGGAGATGAACGACGCCATCTGCCAGCTTTACTACGCCAAGAGCGGCCCCGCCCGGTTCGTGTACAAGATCATGACCAATATGCTGAACAAGAGCATCCAGAAGGGCGAGCCCGATCTGAACATCACCTTCATCTACAACATGCCCTTCCGGGCCATCGGCAAGATGGCGGGCGGCATGTGCTCCCAGGAGATGTGCCACAGCATTTTGAAGATCGTCAACGGCCACTTCTTCAAGGGCGTGGGCGGCGTGATCGGCGGCTTCTTCCGGCAGCGCAAGGTGCAGAAGAAAGCCAACAGCATGGAGTAAATAAAGGAGGCAAACAACATGAAAGAATGGATGGAAAAGCATCCGAAGGCGGCAAAGTGGATCCGTGAGGGCGGCCTGTTCATCATCTTCAGCTATGTGGTCACCGCCATCAAGGCCCTGATCCTGATCTTCCTGCCCACCCTCTACCACAACCTGGTGGGGGATGTGGAGTGGCTGTGGCCCGGCATCCCCGTGACCCTGTTCGGGGTGGACTTCAAGCTGTCCATCCTGGGCAACGCGTTGGAGACGGCCGCCGACGGCAGCTTCCTGGTGAACAGCGGCCTGGCCTTCACCCTGGCCAACCTGACCGCCATCTTCTTTGGCGAGTGCATCAACTTCCCCCTCCAGCGGAACGTGACCTTCAAGAGCAAGGGCCCCGTGGTGCCCCAGATCATCTGCCACTTCCTGGCCACCGTGGTGGTGTTCCTGGTGATGAACCTATTTACCTGCGTGTGGAACCCGGTCACCGTGGCCCTGATCCACAACGAGGCCCTGCGCAACACCATCAGCGCCATCGTGACCACCGTGGTCACCGGCGGCGTGTCCATGGTCATCATCTTCATCGTGGACAAGACCATCTTCGCCCCCGGCTGGGGCCAGAAGAAGGCCGACTGAGCCCCTGTTCTTCCGGCTCCCTTTGTCCCTGACGAAAAAAGCTCCGAAGTCGATCGACTTCGGAGCTTTTTCTATGCCTGCCTGATCCGTGGGACGGTACGCGCCCGGCGACGTTTACAGCATGGTCACCGTCCCGGAGGAGACGGCGCGATCCTCTCCGCCGTCCTCCGCCACTACCAGGGCGAAGCGGCCGTCGATCCCTTTGGCCGTGCCGGTGCGGAGGGTCCCGTCCCGCTCAAAGGACACCCGCCGCCCCGGGGTGAGGCAGTGGGCCCGGTAGCGCGCCAGCCAGTCCTCCCGGCGGGCGGGGAACGCCCGGGCCAGGGCGTCCAGCCGGTCCAGCAGGGCCAGGGTGAGGGCGTTGGGGTTTACGGGATGCCCCGCCTGGGCCAGGGAGACGGCGACGCCCTCCAGGCCCTGGGCCCGGAAGGTATCCGCGGTCTGGGTCAGGTTGACCCCCATGCCCACCACCGCCCAGGCGGCCTCTCCGCGCCCGTCCAGCGGGGCCAGCTCGGTGAGGATGCCCACCAGCTTGCGGCCGTCCAGATAGATGTCGTTGAGCCATTTGATCTCCGCCGGCGCGCCGCTGGCCGTTTCGATGGCCTCCCGGACGGCCACCGCCGTCCAGCCGGTGAGGGTGAGCAGGTCCTCCAGCGGGGCCCTGGGCCGCAGCAGCACCGACAGGTAGAGCCCCTCCCCCCTGGGGGACTGGAAGGAGCGGCCGTGGGTGCCCCGGCCGGCGGTCTGCTCCAGGGCCAGCAGGGCCGTCCCCGCCGGGGCCCCGGCGGCGGCCAGAGCCTTCAGCCGGGTGTTGGTGGAGTCCACCCGGTCCTCTACGATGATCTTCCCCGCGAACAGGCTGTCCGCCGGGACCGCGGCGTTGAGCCAGGGGGCGGACAGGACGGGGGGCGGGGCGGCGCCGTTCAGGGGGGTCATGGCGTCCGCGTCTGGTCCAGGGTGTCGATGAGGGAGAGGGCGACGTCCAGCTCCTCCCCGTTCCGAAGGACGGTGCAGGTCACCTCGCCGCCCACCCCGGCGGTGTAGAGCACCCGGCGCAGGGCGGCCAGGGTGGGGGTGTCCGCGCCGTTGGCGGCCACGATGAGGTCTCCTGGCCGCAGGCCGGCGTCATAGGCGGCGTCGGCGGTGATCTCCCGGACCTCGATGCCCGTGCGGCCGTCCACAGAGGCGACTACGCAGCTGATGCCGATGGAGGGCCGCCAGCTCTCCCCGGTGGCCAGGATGTGGTTGATGAAGGGGAGCAGGTCGGTCATGGGGGTGGCAAGCCCCAGCCCCTCGATGACGGTGTTGTTCTCCATGCCGGTGATCTTGGCGGAGGTGATGCCCACCACCTGGCCCCGGTCGTTCAGCAGGGGCCCGCCGGAATTGCCGATATTCAGTGAGGCGTCGGTCTGGATCATGGCAAGGCCGTTGGAGACGTCCTGCCCCTCCCGCTGCAGGGCGGACACGATGCCCTCGGTCATGGAGCCGTACAGATCCCCCATGGGGTTGCCGATGGCGTACACCTTGTCGCCCACCGAGAGGGCGTCCGAGTCCCCCAGGGGGACGACGGGCAGATCGTGGCCGTCGATCTTCAGCACCGCCAGGTCGAACTCCTCGTCAAAGCCCACCACACGGGCGGGGCAGACGGTGTTGTCGGACAGGAGCATGACCTCCACAGTGGTGCTCTCGTGGATGATGTGATAGTTGGTGAGCAGATAGCCGGAGCGCTCCACGAAAAAGCCGGTGCCGGTGCTGTAACCGTTCTGCCGGAAGGCGGTGACGGATACCACGCCCGGCAGCGTTTTCTCATAGATGCCCGGGGCGGACAGGGCCTCCCCCTCCTCCGCGGCCAGGGCAAGCTGGATGGCCGGGTCGGGCCGGGCCCAGGGAAGGTCCTCCGGCGTCCAGCTGCCGGGCTGCTGGCTGAAGGCGGGCGGATCGGCGGCGCCGGGGGCGGGCTGGGACGCGGCCGGCATACGGGTCAGCAGGATGATGCGGAAGGCGAGAAAGCCCAGCAGCATCAGCAGGGCGATCATGACCAGGATCCCCACGATGAGCAGCCCGATCTGCCAGGGATTTGCCCGGGGCCTTTTGGGGGCGGGGGGCATGGGCAGAGAGCCCGTCCCGCTCCCGGCAGGCCAGCGGTGGGCCAGATAGTTGTCCATAGGGGCTCCCTCCTCTCTGACGGCTTACGCCCGGGTCAGGGTGAATACGAATTTGGTGAGGCCGTTCTCGCTGGTGCAGGTGATGTTCTCCTTGTGGCTGTTGAGGATGGTCTTGACGATATACAGGCCCAGCCCCACCCCGTCCCGGTCCACGCTGCGGGAGTGGTCGGTCTTGTGGAATCGGTCGAAGATGAGGGCCAGCTCCTCCGGGGGGATGGTGTCCCCCTCGTTGCTGATGGTGATGGTGGCCTTGGGGCCCTTGGCCGCCACCGACACCCCAAGGGTGCCGCCGGTCCGGGAGAACTTGATGGCGTTGTCCAGCAGGTTGTAGCACACCTGGGTGATGGCGTCCTGGTCGCCCCAGACGGGGACCGGCTCCTCGGGGAGCTGCATATCCACCTGGAGCCGGGCGGCGTCCACCTTGCTCTCCAGGGTGATGAGGGTGCGCACCAGGGTCTCCGAGATGTCGAACTGCTGCTGGGCGGCCCGCTCGTCCGACTGGAGCCGCGACAGGTCCAGCATGGAGCGCACCAACCGGGACAGCCGCCGGGTCTCGGAGGAGATGATCTGGAGGTATTCCTTCTCCCGCTCCGGGGGGATGGTGCCGTCCAGGATGCCGTCGGCAAAGCCGGCGATGGTGGTCATGGGGGTCTTGAGCTCGTGGGACACGTTGGCGATGAACTCGCTGCGGCGCTGCTCGCTGCGGGAGAGGGAGTCGGCCATGGAGTTGAAGGCCTCGGCCAGCTCGCCCACCTCGTCCCGGCGCTTGCCTACGTCCACCCGCACGTCCAGCTGGCCCAGGCCGAACTGCCGGGCGGCGGCGGCGATCTCCTTGATGGGCTTGGACTGGCGCATACTGGTGAAGGAGCTGAGGATGGCGGCGATGAGCACCACCGCCACCGCCGTGACCAGGAAGATGCCGGCCAGCTCCCGCCACATGCCGCTGAAGCTGGACGCGTCGCTGGACACCAGCACCAGGCCCTGGAGGTAGCCGCTGCTGCTGGTGATGGGCAGCCCCACCAGGTAGCGGGTCTCGGCGTAGAGGCCGTCCAGGTCGGTCATCCCGGCGTAGGAGCCGCCCTTCACCCGCTCCACCAGGGCGGGGGACAGGGGCCTGTTCTCCAGCGCGGACAGCTCCTGCTGGCCGCTGGTGGCGTAGAGCACCAGGCCGGAGTTGTCGCAGATCATGATGTGGGAGCCGCCCACCTGGGCCACGGTGGACAGGTATCCCTGGAACTCCTTGCTCTGCCAGCTGGTGCCCCCGTTGGCGTTGACATAGCCGGAGGTGAAGGAGGCGATGTAGCCGGCGTTGCGCTCCAAGGCCTGCTCCTGTTCCCGGATGGCGTACTGGTAGCTCACCGTGGCGAAGGAGGCGCCCAGCATGAGGAAGGACAGCAGCACCATGCCCGCCATGGCGGCGAACTGCCGTCCGTACATGGTCTTCATCAGCCGGCCACCTTGAATTTATAGCCCACGCCCCACACGGTCAGCAGGATCTCCGGGTTGGCGGGGTCGTCCTCGATCTTCTCCCGCAGGCGCTTGATGTGGACGTCCACCGTGCGGGAGTCCCCGAAGTAGTCGAAGCCCCACACCTCGTCCAGCAGCTGGTTGCGGGTGAACACCCGGTTGGGGGCGGAGGCCAGGTGGAACAGCAGCTCCAGCTCCTTGGGGGGCGTATCCACCCGCTTGCCGTCCACCACCAACTCGTAGGAGTCCAGGTCGATGACGAGGGGCTTGGGCCTGTCGAACACCAGGCGGCGGCCGACGCTCTCCTCCTCCCCGCCCGTGCGGCGGAGGACGGCGTGGACCCGCGCCAGCAGCTCTTTCGTCTCAAAGGGCTTGGTGATGTAGTCGTCCGCCCCCATCTCCAGGCCGTTGACCTTGTCCTCCAGCTCGCCCTTGGCGGTGAGCATGATGATGGGGGTCTTGGAGGTCTCCCGGATCTTCCGGCACACCGCCCAGCCGTCCATGCCGGGCAGCATGATGTCCAGCAGCACCAGGTCGGGCTGGAAGGACTGGAACTTCTCCAGCCCCTCCACGCCGCTGCCGGCGGTCTGGCACTCCATCCCCTCTTTTTCCATGTAGAGCCGGATCAGATCGGCGATGTTCTTGTCGTCCTCCACGGCCAAAATCTTTTTGGGCATAGATGACACCCTTTCTCACGGTAAAATTTCCACAGGCATTATACCCGCTTTTCACGGCCTCCGCAAGTCCGTATGGACATTATACGGCAGACGAGGGCCGAATTGTTGGAGAAATTGTAAATTGCGGACCATTTTTAGAGCACGTGGGAGCGGTCCACCCCGACGTCCGGCCGGCAGGAGGGCTCCCGCTCCTTCAGCTTCGCGGTAAGGGCGGCGCGGATCTCCTCATCCGAGAGCCCCACTTCGTAGGGCACCACCACGTCGAACCGCAGCTCCACGGGGTCCTCCCCCTCGCAGCGGAGGTCGTGGACGGTGGCGGCGGGGTGGAGCTCCCTGGCCGCCTCCTCCGCCAGCCGCCGCAGCCGCCGGAGCCGGGGGCCCTCCGCCTCCACCGGGTCCATGTGGATGACGGCGTCCAGGCCGAAGCGCTCCTTCAGCTCCCGCTCCACCCGGTCGATCACCCCGTGGACGGCCACCAGAGAGGAATCCGCAGGGACCTCCGCGTGGACGGACATCATCCGCCGGCCGGGGCCGTAGTCGTGGATCACCAGATCGTGGACCCCCAGGATCCCCTCGTGGGAGAGGATGAGCTCCTCCACCTGGGCCACCTCGGCGGGGTCGGGGGGCTGGCCCAGCAGGGGGCTGACGGTCCCCTTGGCCGCCGTCCAGCCGGAGCGGAGGATGAGAAGGGCCACCACCAGCCCCAGCACCCCGTCGATCCGGGGGCCGAACACCGGCGTCAGGGCCAGGCCGATGAGCACCGCCGAGGTGGCCAGCACATCCCCGATGGCGTCCGCGGCGGCGGCGTCCAGGGTGGGGGAGCCGATCTTTTTGGCCCAGTATTTGTCGAACCGGGCCAGGCCCCCCTTGGCCAGGATGGCCAGGACCAGGATGACCGCCGCCGGAGGGGTGAGGGCGGCCTGTTCCGGGCGGAGGATCTGGAGGACGGCGTCCCTGGCCAGCTCCACCCCCACCAGCAGGATGAGCAGGGACACCCCCAGCCCCGCCAGGTACTCCATCCGGCCGTGGCCGAAGGGATGCTCCTCGTCGGCCCGCTGGGCGGACAGCCGGAAGCCGATGAGGGTCACCAGGGAGCCGGCGGCGTCGGACAGGTTGTTGAAGGCGTCGGCGGTGACCGACACCGCCCCGGTGAGCAGACCGGCGATCATCTTGACGGCGAACAGGGACAGGTTCACCCCCACCCCCACCCAGCCGGCGAAGGCGCCTTTGGATTGCCGGGTCCGATCGATGTCGTCCATAGCGGTCCTCCCTCCACAAGCGGTGTGCCTCTATCATAATATCTCCCGCCTGTCCGATATGACTTGGGCGGGTAAAAGAAAACCGCCCGCGGGCGGCTTTCTCTGTTTTTCAGGAGCTGGGGCGGCAGGCCCGAAGCACCGAGAGGGGCGGCATCTGCCGGGGGAGCTTCAGGCGGAACAGGGTCTGGGGGGTCCTGATCTCCCGGAGCTCCAGGCCGTCCGCGCTCACCGGCGCGGGGGCGGTGAAGGAGAGGGCGGCCGCATCGGGGCCCACGATCTCCACCGCGTCCCCGGCGGAAAATTTGTTCCTGAGGGAGAGCAGGGCGTTCCCGTCCCCGCCGCAGCTGACCACCACGGCCAGCACCTGCCAGTCCCGGATGTACCGGGCGTCTCCGATGTACTGCCCGGGCTGGCCGAACCAGAAGCCGGTGGAGTAGGGCCGGTGGCTGACCTTTTCCACCTCGGCGCGCCACACGGGGTCCAGGGGCGTTCCTTCCCACGCCGCGTCGATGGCGTGGCGGTAGGCGGCGGCGGTCATGCCGGCGTAGTAGGCGCTCTTGGCCCGCCCCTCAATCTTCAGGGAGTGGAGGCCGGCAGCCGTCAGCTCTGGGATGTGGTCGATCATGCACATATCCCGGCTGTTGAGGAGATACGTCTCGTTGTTCTCCTCGTACACGGGGAAATACTCGCCGGGGCGCTTTTCCTCCATGAGGGCGTACTTGTAGCGGCAGGGCTGGGCGCAGGCGCCCCGGGTGGCGTCCCGCCCGGTCATATAGTTGGACAGCAGGCAGCGCCCGGAGTAGCTGACGCACATGGCCCCGTGGACGAAGCCCTCTACCTCCAGCCCCCGGGGGGCCTTGGCGCAGAGCTCGGCCACCTCGTCCAGGTGGAGCTCCCGGGCCAGGATGACCCGGCTGGCCCCCTGCTCGTGCCAGAACCGGGCCATCTCGTAGTTGGTGATGCCCGTCTGGGTGGACATATGGACCTGGAGCCGGGGGGCGTGGCGCTTGCAGAGGGAGAGCACCGCCCCGTCCCCGGCGATGACCGCGTCGACCCCGGCGGCGTCCAGCAGCTCCAGCCAGGCCGGGAGCTTTTTGATCTCGTCGTTCCGGGCCATGGTGTTGCAGGTCACGTGGGCCCGGGCCCCGTGGGAGTGGGCCAGCTCCACGGCCCGAGGAAGCTCCTCTTCGGAAAAGTTGCCGGCGAAGGCCCGCATCCCGAAGGCGGGGCCCGCCAGATAGACCGCGTCCGCCCCGTAGGCCAGGGCCATCTCCAGCCGCTCCATATCCCCGGCGGGGCAGAGCAGCTCCGGCTTAGTTCCCGGATTCACGGTTGATCCGATCGATGTTGGCCTGGTGCTCGGCCAGGGTGCGGGCGTATACATGACGGCCGGTGGCCGGGTCCAGCACGTAGTAGTAGTACCGGGTGTTCTCCGGGTTCATGGCGGCGTACAGGGACTTCATGCCGGGGTTGGCGATGGCTCCCGGGGGCAGGCCCTGGTACAGATAGGTGTTGTAGGGGGAGTCGATCAGACGGTCCTCCGCGGTGGGCTGTCTGCCGCCGTTGATATAGACCAGGGTGGCGTCGATCTGGAGGTAGCCCACCGTCTCGGCGTCCAGGTTTTCCAGCCGGTTGCGGATGACGGAGGAGATGGTGCCGTAGTCCTCGCCGTCAGTCTCCTTCTCGATGAGGGAGGCGATGGTGACGATGTCGTGGAGGGAGTAGCGGCTCTCCTCGGTGAAGCTGTCCAGATACTCGTCCATTTTATCGTCGAAGTTCACCAGCATCTTGTTGAGGACGTACTTGGGGTCCTCCCCCATATAGAAGGTGTAGGTGTCCGGGAACAGATAGCCCTCCAGCCGGTGGTAGTCCCCCAGGGGCTCATGGCCCTTCAGCCAGGAGAAGGCGTAGTCGTGCTCGGCGGCCATCTCCTGGAGCTGCCGCACCGTGGACACGCCGTTCTCCTCCAGCAGCTTGAATACCTGGTCGATGGAGTAGCCCTCCGGGATGGTCACGTCCACCGTCTGCCGGGTGGAGGAGGAGGAGCTCATGTTCACCACCAGGGCCCGGTAGTCCATCTCGGTGTTCAGCTCATAGGTGCCGGGGACGATCTTTCGGTCGGCGTGGGAGAACCAGGCGTACAGCTTGAACAGCCACTTGTGCTGGATGAGCCCCTCGTCCTTCAGCTGGTCCACGATGGCGGACATATCCGCCCGGGTGACGGTGACGGGTTCGCCGTCCTCATCGGTGGTCTCCACCTCTGTCATGGAGGATTCGGGCACGGAGATGATGACGGAGGTGTACTCCTTGTTGAGGCCCAGCAGGTCGCAGGCCCAGATCCATCCCATGGTGGCGAGGATGCCGGCCAGGCCGATGACCACCAGCACGTACAGCAGAGCCCCGGCGATCTTGGCGCCGCCGCTGTGTTTGACCTTGCGGGACCGCCGGCGGGTGGAGGTGCGCCGTCCCTCGGGCTCCTGGGAGGAGGCGCGGGAACGGGCGCGGTCGTTTTCTGCCATGGGGATCACTCCTTTGTAGGGGGGCGGCGTGTCACCGGTCCCCGGCGCGCCGCATAGTATGACCTGGAAACGGGAACGGAGCCCGGCTCCGGCGCCGCCGAGGCTGAGCGCTCAGCGGGCGCGGCGTCCGAGCCGGTCCCTGTGACCGGGACATTATATGTGAGGTGACAAAATCATGTGTTGTGGTAACAATGGTGGTTTCGGCGGGGGCTGCTGGTGGATCATCATCCTGATCCTCATCCTGTGCTGCTGCTGCGGCAATGGCGGCAGCAATGGCTGCGGCTGCGGCAATAGCTGCGGCAACAACTGCGGCTGCAACGACGGCTGCGGCTGCTGAAGTACCTGACCGGGGCGGGGGAGCGGGGCTTCTCCGCCCCCTGTTCCCGCCTGGGGGAGGACAGGCCCTCAGCCCGTGAGTACCAGGGAAACAGGGCGGTCGAACCTGTCCCGGGGGAGGCGGTCCACCAGGCGCTCCGGCGGGCAGAAGCACACCGAAAAGCCCCGGAATCCGGCCAGGAAGCGGTCGTAATAGCCGCCGCCATGGCCCAGGCGGTAGCCCTCCCGGTCGCAGAGGACATGGGGGATGAGGGCGGCGTCCACCTCCTCCGCCGGGATCACGGGGCAGTCCGGGCCGGGGGCGGGGATGCCGTATCTGCCGGGGAGCAGGTCGGCCTCGGCGGAGACCAGGCGCAGCTCCAGCCGGTTTCCCGGCAGGCACATCGGGTAGACCGCCCGCTTGCCCGCCGCCAGCAGGGCCCGGAGCAGGGGGCGGGTGTCGGGCTCTGTCCCCACCCCGTCGAAGAGCAGCACGGTGCGGGCGGCCTTCACCTGGGAGAGGGACAGGAACCGCTCCGGCAGGGAGGCGGCCTCCGTTTTCGGGAGGGAGGCGGCCCACCGCCGGAGGGCGGCTTTTTCCTCGGAGACCGTCATTCCCCGTAGTGGAGGCCGGCGCGGACCTGGTCGGCCTTCGCCGTGCCGGCCAGCATCTCCACGATGGCGAGGCCGAAGTCGAAGGCCGCGCCGGGGCCCCGGCCGGTGATAAGCCGGCCCTCCGTCACCACAGGCCGGTCCATCACGGGGATCGAGCCGGCGGCGGAGAGCTCGCCCTCCATGCCGGGATAGCACACCGCGTGGACGCCGGGGGGCAGCAGCCCCGCCCGGGCCAGCAGGGTGGGGGCGGCGCAGATGGCGGCCAGCCAGAGCTGGGGATCGCCCGCCGCCTGCCGGATGAGACCCATGGCGGCGGGGCTGCGCTCCATGGAGGAGACCCCGCCCATGCCGCCGGGGAGGATGAGCATATCGCCGGCGCTTAGGGTGACCGCCCGGGCGGGCAGGTCCGCCTGGACGGTGATGCCGTGGCTGCCGGTGACGGTGCGGCCGTCCACCCCCGCCAGGGCCACGGGCAGATCGGCCCGGCGGAGCACGTCGGCGGTGACCAGGGCCTCGGCCTCCTCAAAGCCGGCGCCCAGCAGGATGTAGATCATATCGGTCACTTTCCTTTCAGACGGGCCCCCAGGGCCTGGAACAGGATCAGGGGCAGTTTGGCCATCCGGCCGATGCGGGCGGGCTCTTTGTACAGGCGGTAGAGCCATTCCAGGCCCAGCTTCTGCATCTTCTCCGGGGCCCGCTCCACCTTGCCGGCAAACACGTCCAGCGAGCCGCCCAGGCCCACGTACAGCTTCGCGCCGGCCTCGGCCCCGTGGGCGGCGGCCCACAGCTCCTGCTTGGGGAAGCCCAGGCAGACGAACACCACGTCGGCCCCGGAGGCCCGGACCGCCTCGATCACCGGGGCGTCGTCCTGGAAGTAGCCGTCGTGGGCGCCACAGATGTTGAGGCCGGGGTATCGGGCGGCGAGCCGCTTCGCGGCCTCCTCCGCCACGCCGGGTTTGGCCCCCAGCAGGAACAGGCGCCTGTCCGTGCCGGCCAGCCGCTCCATCAGCGCGGAGGCGAAGTCCACCCCGGTGACCCGCCCCTTCAGGGGCCGGCCCAGGATCTTCGCGGCGTAGATGACGCCGATGCCGTCGGCCAGGACCAGATCGGCCTCCGAGAGCACCCTGGCAAACGCCGGGTCCTTCTCCGCCCGCTGGATCATCTCGGGGTTGGGGGTGGCGACCAGGTGGGGCCGGTCCTCCTCCAGCATGGCCAGGGCCCGGTCCACCGCCTCCTCCGGTGTGATATTGTCAAAGCTGACGCCCAATACGTCGACGCGCACTGCCGCCGCTCCTTTCGCTCGGTCACAATGACCCGATTTTGGGGTAGTATATCACACCAAAACGGAAAAGTCCACCTCTGAACGCAAGGATTTACAGAAGGGTCACAACTTGCCGGGGAAACGCGGAAAAAGCCCTTGACAACGGGACGGTTTGCGGATATAATACAATTCCGTCGGGCGGTGAGCGCCCGACGGAACCGAATACGGACGATTAGCTCAGCTGGTATGAGCATCCGCTTGACGTGCGGGAGGTCACAGGTTCAAGTCCTGTATCGTCCACCATTTTCCGGCCTGAAACCACGAGTTTCGGGCCGGATTTTTCTGTTTTCGGAACTTATTTTGCAGGATAATTTTGGAAATCTTTTGCGTTTTTCGGCCTGACCACATAAATGACCACAGACAGAAAAATTATCCCCTCCGGGACGAGGTCCCGGAGGGGCGTAAAGCGGGATGTTATGGGGCGGTACATTCGGGAGGTTTTCTTTGAATCGGTGACGCAGAATTTGGGTGGCTGTTTGTTTTATGCGGGGAAGTTTTTGCAGTGTAAATCTTTTTTTGGTTTACACAAGGGTGGCTTATATCACGAAATAATACATTGAATTCTAAATGGGCATTTGGTATAATTTAAGTTAATTGGTAGTTTTTCTACAAATAGAAACCAACAACTTGCATCGAGAGAGAATACAGAAAAGAGAGAAGCTATATGAGTGAAAATGAATATCAATCCCTTTTGCCAAAAGATAATATTGACCTTGGCGACTATAGAGATGCATTGGACTTTGCAATGGATCACAGCGAAATTCGCAATATTGCTTTGGCCGGGTCGTATGGATCTGGTAAGAGCAGTGTAATAAGGACTTATGAAAAGGAACGCAAGGAGAAGAGATTTCTACATATTTCCCTTGCTAATTATAGTGGTGATATTGCAGAATCAGATAAAAAAAGCCTTATTAATGTTTTGGAAAGAAAAATCTTGAATCAGCTACTTCACCAAATTGAACCTGAGAAAATAAAAAAGTCACAGTTTCGGACTATACAGGATGAAGCACCTTGGGAAAAGCCGACGATTGTTGCCTTCATCACAGTTTTTGTACTTTTGCTTCTGTATGTAATCCGTTTTGAAAGTTGGAAAGCATTTGTTGGAACTTTGCCCCCTGGTCGTTTAGATATAAGTTGGACAGCATTACCTTCACTCCGTGTTGTGGCACTACTTTTCTGCTTTATCATGGGTGGCGTTGCTTTATGGCGCTTTTTGCAGGGACATGATTTGCAAAGACTGTTCAAAAAAATAGATGTTAAGGGAATTTTTGGGGTGGAGGTATTTGATAGACCGGAAGACGCTTTCTTTGATAAATACCTTAATGAAGTTCTCTATTTGTTTGAACATTCAGGCGCCGATGCAATTGTCTTTGAGGACCTTGATCGTTATGAGGTTAGGGAGATTTTTGAAAAATTGAAAGAGGTAAGTGATCTCCTTTATCAACGTTGGGAGCGGAATGGAAGCAAAGTTGATACAATAAAAGTCCTCAAATTCTTTTATTTAATTCGTGATGATGTTTTTTCTTGCTCTGATCGGAGCAAATTCTTTGATTTTATTATACCTGTTGTACCGATTGTTTCTACTGACAATGCGTATGACCTTATTCAAGAACGCGTTCCTAAGGATAAGTTCGAGAGCCGTTTTTTACGCACAGTTTCACTGTATTTGTCAGATGTGAGGTTAATTAATAATATTGTCAATGAATATAATATATATGAAAAAAGGATTGGGAATAGTGATTTGCATCGAGATAATAATCGCCAACTGGCAATAATAGTATATAAGAATCTTTTCCCGAAAGACTTTGAACAGCTTCAACGAGGGGCAGGCTATGTTTATGCGCTATTCAAGAAACGGGAATCTTTGATTGAGAGTCAACGGGATGACATTACTCAGGAAATTCAGGAAATCAAAGAGCAGTTGGAGCAGATACAGCAGGAATGTGTTCAAAACATTGACGAATTGAATGCACTGTTTTGTCCAAGGTCAAACAATGTCGTTTCCATTGATGGCCAAGATGTAGGATTGAATCTTAGCCGCGTAGAACTTGTTAGAAGCCTTCTAGCAGCCAAAAAGGCGTCGTATCGGACGAATAGCGGTAGTGGATCTATTGATATTAAGGATTTGCGTGATGAAATGGAACGAAATCAAGATTACCAGCGGCGAAAGAATGCGGTTTTAGCTCAATCGGAGCATCGGCAGAATAGCTTGAACGCTAGACTCAGTGAACTTGATGAGGAATTCCAAATTCTGAGCACAAAAAAACTACATGAGCTAATCTATGATGATGATTTTTGGTTGCTCAACGATCAAAATAATGGGACCGAAAACGATTTTTCCTATATTGTTAATAGCAAAGAGTTTGGCCTGATAAAATTCTTGATTGGAAATGGATATATTGATGAGGACTATTCAATATATATCAGTTATTATTATCCAAATAGCCTAACAGTACAGGACAAGAACTTTGTGCTTGCAGTAACAAGCCAAAAAAGGCCAGACTATTATTACCATTTGGATTCTCCCACCCTAGTCTTAGAATGGCTTGATAACTCCTACTTTACGCTTGAGTCAATTGAGAATTTTGATTTGTTTAATTATATTTTGAGGAGTGAACGCCGCGATATATTAAAAATATGGTTAGGCGCCTTAAGACGCTGGAGTGATAGTGATGAGACGGCATATATTTTTCCTGTTGAATTATGGAAAAGCACGCCCTATCGGAAGATTTTGGTTCAGGCAATCAATAGTAATGCGCCAGATTGGTTTGAAAATTGGACGATTTTAGGAAACGTCCTCAACGATGATGAGTGGCATCAATTTGCGGTAGAAACTTTGACCTATTCAAATGCCAAGGTGCTGCGGAAGATGAACCAGCAATGTTGGTTGACGAAGGCAATTTCACAACGAGCAGATTTTCCCCAGATTGATAATCCGGAAATCGATACTGTGATAAATGCTTTTCATACCCTGGGTGTCCAGTTTACTTCGGTTTCTTGGCGCGAACAAGATATTCCGTTGGTAACACGTATCTATCAAGAAAACCTTTATTGCCTTAATGCGCAGATGCTGGGTTTATGGCTGACTATGTTCTATATGAGACCCCAAACGGATGCCCTAAAGGACAGTTATACATGGTTATATGCCCATCCAGATGAACCACTAAGCCACAGGGTAGAAGAAAACTTTGAGGAGTACATAGATGTGATTCTTAATCAGAACGATTCGGATTTTTATGACAAACCCGAAGCGGTTTTGCATTTCTTAAATCACGAAAAAACTGATGTGGATAGTGGTGAAGCGTATATACAACGATTGCATACAGATGTTTATGAACTAAACCAAGTTGATAAAAAGGAATTGTGGCCGATATTGCTGGACAGAAATCTGGTTGTCCATCGGTGGGAAAACGTAGTTTGTTATTATATGGAGTATTGTAGTGGCAAAAATCCGCTGGACGATCATATTATTGACTACCTACAACGGAATAGCGGAAGCATTATGTGGGAATGGAATGCTTTGGCAGAACCCATCGGCACAGATGAGACTAACGTGCTGTATCGCAAGCTAATACAGTGTACCAAGCTTTCACTTGACAGTTACCAAGCAATTTTGGAGCCGATTGGGGCTAGCTATACTGCGTTTTCAATAAAAGATATCCCTGATGAATATATGACAGTTGTCATTCGATTGGGAATAATTAAAGTTACAGCTGAAAACATAAAGTTTATGCGTACGACTTATCCAGAGAAAGTGATAGATTTCCTATTGCAAGATGGCGGAGATGCGTTTGTGGATTTAATAGAGAATTCTTCAATGAGTGTTGAGAAAGCGGAACTGGTTGGCTTGTTAGAGGATAAACGTACAGAAAGAAGTGCGGCAGTTCGTTTAATTGATTCTTACAATGGACCTATCTCAATTGCCGATAAGAAATACCCTGAAGCAATCCAGGTCAAAATCATTGAAGACAGTTATGATGTTAAAGATACTAACTGGCTCTTAAATCATTATGACCAACAAACAACTACCGTTCAAGAAGCATTTATCCGCCATGTGCAGACTCACCCTGATGAACTAACTAATGTCTACTGAACAACCCCCATTTTTCCATTTATCCACCAAGCACCCAGCAACGCGGCAAAAACCCGCAG
>CANPWZ010000014.1 GCA_947585425.1 uncultured Oscillospiraceae bacterium
ATGAACGGCATGAACTACTCCACCTTCATGCACGGCCTGAAGCTGGCCGGCGTGGAGATCAACCGCAAGATGCTGGCTGAGATGGCCGTCAACGACAAGGCCGCCTTCGCCCAGCTCACCGGCATGGCCAAGGAGAAGCTGGCCTGACCCCCGCACGGCAGAGACTCCCGGCTCCCAAAGGGGCCGGGAGTTTTTGGCATATGCGGAAAACCTGTTGCAATCCCCGCGGGGCTGTGATATACTGTCCATACAAAATGTGTTAGTATGCTTTTGCGCCGGGCGTCCCGTGTAGAAAGAAGGAGATCCTGTGAAACGAGTCCTCTCCATCCTCTTATCTGTCCTGCTGGCGTTCGCCCTGTGCGCGCCCGCCTCTGCGGTGGACGGCGGCCAGTTCACAGACGTGCCCGAGGGCGCGTGGTACACCCGGTATGTCCGGCTGGCCAGTCAGTCCAACCTGATGAAGGGGAACCCCGACGGCACCTTCGACCCCGAGGGCAAACTCCCCGCCGCCCAGGCCATCACCATCGCCGCCCGGCTGCACAACCGATACAGCAGCACCGGGGACTATATCGGCCCGGAGGGCTCCCCCTGGTATCAGACATACGTGGATTACGCGGAGCGCAACGGCATCCTGCCCCCCGGGGCGGCCTATGACTATAACAGTCCCATATGCCGCGCCGACTTTGCCCTGCTCATCAGCCGCGCCCTGCCCGACGTGGTCCTGCCCGCCGTCAACGACGTGGAGGACGGCGACATCCCCGACATGACGCAGACCGCCCCCATCGTGGCCGCCGCCGGGGCCCTGATCGACTCCGGGGCGCTGGACAGCGGATCCGTCAACAGCGCCGCCTGGGAATTCACGCTGCTGGATGACAGCGGCATGGCGGAGGACGCCGCCGCCGCGGCCGTCTACCGGCTGTACCGGGCGGGCATCCTGTCCGGGAACGACAAATACGGCACCTTCGCCCCCGCCAGCGGCATCAAGCGCAGTGAGGTGGCCGCCATCCTCAGCCGGGTGCTGGATCCCTCCCTCCGCCAGCACCTGGAGCTGGAGGAACGGCCCGTCTCCCTGACGCCCATGGATCAGCTTGCCAACCGCCGCAGCCTGCAAAAGCGGGCCAGCGCCGCCGAGCTGGCCCAGGCCTATGAGTCCGCCCGGGAGATCGTGGAGCCCCTGGCCAATCTGGGCCGGGAGGCCCAGCTGTACGGCGTGGCCATCGCCGTGCGGGCCATTACGGAGAGCCAGGTCACCTACTCCATGTCCGCCCCCCATTACAATGATCCCTACGGCTTCTTCGTGCTGCACACCGCCTCCTGCGCGGGCAGCACCCGGGCCACCGGGCTGTGCCTCAACATGCTGGGCATCCCCTATGAGCACGTGAACGAGGACGGCTACACCCACCAGTGGGCCCGGGTCGATATGGGCGGCTCCTGCTGGATCTGCGACGCCTTCGGCCTCTGCTGCGGGCCTGAGCCCGCCCCTTATGAGCACCCCTTCCTCTGAGCGCCGGATGGAACGCTCCCGGTCCCGATTGGGACCGGGAGTTTTTATTTTCCCCTTTTCAAGTGCCGCTTTTTGTGGTAAAATAGGACAAAACATGACAAAGGGGGCCTGTTCCCATGTCTGTGGATCGTCAATTCAGGCTGGTGTCCCTCCTTCTGGAGCGGGGCCGCATGACCGCCGGGGAGCTGGCGGAACAGCTGGAGGTCTCCCCCCGCACGGTGCTGCGGGACGTGGACGCCCTCTCCGCCGCCGGGGTGCCGGTATACACCGCTCAGGGGAGCGGAGGCGGGGTGTCCCTCCTGGAGGGCCGCGCGCCGGACAGCTCCGCCCTGACCGGCGGGGAGCGCCAGCGGCTCCTCACCGCTCTGGCGTCCCTCCCCGGCCAGGAGGGGGAGGGGGCGCTGGCGGGGCTGTCCGCCCTGTTCTCACAGCGGGAGGCCGACTGGCTGCGGGTCCACCTGTCCCGCCGGGGGGGACCCGGGCGGGGACGACCAGACCTTTCTCCATCTGAAGGAGGCCATCCTGGCGCGCCGCGCCCTGCGGTTCTCCTACGCCTCCCGGGAGGGAACGTGGGACCGCCGCGTCCTTCCCGCCCGGTTGGTGTTCCAGAGGCGGGCGTGGTATTTGCAGGGGTTCGACCTGGACCGGGAGGACTACCGCCTCTTTCGGGTCAGCCGGATCCTGTCCCCCATCGAGACAGGGGAGCCCTTCCGCCGGAAGCTGTCGCCCCCGGACATCGAGCCCGAGGGGGACATCCCGCCCCTGTTCCGGGTGGAGACCAAGCTTCGCTTCTCCCCCGCGGCGGCCGTCCGGGTGTATGACGAGTTCGCCCGGGAGATCGTCACCCCCCTGCCTGACGGCTCCCTGCTGGTGGACGCCGTGTTCCAGGAGGACGGGGCGCTGTACGGCTACCTGCTGTCCTTCGGCCCGGAGGTGACGGTGCTCTCGCCCGACACGCTGCGGCGGCGGCTGGGAGAGCTGGCCGGGGAGATCGCCCGCCAAAACGCATGACTTCAGGGGGATGGGGCCGGATCGTCCCATCCCCTGTTGTACGATGATCCCATCGAACCGAGGAGAGGAGGCGGCGCTATGCTGACCCTGTTATACCACCGCGGCGGCCAGGACGCTCTGGGCGAACTGCTGGAGCGGATGGGCAGGTCCTCCGCCCGGAGGAACCTGCTCATCGTGCCCGAGCAGTGGTCCCACGAGAGCGAGCGGGCCATGTGCGCCGCCCTGGGCAATTCCGCCTCCATGACCTGCGAGGTGCTGTCCTTCACCCGGCTGGCGGGCCGTCTGGCCGACGCCTGCGGCGGCGGGGCCGCCCCCATGCTGGACGGCGGGGGCCGGATGCTGCTCATGTACGCCGCCCTGCGGCAGATCGCCGACAGCCTGAGCGTCTACCGCGCCCCGTCGCGGAAGCCCACGTTCCTCACCGGCCTGTTGGCCACGGTGGACGAGTGCCGAGGCTACCGGGTGACTCCCGACGAGCTCATCGCCGCCGGGGAGGAGCTGGGGGGCCGGCAGGGGGACAAGTGGCGGGACCTGGGGCTCATCTACGCCGCCTATCAGTCCCTGGAATCTCAATCCGCCGCCGACCCCCGCAGCCGCCTGGACCGGCTGGCGGAACAGCTGAAAACCTCCCGCTGGGCGGACGGCATGGCGGTGTTCGTCCACGGCTTCACCGACTTCACCCCTCAGGAGGAGAGTGTGCTGGCCCAGCTCATGGCCCAAGGGGAGGTCACCGTCTCCCTGCTGTGCGACCCAAAAGACGGCTCCGACCTCTTCCGCCCCGCCATTCGGTGCGCCGGACGGCTGAAACGGGCGGCGCGGGAGATCGCCCTGCCCGTCCGGGAGGAACAGCTCTCCCGGCCCCTGCCCCGGCACCCCTCCCTGGCGTTTTTGGAGCGGGCTCTGTTCGGCGGGGAGGGCGTTCCCCTCTGGGAGGGCCCCTGCGCCGTCGCCCGGGTCAAGGCGGCCGACCCCCGGCAGGAGGTAGAGTGGTGCGCCGCGGAGGTGCGCCGCCTGCTCCGGGAGGAGGGCCATCGCTGCCGGGACATCGCCGTGTGCGCCCGCCGGCTGGACGGGTACGGGGAGCTCATCGAGAGCGTGTTCGCCCGGTACGGCGTCCCGGTGTTCCTGAGCGCCATGGAGGACGTACTGCAGACGCCCCCCCTGGCCCTGGTGACCTCCGCCCTGTCCGCCGCCGCGGGGGACTACCCCTATGAAGATGTGTTCCGCTACCTCAAGACCGGCCTCACCGATGTGACGGATGAGGAGCGGGACCTGCTGGAAAATTACGTCCTCACCTGGGACATCCGGGGCGGGACGTGGACGAGAGAGAAGCCCTGGGACATGCACCCGGAGGGCTACGGCCTGCCCTTCTCCCCGGAGCAGACCGCCCTGGTGGCGCGGCTGGATGCCCTCCGCCGGAGAGTCGCCGCGCCGCTGGAACGGCTGCGGAAGGACCCGGACAGGACGGGCAAAGGCCGGGCCCTGGCCCTCTGGCGGCTGCTGGAGGACATCGGCCTGCCCGAGCGGCTGGGCCAGCGGGCGGACGCCCTGGAGCGCCGGGGCGATCTGAACGCCGCCGCCCGCTGCCGCCAGCTGTGGGACATCCTGACGGTAGGGCTGGAGCAGTGCGCCCTGCTGCTGGAGACCACCGAGCTGGAGCTGGACGAGTTCTCCCGGCTGTTCTCCCTGGTGCTGTCCCAGTACGACGTGGGGGCCATCCCCGTGTCCCTGGACCGGGTGGCGGTGGGGGACGCCCCCCGCATGGCCCAGCGGGACGTGAAGGTCCTGTTCCTGCTGGGGGCGGACAGCGGCTCCATCCCCGACTGTTCCCCCTCCCCCGACCTGTTCACCGACCAGGACCGAGACGGTCTGGCCCTCCATTCCATCGAACTGGCCCCCCGGCAGGAGGACAAGCTCCGCCGGGAGATGACCATCGCCTACGAGACCTGCGTCCGGCCCTCGGAGAAGCTGTATGTGAGTTACGCCGCCGGCTCCGGGAACAACGAGAAGGCCCCCTCCTTCCTGTGGGAGCGGCTGGCCGCCCTGTTCCCGGCGGAGCGGGCGGTGGACGCCTCCCTGGGGCAGGCGCGCCTGGCCTCCCCCGACACGGCATTGGAGCTGGCGGGGCAGGACAAAGCCCTGGCCGGCCTCCTCCGCCGGGTCCCCGGACTGGGCGGACGGATGGATCGGCTGGACCGGGCAGCCGCCTGGAAGCGGGGGGCCCTCTCCCCCGCCGCGGTGACCGCCCTGTTCGGCCCGGCGGTGCCCATGTCGGCCACCCGGCTGGATCTCTACAACTCCTGCCACTTCGGCCACTTTATGCGCTTCGGCCTGGACGCGAAGCCCCGAAAGCCGGCCAAATTCCGCCCCACCGACTACGGCACCTTCGTCCACGCGGTGCTGGAGGACACCCTCCGCGCCGCCGGGGAGCGGAACATCCCCCTGGACGACGGAGCGGCCATCTCCCAACTGGCCAAAGAGGCCGCCGACCGCTATGAAAACGAGACGCTGGCGGGCCTGGAGGACGAGACCGCCCGGTTCCGCTGGCTGTTCCGTCGGATGAATGAGTCCGCCCTGGCGGTGGCGAACAGCGTGTGCCGGGAGCTGGCCGTGTCCGACTTCGACCCGGTGGCCTTTGAGCTGGGCTTTGGCCGGGGCAAGACCCTGCCCCCCGTGGAGGTGGAAAACGGCGTCACCCTGCGGCTGTCCGGCGCGGTGGACCGGGTGGACTCCTGGGTGAAGGACGGGAAACGCTACCTCCGGGTGGTGGACTACAAGACCGGCAAAAAGGCCTTCGATTTCGCCGACGTGGAGGACGGCCGGGGGCTGCAAATGCTGCTGTACCTGTTCACCCTGGCAAAAGAGGGCCAGGGGCTCTTCGGCCCGGAGGAGGTGGTCCCCGCCGGGGTGCTGTACGTCCCCGCCCGGAACCCGGTGGTGGACGGCGACCGGGCCATGACCGACGCCGACGTGGAGCGGGCCCAGAGCCGTCAGCTCCGGCGGCAGGGCCTGGTGCTGGACGATGCGGACGTCATCGCCGCCATGGAACGGAAGGGTGAGGACGGCTTCCGTTTCCTGCCCCTGGACGGGAAGGGGGAGGCCCTCGTCACCCCCGAGCGGATGGAGCTGCTGGACGAATATATCGCCCAGGCCCTGAACAAGGCCGCCGGGGAGCTGGCCGCCGGGGACATCGACGCCGACCCCTTCTGGCGGGACGCCGCCCACAACGCCTGCCGCTGGTGCGACTATCAGGCCGCCTGCCACTTTGAGGAGGGCTGCGGCGACCGGGCCCGGTACCGCCGGGGTGTGAAGGCGGCGGAGTTCTGGAACTGGCTGGCGAAAAAGGACCTGTCCGGCGGAAAGGAGGGCGGCGTCTGATGGAACTCACAAGGGAACAGCGGGCCGCCGTGGAAAACCGGGGGGGCGACCTGCTGGTGGCCGCCGCCGCCGGATCGGGCAAGACCCGGGTGCTGGTGGAGCGGCTGATGAACTGGGTGGAACAGGGCGAGGACATCGACCGATTTTTGGTCATCACCTTCACCAACGCCGCCGCCGCGGAGCTGCGGGGCCGCATCGCCGCCGCCATCCACGCCCTGCTGGCAAAGCGCCCCGGGGACGCCCACCTCCGGCGCAGCGCCACCCTGGTGTACAAGGCCCCCATCTGCACCATCGACGCCTTCTGCCTGGACTTTCTGCGGCAATGGGGGCACCTGGTGGACCTGGACCCGGACTTCCGCCTCTGCGACGAAGCCGAGGCCGACGAGCTGCGCGCCCGGGCCCTGGAGGAGGTGCTGGAGGAGCGGTACGCCAATATCGCGAACGACCCCGCCTTCGCCGCCCTGGCCGGCGACCTGGCCGGGGAGCGGGACGACCAGACGTTGGAGGATGTGGTGCTGGACGTCCACCGGCGGGTCCAGGCCCAAACTGACCCAAAGGGCTGGCTGCTGGGGCGGCGCAAAGACTTCGCCCTCCCCGCCGGGACCATGCCGGAGGACACCCCCTGGGGCCGCCTGCTGCTGGCCGACGCCCGCTCGCTGGCGGACAGCTGGCATAAAACGCTGGACGCCCTGCGGTACGAGGTCAGCTTCGACGAGGTCCTGGAACAGAATTGGGGAGATTCCCTGGACGGCACCCTGGACGGGCTGGAGGCCCTCTCCGCCGCGCTGGACCAGGGCTGGGACGCGGCCGCCGCCCAGTTCCCCATCCCCTTCCCCCGGATCGGCGCCAAAAAAGGGGACTGCGACGAAGGGCTGAAGGCCCGCGTCAAGGCCCAGCGGGACCTGTGCAGGGAGCAGATGAAAAAGCTGGCCGCCCGGTTCGAGATCACCGGGGAACAGGCCATGGAGGACCTGCGGGCGGTCTCCCCGGCCATGACGGCGCTGCTGGAGGTCACCGCCCAGTTCGGGGACGCCTTTACCGCCGCCAAAGCCAGGCGGCACCTCATCGACTTCAACGACGGGGAACACCTCACCGCAAAGCTGCTGACGGAGGCCGACGGCTCCCCCTCGGAGCTGGCCCTGGACGTGGGGGCCCAATACAAAGAGATCATGGTGGACGAGTACCAGGACACCAACGGGGTGCAGAACGCCATCTTTGGGGCCCTGGCGTCCCGTCACAACCTGTTCATGGTGGGGGACGTGAAGCAGTCCATCTACCGATTCCGGCTGGCCGACCCCGCCATCTTCCTGGACAAATACGATCGGTATCCCCCGGCGGAGGACGCGGCGGAGGGCGAGGGCCGGAAGCTGCTGCTGTCCGCCAACTTCCGCTCCCGCCCGGAGGTGCTGGACGGGGTCAACTTTATCTTTCGGAACGTGATGAGCCGGGAGAGCGGCGAGCTGGACTACACCGCCGCCGAGGAACTGCGGCCGGGCCGCTCTGACCTGGCCCCCGACCCCCGGTACTGTGTGGAGCTGAACTGCGTGGACCTGTCCGGCCTCACCGACGACCCCGACACGGGGCGGGCGGACAAGGACCTGGTGGAGGCCCGGGCCGCCGCCAAACGCATCAAGGAGCTGCTGGACAGCGGCCTGCCCGTCGGGGACCGGCCCGTCCGGCCCGAGGACGTCGTGATCCTGCTCCGCTCACCGGGGCCGGTGATCCGGCACTACGCCGCCGCCCTGGACGAGCTGTCCATCCCCTGGACCGCCGAGGGGGGGAGGGACTTCTTCGGCTCCACCGAGATCTCGGTGGCCATCGCCCTGCTGCAAGTCCTGGACAACCCCCGGCAGGACGTGCCCCTGCTGGCGGCGCTGCGCTCCCCCCTGTTCCACTTCACCCCGGACCGGCTGGCGTATCTGCGGGCCGGGTGCGAGGGGACCGTGTACGACTGCCTCGCCGCCGGGGCGGTGCGGGGGGAGGAGGACTGCGCCTCCTTCCTGTCCCTGCTGGGCGAGCTGCGGGAGCTGGCCGCCGAGGAGAGCAGCCACCGGCTCATCTGGGAGCTCTATGGCCGGCTGGACGTGCCGGCGGTGTTCGCCGCCATGCCCGAGGGCCAGCTCCGCCGGGCCAACCTCATGGCCCTGTATGACGAGGCCGCCCGGTTCGAGAGCGCCGGCCACCGGGGACTCATGGCCTTCCTGCTCCACCTGTCCCGGATGGCGGAGAACGGCGTGCCCGTGCCGGTGCCCTCCGGCGAGGGGGGCGGGGTGCGCATCCTGTCCATCCACAAGTCCAAGGGGCTGGAGTTCCCGGTGGTGTTCCTCTGCGGACTGGAGCGCCGCTTCAACGAGGGGGACTCCCACGAGACCATCCTGTTCCATCCGGACCTGGGTCTGGGCCCCAAGCGCACCGACCGGGCCCGGATGCTCCGCTATACCACCATCGCCCGGGACGCCGTGGCCCTCAAACTCCGGCAGCAGCTCCGGGCGGAGGAGATGCGCCTGCTCTATGTGGCCATGACGAGGGCCGAGCACAAGCTGTTCCTGTTCACGGCGGTGAACGGCCGGACGGGCTCCCTGACCTCTGTGGCCGCCCAGGCCCAGTGTCCTCCCTCCCCCCGGCAGATGGCGGAGGCGGGCTCCATGGCCGCCTGGGTGCTGACCCCCGCCCTGTGCCGCTCCGACAGCGGGGCCCTGTGGGAGAACATCGACGCCCCCCGGCCCCTGCCCCCGGCGGATGAGGGCCATCCCTGGGACATCCGGCTGCTGTCCGGCAAAGAGTACGAGCGGCCTCAGCTTGCCGCCGCCGGGGACGGGGCGGAGGGCGCCCGCCGCTCCGTTTTGCCGGAAAACCTGATCGACATCCTGAATTGGAAGTATCCCCACGGGGCGTCGGCGGATATGCCGTCGAAGCTCACCGCCACCCAGTTGAAGGGCCGGGAGAAGGACAAAGAGGCCGCCGAGGAGGCCGCCGAATACCGCCCCGCCCCCCAGCCCGCGTCCCTCCGGCGACCCGTATTCCAGCGGGAGCGGCCCCTCACCCCCGCCCAGCGGGGCACCGCCCTCCACATGGTCATGCAGTACCTGGACTACGGCAAGACCGACGCCCCGGAGCAGGTCAAAGACGAGATCGCCCGGCTGGTGTCGGGCCAGTTCATCACCCCCCAGCAGGGGGATGCGGTGGATCCCGGCGACATCCTGGCCTTCTTCCGCTCGGAGCTGGGCCGGCGGCTGAAAAACGCCCCCCGGGTGGAGCGGGAGTTCAAGTTCTCCCTGCTGGCCCCCGCCGCCGACTACTACCCAAACGCCGAAAAAGGGGAGGAAGTCCTCCTCCAGGGGGTGGTGGACTGCTGGTTCGTGGAGGCGGACAAGTCGGTGACGGTGGTGGACTTCAAGACCGACCGGGTGACGGAACACACCGTCCAGGCCCGGGCGGCGGAGTACCTTCCCCAGCTGGAGGCGTACAGCCGCGCCCTGTCCGAGGCCGCCGGAGTCAAAGTGGCCCATCGGTATCTGTGGTTCTTCGCCCTGGGCCGGGAGGTGGAGGTCTGACCCCTCTTCGCGAAAAAATCCTGGCAAAAACGAAAAAAGTCCTTGCAATTTGCCCCGAGCCGTGGTAAGATACGTTTTGCGTTTACAGGGGGTCGCCATGCCCCAATGCATTGAAACCGACAGAAAGAGGTGAATCCCCGTGAAGGAAGGCATCCATCCCAAGTACCAGGCCACCACCATTACCTGCGCCTGCGGCAACGTCATCGAGACTGGCTCGACGAAAACGGACATCAAGGTGGAAGTCTGCTCCAAGTGTCACCCCTTCTACACCGGCCGGCAGAAGGTCGTGGACACCGGCGGACGTGTCAGCCGCTTCAACAAGAAGTACGGTCTGGCGTAAGCTGTGCCATTTCAAAAGCCCATGTCTTTATGACATGGGCTTTTTGTTTGAAAGACTGTACGATTCACAGCGCCGCGTTCTGGGGCGACAGCTTCCTGCCCCACCAGGTGTAGACTGACTGGCCCACCGCCCAGATGATACAGATGGCCAGCACCGGCAGGAAGCCCGTGCCCAGGAACATCCCCGCCAGCGTGAACACCAGCCACAGGGCCATGCAGGCGTTGTTCACCGCCCGGTAGGCCCGGAAGGCGCACTGGCCGATGACGGCCCGCTCCGCCTCGTCGCACTGGGAGAACCACTCCTTCTGGAACTTGGGGTCGTAGACCGACGCCTTTTTCTCCGGGTACATCCGCTTGGTCAGGTCCACATACCGTTGCTGGAACAGGATGGAGATCGCCAGCGCCGCCAGGAACAGGACCATGGTGCCGAAGAACCGCACCGCGCTGCCGGTGCTGACGGCAAAGCCCACGCTGTAAAACGCGGCGAACAGGAACATGGTCAGGGTCACCAGGATGCTGTTGATCCACATCCCCGTGGACAGGGCCCGGTCCGCCCGGTCGGAGACGGTCTCGTCCTCCCCGTCCCAGCCCGCCAGGATGGCCTTGACCTTCGCGGTGAACGCCAGCCCGCAGAGGAGCTGGGCGGCGGCGCAGGCCGCCAGCAGCCAGGGGGCCACGTCCACGGAGAAGACCGTCCCGGCCTTTGCCAGGGCGCCGGCGGCGTTCTCCTCCCCCACGGCCAGCAGGGCCATGATCCCCACAAAGCCGAGCACGCAGCCGACGGCCAGGGAGATCAGCATGATGAGCAGAAATTTGGGCAGGGCCTTTTGGTTGGCCTGTTTGATCTCGTCACGGTTATCCATGTTCATCCTCCTCTAAGATAAAAATATCCTCCACCGTCACGCCGCAGATCTTGGCCAGCGTGAGGGCCAGCGTCACCGAGGGCGAGTAGTCCCCCCGCTCGATGAGGCTGATGGTCTGCCGGGACACCCCGGCCATGCGCCCCAGCTCCTGCTGGTTGACGCCAAGGGCGGCCCGGCGCTCCTTCAAACGGTTGCGCAGTCCCATGCCGCGCCTCCTTTCTGACAAGGCGGGTTGTCGTAATGACCTGTTCCTTTGTCATTTTGACAACTTTCTTTGTCATTCATAAAATAGCATAGGGGAGGCATATTGTCAAGAGGGAATTTGCATTTTTTGCTTCAAAATAATAAGGAGGTCACGATCATGTTCCAAAAAGTCGATCCCAAAACCCTGGACCTGAACCCCTTTGCCGCCATCGGCGAGCAGTGGATGCTCATCACCGCCGGCACCCCCGAACAGCTCAACACCATGACCGCCTCCTGGGGCGGGCTGGGGGTGCTGTGGGGCGCGCCCATGGCCATCGCCTATATCCGGCCCCAGCGGTATACCAAGAAATTCGTGGACGAAAACGAGTACTTCACCCTCTCCTTCTACGGGGAGCAATATCGGAAGCAGTTATCCCTCTGCGGCAGTAAGAGCGGCCGGGACATCGACAAGGTGAAGGAGTGCGGGTTCACCCCCGCCTTCGCCGCCTGCGGCGCGCCCTATTTTGAGCAGGCCGACCTGGTGCTGGTGTGCCGCAAGCGGATGGTGGTCCCCATGGAGGAGGGCCGCATGCCCGCCGACGTGGTGGAGAAGTGGTACGACAAGGACTACCACGACATGTACTGGGGCGAGATCGTGGAGGCGTTGAAAAAAGCCTGACCATACCAAATCACCAAGGAGAAATTATGTTCGACGAGACACGACCCAAAACCATCGACCGGGCGGTGCTGGTGGGCCTCAACTCCCCCGCCCTGACCCGGGAGGAAAACGCCGGGGAGGATACCCTGGAGGAGCTGTCCGCCCTGCTGGAGACGGCGGGTGGAGAGTGCCTGGGCACAGTATTGCAGAACCGCCCCTCCCCCGACCCCCGCACCTTCATCGGCGAGGGCAAGGCCGCCGAGGTGAAGGAGTTGGCCCAGTCCCTGGGGGCCGATATCATCGTCTTTGACAACCCCCTCTCCCCCTCCCAGCAGCGGGTGCTCACCGAGGAGCTGGGGGTCACCGTCATCGACCGGGCGGCGCTGATCCTGGACATCTTCGCCAAGCGGGCCCGGACCAGCGAGGGCCGCTTACAGGTGGAGCTGGCCCAGTATAAGTACCTCCTGCCCCGGCTCACCGGCATGTGGAAGCATCTGGAGCGGCAGGAGGGCGCCATCGGCACGAGAGGCCCCGGCGAGACCCAATTGGAGAGCGACCGGCGGGCCATCCACAAGAAGATCGACAAGCTGGAGGCGGACCTGCGCGACGTGCGCCGGGTCCGGGCCACCCAGCGGGAGCGCCGGGAGAAGAACGAGGTGCCGGTGATCGCCATCGTGGGCTACACCAACGCGGGCAAGTCCACCCTGCTGAACGCCCTCACCGGCTCCGACATCCCCGCCAACGACCGGCTGTTCGACACCCTGGACACCACCACAAGGGTGCTGAACGTGTCCGACACCTGCACCGCGCTGATCTCCGACACGGTGGGCTTCATCTCCAAGCTGCCCCACCAGCTGGTGGACGCCTTCAAGGCCACCCTGGAGGAGCTGACCTTCGCCGATCTGCTGATCCATGTCATCGACGCCTCCGACCCCCGCTGGCGGGAGCAGGCGGAGGTAGTGGATAAGCTGGTAGTGGAGCTGGGGGCCGCCGAGACCCCCCGGCTGGAGGTATTCAACAAGTGCGACAAGTTCGTGGGGGACATCCTGCCCCACGGGGAGGACATGGTGTCCATCTCCGCCAAGACCGGCGAGGGCCTGGACCGGCTGCTGGAGGCCATCGGCAGGCGGCTGGACAACACCCGCCGGGTGACCCTCCGCCTGCCCTATGACCGGGCCGGGGCGCTGGACGCCCTCTACCGGGAGGCCAGGGTGGAGTCGGTGGAGTACGGCGAGGACATCGTGGTCACGGCGGTATGCACCCCCAAGACCATCGGGCGGATGGGGGAATATCTGGCCGATCACTGAACGGACGGCAAAGCCGCCGGTCAACCGACCGGCGGCTTTTTGCGTTTCAAATCAAATATGATAAAGGCGGCGCACCCGATGATGAGGATGGCCAGGATCAGGACGGCGCAGTTCCGGAAAAATTCCTCGGGCAAAATCAGGATGATCTGGTCGGTGTTGGGGTCGAACAGCCAGTTGGTTTTCCCGGGGAAAAAGAAGGAGTGGAAGATGACGAAGGCCCGGTCGAAGTCCAGGGCGGCCAATCCCCCGACGATCAGGAAGGCTCCGCCCAGGCCCGCCCCCGCCCAAAAGGATGGGCCCCTCCCCAGCAGGGGCGCGGCCCGGAGCTTTGCCGCTTTTTCGACGATCAGCAGGGCGATCAGGACGACGGCCGACGCCCCCAGCAGCCGCAGGTCCAGCAGGAACAGCGCCCGCACGTCGGTGAAGTGGTCCTTCCCACTCTGGGACCATTTGAGGTCCCCGGTGGAGAACTCATCCGCCCCCAGGCAATAGTCCAGCATCTCGTTAAAGGCGGTCCTGATCTGCCCCTCGGTAAAGCCGGTGTCCTCCACGATATGCAGCGGGCCGATGTGGGCGTAGTAAAAGGGCCGGCACAGGATGGGCACGGCGACGGCGGCGGCGAGCAGCAGCAGGGCCAGCGCCAGCGCCAGCAGGACGGTCATCAGCTTACTTGTTTTCATGGGACACCTCCCGGTCAGGCAGGGCGGACAGAGAAATCAACACCTGGGAGGGCAGATAGAACAGCCACATCCCGATGGAGACGAAACGGAGGGCACCCGGCGGGACCAGGCCGGAGTTGGCGAGGCCCACGCACACGTCGCAGCCCACGAACAGGGTCAGGCCCAGGGCAAACAGGGTCAGACGCCTCCCTTTTACCGACCAGGCCAGCAGCGTGTTGGACACAAGCTGCGAGAAGTACAGCCCCGCCAGCAGGTTCAGCGGCGACGCCATGTGGAGGACATATAGCCCCGCCCCGGCCAGCAGGGCCAGGGCCGCCCGGAGGAACCATCCGCTCCCCGCCCCCAGCCTCCGCAGCCGGAGATAGTACGCCGTCTGGACGCAGAGGAACAGGGCCACCCCCACAGCGTAATGGTCATTCCGCACCAGCAGGAACCAGTCGGCGGCGGCGGTGAGGACCAGGGCCGGGCACACCAGCCGGTCCCCTCCCCGCGCGGCGGCATACAGGGCGAAGAGGACGCATAAGAGGATCCCGGCGTACTTCACCGGCACGGTGGAGGGGCCGGCGTCCGTGACGTCCATCGCCAGGAAGGCGGCGTACAGGGCCGCCTCGGCCGTAGCAAACCCGATAGGCACCGCCCGTCTCATTCCACCGCCTCCTCTTGCTTTTTCTGATTATACCACCCCGCGGGGCAAAAGAAAAGGCCCCCGAAAAGGCTGTCAAAATATCCAGAAAATCATGGGGATTGCTCCTTGCTTTTGTGCTGGAACGTGCTATAATATAAGTCAATGCGGCCCCCTGGCCGCCCAGCAAGAGACATCTCCCCGTCCGTCCGCTCCCAAAGGCGGCGGCGGAGACTTGCGAAGAAGGAGGAAGATACGTGTTCAAGCGCAAGTTACACGGCGTCCACCCCCCGCACATGAAAAACACCGCGGGGAACAGACCCACCCGGATGCCGGTGTCTCCGATGATCACGGTGCCCATGTCCATGAACATCGGCGCGCCGGCGAAACCGGTGGTCAAACCGGGCGATGAGGTCAAGGTGGGCCAGCTCATCGCCGAGGCGGGCGGCTTCATGTCGGCCCCCATCTACTCCGGCGTGTCCGGCAAGGTGAAACGGCTGGACGAGATCCTCAGCTCCAACGGCCGGTTCGACACCGCCATCGTCATCGAGAGCGACGGGCTGCAGACCGAGTACGAGGGGCTGGAAAAGCCCGTGGTCACCGACCAGAAGTCCTTTGTGGACGCGGTCCGCTCCTGCGGGGTCATCGGCCTCGGCGGCGCGGGCTTCCCCACCGCGGTGAAGCTGAACGTGGACCCCGACCGGGTCCACCACATCATCATCAACGGCGCGGAGTGCGAGCCCTACATCACCTCCGACACCCGCACCATGATCGACAACGCCAGCCGCATCATCAACGGCGCCCAGCTCCTCCAGAAGTACTACACCGCCGACAACATCATCATCGGCATCGAGGACAACAAGCCCGAGTGCATCACCATCATGAAAGAGGCGGGCCGGGGCGTCCCCGGCTTCGAGGTGGCCGAGCTGCCCGCCCTCTACCCCCAGGGCGGCGAGAAGGTGCTGATTTACAACACCACCGGCGAGATCGTCCCGGAGGGCAAGCTGCCCATCGACGTGGGGTGCATCGTCATCAACTGCACCACCCTGGCGGTCATCGCCAAGTACATCGAGACGGGCATGCCCCTGGTGGAGAAGGTCATCACCGTAGACGGCTCCGCCGTGGCCAACCCCCAGAACCTCATCGTCCCGGTGGGCACCCCCATCCAGGACGTGCTGGACTACGTGGGCCTCAAGGCCGAGCCCCGCAAAGTCCTCTACGGCGGCCCCATGATGGGCATCTCTGTGCCCAGCCTGGAGGCCCCCGTCATGAAGAACACCAACGCCATCCTGGCCTTCGCCGAGAAGGAGGCCGCCGACCCCACCCCCACCGCCTGCATCCGCTGCGGCCGGTGCGTGGCCCACTGCCCCTTCCATCTCATGCCCCTGGAGATCGAGCGGGCCTATAACGAGCGGGACGGCGCCGCCCTCAAGGCGCTGAAGGTCAACCTGTGCATGGAGTGCGGGTGCTGCTCCTACGGCTGCCCCGCCCGCCGTCCCTTGGTCCAGATCAACAAGCTGGCCAAGGGCGTGCTGAACAAGTACAACGCCGAGCTGAAAGAGGCCGAGGAGAAGAAAAAGGCCAAAGAGGCGGCGCAGAAGGAGGCGGGCGTCAATGGCTAACAAGGTAGTATCCGTCAACCCCCACGTCTACGCCCCTGAGACCACCACCACCATCATGCGGGACGTGATCATCGCCCTGTGCCCCGCCGTGGTGGCCTCGGTGCTGTTCTTCGGCGTCCGTTCCCTGCTGGTGGAGGCGGTCTGCATCGCCGTGGCCGTGCTGTGCGAGTGGGGCTTTGAGAAGATCTGCAAGCGGCCCGTCACCATCGGCGACCTGTCCGCCGTGGTCACCGGCCTGCTGCTGGCCCTGAACCTGCCCGTCACCATCCCCCTGTGGCAGGCCGCCTTCGGCGCGCTGGTGGCCATCGTGGTGGTCAAGCAGCTCTTCGGCGGCATCGGCATGAACTTCGCCAACCCGGCCATCACCGCCCGCATCGTCATGCTGGTGGCCTTCGGCGCCAACATGACCCGCTGGGCCCCCGCCGCCTTCTCCGGGGCGCCCGCCGACACGGTCACCGCCGCCACCCCCCTGTCCATCATCGCGGGGATCAACGGCGTGTCCGCCGGGACCAACACCGTGGCCGACCTGCCCTCCCTGGCCCAGATGTTCCTGGGCGCCCGGGGCGGCTCTTTGGGCGAGACCTCCTGCCTGGCCCTGCTCATCGGCGGCGTCTACCTGATGATCCGCAAGGTCATCACCTGGCACACCCCGGTGGCCTTCATCGGCACCGTGCTGGTGCTCACCGCCCTGCTGGGCCAGCAACCCCTGTATCAGGTCATGGCGGGCGGCCTCTTCATCGGTGCGTTCTTCATGGCCACCGACTACACCACCTCTCCCCCCACCCCCGCCGGCAAGCTGATCTTCGGCGTGGGCTGCGGTCTCATCACCGTGTGCATCCGGGTCTGGGGCAACTACCCCGAGGGCGTGTCCTTCTCCATTCTGCTGATGAACATCCTCAACCCCTACATCTGCCGGTGGACCCGCTCCAAGCCGTTTGGAGGTGTGAAGGCATGACGAAATCCAAGTCCAACGTGATGGCCGACTTTGTGGCCCCCATCGGGGTGCTCACCGCCATCTGCCTGGTGATGACCCTGCTGCTGGCCGTCACCAACTACATCACCGCCCCCATCATCGCCGCCACCCAGGCCCGCCTGGCCGAGGAGGCCCGGCTGGAGGTCCTGCCCGCCGCCGACACCTTTGAGCAGATCGAGGTCGCCATCCCCGAGGGCAACCAGGTCACCGAGGCGTACAAGGCCGCCAACGGCGCGGGCTATGTGTTCATGATCACCGCCGAGGGCTACGGCGGCAAGAACACCCTGGAGATGAGCGTGGGCATCGACGCCGACGGCAAGATCGTGGAGACCAAGGTGATCAGCAACAAGGAGACCCCCGGCATGGGCTCCAAGATCACCGGGGACGACTTCAAGGGCCAGTTCCCCGGCAAGACCGACGGGGAGATCGACGGCCTGACCCCCATCACCGGCGCCACCAAGTCGTCCAACTTCTACAAGCGCGCCGTACACGACGCCTTCGCGGTCTATGAACTGGTAAAGGAGGGCTGATCTGCATGAAAAAAAGTAAACTCGCCATCCTCACCAACGGCATCATCAAGGAGAACCCCATCCTGGTGCTGATCCTGGGCACCTGCCCCTTCCTGGCGGTCACCACCCAGGCGTCCAACGCCATCGGCATGGGCCTGGCGGTCACCTTCGTGCTGCTGTGCTCCAACGTGATCATCTCCCTGCTGCGGAACGTCATCTCCGACAAGGTCCGCATCCCCTGCTACATCGTGGTCATCGCCTCCTTCGTCACCCTGGTGCAGATGATCGTCAAGGCCTACGCCCCCGCGCTGGACAGCGCCCTGGGCCTGTACCTGCCCCTGATCGTGGTCAACTGCATCATCCTGGGCCGGGCGGAGATGTTCGCCAACAAGAACGGCATCGTGGACTCCGCCCTGGACGCCATCGGCATGGGGGTGGGCTACATGCTGGCCATGCTGGTGATGGCCTCCATCCGCGAGATCTTCGGGGCCGGCACCTGGTTCGGCATGAAGATCCCCGTGCTCAACGACAACAACATCTCCATCATGACCATGGCCCCCGGCGGCTTCGCCGTGTTCGGCCTGCTCATCGCCATCATCAACAAGGCCAGCCACGGCAAGGCCATCAAGAAAAAGGAGTTCGGCTGCGAGGGCTGCCCCTCCGCCGGGTCCTGCGGCCAGAAGAGTTGTGACAGGAAGGAGGCCGCCGCGTAATGGGAATCAAGGCATTGATCGCCATCGTCATGGCGGCCGTTCTGGTGAACAACTACGTGCTCCAGCAGTTTTTGGGCATCTGCCCCTTCCTGGGCGTGTCCAAGAAGCTGGACCAGGCCGCCGGCATGTCCGTGGCCGTCATCTTCGTCATGGTGCTGGCCACCGCCGTCACCTATCCCATCCAGTACTTCCTGCTGAACCCCAACGGCATGGGCTATCTCCAGACCATCGTGTTCATCCTGGTCATCGCCGCCCTGGTGCAGCTGGTGGAGATCATCCTGAAGAAGTACATCCCCGCCCTGCACGCCTCTCTGGGCGTGTACCTGCCCCTCATCACCACCAACTGCGCGGTGCTGGGCGTGTGCATCAGCAACGTGGACAGCTATATGCTGGAGAAGGCCGCCTTCGGCCCCTCCTTCGTGCAGGCCCTGTTCAACGCGGCCGGCTCCGGCCTGGGCTTCCTGCTGGCCATGGTGCTGTTCGCCGGCGTGCGCAGCCGCGTGGACAAGTGCGACTGCCCCGAGTCCTTTAAGGGCATGCCCATCACCCTGATCTCCGCCGCCATCCTGTCGGTGTCCTTCATGGGCTTCGCCGGCCTGGTGGAGAACCTGCTGGGTTAAGGAGGGCTGAGGTATGACTGGAATCATCATCGCGGTAGTCGCCGTCACCGTCATCGGCCTGATCTGCGGCGCGGGGCTGTCCGTGGCCTCCAAGTTCATGGCGGTGGAGGTGGACGAGCGCATCCCCAAGGTGCGCGAGTGCCTCCCCGGCGCCAACTGCGGCGCCTGCGGCTTCGCCGGGTGCGACGGCTACGCCAAGGCCCTGGTGGAGGATCCTGACCTGTCCGTGTCCCTGTGCGTCCCCGGCGGGGCCACCGCCGCCGCCAACATCGGCGAGGTGCTGGGCCGCGCCGCCGGCGACGTGGAGCAGATGGTGGCCGAGGTCCGCTGCTCCGGCACCTGTGAGGCCACCTCCGTCAAGATGGATTACAACGGCCTGGACAGCTGCGCCGCCGCCAAGCTGCTCTTCGGCGGCACCGGCGCTTGCGTCTACGGCTGCATCGGCCTGGGCGACTGCGCCAAGGTCTGCCCGGTGAACGCCATCCACATCGGCGGCAACCTGGCGCGGGTGGACACCAGCGTGTGCATCGGCTGCGGCAAGTGCGCCAAGACCTGCCCCAACGGGGTCATCGCCATCCGGCCCGCCAACGCCCACATGGTGGTGGACTGCAACAGCCGCCAGAAGGGCGCGGGCACCCGCAAGGCCTGCAAGGCCGGGTGCATCGGCTGCCACCTGTGCGAGAAGAACTGCCACACCGGGGCCATCACCGTCACCGACAACCTGGCCTCCATTGACTACGCCAAGTGCGACGGCTGCGGCAAGTGCATCGAGGTCTGCAAGGCCGGCTGCCTGGTGGCCCTGAACATCTCCGCCGCCGAAGTGGTCAACGCGGAATAATCGAACAGCATTTTGGGGAGGGCCGAAGGGCCCTCCCCTTTTTTTGTGGTTGATTCTCCCTCTTTGGTGTGATATGATAGCGTGACGGAAAGGGGGACGCCGGTTTGGAGTGGCTCAAAACACATCGGGGCGACGTCCTCCTCATCGCCGCCCTGCTGGTCCTGGCCGGGGCGCTGGCCCTGTTCCTGCGTCTGGGCCGACACAGCGGCGGGTACGTGTCCGTCTCCGTCCGGGGCGAGGTCGTGGCCGAACTGCCCCTGGACCAGGACGCCTCCCTGCCCATCGAGACGGAGGGCGGACACAACCTGCTCATCGTCGCCGGCGGCGCGGCCCGCATGGAGTCCGCCGACTGCCCCGATCTGCTGTGTGTGAAGATGGGACCCGTCCGCTGGGCCGGCGAGTCCATCGTGTGCCTGCCCCACGGAGTGGTAGTCACGGTGGAGGACGGCCCCGACGGCGGCTTCGACGCCGCCTCCCGGTGAGGTGAGCCCCATGAACGCCAAACGGATCGCCCGATTCGGGCTGCTGGTGGCGCTGGCTCTGGCGCTGTCCTACGCCGAGTCCCTGCTCCCCTCCCCCGGCGTGCCCGGGGTGAAGCTGGGCCTGCCCAATCTGGTCGTCGTGTTCGCCCTGTACCGGCTGGGGACGGCGGACGCCTGGGCCCTGTCCCTGGTTCGGGCGGCGCTGGCCTCCGTCCTGTTCGGCAGCGGGGTCAGCCTGGCGTACAGTCTGGCGGGGGCGGCGCTGTCCCTGCTGGTGATGTGCCTGCTGAAACAGAGCGGCAAGTTCTCCGAGACGGGGGTAAGCGTGGCCGGGGGCGTGGCCCACAACGGGGGGCAGATCATCGTGGCCGCGCTGCTGCTGGAGACCACCCGCCTCGCCTGGTATCTGCCGGTGCTTTGTCTGTCCGGCACCGTGGCCGGCGTCCTGATCGGCGTCGTCTCCGCCCTGCTGGTGAAACGGGTGCCGGAGTTCAAATCATAATAAGGAGTTCTGACCTATGGACCTGACTGTCAACGGTCTGCTGGACCTGAGCCACACCCTGGCAAAGGACTATCTGTCCGGCTTTACATACCCCTGGGAGGCCCTGGACGGCATCAGGGAGCTGATCCTCTCCCTGGGCCCCGCCCTGGGCCCCGGCTACGAGGAGCGCGCCCCCCAGGTGTGGGTGCATAAGACGGCCAGGGTGTTCCCCTCGGCCTATCTGGGGGCCCCCTGCATCATCGGGCCGGAAACGGAGGTGCGCCACTGCGCCTTCATCCGGGGCTCGGCCCTGGTGGGGGCGAACTGCGTGGTGGGCAACAGCGTGGAGCTGAAAAACGTCATCCTGTTCGACAGCGTGCAGACCCCTCATTACAACTACGTGGGGGACTCCATCCTGGGCTATCAGAGCCACATGGGGGCGGGGTCCATCACCTCCAACGTGAAGTCGGATAAGACCCCTGTGGCGGTGAAGGACGGGGACACCCGCATCGAAACAGGCCGCAAAAAGTTCGGGGCCATCCTGGGCGACCATGTGGAGGTGGGCTGCAACACCGTGCTCAACCCCGGCACGGTGGTGGGCCGGAACAGCCATATCTATCCCGTGTCCTGCGTCCGGGGAGCGGTCCCGGCGGACAGCATCTATAAGACCGGGGGCGTCGTCATCCCCCAAAAAGGAGAATGACCCATGGGAAAGTATTTCGGCACCGACGGCTTCCGGGGTGCGGCTAACGAGGGCCTCACCGCCGACCACGCCTACCGCATCGGCCGGTTTTTGGGCTGGTACTACGGCCGGAGCAAAAAGCCCTCCATCGTGGTGGGCAAGGACACCCGCCGCTCCAGCTATATGCTGGAGTACGCCATCAGCGCGGGCATGGCCGCCTCCGGGGCGGACGTGTACCTGCTCCACGTGACCACCACCCCCTCCGTGTCCTATGTGACGCGGGTGGACGGCTTCGACTGCGGCGTGATGATCTCCGCCTCCCACAACCCCTTCTGGGACAACGGCATCAAGCTGTTCAACCGGGAGGGCGAGAAGATGGACGAGGGCACCATCCGCCTGCTGGAGGACTATCTGGACGGCTGCCTGGAGCTGGACGGCCAGCCCTGGCCGGAGGTCCCCTTCGCCACGAAAGAGCACATCGGCTCCATCGTGGACCACACCGCCGGCCGGAACCGGTACATGGGCTATCTCATCTCCCTGGCGGTGTACTCCTTCCGGGGCAAGAAGGTGGCCCTGGACTGCGCCAACGGCTCCGCCTGGGCCATCGCCCCCGACGTGTTTCGGGCCCTGGGGGCCGACGTGAAGGCCATCAACACCCAGCCCGACGGGCTGAACATCAACCTGGACGCCGGCTCCACCCACATCGACGGGCTGAAACGGTTTGTCAAAGAAAACGGGTGCGACGTGGGCTTCGCCTTTGACGGGGACGCCGACCGCTGCCTGGCCGTGGACGAGAACGGCGAGCTGGTGGACGGCGACAGGATCATGTACGTGTACAGCCGGTACATGAAGGAGCGGGGCAAGCTGCTGACCAACACGGTGGTGACCACCGTCATGTCCAACTTCGGCCTGTACAAGGCCCTGGACGAGGCGGGCATCGGCTACGCAAAGACCAGGGTGGGCGACAAGTACGTGTACGAGGAGATGGTGAAGGGCGGCCACCGCATCGGCGGGGAGCAGTCCGGCCACATCATCCTGTCCAAGTATGCCCGCACCGGCGACGGCATCCTCACCGCACTGAAGGTAATGGAGGTCATGCTGGCCCGGAAGCTGCCCCTGAGCCGTCTGGCCGAGCCGGTGACCATCTACCCCCAGGTGCTGATCAACATCCGGGTGAAGGACAAACAGGCCGCCCAGGAGGATCCCGCGGTCAAGGCGGCGGTGGAGGCCGTGGCGGACGAGCTGGGGGACACGGGCCGGATCCTGGTGAGGGAGTCGGGCACCGAGCCCCTGGTGCGCGTGATGGTAGAGGCCCCCGGCAAGGATCAATGCCAATCTTTGGCCCAGGGAGTCGTGGACGTGATCCGCGCCCGGGGCCACGAGGCCGTGTAACTTATCAATACGTGCAAGAGAGGGGCGGCCTATGGCCGCCCCCGCGTTTTATTTTTCGGTTTTGTTCAGCCGACGGAGGATGGCCTCCTCCGCCCTGTCCCCGTATTTCAGGGCCAGCGCCATCAGCAGCAGCCCCAGCGCCCCCAGGGCGATCATGGCAGGCAGAGGCAGCTCCACGGCGTTCCCGCCCACGGCGCAGGCCGCCAGCAGCCCCCAGGGCCGGGCCAGCACCACCAGCAGAACGAACCGCCGGAAGGGGATGTCCGTCAGTCCCGCCAGGATGCACAGCACGTCGTCCGGGAAAAAGGGGAACAGAAAGGCGATGAACAGGAACACGTCCCGCTTGCGGCGGATGATCTCCAGATACTTGCCGGAGGACTTCTCCCCCACCAGCCGCCGGACGAACTCCTGCCCCAGCCCTCGGGCCAGGGCAAAGACCAGCACGGAGCCCGCCGCCACCGCTCCCCAGGTGAGCAGGAAGGCGGGTAGCATCCCGAACAGCCAGCCAGCCGCCGCCGCGGTGATGTTGCTGGGGATGGGGGCGATGATCACCGAGGCCAGCTGGATGGCAAAGTAAGCCAGATGGGACCAGGGGGCGCTCTGAGCGATGTACTCCTCCATGGCCTCGGGGGAGGAAGCCGCCTCGAAAAAGCCGGTGGCCCACAGGGCCAGCAGGGTCCCTCCCAAAATCAAAACGGTAGCCGCCCACAGCAGGATCCTGACGTATTTTTCCTTCACCGGCGCGCCCCCTCTCCGAAACGGTTGGATCTTGTCGCCAGAGATAGTATAGCAGGTTTTTTGCCGAACACAAGAAGAGTTTTTTAATATCTGGTAAACTTTTCTTGAAACCCTTGAAAGAGCCGATTTTTGCCCCAAAACGCCAACTTTTGCTTGACGGTTCCGCTTTCGGCACATATACTGTTAAAGGTATGCTTTAGCGTGTTCCCGCGCGCGGCGCGGACGAGGAGGCCCCATGGACGATCAACCGAAAAAAACGGCCCGGATGGGCGGCTTCAACACCCGGCAGTTCGACTTTCCCAGGGCGGTCAACCTGATCCCCCTGGATCGGATCAACGGCTTCGATGTGCGCCCCGGCCTCTATGAGGTCAACGGCGCCACCGCCATTCCAAGCGGGGTAAACTTCACCGTGTCCTCCCAGGGGGCCACCTCCATCGAGCTGCTGCTGTTCCGGCGCACGGAGGAGGAGCCCTACGCCGTCATCCCCTTCCCCCGGCACTACCGCATCGGCAATGTGTACTCCATGATCGTGTTCGATCTGGACATTCGAAACTTCGAGTACGCCTACCGGGTGGACGGCCCCTGGAACCCCGCCAAGGGCCTGCTGTTCGACAGGACGAAATACCTGCTGGATCCCTACGCCAAGGCGGTCACCGGCCAGAACAAGTGGGCCCAGCCCAACCCCCACGGCCAGCACTACCGGGCGCGGGTGGTGCGGGACACTTTCGACTGGGGGAACATCCGCTCCCCCCTGATCCCCATGGAGGACCTGGTGATCTACGAGCTCCACGTCCGGGGCTTCACCCAGGACTCCTCCTCCGGCGTGGAGCACCCCGGCACCTTCGCCGGGCTCATCGAAAAGCTGCCCTACCTCCAGGAGCTGGGGGTCAACGCCATCGAGCTGATGCCCATCTTCGAGTTCGACGAGATGCTGGACTACCGCAGCAACAACGGGGAGGCCCTCTACAACTACTGGGGCTACAACCCGGTGTCCTTCTTCGCCCCCAACGCCAGCTACTCCTCCTCCCTGGAGTTCAACCGGGAGGGCCGGGAGCTGAAGCGGCTCATCCGGGCCTGCAAGCAGCGGGGGATCGAGGTCTACCTGGACGTGGTGTTCAACCACACCGCCGAGGGCAACGAGACCGGCCCCTTCTTCTCCTTCAAAGGGTTCGACAACAACGTATACTACCTGCTCACCCCCGACGGGCGCTATCAGAACTTCTCCGGCTGCGGCAACTCCCTGAACTGCAACAACCCCATCGTCCACCAGATGATCGTGGACTGCCTGCGCTACTGGGTGACCACTTACCGGGTGGACGGGTTCCGGTTCGACCTGGCCTCCATCCTGGGCCGGGACAAGGACGGCAACCCCATGAACGAGCCTCCCCTCCTCCGGGCCCTGGCCTTCGATCCCATCCTGGCCGACGTAAAGCTCATCGCCGAGGCGTGGGACGCCGGCGGCCTCTATCAGGTGGGCACCTTCCCCGCCTGGAACCGCTGGGCGGAGTGGAACGGCCGCTACCGGGATGACATCCGCCGCTACCTGAAGGGAGATACCGGCATGGCCCGCAGCGCCGCCCTGCGGCTCATGGGCTCCACCGACATCTACACCGACAGCCGGAAAAACGCCTCGGTGAACTTTATCACCTGCCACGACGGATTCACCCTCCGGGACCTGTTCACCTACAACCAGAAGCACAACGAGAAAAACGGCTGGAACAACACCGACGGCGCCGACGACAACAACAGCTGGAACTGCGGCGTGGAGGGGGAGACCGACGACGAGGACATCAAGGGCCTCCGCCGGCGGATGGCCCGCAACGCCTTCACCCTGCTGATGTGCTCCCGGGGCATCCCCATGTTCCTGGCGGGGGACGAGTTCGGCAACACCCAGTTTGGCAACAACAACGCCTACTGCCAGGACAACATCACCTCCTGGCTCGACTGGTCCCTGCTGGAGAAGCACCGGGACATGTTCCGCTTCTTCCAGTCCATGATCCGCTTCCGCAAGGAGCATAGGGTGCTGCGGACCAACCTGTCCAACGGCGCCTGCGGCTTCCCCGACGTGTCCTGTTACGGCATCACCCCCGGGAAGCGGGAGTTCGACGACCACGACCGCTATGTGGGGGTCCTCTTCGCCGGGTGGGACCAGAGCGGCGGCGACCAGCTGATCTACGTGGCCTCCAACGCCTACTGGGAGCCCCTTCAGGTGGAGCTGCCCCGCCTGCCCGACGGCATGGGCTGGCACCTGGCGGTGGACACCTGGAACGAGGCCCCCCGGACCTACGGCCCCGTGGGGGACCGCTTCACCATCCGCCCCCGCTCGGTGATGGTATTCATCGGGCGGCGCTGACCTGGATACGCAAAAACTCCTTCGGATGCGTGATCCGAAGGAGTTTTTTGCGTCATCTGTGTTTCCGCTTCGCCCATACAGCCGCCCCAATGAGGGCCGCCGCCGCGAGGATCCCCAGGGCGATCCCCGGGTACAGCCCCGGCGGGGTGTACCGCAGCTCCACCGTGTGTTCCCCGGCGGACAGCGGCACAGCCAGGAAGGTGTCCAGCCAGGTCCCCTGCTCCGCCCGCTCCCCGTCCACCAGGACGGCCCAGCCGTCCTCGGCGGGGATGGTGGTGAGCACCTGCCGGGGGCCGTCCGCCGTCACCCTCAGGGACACCCGGCCGCCGTCCTCCACCGACAGCACCTGGGCGGCGTCCACCTCCGCCACGGCAGAGGACAGGGCCGCCCGGTCCAGCGCCCAGAGGAACTTCTCAGGCGGCGTCCAGTCCCCCTGGCGCCACACGGTGACGGTACACGCCTCCCCCTCTGCCGGGGCGCCCAGATAGTGGACGCTGGCGGCCTCGGAGGAACCCAGGCGCACCGTCTCGCCCCCCGCCATCTCCACCTGGAAGGGGCCGGAGACGGACAAGTCGGCATAGACGGGCATCCCGAGGCCGGTAAAGGTAAAGGTCACCGCGCCCCCCTCGTCCCGCCACTCGGCGTCGATGGGGGCGAACGCCTCCGCCCGCTCCCCCGTCAGATCGGACAGCAGATCGTTCTGCCGCTCAAAGGGGGTGGGGGCGGCGCTGAGGGACGGAGCGCTCTCCCCGGCGCTGAGATAGGCGATGGGCAGGGCGTCCGGGTTCTTGTAAAGGGTGTACCCTCCGCTCCGGGCCGCCGCCTCGTAGGGCTGGCTCCCCTGGGAGATGACATAGCGAAAGTCCAGCAAAGCGTCGGTCACCGGGGTGGAGCCGTAGTAGGCGCACCACATCCAGGTCTGGGCAAAGCCCAGGGCCCGGGTGAGCTCGTTCACGCTGTGGTTGTAGAGGCTGCTGTAATGGGTGAGGCCGGGGTAGCCGAAGGCCAGGGGGCCGTTGTGGCCCCGGTCCTCGGTGGCCCCCATGCGGAAGAAGGGCTCGGAATCGTCCGCGTACGCCGCGGCGGTGAGGGCGGCGTTGGCCCGGTAGTCATCTTGGTAGGCGGCGTAGGACTGGTAATGGAACTGGCCGTCCAGCCCGGTGAGGATGTCCCGGGTATTCAGGCCCAGGTCCAGCACCGTCAGCACCAGCAGGGCGGCGGCCGCGGCGCGCTCCAGAGCGGGGCCCCGCTTGCGGGCGGCGGCCAGGACGGGAGGCAGGGCCATGTTGGCCAGGGCCGCGATCACGAAGGAGATCACGAACCCGTACCGCCAGGGGAACCAGTTGGGCCGCTGCATCACGTGCCACAGCTTGTCCAGGGGAGACAGCAGGGCCGACGCCAGCACCGCCCCCAACAGACCCAGCCAGGCCAGCTTCTCCCGAAGGGGATGTCTCTGATAGAAGTAGAGGACGGCCAGCAGCACGGTCATCGTGCCGCAGAAGAAATAGGGCAGGGCGCTGTATGTCACCGAGGCGTAGGAGCCGGAGAACAGCCGCCCCAGGAGGGTCAGGGGATCGACAGTGAGGAGTCCGTCGTAGTCCACGTTGCCGCCGCTGAACTTGCCGGTGAAGGCGGCCAGGAAGGTGGGCAGCCACAGCCAGGCGGTGAGGCCCATGGCGCAGGCCGCCCCCCCCAGAAAGCGGCCCCAGGCCAGTCCCAGGGGCCTGCCGGAGCGCTTCAGCATCACGCACCGGGCGATGAAGTACAACAGGCAGAAGGCCCCCGCCATATAGGACACATACCAGCAGGAGAAAAAGCACACCGCCAGGGCCGCCACAAAGGGCCCGAAGCCCCGTCCCGCCAGGATACGCTCCAGAGCCAGCAAAATCAGGGGCAGCCAGATGACCCCATCCAGCCACATGAGGTTCATGGAGTTGGCGGCGTTATAGCTCATGAGGGCGTAGCTGACGGCGCACATCAGGGAGGCCGCCGGCGAGCCGGGAAACATCCGCTGGGAATACAGGGCGAAGGCGGCCCCGGCAAGGCCGATCTTCACCGCGGTGAGAAACAGCAGGGCCAGGGGCAGATACTCGTTGGGGACGAAAACGGTCAGCAGGGTGATGGGGCTCGCCGCGTAGAAGGAGAACACCCCCACGTAGGAGGTGCCCAGGGCCTTGGACCAGGAGAAGAACAGATCCCCGCTCTTCAGGGCGCAGAAGTACTCCGCATACTCGTCCGCCATGTCGGAGATCAGCACCGATTTGTCCCCCCAGGGGGCCATGCCCAGGTCCGCGTACACCAGCAGCATCACCAAAAACGGGATGGCAAAGGCCAGCAGGCACACGATCACACGTCTCCGCCGGTCCGTCATGGGCGCTCCCCCTCCTCTGATCGTTTCCGCTATCTTACCCCAAATCGGGCGGGCTGTCAATCGCGCCCCGCCGTCTTGACTTTTGGCCCCTGTGAGCATACAATTGTTATGTTTACTTGAGGAAAGGAGCCGTCTTATGGACGAGCTGATCTATTTCGACTACGCCGCCACCACCCCCGTCCGCCCCGAGGCCGCCGCCGCCATGATGGACGCCCTGGGGCAGTTCGGCAACCCCTCCTCCCGGTATGGGTACGGCCGGGAGGCCGCCCGGCGGGTGAAAGAGGGCCGGGAGACCGTGGCCCGCGCCCTGGGGTGTTCCCCCGGGGAGGTGTACTTCACCTCCTGCGGCACCGAGGGGGACAACTGGGCCCTCCGCCGGGGGGCGGAGCTGGGCCGCCGGAAGGGGAAGCACATCGTCACCACCGCCGTGGAGCACGCCGCCGTGCTGGAGACCTGCCGGGACCTGGAGCGCCGGGGATACGAGGTCACATATTTGAAGCCCGACCGGGCTGGCCGGATCACCGCGGGCCAGGTGACGGCCGCCCTCCGGCCCGACACGGCGCTGGTGTCCATGATGCTGGTGAACAACGAGACGGGGGTGCTCCTCCCCGTGGCCGAGGCAGTACGGGCCGTCAAGGCGGCGGATAAGGCCGTCCTGTTCCACACCGACGCCGTCCAGGGCTTTTTGAAGGTCCCCTTCCCGGTTTGCTCCACCGGGGCGGATCTCATCACCGTCAGCGGCCACAAGATCGGCGCCCCCAAGGGGATCGGCGCGCTGTACGTGAAAAAGGGCGTGCGCCTCGCTCCCCTGCTCACCGGGGGCGGCCAGGAGGAGGGCATCCGCTCGGGCACCGAGGCCACCGGCCAGATCGCCGCTTTCGCCGCCGCCGTCGCCGCCGCGCTGGACGACCCCAAAAGGCTGGAAAAGGCCGCCGCCGTGAAGGAGTACGCCCTCGCGCGGCTGAAGGCCGCCCTCCCCAAACTGGAGGTCATCTCCGCGGGGGACGTGGGCCACATCTGCGCCGTGACCCTCCCCGGCTACAAGAGCGAGGTGGTGGTGCGGGTGCTGGGGGACAGGAACATCTGCATCTCCTCCGGCTCCGCCTGCCACAAGGGGAGGCCCAGCCATGTGTTCGCCGCCATGGGCCTGCCCAAGCCCTGGCTGGACGGCGCCCTGCGCCTGTCCTTCTCCCCGGAGAGCACCAGAGCCCAGGCCGACGTTTTGGTTTCCGCCTTGAAAGAGGCGGCAAACTCCCTGTTCACCACCCTGTCCTGAATCGGAGGTATCCCCATGAGCGAAACCAATCTGGCCGTTTCCGTCGTCAACGAAGTCAAAAAGGCCGTGGTCGGCAAGGATGACGTGATCTTCAAGGCCCTGCTGGTCATCCTGGCCCGGGGCCATCTGCTGCTGGAGGACATCCCCGGCGTGGGCAAGACCACCCTGGCCCTGGCCTTCTCCAAGGCCCTGGGGCTCAGCTATAACCGGGTGCAGTTCACCCCCGACGTGATGCCCTCCGACCTGACGGGCTTTTCCCTCTACAACAAGGACACCGGGCGGATGGAGTACCAGTCCGGCGCCCTGCTGTGCAACCTGTTCCTGGCCGACGAGCTGAACCGGGCCACCAGCCGCACCAAGTCCGCCCTGCTGGAGGCCATGGAGGAGGGCAGGGTCACCGTGGACGGGGTCACCCACCCCATCCCGGAGCCCTTCCTGGTCATCGCCACCCAGAACCCGGCGGGGGCCTCCGGCACCCAGCTTCTGCCCGACTCCCAGCTGGACCGCTTCGCCATGCGCCTGTCCATGGGCTACCCCAGCGCGGCGGACGAGCTGGAGCTGCTGCGCCGCAAGGCCCAGGGCAACCCCCTGGACGCCATCGTCCAGGCGGCCTCCCACGAGGACCTGGCCCGCCTTCGGAGCGAGGTGGACCGGGTATACATCAGCGACATCGTTCTGAATTACATCATCCGCCTGGTCCGCTCCACCCGGGAGAGCCCCCAACTGGCCCAGGGGGCCAGTCCCCGGGCCGCCATCGCCGTAGCGGCGCTGAGCCGGGCCGCGGCCTGGGCCCATGGCCGGGACTTCGTGGTGCCCGACGACGTGAAGTTCGTCTGGACCGACGCGGTGGCCCACCGGCTCATCCTGCCCACCGGCGCGGTGGGCAGCACGGAGCGGGCCGTTCGGATCGCGGACACGGTGCTCGCCACCGTCCCCGCCCCCCGTCTCCCCCAGTAAGGCCATGGTCCACCGCCGCCTGATCTATCTGGCGGTCCTCCTGGCCGCCTTTGTCCTCCAGATCACCAGCGAGAGCTACCTGGGCCAGTTCGTGTTCGTGCTGACCCTGGCCCTGCCGGTGCTGTCCCTCCTGCTGTCCCTGCCGGGGATGCTGCGGACCAGGCTGGTCCTCACCGCCGGCCGTACCCGGGTCCTCCGCGGGGAGGGGGCCCGCTGGCGGCTGACGCTGGAGGCCCCCGCCGGGCTCCCCCTCTCCCGGCTGTCCCTGCGCCTCACCGAGCGCAACCTCTTCACCGGGGAGACGCGGCGGCGCGCCGCCGTCCTGTCCGGGGCCCCCGTGGAGCTGGACGCGGACACCGGCCACTGCGGCCTGCTGGAGCTGTCCGCCAGCCGGGTGAAGGTGCTGGACTATCTGGGCCTGTTCTCCCTGCGGCGGCCCGCGTCGGAGCCCGCCCGCATCCTGTCCGCCCCCATCGCCGGGGAGCTCCGCCCCGTCCCTCAGCCGGAGGGCGGGGCCCGGTACGTCTCCCCCGCAGGCGCCGCCCGGAAGGGTTCCGGGGAGGACTACGACCTGCGGGACTACCGCCCCGGCGACCCGCTTCGGTCCGTCCACTGGAAGCTGTCCTCCAAGTGGGACGAGCTCATCGTCCGGGAGCGGACGGAGAGCCCCTCCCCCCTGCCCCTGCTCACCTTCGACCGGGACGGGGGAGCGGAGGATCAGGATCAGATCATGGACAAGCTGGAGGCCCGGTGCCGGTTCCTGCTGGCCGCCCAGCGTCCCTTTGCCGTGCTGTGGCCGGGCGGGGACGGCAAGCCCGCCCTCCGCCGGGTGAGCGACGAAAAGGAGCTGGAGGACTGCCTCACCGCCGTCCTCTCCTCCCCGCCGCCCCCCGCCGGGGCCAAACTGGACAGCCTCCCCAAACTCATCGAGCTGGCCGGGGAGCCCGTGTTCCGCCTCCACCTCACCGCCGGAGAGGAGGACAGCTATGGATAAGTCCTCCCGCCTGTCCGCCGCCGCTCTCGTCCTGGGCAACGGCGTGCTGCTGCTGTGCGCCCTGGTCGGGCTGGCGGTGTCCTTCGTGTCCCTGTATCCGCTGGATATACCGCCCGCCGCCCTGCTGCCTCAGGCGGTCATCTTCGCCCTGATCTCCCTGTGCGCCTGGTCCCTGCCCCGGTATTCCGGCCGGGTGTGCCTGGGCCTGGCCGCCCTGTGGGGATTCAACCTGTTTCTCAACTGGCAGAAGGCCGTCCAGGGCGCCATGCTGGTGACCTCCGTCTGCCTGGAGTTCGTCTGTTCCCGGCTGGGCTATGTCCCCCTGATCCACTATGACCTCCCCCCCGCCGTCTCCCAAACGGAGGTCACCGTCACCTTTTTGACCCTGGCGCTGGCCCTGCTGGCCCTGCTGCTGGGGGGCGCCGTGGCGCTGCTGAGAAGCTGTCTGACCGTGGTGCTCCTCACTCTGCCGCCTCTGCTGCCCGCCATGATCACCAGCGCACTGCCCCACTGGGGCGGCTTTGGGGCGCTGTGCGTGTGCTGGTGCGCGCTGCTGCTGTCCTCCCTCTGCCGCAAGGGGGAGGGCCGGGGCCGGCTCATCATCGCCGGGGCCGCCGCCTCCGCCCTCCTGCTGGCGGGCATCGTTATCCTGTTCCCCAGCGATGGATATACCCGCCCCCAGTGGGCGGTGGACACGGAACAGGCGGTGGTGGAGTTCGGCGACCGATTCCTGACCTTCCTCCGGAACTGGAAGGGCCCCTTCCACCGGCCCGACGCCCCCGCCCAGGGACCCTCCGAAGAGTCGGTGGACCTGTCCGGCGCCGGCGAGCGGCATTATGTCAACCAGCCGAAGCTGATCGTCCGATCCGCCGTGGGGGGGCACTACTACCTCCGGGGCAGCTCCTTCGACCAGTACACCGACTCCTCCTGGGAGGTCTTTCCCGACGAGGTGTGGGAGGAATATACCTCCGCCCTGCCGGAGGGCGCATGGACCGGCTCTCCCCTGCTGTTCCTGGGCGCCGCCAGCCCCTACCGGGTCTACCCCGCCGTGGTGGACAACGTGGACCACGAGAGCCCGTCGGTGTTCCTGCCCTATCAGATGGTAGAACAGGACTGGGAGGAGACAGGCGCCTGGCCCTTCCGGGACCAGGGGTTCGTCCCGGCGGAGGACGCCTGGGGCTTTTCGGTGTTTATCACCGCCTATGACCGGGACCTGTCTGCCCTTCTCGCCTGGCCGGACACCCACGACGGGGCCCTCAGTCCCCTCCCGGGATCGGAGGCCCGGGCGGAGGAGGTCTACCGGGACTACGTGTACCGGCACTATCTGGACGTGCCCTTTTCCGCCCGGGAGGCGGTGGAGGAGCTTCTTACGGAGAAGCCGGTGAACGGCGCGCAGCTCCTTTCGGATGAAAACGGCCGGTTTTATCTGCTGTGGCCCGACACCGGGCTCCTCATGCCGGCAGCCCGGCAGCCCGACCTGCTGGCCGGACTGATCCGGGACCTGCTGGCGGAGCGGTGCGCCTACGACCTGGAGACCCCCGCCACCCCCGAGGGGGAGGACTATGTGACCTGGTTCCTCAATGAGAGCCGGCAGGGTTACTGTATGCACTTTGCCACCGCCGCCGCCCTGATGTTCCGTACCCTGGGCGTCCCCGCCCGGTATGTCTCCGGCTATACGGCGGACCTGATCGCCAATGCCACCTCCTATGTGCCCGACTCCGCCGCCCACGCCTGGGTGGAGATCTATGTGGACGGCTGGGGCTGGTACCCCGTGGAGGTCACCCCCGGCTTCTCCGACCAGTTCTCCCTGGACCGGGTGACTGAGGGCGGCCCCTCCCAGGAGGAGGAGCCCACCCTCCCGCCGGAGGTCACTGAGCCGCCCCGGCCCACCCCCACCCCGGCCCCCAGCCGCGCTCCCGCGCCGGACGCATCCCGCCCCCCGGAGGAGCCGGACGCGCCCGGGAGCCCTCTCTGGAGCGGACTGCTGGCGGCGCTGTCCGTGCTGGGCAGGATCCTGGCGGCGCTGGCGGCCGTCGCCGCCGGGCTGTGGCTCATCCAGTTCGCCCTGAAGTCCCGCCGTCGCCGCCGGCTCAGCCGGCCGGACACCAACGGGGCCGTCTTGGACAGCTACCGCTGGCTCAGCCGGATGCGGCCCTGGGGCGGCGAGATCCCGCCCGAGGCCGCCGCCCTGGCGGAAAAGGCCATGTACAGCGGCCGCCCCCTCACCGAGGAGGAGCGGCGGAGGGCCGTCGCCCTCTACGACGGCCAGCGGCAGCTGCTGTGGATGCGGCTGTACGGCTGGCGCCGGCTCACCTTCCTCTGGCTTTGGGGCGGGCCGGAAAAGCAAAAACCGTCATCCAAATAACTGACAGGAGGTAATGACTATGATCCCGACGCCGGAACAGGCATGGCAGCTGCTGTGCCGCTACAACGAGGGGGACTTCCACCGCAGGCACGCCCGCACCGTGGGCGACGTGATGCGCTGGTTCGCCGTGGACCAGGGCTTCGCCGACGAGGCCGACTACTGGGAGGCGGTGGGCGTCCTCCACGACCTGGACTTTGAGCGCTGGCCCGATGAACACTGCGTCAAGTGCCAGGAGCTCATGCGGGCCGAAGGCATCGACGAATCCCTCATCCGCTCCGCCGCCAGCCACGGCTGGGGGATGACCGGGGCGGACATCGAGCCCGTCCACCAGATGGAGAAGATCCTGTTTGCCGCCGACGAGCTCACCGGCCTCATCGGGGCCGTGGCCATCATGCGGCCCTCCAAAAGCGTGGACGACCTGGAGGTCAAGTCGGTGAAAAAGAAGTTCAAGGACAAGAAGTTCGCCGCCGGCTGCTCCCGGGACACCATTCAGCTGGGAGCGGACCGCCTGGGCTGGACCCTGGACGAACTCATCGAGAAGACCATCCTGGCCATGCGGGAGAGCCCCGCAGTGGATTGAACAGAGCGGCTGAGAGCCGTCCGCGAAAGCGGGCGGCTCTTTTTTCGCGCCCGTCCGGGGGAGGAAAGAAGTTCGACGGCGGGAAAGCCTCCGATGTTACAATCGAAAAGGTACAAAAAGGAAGCCAAAAACCAGAAAGAAAGGCGGAAAAAAGATGTTGACGTTGGCGATCTGGATCGTGGTAAACGGGGCCATCGGGGCCCTGGTGGGACTCATCCCCTATTTCCTCTGCAAAAGCCAGCTGAAGCCCAATATGGCCCAGCTGGCCCTGCTGTGCTGCACCATCGGCGGGGCCGTCGTGTTCGGCCTGGCGGTGCTGGTGGCCATCGGGTTCGGCGTCGCCGCCTTTGTCAGCGCGGGCGACACCGCCCCCGTCTTCCGGCGGAAGCCTCCCGCCGCCCCGGCGGCTCCCCAGCCCGGCCCCGCCTACTACGAGTACAATGACCAGTCCCGGCTGGGCCTCCGTTGTCTGTCCGGCCCCATGAAGGGCCGGGTCTACCCGGTGGGCAGCGACGGGATCATGATGGGCCGGGATTACGACTGCGCCGTCCGCTTCGACCCCCAGACCCCCGGCATCAGCCGCCACCACTGCTCCATCCGCTGGTACCAGGGAGGGGCGGCCCTGGTGGACCTGGGCTCCAGCTACGGCTCATTCCTGGCAAACGGCACCAGGCTCCCCCCCAACTATCCCACCGCCGCTCAGGTGGGGACCCGGTTCTACCTGGGCACCCCCGCCAACCTGTTCGAGCTCATCCAGATGTGATCTGACCACACAAATATATCAAAAAACAGGAGGAAAACGAGATGGAAATCAAGAACGATCTGGTCCAGTGCCCCAACGGCCACTATTACAACGCGGCGGTCCACACCGCCTGCCCCATCTGCGGCAACGTGGCCGTCCAGGGCGGGCAGGGGAACTTCCCGCCCACTGAGAAGCCGGGGATGGGCGCCGCCGTGCCCCCCACCGGCGGCGGCGCGGGCAATTTCCCGCCCACGGAGGACCCGAACCGCTCCGGCGGCGGAGCCATGCCCGGCGGCATCGGCGCCACTGAGCCCGCCGGCGGCTGGAGCGGCGGGGGCGGCGTAAATCCCTTCAGCCAGCCTACCGTCATCGGCGGCGATATGGCCGCCGCCGGCCAGGTGGACCCGGTGGTGGGATGGCTGGTGTGCGTGGACGGGCCGGTGCGCGGCACCGACTGGCGGCTCCACGCGGGCTATAACTACATCGGCCGGGAGGCGGGCGACATCCACATCCAGGGCGACAGCCAGATCTCCCGTGAGAAGCACGCTATGGTGGCCTATCACTACAAGAACCGCACCTATTACGTGGGCCCGGCGGAAGGCCGCAACATCATCGAGGTCAACGGCGAGCCGGTGTTCAACGCCACCAAGCTCAACAGCCGCGACGTGATCACCATCGGCACCACCAAGCTCATGTTCGTGCCGCTGTGCGGCGAGGACTTCGCCTGGGATCAGGAGAACTGATATGATTGAGACGATCGTGACCTGCGCCGCCGTGGTGGCGGTAGAGCTTGTGACCACGGCCCTGGCCGTGGCGGCGGCCCTCCTCATCGAGCGGGCGGCCCGGCCCCGCTGGGAGGCCCAGGCCGCCGCCCGCCCTCAGGCGCCCAGCCCCATTCCCCAGGTGGGCAAGCTCCACCAGCAGGGGGCCCGGAAGAGCCAGCAGGACTGCTTCTCCGTCTCCCCGGAGGAGACGGTCCCCTCCTACGGCCTGCTGTGTGTGGTGGCCGACGGCATGGGCGGCCTCGCCGACGGGGACAAGGTGAGCCAGGCGGCGGTATCCGCCATGATGAACAGCTTTTACACCACCCCCGGCAAGCCGGAGGAGCTGCTGCTCACCCTGCTGGCCCGGGCCAACGAGGCGGTGGACCAGCTGCTGGGCCCCGACGGATACACCAAAAGCGGCTCCACCCTGGTGGCCGGCCTCGCCCGGGAGGGAAAATTCTACAACCTGTCCGTAGGGGACAGCCGGGTGGCCCTGTACCGGGACGGCGTGTTCTACCAGCTCAACCGGGAGCACATCTTCCTCCATGAGCTGGAGCTGCGGGCGGTGAACGGGGAGAGCGGCTTCCGGGACGCCTATTCCCATCCCAAGGGGGGCGGCCTCACCAGCTACCTGGGCATGGGCAAGCTGAAATATGTCGATATGCCCGCCGCGCCGGTGGAGATCCGGGCGGGAGACAAATTCCTGCTGATGACCGACGGCGTGTACAACGCCCTGTCCCGGGAGGAACTCACCGCCTGCCTGGAGGGCTCCGCCCAGGAGTGCGCCGACCAGCTGGACGCCGCCGTCCGGGCCAAGGGCTACTCCAATCAGGACAACTATACCGCCGTGATCCTGGCCTACTGAGCGGGACCGGGGGAAGGAGGCGCCAAATGCTTCAAACAGCGAGTTATACCGACATCGGCGGCCGCCCCGCCAACGAGGACACCACCCGGCAGGTCCGCCTGGACGGGGACCGGCTGTGCCTGGTGGTGGCCGACGGGCTGGGAGGCCACGGCGGAGGCGCCCTGGCCTCCGCCGCCGCCGCGGACGCCATCTGCCGGGCATGGGGCGGCGAGGCCGACGCCGACGGCCTCCGGGAGCTGGTGCTTCTGGGCCACCGGGCGGTAACGGCCATCCAGACTCCCGAGTGCGCCATGAAGAGCACCGTGGTGGCCCTGGAGCTGGAGGGCAGCCGGGCGGTCTGGGCCCACGTAGGGGACTCCCGGCTGTACCATTTCCAAAACGGGAAGCTGACCTTCCAGACCAGGGATCACAGCGCCTCCCAGCTGGCCGTGTTCATGGGGGAGATCACCGTGGACCAGATCCGCTTCCACGAGGACCGCAACCGGGTCCTTCGGGCCCTGGGGCAGGACGACCCCCCCACGGTGGAGACAAAAGAGACCGATCTGGACCCCGGAAAGCACGCCTTCCTGCTGTGTTCCGACGGGTTCTGGGAGTACGTGCTGGAAAAGGAGATGGAGGAGGACCTGGCCGCCGCGTCCGGCCCGCTGGACTGGCTGGCGCGGATGCGGAAGCGCCTGACGGGCCGGGTGCCCCCCGACAACGACAACAACACCGCCGCCGCCGCGTGGCTGGACGTGACCTGAGCATCCCGGAGCGCAGAAAGAGAATCGAGGAGGAACGACCATGAAAAAACGGATCGTATGTGTTTTAACGGCCCTTATGCTGCTTTGCCTCCTGACGGCAGGATGCGCGGGCGGCGGAAACGGGGCCAGGGAGGCCCGCGGCGGCGTGGCGCGGGTGCTGTCCATCTACGGGAACTGCACCGTGTACTACCTGGATCTGGAGACCCAGGATGTGGGCGTGTATTCCACCGGCGAGACCCTCACCGCCACCGGCTCCGCCTTCGGCGTGGGGAACGCGGGGAAGGAGACCGACGTGTTCGTCACCAACCGCCATGTGGTGAGCCGGCTGGACATGGAGATCCTGGGCTTTCTCGACGACACCACGGTGCTGGTGGCCGACGGCAGCCTGACCAACGTATACCTGCTGAAGGACGACTACGCTTACAGCACCGGCGCCGGCCTGGACACCAGCCGCGCCGTGCCCTGCCGGGTCATCTATGAGGCCGATGACCGCAGCGCCGACCTGGCCGTCCTCCGGGCGGCGGAGCCCATGGAGGGCCGGGTGGCCCTGCCCCTGCTGGACGAGAAGGAGGAGCTGGAGGCCGGCGACGCCGTGTACGCCCTGGGCTTCCCCGGCAGTACCGACGACGCCTCCCTGGACTCCGAGGGCAACCACGACTATGCCGGCAGCGTGAACAGCGTCACCCTCACCAACGGCGTGGTGTCCCTCCACACCACCTATACCGACGACAACGATGTGCGGATCAACGTGCTCCAGCACACCGCCCAGATCAACCACGGCAACTCCGGCGGCCCCCTGGTGGACGAGCGGGGCGTGGTGGCCGGCGTGAACACCTGGATCGACGGGCAGGACCTGTCCACCGGCGACCGAATGAACTCCTACTCCATCGAGATCTCCTATGTCCGGGACGTGCTGGACAGCCTGCACATCGACTATGACACCTCCGCCGGAGGCGGGGTCCCCGTCTGGCTCATCGTGGCCATCGTGGTGATCGTGCTGGCCGCCGCCGGCGCGGTGGTGTTCCTGAAGGTCCGGGGCGTGCCCTCCACGGCGGCCCCCGCTCCCGCGTCCCAGTCGGTCCCCGTGTCCGCTCCCGCGCCGCAGCCGGCCCCACAGCCCGCACCCCAGCCCGCGCCCCAGCCCATCGCCGGGGACAGCGGCCTGCGCATCCAGGGGACGAGCGGCCTGTTCGCGGGGCGGCGCTTCGCCATCGCGGGGCAGCTGCGCGTCGGCCGCGACCCCGCCCGGAACGACCTGGTCTACCCCGCCGACACCCAGGGGATCAGCGGCGTCCACTGCGTCCTGATCGCCGAGGGGGATCATGTGCTGCTGAAGGATCTTGGCTCCACCTACGGCACCTTTGTGGCCGGCAGCAGGCTGGCCGCCAGCCAGACGGTGTCCCTCCAGCCGGGAGAGGCATTCTCCCTCGGCTCGGAACAGGAGACGTTCGTCATTGTGAGAAAGGGCGGTTGATATGGATTTCTGTCCCCACTGTATGTCCCCGATCCAGGGGAACGGAACGGCCTGCCCCGTCTGCGGGGGCGACCTGACCTGGAAGGGCCAGGCCGGCATCGACCTGCCGGTGGGCACGGTGCTCACCGGGGGCAATGGCCTGCGCTCCTTCATCATCGGCGCGGCCCGGGGCAAGGGCGGCTTCGGCATCACCTATGTGGCCATGGAGACCCACTCCCACAGGCGGGTGGCCATCAAGGAATACTTCCCCACCCGGTGCGCCTTCCGCGCCGGCAACGGGGTGAACGTCCAGGCCATGACCAGCCAGGACAGCGCCTTCCAGGGCGGCATGCGGAGCTTCCTGGAGGAGGCCCGGATGCTGCTGGCCCAGGAGGATCTGCCCACCGTGGTGAAGGTCATCGACTACTTCCAGGCCAACGGCACCGCCTATCTGGTGATGGAGTACCTGGACGGCGTGGCCCTCCACAACCAGATGATCAAGATGGGCGGGCGCATCCCGGCGGGTGAACTGCTGCCCCGGATGGAAAAGCTGATCCGGGACATGGGCCTGCTCCACAGCCGGGGGGTCATCCACCGGGACGTGAGCCCCGATAACATCATGTGGATGCCCGACGGGGGCCTGAAGCTCATGGACTTCGGCTCCGCCCGCTCCACCGAGGACGGCAAGTCCATGACGGTGCTGCTGAAGCAGGGGTTCTCCCCCATCGAGCAGTACCGCTCCCGGGGCCAGGGGCCCTACACCGACGTGTACGCCCTGGCCGCCACCATCTACTACTGCCTGACGGGGACCATCCCGCCCTCCGCCGTGGAGCGGCTGGACGCGGACCCCCTCCAGCCCCCCAACAGCCTGGGGGCGGGCATCACCGCCCGGCAGGAGGAGGCCATCCTCTGGGGCCTGACCGTCCAGCCGAAAGACCGGCCCCAGACTATGGAGGAATTCGCAGCCCGGCTCTATCAGCCGGAGGCCGCCTCTGCCCCGCACCGGCCGGCCGCCGTCCCGCCCACCGGCCCCGGGCCGGAGCCCCAGGCCCAGCAGCAGACCCAGTGGCAGACCCAGCAGCAGGCCCAGCCCCAGCAGGCTCAACCCCAGACCCAGCAGCAGGCCCAGGCCCCTCAGGAAGAAGTCAATCCCCCGTACGCGTCCGGCGGGAACGGGCAGGAGGCCGGCACCCCCATCGGCCGGCTGGCCGATGGGCTGAAGGAGAGATTCAGCGCGGGCGGAGATAAAAAGCCCTCGCGTATGAAGCGAATAGCGGTGACTGTCGTGGGTGCGATCGTGTGCATACTGGTTTCGGTACCCGTCAGCCTGTGGATGCAGGATGTGCTGGACCGCCCTTCCACCCAGCATACGCCGCCGCCCGTCTTCTCCTCCGCGCCCAGCTTCGTCCTGCCCACCAGCACCCCCATCCTCCCCAGCACCGGGCTCGACATCACGGAGACCGGCGTCACTGAGGACGGCTACTCCTACGAGATCTACGGCGGGGAATACGCCGTCCTCACCGGCTTTGAGGGGAACGGGACCGCCGGCTTCATGCCCGACGACATCGACGGCGTGCCCATCACCGCCATCGCGGACAACGCCTTCGCCGGGGTGCCCATGGGGGGCGGCGCTTTCCTGCCCATCGACCTGGAGACCATCGGCGCCGCCGCCTTCCGGGGCTGTTCCGATCTGGAGCGCGTCTACGCCTACAGCGCCGTGACCACCCAGTCCAACAGCTTCCAGGGCGCCCCGCTCCATACGGTGCTGCTCAACAGCAGCTCCGCCATCGGCGGCTGGGCTGTGCCGGAGGATTGCCGCATCTTCTTCTCCGGGATGCAAACAGCGGTCGGAAAGGTGACAGACTTCTATTACGGCCCCAACTGGGAACTTTACGGGGTCACCGATCAGGATTCCGCCGTCCTGCTGGATGTGCCCGCCGGGACCACGTCGCTGACCCTCCGGGATACCGCCGGCAGCGATGACTGCCCGGTGCAGTATGTGGACGACGGCGCGCTGGACCGGCTCTCCTCCTCGGGCATCGCCATCCGCCTGCCGGACGCCTGCATCTTCGACTACTCTCTGTTCAGCAAGGCCGACTGGACCGCCGCGCCGGACACCGTCTCCAACGTATGGCTGGTCAACTGCGAACTGGCCGACGCCATCAACGCCATCCGGCCCCAGGGGGCCGTACGGGTCGCCCCCGACCTGGCCCTGGTAGCCCCGGCCGCCATCCGGGCAGGGGAGCTGCTGGAAAAATACGACTCGGTGCGGCCCGACGGCACCACCGGCTGGGACCTGCTGGACGAGCAGAATGTGGACCGGTCCTTTGGCGGCTCGTGCTATTCCCGGAACTATGATGACCTCAACGAGATCAGGAGCGACGGCTTCGACTTCATCCTGGAGTCCTACGGCGGCCCCATCACCGAGGAGCAGAGCAAATCCCAGGCCGGAAAGTATGTGGACCAGCTGGGCCTGGCCTGGGCGACGGAAGCTGACGGAGAACTGTCCTGGTTCTGTTATCTGATAATTTCCTGATGTCTTTTCCCGAGAAATGATGTATGATAGAAATGACCGCCCTGCCGGGCGGGAGAGAAGGTGACCGTATTGGATCAGAAATACTGCCCCTATTGCATGACGCCGGTGACGCCGGGCGAGCCCTGCCCCACCTGCGGGCTCACCGAGGGCAGCTACCACCCCCAGCCCCACCATCTGCCCCCCGGCACCGTGCTGGCGGGCCGCTATCTCCTGGGCCGGGTGCTGGGCGAGGGCGGCTTTGGCATCACCTACATCGGCTGCGATACCCGGCTGGAGCTGCGGGTGGCGGTCAAAGAATACTTCCCCAGCAGCTGGGTGACCCGGAACAGCGCCGTCTCCCTTTCCGTGACCAGCTACGACGGCGTAGCCGGCCGGGGCTTCGACCAGGGCCGGGAGCGGTTCATCCGGGAGGCCCGCACCATGGCCAGGATGGACAAGACCCCCCAGATCGTGGGCGTGCGGGACTTCTTCCAGGAGAACAACACCGCCTATATCGTCATGGAGTTCGTGGAGGGCACCACCTTCAAGGAGCTGGTGGCCCAGCGGGGCGGCAGGCTTCCCGCCCGGGAGCTGCTGAGCATGGTGGAGCCCCTGTTCGGGGCCCTGAACGCCATGCACAAGCAGGGGCTCATCCACCGGGACATCAGCCCCGACAACCTGATGCTGGAGAACGGCCAGGTGAAGCTGCTGGACTTCGGCTGCGCCCGGGAGTCCACCCACGGGGACGAGACCATGACCATCGTGCTCAAGCAGGGGTACTCCCCTGTGGAGCAGTACCAGCACAAGGGCCAGGGCCCCTGGACCGACGTGTACTCCCTGGCCGCCACCATGTACTACTGCATCACCGGCAAGACCCCCGCCCAGGCCCTGGACCGCATCTGCGACGACGAGCTGGTCCCCCCCAGGAAGCTGGGGGCGGAGCTCACCGAGCAGGAGGAGCTGGCCCTGCTGTACGGCATGGGGCTCCAGCCCTCCCGGCGGTTCCGCTCCATCCAGGAGTTCCACGCCGCCCTGTACGAGGGGGCCCCGGTGCCGCTGACCTCCCACTCCCTCCGGCCCGGGGAGGAACAGTCCTCCGCCGGCCAGCCCGGGCCCCAGCCTGGACCCGAACCTGAAACGGAGTCCGAGCCCCAAACCGGGCCCCAGCCTGGACCCGAGCCCCAAACAGAGCCTGAGTCCAAAACGGAGCCCGAGCCCCAAACAGAGCCCCGTACCGAGACCGGGCCCTCCCCCGCCCCAAAGCCGGACAGGAAGAAGCGGATCGCCGCCATCGCGGCGGCAGCGGCGGCGGTGGTGGTGATCGCCGGCGTCGCCGTGGGGATCGGCGTCAGCCGCCATTCGGCGGGCGGGCCCACCCCCACGCCGGGCGGCTCCGAGCCCCCGCCGGCCTCCCAGCCCGTAGGGGATCAATATCTCCTGACGTCCACCCGCAAGCAGGACTTCCTGGACGCCCTGGCCGACGACAGCATCGGTTCTATCCAGTTCAGCACGCGGGTAGAGATAGAACTCGACGCGCCGGTGGAGATCACCAAGCCGCTGATCCTTGGGCTGGACAGCGGGCTGATCTGCAACGGGCCGGCCTTCCTTCTGGCGGATGTGACCTTGGGACGCGGCTCCCATGCCTACTTCCGGGACGGCGCCACCATCTCGGCGGCGATGACGTGCAGAGAGGGCGCCTACGGGGAGATCAGCGGCGACCTGCTCACCGTCACCGACACGGGCCGGATCGCCGTGGAGGAGGGGGCCGATGTCAGCGCCTGGTCCTGCCGCCAGGTCATCATCGACGGCGGCAGCCTGGAGGTGGACGGACACTTCGGTACCGACGGCCTGCTGCGCACCCTGAACGGCGGTGCCGTCGCCATCACGGACACCGGCTGGGCGGACCTGACCGCCCTCTGGCTGGAGCGCGAGAGCGACTTCACCGGCAAGGACCGATTCTCGATAGACCCCAGCGCCCTCCTGGCGGCCAGCGAGGATGTCTTTGAGGGCGCCGAGCATGTACGCACCTATCAGGAGCTGGAAAACGCCGTCAATAACCGGCTGGTCACCGCCATCGTGGTGGACGGCAGTTTTGCGGTGGAGCAGTATCTGGGCCTGAACAAGCCCACGCTCGTCAGCGAGGGCGTGGAGCTCTCCACCAGCTCCATGGACGGCCAGGGACTGATCCTCCGCGATCTGCTGGTCAACCGCGGGCGGATCACCTGCCATGTCCAGCCCGACCTCTCCTCGGGCGGGAGCTGCATCAATTACGGCGAGATAGACGCGGGTCTCTACAGCGATGGCGGCGGGTTCCTGCTCAACTACGGGGCGCTCAATATCCAGTTTACCCAGTGGATCAATTCCGTCATCGTCAACCTGGGGACCATGCGCCATGAGACCCGCCAGGGTGACCGGGAGTACATGGACCTGATCGGCGGGACCGTAGTCAATCTGGGCGAGTTCACCCTGGCCTCCGGCAACAGCCTGAGGCTGGGCGGCGGGGTCTACTGGAGCGGCCCCAACGGCGCCGTTACGGTGGAACAGGGCGCCGAGCTTTCCAACGCATCTCACATCCATAGCCCCATCACCCTGGCGGGGCACCTGGACAACTTCGGCGGCGTCGTGGAGTTCGACTCCCCCGACTGGCTGACCCTGGACGGCGGGACCATCGACGGCGGCCTCATCCAGACCCACGGCGCGGGCGCCCTGCTGGAGGACAACGAGAGCGTTCGGTGCGCGGTGCTCACCTGCAGGGAAGAGGACTGGGTCTATTTGGACGTGACCTCCTCCAATATGCTGCTGGACGCCCTCGACAGCACTTCCAGAGGGATCCGGGTGCCCGCGGGCAGCCACATCGTCCTGGATGGGCCCGTGACTGTCTCCAACACCCTGTGCATCGATACCGGCGCCTCTCTGACGGTGAACGGCGAGCTGATCATGGGTGCCGGCATCCTGTGCAACCGGGGCGAGCTGACCCTGGGCGGGCTGACCATTCAGGAAGACGCCCAGCTCCAGAATAACGGCAGCATAACGATCACCGGCGGCGGGACCTTCGCGCTGAACGGCGGCACCGCGGTGCTGTGGGGGCCGGTGACGGCGGCCGACGACGCGGGCGAGCTTCGCCTGGACGGCGGGGCCAGGCTGGTCAACTGGAGCGAGATCAAGGGCTTTGGCGTCACAGTGGACGGCGGGGCCTATCTGGCCGACGCCTCCAACATATTCCTGCCCAACGGGACCGACCTCCGGGTGAACAGCGGCGTCCTTTCTGAGCGGAACCAGCTCGTCCTCAACGAGGGCGCGATCCATGTGGGCCGGGACGGGACTTTGACCGTCAACGGCGGCATCGATCTCTCAGAGACCTCCCTGGTCAACGAGGGGTGGTTCATGTCCAGCGCCGACTTCACCACCCGCGCGGGCGGCATCACCAACCGGGGAAATATGTCGATCTCCAGCTGGGATTGGCAGACGATAAGCCTTGACGGCACCCTGGAAAACCGCGGAAACCTGTTCACGAACAATGGGCAGTTCAACCAGATCAGAAACTACGGCGAGATCGACATCACCGATCCGGTGACCGTCCTCGGTGAGATCCAAAACAACGGGCGGATCATCCTCTCTGGCGAAGGCGCCATCTACGGAACAGTCTCCGGCGACGCGCCGATCCACCAGTAAATCACGATAAAAGGAGCGCCCGGCTCTGGGAGCCGGGCGCCCTTTTTCTATCCGCTCAGCGGACGTTTTCGTATAGCTTGTCGATGACCTGCTCCAGCCGGTCCGCCATGGACTCGTCGTCCGGGGCGGTGAGGGCGTAGCAGAACAGCCAGTCGGAGGCGCTGCGGGGGTCCAGCGGGGGCATCCCGCAGTCCAGCAGCATGGCGTTGATGGTCCACCAGTGCCGGTCCAGCCGCTCCGCCGTGGTGAGGTAGTCCTCGTCCAGCTCGGAGTAGTCGTTGCCGGCGTTGCCGGTGATGATATATAGCAGCAGGAGCAGCTTGCGGGGCACATCGGACCGGCGGGCCAGGATGTTTTTCAGGGCGGTGGTGTTGGGCCAGCCCCGCTTGATGAGCTTCTGGGTGAGGGTATAGCCCGCCCGGGACTTGCCCGACGGCATCCCCAGGGTCAGATACTTCTCCATCACCGTGTCCAGGGAATAGGCCTCCTCCGGGGTGTCGTCCCAGGGGGAAACGGGGTGGATCAGGGCGTCCATGTAGTGGTAGAAATAGCGGTAGGCCCGCAGATGGAAGGCGCCGAACCGGCCCAGATTCTCCTCATAGCACCGGCGGAGCTCCTCCTCGGTGTGGGCCAGGGCGAACTGGTCCTGGAGCCGGTGGGTGATGGTATAGGGGTCCTCGCCGGGGGGCAGCCCGCCCCCCTTGGGGACGGGTGGCAGGGAGTCGAACAGGTCCCTGGCCTCCTGGTAGCCCATGCCCCGGCGGAGGCACCAGGCGTATACCACCTCCCGGCCCTCCCGGTAGTGGATGCCGAACTCGGTACACATCCCCAGCAGGGCGCCGGCCTGCTGCTCGCTCAGGTCCAGGGCAAAGGCCATGCGGAACAGGTCCTCCCTGCTCTGGGGGCGGCTGGCGCCCGCCAGCCAGTTGGCCACCTTCCTGTGGACCGAGGGAAGGGACTGCTCGCCCTCCCGGAAGGCGTTGATCAGGCGGATGGACAGGTCTGGATAGGGATACATCTCCCGGAGGGTGTCGTCGAACCGGCGCAGGGGGATGCGCTCGTCCTGGAGGTAGACGGCGGCCATGGCGGGGGTCATCTCGCCGGAGCGGATACGGCCAAACTCGCGCTCGCTGGCCTGGGTCAAGGTGGATTGCAAGGGCTGCACGCTCCTTTCCGGGGCCGCAACGGGCCGCCATGGACTTTCGTGCAGTAGTATAGCACACTGAACGCGATTTGACCATATCTTTGCGCAAAAAATACCGAAGCAAACCAAACGGTCTGCTCCGGCGTGGTGCGGATGACGGGACTCGAACCCGTACGGCCGTGGGCCACTAGCACCTCAAGCTAGCCAGTCTACCAGTTCCAGCACATCCGCGTGTGCAATTTCGTGTGCAGTTTTCGCATCGCAGAGCCTATTATAGCGTCGAGATCCTTTTTTGTCAAGAGAGAAAAAAACTGTTGACAACTGCCGCCCGCCGTGCTATTATAATTCTCGCGTTGAGAAAACGTCAGCCCTTTTGCGCGAGTGGTGGAATTGGTAGACTCGCTGGCTTCAGGTGCCAGTGCTCGCAAGGGCGTGCGGGTTCGACTCCCGCCTCGCGCACCAGTAGAAAACCCTTGAAAGCCGCGGCTTTCAAGGGTTTTCTCTATGCCCTGAAAGCAGTTTTCCCTTATTTTTTCCCTTATGCGCTCTGTTTGCCCTCCCCGCCGACCGAGGCGATAAAGCGGTCCATGCGGTCCGCGCTGTCCTGCTTCATCCGCTCGGTCACATGGGCGTAGGTGTCCAGCGTAAAGGCGGCGGTGTGGTGCCCCAGGTTCTCCTGGACCGTCTTGATGTCGTCCCCGGCGCGCAGGGCGGCCACTGCGTAGCTGTGTCTTAAGTCGTGGAAGCGCGCCTCCGGGACCCCGGCCTGTTCGGCCAGGTTCTTGAAATGGAGGTAGACCGTCTGTGCGCAGAGATTCCCGCCCAACTCGTTGGTAAAGACCAAATCCCACTTGTTCTGCCATGCCTCTCCGGCAAACCGGCGGTTGGCCTCCTGCCGCTCTTTCTGGGTCTCCAGAAGCCCCATCACATATTTCGCGCAGGTAAGCACTCTGGATTTCCCGTTCTTGGGTGAGGACAGCACATAGACGCCCTTGGAGTTTCGGACCTTCTGGAGCTGCTGTTTGACGGTCACACGTCCGCTGGCGAAGTCCACGCAGTCCCAGGTGAGGCCCAGCACCTCCCCTTCCCTCATGCCAGTGAACAGGGTCACAAGATAGATCAGCTCATATTTGTGGCCGCGGATCGTCCGCATGAAGCGTTGGATGTCTTCCTCGTCCAGAGGCTTGATCTCCTTGCGCCGTATCCTGGGCAGCTCAGCGTGGTCGGCGGGATTCTTCGGGATCAGACCGATCCGAACCGCCGTCGCCAGCGCCCGGTGCAGCGTGCCGTGGATGTTGGCCTTGGTCTTGGCGGACAGAGGCTCACCGGTGATCTTGTTGGTAAGGCCGTTGTAGAACCGCTGGATGTCCATTGGCGTCAGCTTGCCCAGTCGGATGCCTCCCAAGATGGGCTTGATATGGATCTCGCAGTTTATGGAATAGCTGTCCACGGTGCGCGGCTTGACGTTCTTCAGGTAGTCAGCCAGCCATTGATCCAGCCAGTCGCTCAGCGTCATTTTGGAGGGCTCCACATAGCTCCCCTCATTGATGGAAACGACGACCGTCTGTAATTTCTCCCGCACTTCTTTCTGAGTCTTCCCAGTAATGGATTTCTGAATCTGCTTCCCGGTGCCCGGATCAAAGCCCGTGGTGACTCTGGCCTCCCAGTAGGAATACGACTTCCCGTTTTTGCTGACGGTCTTTTTGCGGATCGTGCCTGAGCCCGATGCGTTCTTCTTATTTTTGGTGCCGTGCGGCATAATTGAACCTCCTTTCGCCGCACAGCGGGGATCATGGTTTCATGATAACCGCTGTGCGGCTTTGTTTCAAGTGTTTTCTGTGAACAATTCAGCCGGTTTGCTGATGGAGGAAGGCAAAAACCTCCTGCTTGGGGATGCGGATCTGCCTCCCGATTTTGACGCTCCTGATCTGCCCGGACCGCACCAGCTCATAGGCGGTGTTCCTGCCAATGCCGAGGATGGGCATCAGGTCCTCCACCCGGAGGGTCAGGGGCAGGTCGTCAAAAGAGCGATACTTAGTCTCCAAAGTGATACCTCCCAGCAGAGGCAATGTAAGCGTTCCTATTTCTGATGTTAGATTTCATATGATAAAGCCTCATTGTTTTTATAGTTATGCTCAGCCGGCGCGTTGCAGCGCAGGCCGCGGGTGTTCTGTGATCCCTCCGGCCGGGATCGGGGTATGCGAACTCTCACGCTGCCGGACCGGCGCAGCGCCGGAGCGGCGAGAGGTGAGACCGCTTGCCGACGGCCTCCGAGGTTGTCCACCCTGTGTCCCTGCAAACCTCAAAGCGGGGAGGGTCAAAAGCTGATCGACTGTTTGTATGGCACCCGTTTCCCTGACCGGCGGCTGGCAGGGCCGCCGGCTGCTCCTGATGAGCGGAAACACCTTCAAAAACGCAAAAAGAGAGTGCGAAAAGTCGTCAAAACGTCAACGTCAACAAACTTTTCGCACTCTCGATGAGCGCAGGCATTCTTCGATTTTCAGCCCGATGGGCTGTGATAAGCATTCAACAACGGGCAATCTACCCTCAAAAGGGTATACTGCCCCCTACAAGCTCCTGCCAGTAAACGCCGCTATCTCCTGTAGCGGCCGTTCTGGCATAACGTACAACCTTAACAACGTATGCAATGCGGGTGCCCCCCGGTCCCAGGTCCAAAGGACCCGGCTCCGCGATTTCAGCGAAGTACGCACAAGCAATCAACGATGAAATGGTAACATATCCCAGCTAAATTGTCAAGAGCATACGCGCAAAATACCTGGATTTCTTCTCGACAGAATACTACATTTTATTCCGGCGGCCTCTAAAAACGAAGATTCTTCGTTTTTAGAG
>CANPWZ010000015.1 GCA_947585425.1 uncultured Oscillospiraceae bacterium
CCGTAGTGCTGGAACAGATAGTAGAAGTCGTAGGACTGCATGATCATATAGTTGAACTCCAGGAAGGACAGGCCCTTCTCCATCCGCTGCTTGTAGCATTCGGCCCGGAGCATATTGTTGACGGAGAAACAGGCCCCCACCTCGCGAAGAAGCTCCACATAGTTGAGGTTCAGAAGCCAGTCCGCGTTGTTGATCATCATGGCCTTGCCCTCGCCGAAGTCGATGAACCGCTCCATCTGGCGCTTGAAGCACTCGGCGTTGTGGTCGATGTCCTCTTTGGTGAGCATCTTGCGCATATCGGTGCGGCCGGAGGGGTCGCCGATCATGGTGGTGCCGCCGCCAATGAGGGCGATGGGCTTGTTGCCGGCAAGCTGGAGGCGCTTCATCAGCGTCAGGGCCATGAAGTGGCCGGCGGTGAGGCTGTCGGCGGTGCAGTCAAAGCCGATGTAGAAGGTGGCCTTGCCCTGATCGATCATATTCCGAATTTCGTCTTCATTGGTGACCTGGGCGATGAGGCCCCGGGCCACCAGTTCTTCATAGAGCTGCATGGTATCCTCTCTCCTTTACAGCGTTGGGAGAATGATAACACAGGGGGCGGCGGATTGTCAACCTTTTTTGCCGCGCCGAGGCCCCAAACGCGGGGATTCAGCGGGTGTTTTGATCCCCAAAAAATTATTTGCAAAAAACGGCAGAACGTGCTATCATAGTGAGGATAACAGGCCGCCGTCCGGCGGCTTAGAGAAGTATGGAGGTTTTCCCTGCTATGAGCGACTATGTCATCATCACCGATTCGTCCGCCGATCTGCCCGATTCCCTGGTCAAGGAGCTGCAGGTCGAGGTCCTTCCCCTGGCCTTCACCATCGACGGCGAGACCTACCTCAACTATCCCGACAACCGGGAAATGACCCCCGAGGAGCTGACCCGCCGGCAGCGGGCGGGCTCCATGGCCACCACCAACGCCGTCAACGTGGGCCAGGCCACCGAGGCCTTTGAGCCCTTTCTGAAGGCCGGCAAGGACCTGCTGGTGCTGGGCTTCTCCTCCGGCCTGTCCACCACCTGCAACTCCTATCTCATCGCCGCGGAGGCCCTGCGGGAACAGTACCCCGAGCGGAAGCTCTACGTGGTAGACACCCTGTGCGCCTCCCTGGGCCAGGGCCTGCTGGTCTATCTGGCCGCCAAGCAGAAGGCCGCCGGCAAGTCCATCGAGGAGGTCCGGGACTGGACGGAGCAGAACAAGCTCCACCTGTGCCACTGGTTCACCGTCAACGACCTGTTTTTCCTCAAAAAGGGCGGCCGCGTGTCCGCCGCCACCGCCGTGGTGGGCACCATGCTCCAGATCAAGCCCATCCTCCATGTGGACGACGAGGGCCACCTGATCAAGGTGACCACCGCCCGGGGGCGCAAGGCCTCCCTCACCGGCCTGGTGGACAAGATGGCCGAGCTGGCCGATCCCGACCCCGCAAGCCAGGTGGTGTTCATCAGCCACACCGACTCCTATGCGGAGGCCGACCAGGTGGCCGCCGACATCCGGGCCCGCTTCGGCGTCAAGGAGATCGTCATCAACCACATCGGCCCCGTCATCGCCGCCCACACCGGCCCCGGCTGCATGGCCGTATTCTTCCTGGGCAAGCACCGTTAAAACATCGTAAATCACCTATACAAAGGAGGCGCTTCTATGAAAGCTCTGCGCGCGAATTTCGGATTCATCGTCCTGTGCCTGGTGGAGCTGGCCGTCGGCGTCGTTCTGCTGATCGACCCGGATCGGTTCACCAGAGCCGTGCTGTTCGTCGTGGGCGCGGTGCTGCTGATCGCCGGCGTCGTCTGCGTCATCCGATACTTTATCTCTTCCCCCGAGATGGCCGTCATGGAGAAAAACCTGGCCATCGGCCTGCTGTGCCTCCTGGCCGGCGCCCTGTTCGTGTTCCGCAACAGCCTCTTCCCCTCCCTCACCCACATCTACGGTATCGCGCTGCTGGTGGTGGGCGCCGTCAAGTTCCAGCAGGGCATCGACAGGCTCCGCTTCCACATGCCCTATTGGTATCTCACGGTGATCAACGCGCTGATCGCTCTGGTCATCAGTGTGCTGATCCTGATCGACCCCTTCAAGGCCATGGAGATGCTGTGGCGCGTCGTGGCCATCGCGCTGATCGTGGAGGCCGTGCTGGACCTGGCCGCCGTGATCACCGGCATCAAGGCCGGCCCTGTTCCCAGCGGGCCTCCCCTTGGAAAGGTGCCGGAGCGGTTCACCGCCGGCGGGAACGCCGCCGTAGACAACACCGACTTCCAGCCCGTTTCCAATGACGCCGCCGCCCCCGCCGCTCCCCCCGCGGATCAAAACCCCGCTCCCTATACCCCGGAGGACATGAAACCCGTCGACCCTGACGAAAGCAAATAACGTCCATAGACAAAGCCCCGCCGAAACGGCGGGGCTTTCCTTATGTATGCGATCTTAGCCCAGCAGCCCGAAGTGCCGCAGGGCCTGGCAGATCCCGTCCTCCCAGACGGAGCCGGTCACATAGTCGGCCATGGCCTTGACCCGCTCTACCCCGTTGCCCATGCACACGCTGAGGCCGGCCAATGCCAGCACCACGTCGTCGTTCTCCCCGTCGCCGAAGGCCATGATCTCCTCCCGTTTGAGGCCGAACCGCTCCATGGTAGCCCTGACGCCGTCGGCCTTGCGGCCTCCCTTCGGCATGATGTCCACCCCTTCCGGGTGCCAGCGGGTGTGGCCGCAGTGGGGCATGGCCCGGAAAAACAACTGTTCTTCGCTCTCATCCACAAGGGGCACGAACTGATAGATGTTCCGCTCCAGCATCCACTCCGGCTCCGCCAGCGGGTAGATCTCCGTATGGAGGAAGCGGAACACCCGCTGCACCCGGCCGTCCACCAGATTGATCCGGCTGGCTCCGTTGCCCTCCATCAGCGCGGCGATATGGGGGTTGTCCCGGAGGACGCGGATGGCGTTCTCCAGGTCCTCCGCCGGGATGGGGATGTCCCGGTAGACCTCCTTGTCGTCAAAACAGCACTGGCCGTTGAGGGTGACATACGCGTCAAACGTCACATCCCGGAGCATCCCGGTGCTGATCAGATCCTGTCTGGCCCGCCCGGTGCAGATGAAGATCCTGATCCCCCGCTCCCGCAGCGCCAGCAGGTCCGCCCGCAGCGGGTCGGAGATGGCCTCGCCGTGTGGCGGGACCAGGGTGCCGTCCACGTCGAAAAAGATGCCTTTGATCATGTCATCGTGATTCTCCCGCTTTATATGTCTCCGCGGAGGACAGCAGCTCCTCCGCGCTCTGGAGCATGGTCTCGGTGACCTCTCCGCCGCCGAGGCGGGCCAGCTCCTCTTTACGGCCCTGCCGCTCCAGCCGGGTGACCCGGGTATAGGTGCGGCCGTCCCGCTCCCCCTTCTCCACCGAGAAATGTGCGTCCCCCATGGCGGCGATCTGAGGCAGATGGGTCACGCACAGCACCTGCTTGGTTTTGGACACCTGGTACAGCTTCCGGGCCACCTTGGCCGCCGCCCGGCCGGACACCCCGGCGTCCACCTCGTCGAAGATAAGGGTAGAAACCTCCTCCGTATCCGCCAGCACGTTTTTCAGCGCCAGCATGATCCTGGACAGCTCGCCGCCGGACGCGATCCGATCGATGGGCTTCAGATCCTCCCCCACGTTGGCGGACATGAGGAAGCGCACCGTGTCCATGCCGGTCAGGTCCATGCCGTCGGGGGCGTCCTTGGGGGCGAACTCCACCTGGAATCGCACCTTTGGCATATCCAGTTCGGTGAGCTCCGCCTGGATGCGGCGGGCCAAAACCTCCGCCGCCTTCTGCCGGTCGCCGGAAAGGAGTTTTCCTTGCTCCCTGGCCTGTTCCAACGCTTTGGAGAGTTCCTCTTCCAGTTTGGCGGCCCGCTCCTCGGAGAACTGGATGGTATCCAGCTCTTCCCTGCATTTGGCCAGGTAGTCCAGCATCTCCTCCGTAGTGCCGCCGTATTTCTTTTTCAGCCGGTAGAGCCGGTCCAGCCGGGCCTCCACCTCGTCCAGCTCCCCGGGATAGAAGTCGAAGGCGCTCCGGGCGTCCCGTACCCGCTCCGCCAGGTCGTCCAGGTCACAGCGGAGCTGCGTGGCCGACTGGGCCAGCTCTCTGAGATCGGCGCTGTGCTTCCCTCCGGCGGTCAGATGGCCCTCCGCCTCCATGAGCAGGGGCAGGGCGCCGTCCCCCTCCTCTCCGCCGGTGAGGGCCGCCCAGGCCCCCTCCACGGCGGAGGTGAGCCGCTCCGCGTTGCGTAGGACCTCCCGCCGGTCGCCCAGCTCCTCGTCCTCGCCTGGGCGGAGGTCCGCCGCCTCCAGCTCGTCGATCTGATATTGCAGCGTGTCGATCCGTCTGGCCTTCTCCGCCTCGTCCATCTGCAGCGCGGAGAGGGTCTTTCTGATCTCCCGGACCCGCTCATAGGCGCTCTGAAAGGCGGCCTTCCGCTCTCCCGTCCCGCCGAAGCTGTCCAGATAGTCCAGGTGGCGGTCCTCATCCAGCAGCTGCTGGCCGTCGTGCTGGCCGTGGATGTTCAGCAGCCGCACCCCCAGCTCACGGAGCTGCCCAACCAGGATGGGCACGCCCCCCACCCGGCAGACGTTTTTCCCGTCGGCCTGGATGACCCGCTCCAGCAGCAGCTCGCCGTTCTCGTCGGGGGCCGCCCCCATCTCATCGAACCATTTGAGGGCGGGCAGGTCCCTGAAAACAGCCGTCACCCGGGCGGATCTGGCCCCGGTGCGGATCAGATCCCGGCTGGTGCGCTCCCCCATGATGGCGCCGATGGCGTCGATGACGATGGATTTGCCCGCGCCCGTCTCGCCGGTGAGGACGTTGAACCCCTCCTCAAAGGAGATGTCCGCCCTGTCGATGACCGCGATATTCTCGATGTGAAGCAGAGACAGCATTTCTCCTCACCCTCGATCCAGCATAGAGCCGATCTCCCTGCACAGCCGCTCGGCGGCCTGACTGGTGCGCATGATGAGCAGCACGGTGTCGTCCCCGGCCAGGGAGCCCACCAGCGCGTCGATGTCCATGCCGTCCAAAGCGGCGGCGGCGGCGGGGGCCAGCCCCGGCATGGTCTTTACCACCACCAGGTTCTGGGCGCTGTCGCAGGAGATGACTCCCTCCTTGAAGATATTTTGCATCCGGCCGGCCGCGGCCTTCCGCACCGGCAACCCGTCGGAGGCCACATAGCGGTAATGGCCGTCCTCCGCCGGCTGCTTGATCAGGTTCAGCTCCTTGATGTCCCGGGAAATGGTGGCCTGAGTGGCCCGGATTCCGGCGGCGTTCAGCAGCTTCAGCATCTGCTCCTGGGTCTCCACCTCCTGCGACCCGATGAGCCGTAAGATCTCCCTCTGTCGGTTGGCCTTCATACCCTTCACACCTTTCCCAGTTTCTGATTGATGCGCTCATAAAAGCTCCGCCCGGTGAGCTTCACCAGCCGTGTGGTCTGCTGCGACCGGCGGCACTCCACCCAGTCCCCCGGCTGGATACGGAAAGCCCTTCCCCCGTCCACCGACAGGTAGGCGGACTTCTTGCCGCCGGAGGTCATCCGCACCCCCACGGAGCGGTCCCGGTTGAGAACGAAGGGCTTGGCGTGGAGGGAGTGGGCGCAGATGGGGGTGATGATGATATTCTCCGCCGTGGGCTCCACGATGGGCCCGCCCGCCGCCATGGAGTAGGCGGTGGAGCCGGTGGGGGTGGCGATGACCACCCCGTCCCCGGAGAAGGAGGAGACGGCGATCCGATCCCCGGTGACCTCCAGATCCAGCACCCGGGCCACCGCACCCTTGGTGATGACCGCGTCATTCAGGGCGACCTCGGAGTAGACCCGCTGGCCCTCCCGGCGGACGGCCACATCCAGCATCATCCGCCGCTCGATGCCGTATTTCCCGGCGGCCAGCCGGGACAGCAGGGACAGCTCTCCCTGCTCCAGCTCGGCCATAAATCCAATACTCCCCAGGTTCACCCCCAGCACGGGGATGTTCCGGGGGTTGGCCTCCCTGGCGGCGTGGAGGATGGTGCCGTCCCCGCCGAAGCACACCAGGATGTCGGCGAGGTCCAACTCCTGCCCAATGGGGCGCAGATCGACCTCGTCCGGCAGCTCCAGACGGCTGTTCTCGTCCAGTTCAAAGGGCAGGCAGATCACCGCCTGGACCCCGTTCTTCTCCAATATGCTCCGGGCGGTGATCGCCGCCTTGAGGCCCCGGTCCCGGTAGGGGTTGGGACTGAGCACCACTTTCATAAGATCATCCCTCCAAAACAGAGTGGGACCGCTCCACCAGCTCTCTCAGATCGACGGCGGCGTCGTCCCCGCCGCCGGCCGTCAGCCAGCCCAGATACTCGATGTTCCCCTCCGGCCCCCGGATGGGCGAGAAATCGATCCCCTTCACGGAGAAGTCCGCCTCCGCCGCATGGCGGAGGAACCCTTCCAGCACCTCCAGATGGACCGCCGGGTCCCGGACGACCCCCTTTTTCCCCACCTTGTCCTTCCCCGCCTCGAACTGGGGCTTGATGAGGGCGGTCACCTGGCCTCCCTGTTTCAGCAGGGGGCGCAGGGCGGGCAGGATGAGGCCCAGGGAGATAAAGGACACGTCGATGGAGGCGAAGTCCAGGGGCTCGGGGATCTGCCCGCTGGTGAGATACCGGGCGTTGGTGCGCTCCAGACACACCACCCGGGGGTCCTCCCTGAGGGACCAGGCCAGCTGGCCGTAGCCCACATCCACGGCATACACCCGTGCGGCGCCATTTTGCAGCATGCAGTCGGTGAAGCCGCCGGTGGAGGCGCCGATGTCGGCCGCCACCTTGCCCTCCAGTGTGATGGGAAAGCATTTCATGGCCTTCTCCAGTTTCAGCCCGCCACGGCTCACATATTTCAGCGCCTGGCCCCGGATCTCAAGAGGCGCGTCCTCGTCCAGGGCCATGCCCGCCTTGTCACAGCGGCGCTCCCCGGAGTACACCTGCCCCGCCATGATGACGGCCTGGGCCCTCTGGCGGCTGTCCGCCAGTCCCCGCTCCACCAGCAGCACGTCCACCCGCTTTTTAGCCATGGGAGATCACCTCCATAGCTTTCTTTGCGATGGACGCCCCGTCGATGCCGCAGAGCTGCCGCAGCTCCGCCGCCGGCCCGTGCTGGACGAACCGATCCCCCAGATTGACCAGCGCCACAGACAGGCCGGACAATCCCCGCATGGCAAGTTCAGAGGCGATACGCCGGCCCACGGAGCCGGTGTCCACGCACTCCTCCGCTACGATGAGCCGTCCAGTACGGTTTGCGCAGTCCGCCACGGCGTCCATATCCAGCGGGGAGATGCTGTTCAGCTTCAAGATCCGGGCGGAGACGCCCTTTTCCTCCAGCAGGCGGGCGGCCTCCAGCGCCTCGTTGACCATAGTGCCGTAGGCGACGATCGTCACGTCCCTCCCATCCTGGAGGACCGACGCGCCCTCGACGCCGCTCATGCCGGTGTATGGGCCCTCTCCTCCACGGGGGTAGCGCACCGCCACGGGGCCCCGGCAGCGGGTCACGGCGTGGCGCAGCATGGCGCACAGCTCCTCAAAGCTGGCGGGACAATAGATCTTCATGCCGGGGACGGACGATAAGTAGGCCACATCGAACACCCCGTGGTGGGTCTCGCCATCCTCCCCCACCAGACCGGCCCGGTCCACTGCCAGCACCACGTGAAGGTTTTGGATGGCAGTGTCGTGGAGGAGCATATCATAGGACCGCTGCAAAAAGGTGGAGTAGATGGCCGCCACCGGGATGAGCCGCTGCTTGGCCATGCCGGCGGCCATGGAGACGGCGTGCCCCTCGGCGATGCCCACGTCGTAGAATCGGTCCGGGAACTGTTCGGCAAACGCGGTGAGCCCCACGCCGTCAGGCATGGCGGCGGTAATGGCGCACACATCCTCCCGCTCCGAGGCGAGCCGGCACATGGTATCCCCGAACACGGAGGAGAAGGTCGGATGTCCATTGGGCACGACAGGGCTGCCGTCCTCCGGGTGGAAGGGGCCGACCCCGTGGAATCGGTCCGGCTCCTGCTCCGCAGGTGTGTAGCCTTTTCCCTTTACAGTTTTGATGTGAAGCAGGACGGGGCCGTTCACCTCTTTGGCATATTTCAGCAGCCGGGTGAGGTAGGCCACATCGTGGCCGTCCACCGGGCCAAGATAGGTGAAGCCCATGTCCTCGAACATGCTGCAGTGGAGCACGGCGCTTTTGATGGCCTGCTTCACCTTGTGGGTAAAACGGTATAGCGCCCGCCCCACGGGATTGCCCTCGGTGACACGGCGGTAAAATTTCTTGAACCGCAGATATTGGGGCTTCAGCCGCTGCTTCGCCAGGTGGCTGGCCACCCCGCCCACGTTCTTGGTGATGGACATCCCGTTGTCGTTGAGGATGACGATGATCTGTTCCCCGCTCTGGCCCGCGTCGGACAGGCCCTCGTAGGCCAGGCCCCCGGTCATGGCGCCGTCCCCCATCAGGGCCAGGACGCTGTAATCCTCCCGGTTTTGGGTGCGGGCCCGGGCCATCCCCAATGCCACCGAGACCGAGTTGGAGGCATGGCCGGCGATAAAGGCGTCGGAGCGGTGCTCCCTGGGCTTGGGGAAGCCGGACAGCCCTCCCAGCTGCCGCAGGGTGGCCATCTCTTTCCCCCGCCCGGTGAGGAATTTATGGGCGTAGCACTGGTGCCCCACGTCGAACACCAGCCGGTCGGTATCCAGATCAAAGACCCGGTGGATGGCCACGGTGATCTCCACCGCCCCCAGGCTGGAGGCCAGATGGCCGCCGGTCTTTGCCACGCTTTCCACGATGTCCGCCCGCAGCTGGTCACAAAGCAGCTTTGCCTGGGCGTCGGTGATCTGATCCAGGCGTTCCGGGTACATGGGCCGCCCCTCCTCTCATTCGTAGATGGTAAACTGGCGGCCGGAACTCAAACCCCGTAGGCCAAAAGCCCGCCGATCAAGCCCACGGCCACGCCCAGCACGGCCCCCACAGCCACCTGGAGGGGGGTGTGTCCCAGCAACTCCTTCAGCTCCCTGTCCATGACCTCCGGGGGAACATTGGCCCAGTCCTTCATGATATAGTTCAGGATCTTGGACTGCTTGCCCGTCTCCCGGCGGACGTTGGCGGCGTCGTACATGACGATAAAGGAGAACAGCACCACGATGGCGAACAGGGGCGAATCCAGCCCCGTGGCAAAGGCCGTCCCCGTGGAGCAGGCGCAAACCAGCGCCGAATGGGAGCTGGGCATCCCTCCGCCGGTATAGAGATATTTGATGTCCACTTTCCGAAACGCGATGACGGAGATGATGAATTTCAGGACCTGGGCCGCCGCCCACGCGCAGACGCCCATGATGAGGATGGGACTGACGATCATGACGGTTCACTCCTTCACGCTCAGGATTCGCTCAGTGGCTGCGATTGGCCATACGTTCCGCCAGCTCGCACAAAAATTCCCCGTCGGGCAGCTCCCTGGCCGCCGCTTTCGCCCCCTCGGTGAGGCGCTCCACGATGATGGCGCACTTCTCCGCCCCGTAGAGGGTCATAAAGGTGATCTTGCCCTCGGCCTGATCGGAGCCGATGGGCTTGCCCAGTTCCGCCTCGGTGGACAGCTCGTCCAGCATATCGTCCCGGATCTGGAAGGCGGCCCCCAGAAAGGCGCCGTACCGCATAGCGGCGTCCTCCTGCTCCTCAGTGCCCCCGGCGGCCAGCACACCCATCCGGCAGGCGGCGGTGAGCAGGGCCCCCGTCTTGCGGGCCTGGAGTTCGGTCACCTCGTCCTCGGACATGACCCGCTTCTCGCTGTCCATGTCCATGTACTGGCCGCCGCACATGCCGTCCACCCCGGCGGCGTCGGCCAATGCCTCCGCGCAGGCGGCCTTCCGCTCCGGCGGAAGGTCGGAGCGCAGAATGGCCCCAAAGGCTTCCGCCTGGAGGGCGTCCCCCGCCAGCACGGCGGTACACTCGCCGAACACCTTGTGGTTGGTGGGCCTGCCCCGGCGGAGGTCGTCGTCGTCCATGCAGGGCAGGTCGTCGTGGATCAGGGAGTAGGTGTGGAGCATCTCGATGCCACACGCTACCGGCAGGGCGGCGTCCACATCCCCGCCGCAGGCGCGGCAGAACTCCAGCACCAGCGCCGGACGGAGGCGCTTGCCCCCGGCCATCAGGCTGTAGTCCATGGCCTCCATGAGCCCGTCGAACCGAAACCCCCGCCTTTCCTCCCCGAAATATCGGGACAGAGCGCCCTCCACCTTCTCCCGGAGGGCGTCGTACTTCTTCTGAAAGTCCATGTCAGTCCTCCCCGGCCGCAAAGGGGACCTCGTCCCCGTTCTCCAGCAGGAGGCTCACCTTCTGCTCGGCCCTGTCCAGCTGTTCCTCACACTGGGCGGCAAGCCGGGCCCCCTCCTCAAACAGCTTCAGGGACTGCTCCAGATCGCAGTCTCCCTGCTCCAGCTTGGACACGATCTCCTCCAGGCGGCCCATAGCCTGCTCGAAGGTCTGCTTTTTCACCGCCATGACCTCTCCTCCTTGTCCTTCACTTCGCATTGGATGACGCCGTCGGAGACGGCCACATCCAGCCTGTCCCCGATCTCAACCTGGCCGATGGACGACACCACGGCGCTCCCTTTCCGAGCGATGGCGTAGCCCCGTGACAGCACTTTGAGCGGGCTGAGGGCGTCCAGCCCCGCGGCGCATTTGGCGAGGGCTGCCCGCCGGTCCTTCATCCCGCCGGCAAAGGCGGTTTCCAAGCGGCGGCGCAGGCTGTCACAGAGCATCCGCCGCTCCTGGATGGGGGCGGCCATGGACCGCAGGACGCGGCTGGATCTCAGCCGGTCCAGCGTCCGGCGGCTGTCCTCCAGCCTGCCGCGGACGGCCATGCACAGCCGGTATCTCAGATCGGCCAGCCGTCCCTTCTGCTCCGCCCGGTCGGGCACCGCCAGTTCGGCGGCGTTGGAGGGAGTTGCCGCCCGCAGGTCGGCCGCGTAATCGGCGATGGTCACGTCGGGCTCGTGGCCCACGGCGGAGATCACCGGGATGTTGGACACGTAGACGGCCCTCGCCACGACCTCCTCGTTGAAGGCCCACAGGTCCTCCATGGAGCCGCCGCCCCGGCCGGTGATGATGAGGTCCACGTCCGCCCGGTTATTGACGGCGTGGATGGCGGCGGCGATCTCCTCCGCCGCCCCCTCCCCCTGGACCCGGACGGGGACCACCAGCACCTCCGCCAGAGGCCAGCGCTGACCCAGGATGCGGATCATATCCCGCACTGCCGCCCCCGCCGGTGAGGTCACCAGGGCGATCTTGTGGGGGTATTCCGGCAGGGGCGTTTTATGCTCTTCGTCGAACAGACCCTCCGCCTCCAGCCGGGCCCTAAGCCGCTCGAAGGCCTCGTCCAGGGCCCCTCTGCCGTCGGGCAGCAGGTCCGCGCAGTAGAGCTGATAGGCCCCGTCCCGGGGAAACACGGACACGTGCCCGAAGGCCACCACCCGCATGCCGTTCTCCGGCCGGAACCGAAGGCGCGCCGCCTCCCCCCGGAACATGACGCACTTCAAAACGCCTGTCTCGTCCTTCAGGGAGAAGTAGTGGTGCCCCGACGGATAGCGCTTGTAATTTGAGATCTCCCCACGGACCAGGATGCTCTGGAGCAGCAGGTCGTCGTCCATGAGGTCCCTCACGTACTCGTTCACCTGGGTGACGGTGTAGGTGGGCAGATTGGATAGGTTCAGGCTCACGGGGCGATCCCCCTCTCCAGGGCCCGGTGTGTCAGGATGGCCACCCCCAGGGCGTTGTCGGTGGAGTACCGAGGCTGGGCGAACACCGCGCCGCAGGCCCGCTCCAGGGCGGCCCTCATCTGCCGGTTGGAGGCCACCCCGCCGGAGCACAGCACCGGCAGGCCCGGCCAGCGGGCCATGGCCGCCTCCGTGGCCCGGAGGACCACATCGATCACCGTATCCAGGGTGAATTTGGCCACATCAGCGGAGTTGTCCCCCCGCTGGACGCGCTGCCTCACCTGGTTTTCCATGCCGGACAGGGAGAAGGTCAGCCCGGTCAGCTTCACCTTGAATGGTTTGACCGGCTCGTCTCCCTGGGGATACAGCTCATCCAGGGCCTTCCCCGCCGGGAAGGGCAGGCCCAGCAGCGCCCCGGCCCGGTCAATGAGCTGGCCGGCGGAGATGTCGGAGGTGCCGCCCACGATCTCCGATCGGACGGTACGGCCCTCTGGCCGGACGTAGAGCAGCTCGGTGGTGCCGCCGGACAGGTGCCAGGCCAAAAAGGGCCTGTCCAGCAGGTCCATTCGGCCCGCGGACCAGGCCGCGGCGGCGATATGCCCCTGCTGGTGGGAGCAGGGGTAGAAGGGCACGCCCAGCGCGGCGGCCAGGGACCTGCCCTGGCCCTCCCCCACCAGGAAACAGGGCATATAGGAGCCCTCCGCCTCCCGGGGCCGGGTGGACGCCCCCACGGCGGCGATCCGGCCCAGCAGCCCGTCGGAGCGGAGCTGCTCCACCATGAGATGGAGGCGCTTCACGTGCTGGAACAGAGCGTCGCTCTGGCGGAGGCCCAGGGCCCCTTCTGGGACGGTGAGCAGCTTTCCCCGGTTCTCCCCCGTCTCCCCGTCGAACACGGCGGCGGAGGTGGTGTAGTTGCTGGTGTCCAGGCCCAGGCACATCCCGCCCATGTCAGCCCTCACCCTCGGGCTCCGGGAACCTGTCCCGGACGAAGGAGCCCAGGATGCCATTGATGAACTTCACCACGTCGTCGTCCACGTAGCCCTTGGCGATCTCCACCGCCTCGTTGATGGCGGCGCTGTTGGGCACGTCGGGCAGATAGAGGATCTCGCACATACACACCCGCAGGATGGCGGCGGCCACCCGGTCGATGCGCTTCAGCCGCCAGCCCTTGGCATATTGGCTGATGGCCTCGTCGATCTCCGCGGCGTGTTCCTCCACCCCGGCGACCACTTTGGAGATGTACTCCAGCGAGCCCTTGTCGGGGAACTCACTATACAGGGGCTCCGTCCCGGCCCGGAGGGCAAAGCTCTCCTCGTTCAGCTCCCGCTCCAGCAGCTCCCCCGCGGGAGTGCCGGTAAAGGTCATTTGAAACACCATGTGCATGGCGATCTCTCTGGCTGTGGTCCTGTTCATAAGGGCCTCCTTCTCCGGCGCCTGCCGGTCCTCTCATGGGCACACCCACCCATTATGTATATTCGATTTATTATACACTCCGGCCGGGAAAAAGAAAACCCTTTTTTTGCGACCGGGCAAAAAAACAGAGCCGGGCGTCTGCCCGGCTCCATTCGCGCGCGGCGATCACTTCTGGAAGGTGACGCCGCTCACCGTCACGTTGACGGCGGTCACCGTCAGCCCGCTGGTACTCTCCACCGCGCTGAACACGTTTTCCTGCACCGCCTTGGCCACGTCGGTGACGCCGTAGCCGTACCGCACCAGGATGGTCACGTCGATGGCCACGTTTTCGCCGTCCACGGCCAGGCGGATGCCCTTGGCCAGGCTCTTGCGGTTGTTCACCACGGCGGCCGCGTCCCCGGTCAGGGTGGAGCCCAGCGCGCCGACGCCCTCCACATCCAGCGCCGCCGCCCCGGCGATGACGGCCAAGACCTCCTCAGAGATGCTGATGCTGCCCAGATCTTCCCCGTGGGAGATGTATTCCTTGCTGTCGGCCATATCGCCTCACGCTCCTTTTTGAAGTTGAGGCTATTATATCACCGGCAAATGTAAAATACAACCCTTTTTCTCAGGGCTCCGTCTCGACGATGTGGATGGTCTCGGCGGACAGGCCCGTCTCCTGCTTGACGATCTCCAATATCTTGGCGATGTCGGCCTCGGTGAGCCCGTCGACGGTGGAGGACACCACCACGCTGGCGCTGTCCTGATTGATGAAGCAGACGCAGTCCCCATAGCCCTTGGCGGTGACCATGTTCTCCACATTGGCCTCCGACATGGTGCAGGCGGCCATGGCCTGGATGGAGGTGTTGGCGTCGTCGATGACCTCCTGGGCGGCGTTTTCATCGGCGGCGGCCTGCTGGAGCAGCTGAAGGGCGCTGTCCCTGGCCTGCTGGCGGTTGAGGCGGGCGGCGGCAAAATAGCCGGTGCTCTGGGCGGGGGCCTGGGTCCCGTCTCCGGCGCTGGGCTGAGCGGACGGCGCGGCGCTGCCCATCGCCCCCGCGGCGGGAGTGCCGGTGGGGGACGCGCTGGCGTCCACGCCATTGACCAGTCCCGCCTGTCCCAGCACCTTGCCCGTCTCGCTGGCGGCGGGGTCGTCCGCCGTCTGCTGGTGGGTATAAGACCAGTTCAGATACACCGCCGCCCCCACGAACAGGACGATGGCCACCACCACCGCGTTGCGTTTCCATACACTCATTCTGTTTCCCTCCGTCATTGATTTGATTGATAGGGGCTCTCCCCCTTGCATACCGTGATGCGGTCGGCCCCCAGCCCAGTGAGGGCCGACACCGCCTGGGTCAGCAGGAGCCGCACCTGGGGGTCAGCTCCTCCCCGGCACACCACCACCGCCCCCTGAAAGGTGGGATAATTTTGGGAGATCAGCACCGTCTCCTCCCTGCCGTCCCCGTCCAGGATGACCGTCTCGGTGGTCCAGGAGCCCCGGCCGTCCGGGTCGGCGGACGTCTCCCGGTCAGAGGCCAGCACCCGCTCCATGCCGCTTTTCAGGGTGAGTGCCACCGTCACCTGGCCGGCCCCCTCCACCTGGGAGAGGACAGCGGACAGTTTCTCCTCCAGCTCCTCCAGGTCGAATTCCTCCTGAACGCCGGCGGATCCTTCCGCCGGCTCTTCCTGGTGGGCGTCTCTCTGTCCCCCAGCCGGCCACAGCAGGAGCAATACCCCCGCGGCGGCCACGAGGAAGATGTACTTGTACTGGCTCAGAAAGTCCTTGAGCCTGGCCGTATCCGGCCATGTGAGCTTTTTCATGGTGTACTCTCCTCAAACCGCTGCCGCTCCGGCGGCACACCCAGGTCCTCTTCCAGCATCCGGCTGAAGGCCTCCCGCTGTCCCGGCGTCCAGGCGCCCCGGGCGGTGACCTCCCGGGGGCACGGCAGTTTGTTCCCGTCATAGCCGATGGTCACCTCCACCTGGCAGGAGACGCCCATCTCCGCCGCCTTGTCCACAATATATGCGGCGGTGCGCTCCGCTATGATGGTTTTGTAGCGCTGGTCATACTGCTCGGCCAAAGTCTCCTCATAGGCGTCCAGCGAACTTCGGTAATCCTTCAGCGCGTCTCCCACGGCCCCCTTGTCCAGTTTGACCAGAGGGCTCACCGCCGCCAGCAGCAGGGCCAGCCCTCCCGCCAGGCGGCACACCTTCTTCACCGTCCCGGAGGGGACGAGCCCCTCGATCAGCGCCAGCGCCATGGCGGCGCAGGTCAACCCAACGAGCCAGTCCTTCAGCATACCCGTCATACCGCCGCCACAGAAATGGAGGAAACCAGGGCGATGAGCAGCAGAAGGCAGCAGGAGCCCGTCATCCCCAGAATGAGGCCGAAGGCGCCTCCCAGTTGCTCCACCAGGCTGTGGACCCTCCCCTGGCCCACTGCGGAGGCCAGCGCCGCCACGAGCTTATAGGCCAGATAGTGGACCGCCAGTTCCAGCGCCGGGACCAGACAGATGGCAAGCACCGTCACCATTCCGAACACCCCCACTGTTCCCCGCAGGATCCCCGCCGAGGCCAGCACCGTCTCCGCCGCCTCAGATAAGATCCCTCCCACCACCGGGATCGCCCCGGAAATGGCGAATTTGGCCGCCTTGACGGAGGCGGCGTCCGCCGTCCCGGCGATGACCCCGCTGGCGGTGAGATACCCAACAAAAGTCAACATCACAACGGTGAGCACGGTGACCACGAGCCATTTCAGCAGGGCGGCAAGCCGCTTCAAGCCCTCGTTTCCCACCGCCGCCCAGGCCGCCGAGGCTGCGATGTACCCGTACAGCACCGGCACCAGCAGCCCGTCGATCAGATTTATCAAAATGTCGGAAAACAGCACCGCCGCCATCTGCCTTGCCGCCGCGCCGGTGACGGCCCCGGTGGCCGCTGTCACCGCCGCCACGGCGGGGAGCAGCACATTGGCAAAGGAGCGCATATCGTCCAGCGCCCCGGCCCCCATGCCCATGAGGGAGTTCACGTCCGCCACCGCGGCCGCCGTCACCGCCAGAGTGCCCGCCAGCGTCACAGCGATGGCGCCCTTCTGTCCCAGGCTGTCCCCCGCCGCGTCTGCCAGCCCCACCAGCAGCAGGATGGCCAGCAGCACCACCCCCGACCGCACCGCCCGCCGGATGACGCCGTGGATCTCCCGGCTGCCGGTGTCCAGCAGGGCTTCGATCCCCTCGTCCAGGCTGAGTCCGTAATCCACTTCGGAGCCGCTGTCCTCCGCCGCCCGCTTGAGCTCCTCCACATCCACGATGGGCTCCTCCTGAAAGCCGTCCTCCGCTGCCGCCGCCCGCGCCGGGAGAACACCCGCCAGCAGCGCCAGGATCAGCGCCAGCAGCGCCCAAAGACCGTATTTTCTCATGGCGTTTCCTCACAGCAGGCCGGTCATCAGCTCCAGCACCGCCGACATCAGCGGCAGAGACGCCGCCAGGGCCAGGGCCGTTCCTGCCACTTCCACGATCGAGGCCAGGGCGCTCTCCTGGGCGTCCCGGCAAAAGGCCGCCGCAAGGTGAGTAACAATGGCGATCCCCGCCGTCTTGACCACCGGCTCCAGCACCGCCGCCGAAAGGCCCCCAGTCTCCGCCAGCTTGTCCAGAAAGGACAGCACGGCAGACAGCGCCCCGGAGCACCACAGCGCCAACAGCGCCCCGGCGCAGAGCCCCAGCGCCAGGGCGATCTCCGGGGCCTGCTTGCGGATCACCACGGCGCAGATGGCCGCGATGACCGCCGCCGCCCCCACCCGTACTGCGTCGCTCACAGCCCGAACAGGTCCTTGACCAGATCGAACAGGTCGCTGATCTGCTGGACCACCAGCATCAGCACCACCACCAGTCCCACCAGAGTGGTCATGGTGGCCATCTCCTCCCGGCCAGAGCGGGACAGCACCTGATTGAGCACCGAGACCAAAATGCCGATGGCGGCGATGCGAAAGATCAAATCTACGTTCAAACAAAACGTCCCCCTCTTATGTAATGTTATATTCCTTTACAGTTATTAAAACAGCAGTATCACCAGCAGCACCCCGCCGCTGAGGCCCAGGATCCCATATAGCCGTCCCAGCCGCTCCCGCCGCTCCTCGGCCTTTTTTCGCTGCTCCGTCAGGCGGGCCGCCGCCCGCTCCAGGGCCTGCCGCTGGCTGTCCCCGTCGTACCGGCCCAGCACGGTCCCCAGTTCCTCCAGGATGGCCGCGTCCTCACGCTCCAGGTACATCCGGGATGCGCCCATGCACTCCGTCCACACCTGCCGAAAGGGCCCTCCGTCCGGCGCGGAGGCTCCCCGGGCGCAGAGGCGGAAAAACCGCGCCGTTCTGCCGCCGATCCCCTCCGCCGCCCGCTCCAGCGCCTCGGGCAGGGGGGCCAGCCGCCAGCCCAGCTCCCGCTCCAGCGTCTCCACGGCGCTCTCCAGTTCCCGGAGATCCCGCACCCGGCCCGCCAGACGGCTCACCGCCGCCAGACCGATGCCCAGTCCTCCCAATGACAGCAGGACCGCGCCCAAAAACCGTATCATTGCAATTCCTCCACCCGGACCGTCCGCCGCGCGCCGGTCCGCTCGATCAACACCAGCCGGCGGAACACGCCGGCGGACAGCAGGTCACGGTAGATTGGCCTCCGCCTCATCGACTCCAGGCCGGAGCCGTGGGCGGTGGCGATGAGCTCCACCCCGCACCCCGCCGCCCGGACGACGGCCTCCACGTCCGCGGGGTCGGTGATCTCGTCGGCGGCCAGCACCTGGGGGTTCATCCCCCGCAGCAGGATGGACAACCCCAGGGCCTTGGGGCAGCCGTCCATCACGTCGGTGCGGCGGCCTGCGTCCAGTTGGGCCTCTCCCCGCCACAGGGCGGCGATCTCCCCGCGCTCGTCGGCCACCCCCACCCGGTGAGGGGCGATCCCCTCCCCGTCGGAGAGGGCGCGGACCAGATCCCGCAGCAGGGTGGTCTTTCCCGCCCCCGGCGGGGCCAGGATCAGGGTGCTGAGGAACCGCCCTTCCTCGGTCAGCCGGGGCAGCAGCGGGACGGCCTGTCCCCTGATCTGCCGTGCCACCCGGATGTTCAGCGACGACAGTTCCCGCAGGGTGACGATCTCTCCGTCTTTACAAACCGCCGTGCCGCAGAGTCCGATCCGGTGGCCTCCACGCAGGGTCACAAAGCCCCGCCGCACTCTGTCCAGCACGGTGTGGGCGGAGGACTGGGTGGCGTTCTCCAGGGTCTGGCGGAGATGCTCCTCGTCCACCGCGGGACCGCCCGCCTCCAGCTCTCCCTCCGGCAGCAGGACGGTCATGGAGAAGCCCCGGCGGAGGCGGAACTCCTCCGCCTCCACCAGCCGCCGCCCGTCCAGCCGGGCGAGGCTGTCCCTCAGGCTTTTTGGCAGCGCCTCCGCCGCCTGTTCCCAGGCCGCCCGCTTGTCCACATCAGCCACCCGCCTTTCTGCCTTGACTATATGAGGGCCCGTCCCGCTTTATGACCGGCAGGCGGTATTTGCAGTTTTGTTACAATCAGTTGCGGACTTCGTTACGTTTCTGTGCTATACTTTTGGCAGATCAGAGACAGAGGAGAACGGCTATGGCACATATTCTCATCGTAGAGGACGAGGAACACATCGCCCGGATGATCGAGGCCACCCTGGCCCTGGGCAGTCACACCAGCCGGTGGTGCGACAACGGCGGCGACGCGCCGGCCCTCATCGAAAAGGGCGGCTTCGACCTGATCCTGCTGGACGTGATGCTCCCCGGCCTGGACGGCTTTGCCGTCATGGAGCGCATCCGGGGGCTGAATATCCCCGTCATCTTCCTCTCCGCCATGCAGGAGGTGGCCGACAAGGTCAGAGGCCTCCGGCTGGGCGCGGAGGACTACATCTCCAAGCCCTTTGAACCCCTAGAGCTGCTGGCGAGGGTGGACGTAGTCCTCCGCCGCCGGGGCAGGGGCCAGGATGTGCTGGAGTACGGCCCCATCCGGCAGGACCTGGGCAGCCACACCGTCACACTGGACGGGGAGCCGGTGGCCCTCTCCCCCAAGGAGTTCGACCTGCTCAAGGTGTTCCTCCAGCACCAGAACCTGGCCCTCAGCCGGGACAGGCTGCTGTCCATGGTGTGGGGGTATGAGTTCGCCGGAGAGAGCCGCACGGTGGACATCCACGTCCAGCGGCTCCGCCAGAAGCTGGGGCTCACCGACAGGCTGGTCACCCTCACCCGGGTGGGCTACCGGCTGGAGAAGCTGAAATGAGATTATGGCAGAAGATCTTTCTCACCACCCTGGCGCTGATGGTGCTGTCCACCACCCTGGTGTCCGTCCTGCTGCTCAAGACCAGCCGGGACGCCCTGTGGCAGCGGGAGGGCCAGCGGGCGGTGACCCAGCAGCGCTACCTGGCCGGGATCCTCCGGGCGGGGGTGGTGAGCCGGCGGCTCCAGCTGGGCCTTGTGCAGCTGGAGGAGGACGAGGCCCGGCAGACCGCCGTGCAGGTGCTGTCCCAGCAGGCCACGGACAGCTACCTCTCCGGAATCGTCCTGCTGGACAGCGCCGGGGCCGCCCTGTATGACTCCATGCCCAGAGGCCTCTCTCCCCTCCCCGTCAGCGAGGAGGACGGCCCCGACGCCACGGTCTACGCGCTACGCCGGGGCCTTGACGACGACGAGCAGTGGTGCCTGGTCTGCGCCATGCCCATCACGCTGGAATCCGTCGCCTTTCGGCTGGGCGCGGCCTACGACGTGACCAGCCTCCAGCGGGAGCTCTCCGCCCAGGCGGAGCGCACCGTGCTGCTCTGCCTGGGATCCAGCTTTGCCGGGGCGGCCCTGTTGATGGTGCTGGTGTGGTTCCTGCTGCGGCCTCTGGCCGCCCTGGACAGGAGCGCCCGCCGGGTGGCCAGCGGGAGATATAGCGAGCGGCTGGACGAATCCGGCTCCGACGAGCTGGCCGCCCTGGCCAGGGACATGAACGCCATGGCCCAGGCGGTACAGGACCGGGTGGGGCAGCTGGAACAAGTGGCGGAGGACCGCCGGGTGTTCATCGGCAACCTGGCCCACGAGATGAAGACCCCCCTCACCAGCATCCTGGGCTTCGCCGACCTGCTCTACCTCCCGAAGGAGGTCAGCGACGCCGACCGGGTGGAGTACGCCCGGGTCATCTCGGAGGAGGCCAAACGCCTCAAATCCCTCTCCGGCAAGCTGCTGGAGCTCATCACCCTGGGCAGCGCCAACATCGAGCTGGCCCCCGCCCCCCTGAACGAGGTGGTGGACGAGGTGGCGGTGAGCCTCCGGCCCGTCATGGAGCAGAGCGGCCTCACCCTCACCTGCGCCTGTCCCGATGTGACGGTGGACATGGACCGGGAGCTGTTCAAGTCCCTGCTATACAATCTGCTGGACAACGGCCGCAAGGCCAGCGAGCGGGGCGGGACGCTGGAGCTGTCCGCCAATGCGGGCGGCGGGACCGTCGCCATCCTGGTGCGGGACCACGGCCGGGGCATCCCACAGGATGAGATCGGCAAGGTCACCCAGCCCTTCTACATGGTGGACAAGAGCCGTGCCCGGAAGGCCGGCGGCGCGGGGCTGGGGCTGGCCCTGTGCCGGGAGATCACGGACGTCCACCGGGGGACCATGGACATCCGGAGCGCGCTGGGAGAGGGGACGCTCATCACCCTGACCTTCCCCGTCAGCGCCCCGCAGGAAGGAGGCGAGATCCATGCGGAACGTTAGATTCATCCTGGCCGCCGTAGCCATCCTGCTGGCCGGGGCCATCGCCGCCCATCTGGCGGCGGACGCCGTGGTGCGCCCCTCCGCGGATCGGATACAGTCCGCCGGAGCAGTGTCCATCCCCACCGTGCTGGGCCAGACGGCGGAGGAGGTGCTGTTTTTCCCTTGGTCCATGTACGACACCGACCGGCTCTACCCCCTCTCCGAGCAGGACGCGGTGGACGTATTCGACCTGTCGGCGCTCAACGCCTCCACCATCAGGGAGGCCGCCAAGGCTATGGAGGAGACCGGCGGACCGGCCTACGGCAATCCGCTGTTGGTCATGCTCACCGTCTTCTCCACCTTTGAGGGCCTGGACCTCTCCTGGGAGGAACTGTTCTCCTCCATGGAGTGGAATGTCCCGCCCCAGGAGGATGCCCCCGGACCCGTCCACCTGTTCCTGCGGGAGCTGCCCGCCGCCCTGAAGGAGGATGGCGTCCCTGTCACCTTCAGCTTTGCCCTGAACATGGGCGGCAGCGCCAACGCCGTCAGCTTCCTGATCCGCCCGGAACAGGCGGAGCCCGTCACCCAGGAGCAGCAGGAGGCCGCCCTCCGGCAGGTGGACGGCGATCTGCGGCAGCTGTTCCAGTACGGACACGATCCCCGGTCCTCCGAAATGAGCCTCCTGCTCCTGGAGTCCTTCGGCGTCCTGCGGGACTATTCTGACTACTGTCTGGAACAGTGGTTCCCCTGGTGGGACATGGACATCGACTATATCAGATCTTCCTGGGGCGGATATGACCCCGCAATGCTGGAAAACTGGACCTTTCTGCACGCGGATTGGGATCCGGGGATCAACTCCTTCGCGGCGGACCCGGACCTTCCTCTGGAGGAATTTCTGTCCAACGCCGAAAGCCTCTACAATTTCACCGGCATCCAGATCGTCAACACCCAGCAGCAGATCCTGGTGCTGTTCACCACCAACAGCGGGCTGGTATTCGGCGTGTACTACGACGTCCAGCTGGGACGCTGGTCCGGCGTTGGCGTGATGAACTGAGCGCAAAATTTACAGGTCCGATACAGTTCTTTGGTGCCTTCGCGCCCCTCTCCGGGGGATGATGGGGACAGGCTCCCCACCCGGAGAGGGGCCCTTTGACAGAAAGAGAGGTCACCGCCATGCCCCAGAACACGACATACCCAATGACTCCTTCTCCCGGCGGACGCCGGCCCCGCCGCCGCAGGTCTCGCCTGCCGGTCTTTCTCCTGATGGGGATGGTCATCGCCCTGGCGGCGGTCCTCCTGCTGACCGTTCTGCGGCCCTCCGCCGAAGCGCCTGATACTGAGCCCAGCGCCCCGCCTCCGGCCTCCGACGCGCTGACGGCGTCCGCGCCTCCGCCTACCCCCTCCCCGGAGCAGAACAATCTGCGGGACATCCCCGTCCCCGGCTGGATCACCCAGGACATCCTGCCCCTGAACGAGTGGTCCCGGCCAGGGGACGCCCTGCCCCAGGTGAACGGCGTGGTGGTCCACTACGTGGGCAATCCCGGCACCACAGCGGAGCAGAACCGCAGCTACTTCAAGAACCTGGCCGAGACCCATGAGGCCTACGCCAGCAGCCACTTCCTGGTGGGCATCGACGGGAAGATCATCCAGTGCGTACCCCTGAATGAGATCGCCTACTGCTCCACCGTCCGCAACGCCGACACCATCTCCATCGAGTGCTGCCACTCGGACGCCGAGGGCAAATTCACCGAGGATACCATGGCGTCCCTGGTGAAGCTGGTGGACTGGCTCATCGACACCTACGATTTGAGGCGGGAGGACGTGATCCGCCACTACGATGTGGCCGGCAAGGAGTGCCCCATCTACTATGTCCGCAACCCGGACGCCTGGGAGGATTTTCTGGACGAACTGACCTTCCAAACTCCGTAAAAGAGCGCGAAAAACCGGCCTGTGGAGCTTCCACAGGCCGGTTTTTCTCGTATTTGACGTTTTAAAGGAGAGATTTGATGCGCTCCACGGCCTCTTTGGTGGCCTCAGCGTCTCCAAAGGCGGTGACCCGGATGTACCCCTCCCCGCTGGGTCCGAAGCCCGCGCCGGGGGTGGTGACCACGCAGGCCTTTTTCAGCAGCGTGTCGAAGAAGTCCCAGGAGCCCACGCCCTCGGGGGCGCGGAACCAGATATAGGGGGCGTTGACCCCGCCGTAGACGGTGAGCCCCGCGGCGGACAGGCCTTCCCGGATGACCCTGGCGTTGTTCAGGTAGTAGTCGATGGACTGTTTGATCTGAGCCCTGCCCTCCGGGGTAAAGGTGGCCTCGGCGGCCCGCTGGATGACGTAGGGCACGCCGTTGAACTTGGTGCCCTGCCGCCGGTTCCACAGGGCGTTGAGGGAGGCCCCCTCCCGCTTCAGCTCCTTGGGGATGACGGTGTAGGCGCAGCGGTTGCCGGTGAAGCCCGCCGTCTTGGAGAAGGAGCGGAACTCGATGGCGCAGGTCTTAGCCCCCTCCACCTCATAGATGGAGTGGGGGATGCCCTCCTCCCGGATGAAGGCCTCATAGGCGGAGTCATAGAGAATGACGCTGTCGTGGGCGTTGGCGTAGTCCACCCAGACCTTCAGCTGCTCCTTGGTGGCCGCCGCGCCGGTGGGGTTGTTGGGGGAGCAGATGTAGATGAGATCGGGCGCCCGGCCCTGGGGCAGATCAGGGAAGAAACCGTTGTCCGCCGTGCAGGGCAGATAGACCAGGTTGGTCCACTTCTCCCCGTCGTGGTCCCCGGCCCGGCCCGCCATGGCGTTGGTGTCCACATACACCGGGTACACCGGGTCGCACACCGCCACCACATTGTCCGATGAGAAGATGTCCCCGATGTTGCCGCAGTCGCTCTTGGCCCCGTCGGACACGAAGATCTCGTCGTCGGCGATGTCCACGCCCTTGGCCTTGTAATCGTCCCGGATGGCGAAGCGGAGGAAGTCGTAGGCGCCGCAGGTCTCCTCGCAGTAGCCCCGGAAGGTCTCCTTGCGGCCCATCTCCTCGGTGGCCTTGTGCATGGCCTCGATGACCGCCGGGGCCAGTGGCAGGGTCACGTCGCCGATCCCCAGGCGGATCAGGGGCATTGGGGTGCCCTCCGCCGAGAAGGCCCGCACCCGCCGTCCGATCTCCGGGAACAGATAGCCGCCGGGCAGCTTCAGAAAGTTCTGGTTGATGTGCGCCATTTGCGCTCCCTCCTGTTGCAAAAGTTGAGTGAAATCATTTTACAACAGAGCGCTTTTGCCGTCAACCGGCAGGATGGCATGATTTTTCCTGCAAACCGGGCCATTTACTGGCCTATCCGTCAACTTCCCCCCGGAATACCTCCACCGCCGGCCCGGTGAGCAGGGCCCGGCCGTCGTCGGTGAGGGTCACCCGCAGCTCGCCGCCGGGGAGGCGGACGGCCACGTCCCGGCCGCACCTCCCCGCCCGGTGGAGGGCCGCTACGGCGGCGCAGGCCCCGGTGCCGCAGGCCATGGTCTCACCGCTGCCCCGCTCCCACACCCGGGCAGACAGATGGGCCCCGTCGTCCACCCGGACAAACTCGGTATTCACCCTGTCCGGGAAATGAGGCCAATGCTCAAAGATGGGGCCGATGACCTCCAGGTCCAGTTCCTCCGGCTGTTCCACCTGGACAACGGAGTGAGGATTTCCCATGGACGCCGGAATAGATGTATAGTTGATTCCCTTTACAGTAATTCGAATAGGCGGCTCTACGACCGGCTCCCCCATGTCCACCGTGGTTGAGGCCACTTTGCCCCCCTCCAGCCAGAGATTCATCCGCCGCTCCCCCGCCGCCGTCTCGATGGCCAGGCCGGTCTTGTCGGTCAGCCCGTTGTCATAGAGGAACTTTCCCAGGCAGCGGATGCCGTTGCCGCACATGGCGCCCTCCGAGCCGTCGGCGTTGAACATGACCATTTTGAAGTCCGCCGTCTCCGACGGAAAGGCGCAGATGAGCCCGTCAGCCCCCACGCCGAAGTGCCGGTCGGACAGGCGGCGGGCCAGCCCCGGCAGATCCTCCGAGGCCTCCTCCAGACAGTTCAGAAAAATGTAGTCGTTGCCGCAGCCGTGGAGCTTGGAAAATCGCATATCGGTCCCCTCCCCGTTGGTTTCAGCGAATCTTATGCGGGAGGCAACCGAAAGTTGCCGGATAGTTGGTAGACCGCCACCGGCGATTGCCGGTAGATTAAAGGCGTCAGGATGCTTCTTGCAAACCACTGGGAAGGAGGGTATACTGTGGATAACGAAAACAAACGCGGAGGCGGAACGGAGGGAGATTCCATGAGCCTTGGCGAGCGCATCAAAGAGCGGCGGACCGGCGCCGGGATGTCCCAGGAAAAGCTGGCGGAGCTGCTGGGCGTCTCCCGGCAGGCGGTGACCAAATGGGAGGCCGGCCAGTCGGCTCCCAGCTCCGACAACCTGTTCCGGCTGGCGGAGGTGCTGGGCTGCCCGGTGAGCGAGCTGCTGGACGGCGGCCCGGAGGTGGGCGCCACCCCGGCGGAGGAGCTCTACCGCAAGCTTCGCATCGAGGAGCTGGAGGCCGATCTGGCAAAGCAGAAACGGCGGTGGAGGAACCTCCGAAACGCCGGGCTGGTCCTGCTGGCCTATCTGGTGTTCCTGCTGGCGGAGGTCGTGCTCAGCGGACACGGGTGGACGCTGCTCCTGATCTGGATCGAACCTCGGGACCTGTGGGGCGTGATCGCGGATTGGCGGAATTTCACCTACCCCTTCACCTGGCTGCTGTCCCAGGGGCTGTTCATCTACTGCATGATCCTGTCCGCCGCCCCCGCCCTGTTCGGAAAATGGCGGTTCTCCGCCGTCACCACCACCGCCTTCATGGCCGGGGCCCTGCTGGGCGAGTGGCTGGGGCCGAACCCCGGCGGCCACCCGAACCACTACGGCGCGTTCATCTGGCTGTGCCCGTTCCTGTGGTCCGTCGTGATGGGGATCGTTTTGGAGGTGCTGGCGAAAAAGGGCGTGAAGCTGAAATCGAAGCGGTTTCTGATCTGGCTGGGGGTGTTTCTGGCCGGGTACGCCGGGCTGGTGATCCTGTGCCTGCCGCCCAGAGGATGACATAGAAAGGCCGCCCGGAGTACAGGCGGCCTTCGTCTTTTGTCAGCGTTCAAACATCTCTTACTCAAGGCGGTCCCACTCCGCCACTTGCTCCATCGTGGGAACGTCATAGCCCTCGGCGGCAAGCTCCGCGAAGATCTGTTCCCGGGCGTTCCACCACCACCGGGAGCCATTGGCGGCGTTCCATCCGCTGTAGCCGGCCATGTTCTCGTCGGTCATGCCGCCAAATCCGGGATGGAATTCCACGGTCCCGTAGTCCACCCGCAGCTCACCGGTGATGGGGTACCTGTAAACCGACCCGCCGATGGCGATATACCAGGGTTTCCCGGTGACCTCCGCCTTGCCCCGGTAGATGAACGGCGTCTCGTCGTCGAATTGGCCGGTGATGTCGATGCGCTGGCCGTCTCCAACAAACCAGACGGCGCCGTCCTCGTCCACCTCGATGGGGTTGACAAACTCCCGGTTGGCGGAATAATAGAACTTCCCATTCTCCGCCGCCTCCAGCTTGGCCACGGTATCGTAGCCGGTCTGAAAGTTTGTGAGATACCCCGCAGCCATCAGCGCCAGCGTTCCCAGCAGGAGCACCATCACAGCCGCCAGGGCCGCCCATTTGACCGTTTTGAAGCGGGTGACGTTCCCCCTCGGTTCCCGCTCCGTCAGCGTTTGCACCAGCGCCGCCTTCTCGTTCTCTGTCAGCCGCACGGCGTCCAGCTCCGCTCTGTACTGTTCAAATCCGTCACGCATATTCCGATCCCTCCAACATGATTTTCAACTTTTCCTTCGCCCGCTTGAGCCGGGTGCTCACCAGCGGGGCCGGGACGCCCAGCAGCTTCGCGATCTCCCGGACCTCGTACCCCTCGTAGTACCGCAGGAAGATGACCTCCCGGTACATCTCCGGCAGGGCCCGCACCCGGTCCAAAAGGGTCCCGCTCTCCGGCTCCGGGTCCTCTGCGGAGAGGGCCGCGCCCTCCTCCAGCGGGGCCCGATGGCGAAACCAGGCGGATTTCTTCCAGTTCTTGCACTCGTTCACCGCCAGCCGGATCACCCAGGCCCGCTCCTGGCCGTGGTCGGGGAAGTCCCGGGGCCGCTCCAGCAGTTTGATGAGGACGTTCTGGCAGATGTCCTGGGCGTCGTCCCGGTCACCCAGCCAGGCGTACCCCACGCGCACCAGCAGATCGGCGTAGCGCTCCACCAGATATTCCGCCCGCGCGCTGTCCATCGGCCTCACCCCCTTCTGCCTATATAACAACACACAGGGGCCAAATCTGTCAAACCCGCGAAAAATTTTCCTCAAAAGCCGTCCCTGTCCAAAGTAAATCTTGACAACCCCCCCTTTTTTGATAGAATATTGTGTATCTATATAGCGTGTCCCCACACTGTTTTTTGGAGGTTTGATAACTATGGCTCACAAGTACGTCTACCTTTTCTCCGAGGGCAACGCCAATATGCGCGAACTCCTCGGCGGAAAGGGCGCAAACCTGGCCGAGATGACCCGCATCGGCCTGCCGGTTCCCCAGGGCTTCACCATCACCACCGAGGCCTGCACCCGCTACTATGAGGACGGCCGCCAGATCGCTCCCGAGATCCAGGAGCAGATCATGTCCTTCATCTCCCGCATGGAGCAGATCACCGACAAGAAGTTCGGCGACAAGGAGAACCCTCTGCTGGTCTCCGTCCGCTCCGGCGCCCGGGCCTCCATGCCCGGCATGATGGACACCATCCTGAACCTCGGCCTCAACGAGGACGTGGTGGAGGTCCTCTCCCGCAAGTCCGGCAATCCCCGCTGGGCCTGGGACTGCTATCGCCGCTTCATCCAGATGTACTCCGACGTGGTCATGGAGGTGGGCAAGAAGTACTTTGAGCAGCTCATCGACAAGATGAAGGCGGAGCGGGGCGTCACCCAGGACGTGGAGCTCACCGCCGACGATTTGAAGGAGCTGGCCATGCAGTTCAAGGCCGAGTATAAGGCCAAGATCGGCCAGGACTTCCCCACCGACCCCAAGGAGCAGCTGATGGGCGCCATCAAGGCCGTGTTCCGCTCCTGGGACAACCCCCGCGCCAACGTCTACCGCCGGGACAACGACATCCCCTACTCCTGGGGCACCGCCGTCAACGTGCAGTCCATGGCCTTCGGCAACATGGGCGACGACTGCGGCACCGGCGTGGCCTTCACCCGCAACCCCGCTACCGGCGAGAAAAAGCTGTTCGGTGAGTTTTTGACCAACGCCCAGGGCGAGGACGTGGTGGCCGGCGTGCGCACCCCCATGCCCATCTCCGAGATGGCGGACAAGTTCCCCGAGGCGTTCGACCAGTTTGAGCACGTGTGCAAGGTGCTGGAGCACCACTATCACGATATGCAGGACATGGAGTTCACCGTGGAGAACGGCAAGCTCTATATGCTCCAGACCCGCAACGGCAAGCGCACCCCCGCCGCCGCCCTGAAGATCGCCTGCGACCTGGTGGACGAGGGCGAGATCGACGAGAAGCAGGCCGTGGCCATGATCGAGCCCCGGTCCCTGGACGCCCTGCTCCATCCCCAGTTCGACGCCGAGGCCCTGAAGAAGGCCCCCGTGCTGGCCACCGCTCTGGGCGCCTCTCCGGGCGCCGCCTGCGGCCGCATCGTATTCTCCGCCGAGGAGGCCAAGGAGTGGCATGAGCGGGGCGAGAAGGTGGTCCTGGTCCGCCTGGAGACCTCTCCCGAGGACATCGAGGGCATGAAGGCCTCCCAGGGCATCCTCACCGTCCGGGGCGGCATGACCTCTCACGCCGCCGTGGTGGCCCGGGGCATGGGCACCTGCTGCGTGTCCGGCTGCGGCGAGATCAAGATGGACGAGGAGAACAAGCAGTTCACCCTGGCCGGCAAGACCTTCCATGAGGGCGACTGGATCTCCCTGGACGGCTCCACCGGCAAGATCTACGACGGGCCCGTCCCCACCGTGGACGCCTCCATCGGCGGCGAATTCGGCCGGGTCATGGGCTGGGCGGACAAGTACCGCCGGCTCCAGGTCCGCACCAACGCCGACACCCCCCACGACGCCGCCCAGGCCAAGAAGTTCGGCGCCCAGGGCATCGGCCTGTGCCGCACCGAGCACATGTTCTTCAACGAAGACCGCATCCCCGCCATCCGCGAGATGATCTGCTCCGACACCGTGGAGCAGCGTGAGAAGGCCCTGGCCAAGCTGGAGCCCATGCAGCAGACCGACTTCGAGGGCATCTATGAGGCCATGGAGGGTTCCCCCGTCACCATCCGCTACCTTGACCCGCCTCTGCACGAGTTCGTCCCCACCGAGGAGGCCGACATCGAGCAGTTGGCCAAGGACATGGGCAAGACCGTGGCCGAGATCAAGAACATCATCGCCGGCCTCCACGAGTTCAACCCCATGATGGGCCACCGCGGCTGCCGTCTGGCGGTCACCTACCCCGAGATCGCCGCCATGCAGACCCGGGCCGTCATCAAGGCCGCCCTCAACGTCCAGGACCGCCACCCCAACTGGACCGTGGTGCCTGAGATCATGATCCCCCTGGTGGGCGAGGTCAAGGAACTGGCCTACGTCAAGAGCATCGTGACCTCCACCGCCGACCGCCTCATCCAGGCCGCCGGCTCCTCCATGAAGTACAAGGTGGGCACCATGATCGAGATCCCGCGGGCCGCTCTGACCGCCGACGAGATCGCCAAGCAGGCCGACTTCTTCTCCTTCGGCACCAACGACCTGACCCAGATGACCTTCGGCTTCTCCCGTGACGACGCCGGCAAGTTCCTGGGCGCCTACTATGACAAGAAGATCTATGAAAACGACCCCTTCGCCAAGTTGGACCAGAACGGCGTGGGCAAGCTGGTGAAGATGGCCGCCGAGCTGGGCCGGGCCAACAACCCCAACATCCACCTGGGCATCTGCGGCGAGCACGGCGGCGACCCCACCTCCGTGGAGTTCTGCCACCGGGTGGGCCTGGACTACGTGTCCTGCTCCCCCTTCCGCGTCCCCATCGCCCGTCTGGCCGCCGCCCAGGCCGCCATCAAGGACTTAAAGGACTGATCCCTTCACTGATAAAAGACCAGGGTATGCCGAAAGGCATACCCTGGTCTTTATTTTCCAAATATCTGTTTCCCGCCGACCGACACGGTGACGCCGGCCTTTTTCGCGGGCTCCATTTCCTTTCTCGCCTGTTCCAACGCCTTTTGGTAGGGGGCGATCATGCCCTCGGTCATCCTGTCACCCACTTTGGCCTTCAGCTTGGGGTTGGCCAGCATGCCGCCCACCAGGTACATCGCCAGCATCCGCCCCCGCCTCTTCTGGGGGAAGTCATACTGTCCGTGGGCTTTGTAGAACTTGTGGTCGGCCTTCATCATGCCCTGCATGAGCCAGATCAGGTCCCGAAAGATCTTCATACCGCCCACGCCGTAGAAGTTGGCGGGCTTTTCGTAGTTGTGTTCGATGGCGTAGGCCAGCCTCGCGGCCATGGCGTCGATCTCCCTGTCAGGGTCCACCTCGTCGCAGGCGACGCCGGCCAGGTAGTTGCCTCCCACCTGGGGCTCCGCCTCCAGGATCAGGCGCAGGTTCTCCTCCCGGCTCAGATCGCCGCACACCAGATAGCCCATGGGCATCCCCATGGTGACGGTGCGGTGGCCGTTGCAGAACTGCCGGTCGTCGTACAGCTTGAAGCGGTAGCCCTTGGAGTGGTCCCGGACGGTGAAGGCGGTGACGATGGCCTGGCCGGTCTGGATCTTCTCCCGCAGCAGCTCGGAGAAACCGTCGTTATAGACGCACTGGCCGTCCACGGCGCAGTTGAAGCAGCCAAGGCACCCGCCCTTGATGGGGAAGTCCAGGATGTTCACCACGGTGGTCTTGTATGGCAGCACCGCCCGGAAGCGGTCTATCATCCTCTGGAGCTGGATGTCCTCCGGGCCGCAGTCGGTGACGACGATCACGTTTCCGCCCTTCTTCTCCTCCGCCGACTCGGGCACAGTGACGGGGACGTGCTTCGCCGGGGCGGGCGGAGGCGCCGTCACAGGTTCGGAGAGGCCGCGCTCCATCTGCCAGACCAGATAGTCGAAGAAGTCCCGGGCCTCTTTCCGGCCCTTGTCGGTGGTCAGATCGTCCATATCGGCGCTGAGGCCGTCGATGAATCTGAGGCCCATGTCCTGGCAGTTGTCCCTGATGAAGCGGTGGGCGGTGACGTCGTAAAAATGCTTGGAAGTGGTGATCTGGGTGGCATATTTCCCAGCGATGGCCGCCCCGCTGCCCTTCATCAGCTCTACAAAGCGGTGGAGCTGGCTGGGCACCACGAAGGTATATACCGGGTAGGAGAACAGCAGCAGGTCGGCCCTTTCCAGCGCCGCCCCGGGCTCGGAGAAGTCCCGCTCGTAGAGTTTGATCTTCGCCCCCGCGTCCAAGATCTCAAAGGTGTGCTCCGGGTGGAGGATCTGGAGGTACAGCACCGTCTGGAGGGTGGCGCTGTTTTTCCCCTTTGGGCTGCCGTTGATGACCAGAATATCCATAAAGATCGCTCCTCAGTGATAGGTGAACCCCCGGTTGGGGTCGGAGAACTCCTCCACGCGGGTGCGGTAGGCGTCCATGGCGGCCTCCTCAAATTCCAAATGGGGCTCCTCCACCCCCATGAGCCGCAGCAGCTCCTTGGCAAAGGGAGGGTTCACGATGGTCAGCGGCCCCACCAGATAGGTGGCCATCAGGTTGTTCCACCGCAGGCCCTCGGCCTTTACATCGGGGTTGAGCCCCGCGCCACGGGTGGTGGTGAACAGGCCCTCCCCGTTGTCGCCGTAGGAGTGGCTGAACTGGCTCTTAAAGCCCACGATGTCCATCTCGCCGTACTTGCCCAGGTAGAGGGAGTTGTACCGGGCCATCATGCGGCGCTCGGCATGGATGGGGAACAGGCCCAGCATGGGGATCCTGTTGCCGTCCTCCTGGACATACTCTCCGAACAGTTCCAGGGCGTTGCCGGTGAGAAGGGTGAGCCCCCCCGCCTGGGTGCGCTGTTTCAGCCCGTCCAGCCAGGGGGCGAAAGCGTCTCTGGCCAGCTCCTGCCCCCGCTCGGTGGTGGTGCCCATAAAGACCAGGGGGATCTCCTCGGAGAGGAACCGGGGCTTTTCCTTCAGCCCGGTGTTGACCAGCTCGGCGCCGCAGCTCCGGGCCAGATACTCGGCGTTCATCAGATCGCCGTAGAGATTGCAGATCTCGGGATAGATGACCTCGATCTTCATTTCCCCGCCTCCTCCGCCAGTTTGACGACCTTCTCCCGGACGCGGAAGGCCATATCCAGGGAACGGTTATCCGCGCCGTAAAGGATATAGACGCTGCTGCCCGGCCGGAGATACAGCTTGTCCGCCGCGTCCATCTCCTTCCTGGCCCAGCTGATGCGCTCCTCCGGCACACCGGCCAGCCGCAGGCGCAGGTTGTAGTCCTTGCCCCGGGGGCCGGTGGTGACGATGTGAGTGATCTGCTCGTTGTTCAAGAACTCAAAATCGCAGTCGTAGAGCCAGCAGACGTTTTCCGACCACTCCACCTCGTCGCTGAGGTTGTTCATCATCAGCAGGATCTCCTTCTCGCCGGGGCGGGAGGCCACATAGTCGAAGGCCCGGGAACAGGCCAGGGCGTTGCGGTCCTTGGCCATCTGCATGACCACCTCCACCTGGCCCACCTTCTCGGCCTGGAAGCGGCTGCTCACGATGTCGATCTTCTCCGCGAGGCCGGCGATGGTCTGATGGTCCATACCCATCTCCCGCAGCACCGCCACGGCGGTGAGCAGGTTGTAGATGTTGAAGATACTGTCGGACAGCAGCCGGTAGGTCTGGCTGCCGGACTTGTCCGCCACCGTCATGGTCATATTGGCAAGGTCCACGTCTTTCCCCTCGTAGTCGTAATCCGGGGAGCGGAACCCGCAGTCCACACACCTGGCCCGGCCGATGTGATGGTAGCGGCGGTACTCATATTCCAGTTTGCCGGCGCATTTGGGACAGATGCGAAGGTCGTTGAGCCGGTTGACGCAGTCTGTCACATCGGTGGGCAGGCGGTCCAGGCCGAAGTAGACACGGGGGTTATCGGGGGCCACCGAGGAGGAGATGAGGTCGTCCGCGTTGAGGACCAGTTTGCTCCCGGCGGGCAGGTTGGCGGTGAGGAAGGAGGCGATGAACTCCGGGTGCCCGTTGCGCATGATGGAGTCCCGGAACAGGTTGGTGACGGCGATCAGCTGCGGCTTGACATAGGGGTAGACCCGGGCGGCGGAGCGCTCGTCCACCTCCAGGGCGGCCACGTCGAATTTGGTTCGGTTGAAGATGGTCGCCCCGGACAGCAGGCAGGTGGCCACGCCGGCGTTGGTGTTGGCGCCGGCCCGGTTGCTCAGCACCCGCTGGCCGGAGGCCTCCAGCATATCGCAGATCAGGTTGGTCACGCTGGTCTTCCCGTCGGTGCCGGTGACGGCCACGATGCGGGCGGGCTTGGCGATATACCGCAGAAACTCCGGGCAGAGCTTCAGGGCCAGCTCGCCGGGGAAGTTGGTGCCCTTGTGCCCGGTGATCTTCAGCAGGGGCTGGGACAGCTTTGCCGCCCACAGGGCCAGAATAAAGCGCAGTTTCATCTTGCCACCTCTTGTGTATCCTCGGGAGGGTCTCCCGTTTTTCTTGGCGCGCCGCCGGACGGGAAAGCCGTTTCGCCGTCCGTTCAGCAGAAGTCATCATAGCACAATCCCGCTGGAAATACAACCCTGAATCGGCAAAACGGGGCGGTTTGCGGACCGCCCCGCCCCGCTCTCACCCCTTGTCATATTCCTCCCGCAGCTTCTCCAGGGCCCGCTTTTCGATGCGGGACACATAGCTCCGGCTGATGCCGCACAGGGAGGCGATCTCCCGCTGGGTCAGAGGCTGCCGGCCGTCCAGCCCGTAGCGCAGCCGGATGATATGGGCCTCCCGCCCGGTGAGGCAGGTCTGCACGCACCGGCGGATCCTGGCGCAGGCGTCCCGCAGGTCCAGATCCTCCAGCATGGTGTCGTCCACCTTCACCACGTCCATCAGGGACAGCGAGCCGTTCTCCCCCTCCCCGTCCAGGGTGTCGGACAGGGACACCTCCCCCTGGAGCTTCCGCTGGGAGCGGAAGTACATCAGGATCTCGTTTTCGATGCACCGGCTGGCGTAGGTGGCCAGCTTCACGTTTTTGTCCGGCCGGAAGGTGGATACCCCCTTGATGAGGCCGATGGTGCCGATGGAGATCAGGTCGTCCTGGTCGCCGGCGGCGGTGTAGTACTTCTTCACGATGTGGGCCACCAGCCGCAAATTGTGCTCGATGAGAGTGTCCCTGGCGTCGGCGTCCCCTTCCGCCATCCGGCGCAGGCAGTCCTGCTCCTCCTCCTTTGTGAGCGCCCGGGGAAAGGAGCCGGTACTGTTTGCCAGCCGCAGGGTAAAAAACAGCCCGTTCAGGGTCAATAAGAGCCATGCCGTCCACATGGATGAACCACCTCCGTGGAATCATATGCAGCGGCGGATTGTCCTTATTTTCCTGAAACGGCGGGCATAAAACGCGGCCTGACCGAGCAAAAGTGCGGCGGCCAAACGGCCGCCGCACTTTTGCTCGATCCCGTTATTCCACTGTCACCGATTTGGCCAGGTTCCGGGGCTTATCCACATCGCAGCCCCGCATGAGGGCCACATAGTAGGCGAAGAGCTGCAAAGGCGCCACCCCAAGGGAGGGCAGCAGCAGCTCGTCGGTATCCGGGATGGTGATGATGGCGTTGGCGTTCTTACCCATGGCCTCCGCCCTGCCCTCGGTGGTGAGGGCCAGCACGTCGGCCCCCCGGCTCCTGACCTCCACCACGTTGCTCATGGCCTTGTCGAACAGCCGGGCGTAGGTGGCCACCGCCACCACCAGGGTGCCGTCCTCGATGAGGGAGATGGTGCCGTGCTTCAGCTCGCCGGAGGCATAGGCCTCGGAATGGATATAGGAAATCTCCTTCAGTTTGAGGGAGCCCTCCAGCCCCAGGGCGTAATCCACGTTCCGGCCGATGAAGAAGATAGAGTCGTGGTTGAAGTACTGAGAGGCGAAATACTGGATGGCCTCCTGCTTCTCCAGCACCCGCTCCAGCTTGGACGGGAGAAGGAGCAGCTCCTCCACCACAGCCTGGCGGCGCTCCTCCGTGATGCTGCCCCGCTTCCCGGCGAAATACAGCCCCAGCAGGTCCAGCACCACCATCTGGGTGGAGTACGCCTTGGTGGTGGCCACGGCGATCTCCGGCCCCGCCCAGGTGTATAGCACCACATCGGACTCCCGGGCGATGGAGGAGCCCACCACGTTGACGATGGACAGGATCTTTGCCCCCAGGCTCTTCGCCTCCCGGAGGGCGGCCATGGTGTCCAGGGTCTCGCCGGACTGGCTGATGACGATGACCAGGGTATGCTCATCCAGGATGGGGTCCATGTAGCGGAACTCGGAGGCCAGCGTCACCTCCACAGGGATGCGGAGCAGCTTCTCCAGATTGTACTTGCCCACCATCCCCACATGGTAGGAAGAGCCGCAGGCCACGATGAAGATCTTATGGAGGGCCCGGATGTACTCGTCGGTCAGGGAGAAGTCCTCAAACACCACCTTCCCGTCCCGGATGCGGGGAAAGATGGCCTTCCGAAGGGCCTCCGGCTGCTCCATGATCTCCTTGAGCATGAAATGCTCATAGCCGCCCTTCTCCGCCGCGTCGATCTCCCAGTCCACATGGGACGTCTCCTTGCTCACCGGCTGGAGCAGGTGGTTGTAGCAGGTGACGCCCTCCCGGGTGAGCTCTGCCAGCTCGCCGTCCTCCATGTAGATGACGTCCCGGGTGTGCTTGATGATGGCGGTCACGTCGGAGGCCAGGAAGTTGAAGCCCTCCCCCAGCCCCAGGATCAGCGGGCTGTCCTTGCGCACGGCGATGAGCCGATCCGGCTCGTCGCCGCAGATGATACCCAGAGAATACGCCCCCTCGATGCGGTGGAGCACCCGCCCCACGGCCTTGAGGATGTCCCCCTCGTAGAAGTATTCGATGAGCTGGGCCACCACCTCGGTATCGGTCTCGGAGGTGAAGGGGACGCCCTGATCCAGCAAAAAGGCCTTCAGCTCGGCGTAGTTCTCGATGATGCCGTTGTGGACCACCGCGATGCGGCCGCTTCGGCTCACCTGGGGGTGGGCGTTCACGTCCGACGGGGCGCCGTGGGTGGCCCAGCGGGTGTGTCCCACGCCGATGGTCCCCCGGATGGCCGCGCCGCCCTGGATCATATCGGACAGCGCCCGCAGACGGCCCTTGGCCTTGGCCACCCGGAGCGTTTCCCCGTCAAAAACAGCCACGCCGGCGGAGTCATAGCCCCGGTATTCCAGCCGGGCCAGCCCGTCCAGCAGGATGGGGGCGGCCTCTTCCCCGCCCACATATCCAACGATCCCGCACATAGGCGATCCCTCCGATAAAGTGGAAATTACTCTCTGCTGTCGGCCGCCGCGGCGCCGCCCAGCCCGCTCTCGGTGTATCTCCGATAGATGTCGGCGTCCACCCGCTCGGCAAACTCCTTGGCGGCGTTGTAGCCCATCTTTCGGTTACGGTTGTTCATGGCGGCCACCTCCACGATGGCGGCCAGGTTCCGCCCCGGTTTCACCGGGATGGTGATGGTGCGGAGCTCCACCCCCAGCAGGTCGGTAAACAGCTCCTCGGCCCCCAGCCGGTCGTAGACCTTGCCCTCCACCCAGTCCTCCAGGTTGATGAGCATGTCGATGGGGCTGTCGAATTTGATGGCGGACATGCCGAACAGACGCTCCACGTCCACCACGCCGATGCCCCGCAGCTCCATATAGTGGCGGATGAGCTCCGGCGAGGTGCCGATGAGCCCGCCGCTGGGGATGCGGCGGATCTCCACCGCGTCGTCGGCGATGAGCCGGTGGCCCCGCTTGATGAGCTCGATGGCGATCTCGCTCTTGCCCACGCCGGACTCCCCCGCCAGCAGCACGCCCTCGCCGTAGACCTCCACCAGCACCCCCGGCCGGGTGATGGTGGGCGAGAGGGCCATGCGCAGATAGGCGATCATCATACTCATGATGTTGGCGGTGGTCTCGCCGGTGCGGAGGATGACCTGGCCGTGCTTATGGGCCATCTCCATGCACTCGGGATAGGGCTCCAGCCCCCTGGCGAAGATGACCGCCGGCGGGTGGTACCCAAAGAGCATATCGAACCGGCCCTCCCGCTCCTTCTCGGACAGGCCGTTGAGATAGGAGGTCTCCACCAGGCCGATGAGCTGGATGCGCTCCTTGTCAAAGTAGTCGAAGTAGCCGGTCAGCTGCAGGCCGGGCCGGTCCACATGCTCGATGGTGATCAGCCGGTCCCGGTAACCCTCGGGACCGTACAGCACCTCCAGGTGGAACTGGTCGATGATGGTGCCCAGATGGATGCCCTTTCGCTCCGCCATAGGCTCACGCTCCTCTCAGCAGTTTACGGGCGGGACCATTATAACATACTTCCGCTCAGAAAAAAATAGCGGATTCCGCAAATTCGCACTTGATTTTCCGTTTGCTTTCTGCTAAGATAGCATAGTTAGCGCGATCATGCAATTCCAACCAGCGAGGAGGTTTGTCAATATGGCCAAGTGCGAGTTCTGCGGCAAGGGCGTGAACTTCGGCATCCAGGTGTCCCACTCTCACCGTCGCTCCAACCGCCCCTGGAAGCCCAACGTCAAGCGCGTCAAGGCTGTGGTGGACGGCGCCCCCAGGCACGTCTACGTGTGCACCCGCTGCCTCCGTTCCGGCAAGGTCACCCGCGCGGTGTGATTTGAGCTCAAGCCAACCAACAAAGCGCCCCGTACCGTTCTGGTGCGGGGCGCTTTTCCGTCTGCGGCATGCCTTTTCAGATCCAGGACTCCTCTTCCTCCAGCTCGCCCCGCTTCTCCCGGCTCATGAGCTGGGTGAGCACCAGCCTGGGATCCTTGCCGTGATACAGGGTCTCGTAGGCCCCGGTGGTGATGGGCATCTCCACCCCGGCCTTTTCGGCCAGCTCTCTGGCGCTGGCGGCGGCGTAGTAGCCCTCCACCACCGCGCCGCCCATCTCGGCCATGGCCTGCTCGATGCTCTTGCCCTGGCCCAGCAAAATACCCGCCCGACGGTTCCGGGAGTGCATGGAGGTGCAGGTGACGATCAGGTCCCCCACCCCGGCGAGGCCGGCGAAGGTCTCCTTCCTGGCCCCCATGGCCACGCCCAGCCGGGCGATCTCCGTGAGACCCCGGGTCATGAGCATGGCCTTGGTGTTGTCACCCAGGCCCATGCCGTCGCAGCAGCCGGCGCACAGGGCGATGACGTTTTTCAGCGCCGCGCCGATCTCCACCCCGATAATGTCCGGGGAGGTGTAGATGCGGAACCGCCGGTTCATGAACAGGTCCTGGACCAGCTCGGCGGCCTGCCGGCTCTTGGAGGCCACCACCACCGCCGTGGGCACGCCCCGGCCCACCTCCTCCGCGTGGGAGGGGCCGGACAGCACCACCACCGGGGTATCGGGACCCAGCTCCTGCTCCGCCACCTGGTGGAGCAGCATGGAGGTCCCCTTCTCGATGCCCTTGGAGACCAGCACCACTGGCACGCCGGGATCGACGACCTCCCGCAGGGCCCGGGCGGTGGAGCGCACCGCGAAGGAGGGCGTTGCCAGCACCACCAGATCCCGCCCCTTCGCGCAGGCGAGGTCGCAGGTCAGCTCCAGCTCCTCGGGCAGGGGGACGCCGGGGAGCATGGGGTTCTCCCGGTGGGCGGCGATGGCGCCGCTCTCCTCTTTGGTATAGCTCCAGAGGGCGGCCTCGTGTCCGTTCTCCAGCAGCACCAGCGCCAGGGCGGTGCCCCATGCGCCGCTCCCAATAACGGCGGCCCTCATTCCCCGTCCTCCTTTTGCTCGCTGGCGGGAGCAGCCTCCGAGGCGGGCTCATCCGTCGGAGTTCCATCAGGGTCCTCGGAGGAAGCGTCTACCGGGGCGGGCTCCTCCGCCGGGACCTCAGGAGCGGCCTCTGCATCCGTCTCCGGGGACTCGTCCGCCAGGGTTTCGGTGGGCTTCTTTTTGTGCAGGGTGAACTTGGACTCGGTGCCGTGGACCAGCCGGACGATGTTGGCTCGGTGCTTCCAGATGACCAGCCCTCCCAGGAACAGGGCGAACAGGGTGATGAGCCCGTCCCGGTAGAGGATGGCGGAGGTCACCGGGAAAGAGGCCGCGGCGGCGATGGAGCCCAGGGACACATAGCGGGTCAGCACGGCCAGCACCAGGAACAGGACCCAGGCCGTCAGGCCCACCCGCCAGTCGATCATCCACACGATGGTCCCGCCGGACAGGATGCCCTTGCCCCCCCGGAATTGGAAGGTGCAGGGGTACATATGCCCCAGCAGGCAGAAGGCGCCCGCCCAGTACTTGGACAGCACCACAAGATCGGGAGACAGCTTCCCGGCGATGAAGGCCCCGAACAGCACGGCAAGCACCGCCTTTACCACGTCGGACAGGATGACCGCCAGGGTCAGGGGGCCGCCGAAGGTGCGGTAGAAGTTGGTGAGGCCGGCGTTGCCGCTGCCGTGGGCGCGGACGTCGTCCCGCAGGATGTATTTGGACACCACCACCGAGCCGTTGAAGCAGCCCAGGATGTAGGCCACCACCGCCACCCCCAGGGCGGCTGTCGCCAGCCACAGGGGGGGCACGTTGACGTTGTCAAAGACGTGGGTGAACATGGTCAGTCCTCCTTGTCGCCCCGCTGCCGGATGGTGATCCGCACCGGGGTGCCGGTCAGGTCGAAGGTGTTTCGGATCTGGTTCTCCAGATAGCGCTGATAGGAGAAGTGGAACAGCTTGGCGTCGTTGCAGAAGAACACGAAGTGGGGCGGCTTGACGCCGATCTGGGTCATATAGTAGATCTTCAGCCGCCGGCCCTTGTCGGTGGGGGGCTGGACCCGGGCCTGGGCGTCGGCCAGCACCTGGTTGAGCACCCCGGTGGGCACCCGCAGGGCCGCCTTCTCCGCCACCGCGTCGATATAGTCGAACAGCTTTCCCACCCGCTGGCCGGTGAGGGCGGAGATGAACAGGATGGGGGCATAGGCCATATAGGACAGGTCCCGGCGGATGTCCTCCTCCATGCGCCGCATGGTCTTGCCGTCCTTCTCCACCAGGTCCCACTTGTTCACCACGATGACGCTGGCCTTGCCCGCGTCGTGGGCCATGCCGGCCACCTTGGTATCCTGCTCGGTGACGCCGTCCCGGGCGTCGATCATGATGACGCACACGTCGCTGCGCTCGATGGCCATGGCCGCCCGGAGGACGGAGAACTTCTCCACCCGGTCGTCCACCTTGGCCTTTTTCCGCATGCCGGCGGTGTCGATGATGAGGTATTTCCCCCGCTCGTTCTCGAAATAGCTGTCCACCGCGTCCCGGGTGGTGCCGGCCATATCGGACACGATGACCCGCTCCTGGCCCAGGATCCGATTCACCAGGGAGGACTTGCCCACGTTGGGCTTGCCGATGACGGCCACCTTGGTCACGTCGTCCTCCTCCGGCTCGTCCTCCTCGGGGGGAAAATGCTCGAAGCAGGCGTCCAGCAGGTCGCCGGTGCCGTGGCCGTGGACGGCGGAGAGGGGGTACGGGTCCCCCAGGCCCAGGTTATAAAACTCGTAGATGTCCGGGTCGGTGGGGCCGGTGGCGTCCATCTTGTTCACCGCCAGGATGACTGGCTTCCCCGCCCGCTGGAGCATCCCGGCCACCTCCTGGTCTGCGGCGGTCATGCCGGTGCGGATGTCGCACACGAAGATGATCACGTCGGCGGACTGGATGGCGATCTCCGCCTGCTCCCGCATGAAGGCCAATATCTGGTCGTCGGTCCCCGGCTCGATGCCGCCGGTGTCCACGATCTGGAAGGTCCTCCCCCGCCACTCCGCCTCGGCGTACAGCCGGTCCCGGGTGACGCCGGGGGTGTCCTCCACGATGGACAGCCGCTTGCCGGTGAGCTTATTGAACAGCATGGATTTCCCCACGTTGGGGCGGCCCACGATGGCCACCAGGGGCTTTGCCATGGATGATCACTCCTTATATGGGTCCGGGCGGTGCGCCCGCAAAAATCTGCATGGTAGTATATCACGAAACACGGGAAAAAGATAGGGGTTTTCTGAAAAAAGGCCAAAGAAAAAGCCGCCGCGGGCAGCGGCAGCTTTTTGAGCGCTTACTTCTTGTCGGCGGCGGGCGCCAGCTCGCGGCCATTGTAGGTCATGCAGCTCCTGCAGATGCGGTGGGGCAGGCACACGGCGCCGCACTTGGGGCAGGTGTTGACAGAGGGAGTCGCCAGCTTCCAGACGGAGCTGCGGCGCTTGTTCCGACGCTGCTTGGATACTTTACTCTTAGGGACGGCCATTTTGACACCTCCTTGTCGGTCTATGTCCAAAAGACATACTTTATACGTCGTCAGGTTCCTGTTCCAGAAGCTGGACCAGCTTGGCCAGCCGGGGATCCACCTCTTTTTTGCAGCGGCACCGCTCCGTGTTCAGATCGGCGCCGCAGCCCGGGCAGATACCCCGGCAGTCCTCGGAACAGAGGTTTTTCGTGTCCATCTCCAGCAGGAAGGTCTCCCGCATGAGTTCGTCCAGCTCCAGCGTCCCGTCCTTGTCCAGCAGGACGATGTCGTCGTTCTCCCCGTTCTCCAGCTCCAGGGCCAGCAGGGTCTCGTACTCCACCGTTTTCTCCCGTTCAAAGGGCTTGGCGCATCGGTCGCAGACCAGCGACAGGACCGTGTCCAGCCGCGCCTCAAGCACCATGGCCCCGGCCATGTTCCGCACCCTGCCCTCCACAGCGACAGGCTTTGCGATGGGCCGCCTCCCGTTCCACTCCACGTCGGACAGATCCATGGCGAATGAGAACGGCAGGACCGCCCCGGGCTCGTGGGCGAATTGCTTGAGATCCAGCTTCATGACACACCTCGCATAATGGCACGGATGGTATTGTACCAAATCCACACCGGCTTGTCAAATCTTTTCTGCGTTTTTTTCAAAAATTTCAGGTGCCCAGCCTGATCCACAGGTCGTTATAGAGGGTGCGGGTCCCGGAGGGCAGGACCTCATACATCTCACACTGCTCCAGCACCTCCGGCGGGGTGACGATGATGTCATAGGTCTCCTGGTCCAGCTCCTCGCCGTACTGCTCCTCGTACCAGGCGGGGTACTGCTCCAGCGCCTCGGCGTTGGGAGAGCCGTACCAGATATAGTCCATGTTCCTGAGGTTGGAGTCGGTGGAGGCAATGAAGTTGATCCACTTCATGGCGTTATCATAGTTGGGGGCGTCTTTCAGCACGCACATGGCGTCCACGAACCAGTTGGAGCCCTCCTTGGGGATAACGAAGGCCAGATCCTCGTTGTTGTCCCGCATGGTGAGGTAGTCGCCGGCGTAGTAGGTGGCGATGGCGGCATTGCCCCCCTCCATGGTCTGGAACACCTCGTCCATCACCTTGCCCTGGAACACCCCCCGGCGGGAGGCGTCCTCGATGAGCTCATAGGCCTCCCGGATCTGGTCCGGGTCGGTGGTGTTCATGGAGTAACCCAGGTACTTCAGGGCGATGCCGAAGGCGTCCCGGGAGTTGTTGATGAGCAGCACGTTCCCGGCATATTTGTCGTCGTAGAGGCAGCCCCAGCTGTCGATCTCCCCGTCCACCATGGTGGTGTTGTAGATGATGCCCAGGGTGCTCCAGGTGTAGGGCACGGTGTAGCGGTTCTCCGGGTCGTAGGACAGGTTTTTGAACCGGCCGTCGATCTTCTCAAAGTTGGGGATCTGGCTGTAATCCAGGGGCTCCAGCATATCCTCCTCGATGAGCTGGGCGATCATATAGTCGGAGGGGACGATCACGTCGTAGTAGGCGCCGCCGTTTTTGATGAGGGAGTACATGGCCTCGTTGGACTCGGCGGTCTGGTAGTTCACCCGGATGCCGTACTGCTCCTCGAACTCGCCGATCAGGTCCTCGTCGATATACTCGCCCCAGGAGCAGACGTTGACCACCGGCTGGCTGCTGGTGTAGGCGGTGAGCATCCCCACGCTGACCACAAAGACCACGCACAGGGCCGCCGCGGCGATCCGTTTGACCCATTTCCCCTTTGGCGTGGACAGCTTTTCCCGGACAGACTCGATAAAGGGATTCGGCTTTACAGGCTCGAAGGATGCCCGTTTCACCGCCATTTTCTCCTGCTGCATCTCCCGGATGTTGTTGATGACCAGCACGATCAGCACCGCCAGGAACATCAGGGTGGACACGGCGTTGACCACCGGGGTCACCCGCTTCTTGGTCATGCCGTAGATGGCCATAGCCAGGGTCTGGGTGGCGGAGCCGGCGGTGAAATAGGAGATGACGAAGTCGTCCACCGACATGGTGAAGGCGATGAGCGCGCCGGACACGATGCCCGGCTTGATCTCCGGCAGGATGACCTTGAAGAAGGCCTGCA
>CANPWZ010000016.1 GCA_947585425.1 uncultured Oscillospiraceae bacterium
ATTTCGGTCCGCTTCGGGGGGCCTGTTTTTGTGCGTCCTTTTTCGGAATGGCACTCAAATTGCAATGTTTCAACCTTATACTTCAAATTCGCATGCCTATCAAATATCATCAGACTGCTTTTGCTCTTCAAGTACCCCATGTATTGTGCTACGCTCAGATGCGGTGGTATCGACACAAGCATATGAATATGATCCGGGCACGCCTCCGCTTCAAGTACTTCCACACCTTTCCGTTCACTCAACTCCCGCAATATCTTTCCGACATCTGCTTTGATTTTCCCGTAGATGATTTGCCTGCGATATTTCGGCGCAAATACCACATGATACTTGCACCGCCATTTACTATGTGCTAAACTTTTTACGTCATCCTTCATGACAAAACCTCCTGTGCTTTCTTTGTGTGGTTGCCAGACCATCCTAAGTTTAGCACAGGAGGTTTCTTTTCATATACTAAAGTTTTTATCCCCCCCAGTTGAACTGGGGGTTCTCTGGCGCTAAAGCACCAACGCAAAAGAGGGCGTCCGCTATACGCGGATGCCCTCTTTTTGCGCTTTCGCGGCGATTTGGGACAGCTTCCGGCGCTCCAGCCAATCGTTCAGCAGGTACAGGGCCTCCGGCGACAGCAGCAGCAGGGCCGGCAGGTTGGGGATGGCAAGCAGGCCGTTGAACACGTCCACCACTTCCCACACGGCGGACACGTCCACCACCGCCCCCAGCACGATACAGGCCGGGAACAGCAGCCGGTAGGCGGCCATCACCCACCGGGAGGATGTCAGGGTCTCCAGCCCCCGGCGGCCGTAGTACCCCGAGCCGATGATGGAGGTAAAGGCGAACAGCGCCAGGCACACCGACACCAGCCACTCCCCCGTCTCCCCGAAGAGGGTGGCGAAGCCGGCGGCGGTGAGCGGCGCGCCCACCATCCCCGGCGGCACCGTCCCGCTTTGGATCATCCCGATGGCGGAGGCGGGGTCATACACCCCGGAGGTCAGGATCACCAGGGCGGTGACGGTACACACCACCAGCGTGGCGAAAAACACCTCGAAGATGCCCCACATCCCCTGCTCCGCCGGCTCCTCCACGTCGGCGCAGGCGTGGGCGATGGCGGACATCCCCAGCCCCGCCTCGTTGGTGAACACCCCCCGGGCCACCCCGTACCGCAGGGCCAGCCACATGCCGTAGCCCCCCGCCGCCGCCCGAACGTCGAACGCATAGGTAAAAATCTGCTGGAATGCCCCCGGCACCGCCTGCCAGTGGGAGGCGATGACCAGCGTCCCGCTGCCGATGAACAGCAGGGCCATGGCGGGAGTGAGCAGCTGACTGAGCCGCCCCACCCGGCGGATCCCTCCCGCCAGCACCAGGGCGGTCACCACCGCCACGATCACGCCCACCAGCAGCTTACTGCTGCCGGCGGTCCCATGGAGGGCGGCGGCGATGGAGTTGGCCTGGGCCAGATTGCCCCCCACCAGAGACTCCGCCACGCAGACGGCGGCGAAGACCTTGGCAAGCCACGGCAGGTTCAGCCCTTTTGCCATGTACTGCATGGGCCCGCCCCGCCACTTGCCGTCCTCCCCCTTCTCCCGGTGGCGGACGGCCAAAATCTTTTCGGCGCAGCCGGTCATCATCCCCAGAAAGGCGGAGACCCACATCCAGAACACCGTCCCCGGCCCGCCGTAAAAGATGGCGGCCGCCACTCCCGCGATGGACCCGGTGCCCACTGTGGCCCCCAAGGCGGCGGTGAGGGCCTGGAACTGGGTCACCGCGCCGGCGCCCCGCTTTTCCTCCCGCTTTCGGAACAGGGAGCCCACCGTCGTTTTGAACCAGACGGGCAGGCCGAAGATCTGGAAGAACCCGCTGCCGAAGGTGTACCACAGCCCCACGATCAAAAAGGCCGCCGGCAGCGGCCCGCCCCACAGAAACCGTCCAAACCCGGACAAAAAGGCCATGTCCGCATCCCCCCTCACGGGAAACTATGCGGACATGGCCTCGATTATGAGCCGGTTTATTCCTCCCAGGGGTCCTTGTCCCCGGCGTTTTGTTCCAGCTTCGGCTCGGATCCGGGCTCCTTTTTCCACCAAAGCGCCAGCCGGCCCGCCTGGTCGGGCAGGAACCCCGCCCGGTGGAGGACGGGCAGCAGGGCGGCGTACAGCACGCACAGCATCGCCGCCTCGATGGGCAGCATGACGAGGTTTTTCACCGCGCTGCTCGCCACGATGACCCAGTAGCCCTTGGTGGAGTAGAACAGATAGGTGCCCAGACTCCCCAGAAACACGTTCCCCACGTTGACCAGCAGCTTGGCCAGGAAAACGCGCCACACCGTTACCTTCGCCCGGTAGAGGATCAGCGCGAAGGTCTCCACCCCCACCACGGTGGTGAGGATATAAAAGGGGTTATAGGGGCCGTCCGGGTGGAACAGATAGGTGATGGTGTCCTCGGCCACGCCGAACACCACCCCCATCACCGGCCCGCACACCAGCGCGGCGGTGGACCGGGCCAGCCAGCCCCAGGTGATGCTGATGTTGTTCACCACCGGGATGGACTTGGCATAGGACAGGGCCACGCAGGCGGCCACCATCAGGGCGGCGAACACCATGATCCGCAGGCTGCGGAAGTCGGCCAGGGCGTCCCGCCAGTAGGCGGCGGAAAAGGGCGTCCGATACAGGTTTTGGGACCGTTTGGACATAAAAAGGCCTCCTTTGTTGTTCGGCAGGTCCATTACAGGATGCCGGTGAGGTCGTAGCCGTCCAGCCAGTCCTTGGCGGCGGCGCTCACTTCCCGGAGGCACTTCTCCCCGAAGGGGCTGTCCAGTCCGGCGTTCTTCAAAAGCTCGGTGAAGGTGCGGCTGCCGCCCTGCCGGGCGTAGGCCATGTACTTCTCCCAGGCCAGCTTCCGATCCTTCTGGAGCAGCGCCCAGAACTGGAGGGACACCGTCTGGGCCAGGCAGTAGTCGATGTAGTAGAAGGGGTTTTCATAGATGTGGCTCTGCCGCTGCCAGCCCTCTCCCTCGGCGTAGAAGGGGATGTCCCCGTCCAGCCTCATCCAGGGCTGATAGATCCCCAGCAGCTCCTTCCACACCCCGTGGCGCTCCGCCGGGGCCATGTCCGGCTTTTCGTACACGATGTGCTGGAAGTGGTCCACCATGGTGCCGTAGGGGATGAAGGTGAGCGCCCCGGCCAGATGGGAGTAGCGGAACTTGCGGGCGTCCGGGCCGAAGAAGCCCTCCGCCCAGGGCCAGGCCATGAACTCCATGGACATGGAGTGGACCTCGCAGGCCTCCATCCCCGGCCAGATATACTCCGCGGGCACCCGGTTCCGGTTCAGCCAGGCGGCGAAGGCGTGGCCCGCCTCGTGGGTGACCACCTCCACATCGTGCTGGGTGCCGTTGAAGTTGGCGAAGATGAAGGGCACGCCGTAGTCGTCGATGGAGGTGCAGTAGCCGCCGCTCTGTTTGCCCTCGGTGGACAGCACGTCCAGCAGCTCCATATCCAGCATGGTGTTGAAGAATTCCGCCGTCTCGGGGGACAGCTCGCTGTAAAACTTTTTCCCCTGGGCCAGGATGTCGTCGGGGGTCCCCACGGGCCGGGGGTTGCCGGAGCGGAAGCTCAGGGCGTTGTCGGCAAAGCTCATGGGGTACTCTTTTCCCAGCCGTTTCGCCTGCTCCCGGTAGACGGAGCCGGCCACGGGCACCAGATACTTCACCACCGCGGCCCGGAACTTCTCCACGTCCTCCTTGGTATAGCAGTTGCGGCCCATGCGGTAGTAGCCCAGGGTGGTGTAGCCCTCGTACCCCAGCTTTTTGCCCATGCCGTCCCGCAGGTGGACCATCTCGTCGTAGATGCGGTCCAGGTCGGCCTGATGGTCCTTGTACCACCGGCCCTCCGCCTTCCACGCCGCCAGGCGGACGGCATCGTTCGGGTCGTTTTTGAAGGGGGACAGCTGGGACAGGGTGTACACCCCGCCCTGGAAGGGGATCTGGGCGGAGGCGATGAGCTTGGCGTACTCCGTCCGCAGGTCGTTCTCCCGCTGGAGGTCGGGGATGATGGCCGGGGAGAAGGTCTTGAGGGCGATCTCCGCGTTGACGAACATCAGATCCCCGTACTCCCGCTCAAAATCGGCCCGGAAGGGGCTGGACAGCATGGCCAGGGTCCAGTTCTGGGAGTACTCCTGAAGCTCCGGGTAAGCCCGGTTCCAGAACTTCTCCTCCCCGTCGTAAAACTCGTCCCGGGTGTCGATGGAGTGGCGGATGGAGGACAGGCTCGCCTGGGTGGAGATGTGCTTCTGCTCCGCCTCCATCTCCAAAAAGGCGGCCCGGGCCTCCCGGTAGTTCTCAGCGCTTTTCAGCCGCTCTGTCAGGGCGGCCAGCCTGCCCTTCACCTCGTCCAGATCGGGGCGGGCATAGGGCATCTCGGAAAATTTGATCATCGTGTCCTCCCGTCAGAAGGGCAGGTTCAGCCCGCCGGTGAGACGGGACATCTGGCTGGCGGCGTCCTCGTTCGCCTTGCGCAGGGCCTCGTTGACGGCGGCCACGATCAGGTCCTGGAGCATCTCCACGTCGTCGGGATCCACCGCCTCCGGGTCGATGGTGACGCTGACCAGCTCCTTTTTGCCGCTCACCACGGCGGTGACCACCCCGCCGCCGGCCCCGGCCTCGTAGCTCTTGCTCTCCAGCTCCTCCTGGGCCTTCATCATGTCCTGCTGCATCTTCTGGGCCTGGCGGATCATGTTGTTCATGTTGCCGCCGCCGAAGCCGCCCATGCCGCGGCTGTTGAATCCCTTTGCCATACCGATTGCCTCCTATATCATTGTCATTCTACCGTGATATTGCCCTGGTTGCCGGCCAAAAACGCGTCCAGCGCGTCCAGGGGCTCCTCCTCCCCTGATGGGGCGGGCGCCTCGGGCGGGGCCTGACCCACCCTGACCTCCACCCGGACGGGGCCGCCGGTGATCCGCTGCGCCAGCTCCCCCACGGTCTGGAGAAGGCCGGGCTTGTCCAGCAGCATCCGCACCCCGTCGTTCACCGCCCAGATGGTAAGGGTCTCCCCGGTGAGAGAGCCCCCAGCCGTGGCGGGATTGCCCAAAAAAGCGAAGTCGGCCATGGGCAGCGCGCCCTTCAGCCTGTCCCGGAAGGCGGTCCAGCCGGGCCACTTCCCCGTCGTCTGGGCCGCGGGGGCAGGCTTATCGGGCTCAGGCTCAGGCGTGGGAGCCTCCGCTTTGGGCTGGGCCTTGGGCTGGGGCGCGGGGGCCTCCCGCCGGACGGGGGCCGGCTCCTCCGCCCAGGGGGGCGGGTCGTCGTCCTGAACGGGCCGCGTCTGCGGGGCCCGGGACTGGACGGGCCTCTCCTGTACAGGAGCGGGGACCGCTGTCGGGGCGGGAGCCGCCGCCTGGATCGGACCCATCCCCTGCTCCAGCCGGGCGATCCGGGCGGCAAGGCCGGCGGCCGAGCCGTCCAGAGCGGGGTCGCACAGGGTGACCAGGCACAGCTCCATGTCGGTGCGGCGGTTGGCGGACCGGGCCAGGTCCGCCGCCGTCCTCTGGACCAGGGTGAGCATCTGCACCAGCCGGGGCAGGTCGAACCGGGAGGCCAGCCGCTTCAGCGTGGCGTCGTCAAAGCCGCCGGACAAAAGCGCCCCCCCGGTTTTGGGGGCGGTGCGCCGCACCAGCAGATCCCGCAGCAGGGCGGACAGCTCCCCCGCCAGGGCGTTCATCTCCTTGCCCCCGGCGTAGAGGCGGCCCAGCCGCTCCAGGGCGGCGGCGGTGTCGCCGTTCGCGGCGTCCTCCAGCAGGGCGGCGGTCTCGATGTTCCCGGCCAGCCCCAGGGTGGACAGCACCCGCTCCTCGTCCACGGGGCCCTCCCCCACGGCGGAGCACTGATCCAGCAGGGACAGGCCGTCCCGCAGCCCGCCGTCGGCCAGCCGCGCGATGAGGGCGGCCCCCTCGGCCGTCAGGTCGATGCCCTCCTGTTTCGCCACATAGTCCAGCCGGCCCGCCAGCTGCTCCGGGTGGATGCGCTTGAAGGCGAACTGCTGGCACCGGCTCTTGATGGTGGCGGGCACCTTGTTCAGCTCGGTGGTGGCCAGGATGAACATCAGATGCTCCGGCGGCTCCTCCAGGATCTGAAGGAGGGCGTTGAAGGCCTGGGCGGAGAGCATATGCACCTCGTCCACGATGTAGACACGCTTCTTCACGGTGGCGGGGGTGTAGACGGCCTCCTCCAGGATGGCTCGGATGTCGTCCACCTTGTTGTTGGAGGCGGCGTCCAGCTCCAGCACGTCCAGGATGGAGCCGTTCTCGATGCCCCGGCAGGCGGGGCACCCGTTGCAGGGGGAGCCGTTCACCGGGTGTTCGCAGTTCACCGCCCGGGCCAGGATCTTGGCGCAGGTGGTCTTGCCGGTCCCCCGGGTCCCGGTGAACAGATAGGCGTGGGACAGCCGCCCGTCCGCCACCTGCCGGGCCAACGTGCGGGTGATATGCTCCTGGCCCACCACCTCGTCAAAGGAGCGGGGCCGCCACTTGCGGTATAAAGCCTGATACATCCGCACACCTCCCAAAACGTCAGTCAAAAAGCTCCGGCACGGAACAAGACCGCGCACCGGCCTTTGAAGGACAGCATATGCCCGGAAACCATACAGCCGGCTCAGGATCGGCAGCCCCACGGCACACCCAGCGGTCCGCTTAGTGCTGCTCGGTTCCCCGCCTGACACGGTTCACGGGGCCGGGTTGCGCGGGACCGATCCATCATCGCTGCTTATATGGGGCAGACGACACATCCTGCCTCCGGGGGCCGGGATTCCTCCCTGCTGTAGCGGGTTGCAGGTACAGGGCACCGCTATCTCCCCGAGTAGCGCGGCCTTGTTCCGCGCCGGAGCGCGAAATCAGCCGTGCATCATTGTACCACACCCGGCGGCTTTTCGCAACTGTTTTTCTCCCGCCGGAACAAAAAACGAAGCAAAAGGGCGGCTCCACGAGGACCTCTTTTTCCCGAAACCCCCTTTTCAAATCCGCCGCTTCGTGATATAGTCATAGGCGAAAAACGACAGGAGGGATCGCCCCATGAGCAAAAACATCACCCCGGCGCTGCTGGACGAGTACAGCGGCGCCTTCCACGCCGACCACGCCAACCTGACCGCCCGGGACGCGGTCATGACCAACGGCCTGAACAAGAGCTGCGTCAACCACGACGCCCGCCGCCGGCAGACCCACACCTTTTCCCTCACCCTGAAGCAGGGAGCCGTCACCAACCAGAAGCAGAGCGGCCGGTGCTGGCTGTTCGCCGCCATGAACGTCATGCGCGCCCGCATCATGAAGAAGTGCAATCTGGCCGATTTTGAGCTCTCCCAGAACTATCTGCTGTTCTGGGACAAGCTGGAGAAATCCAACTACTTCCTGGAGAACATCCTGGACACCCTGGACGAGCCCACCGGCAGCCGCCTGCTGGACTTTTTGCTGACGAGCCCCATCGGGGACGGCGGCCAGTGGGACATGATGGCAAACCTGGTGGCCAAGTACGGCGTGGTCCCCAAGTACGCCATGCCGGAGTCGGCGGCGTCCTCCTCCACCCGGGAGCTGTGCCGGGTGGTCACCGAGCTGCTCCGCGGGGACGCGGCCATCCTGCGGAAGATGGCCGCCGGGGGCGCGGACCGGGCCGCCCTCACCGCCGAGAAGGAAAAGATGCTGGGCGACGTCTACCGCGTGCTGGTCATCTGCCTGGGCGAGCCCCCCAGGACCGTGGACTTTGAGGTCCGGGACAAGGACGACAACTTCATCCGAGACTGCGGCCTGACCCCCAGGCAGTTCTATGAGAAGTACGTGGACATGGACCTGAGCCAGTACATCAGCCTCATCAACGCCCCCACCGCCGACAAGCCCTTCTATCACCGCTACACGGTGAAGATGCTGGGCAACGTGAAAGAGGGCGCCCCGGTGTGCTACCTCAACCTGCCTGTCGACGAGCTGAAGGCGGCGGCCATCGCCCAGATGAAGGACGGGGAGCCCGTCTGGTTCGGCTGCGACGTGGGCGCGTACTCCGACCGGGACGGCGGCCTGCTGGACCCCGCCGGATACGACTTTGAGAACACCCTCCAGATCAAGCTGGGGATGACCAAGGCGGAGCGGCTGGACTACGGCCAGAGCCAGATGACCCACGCCATGGTCTTCCAGGGGGTGAACCTGGACGACGCCGGTAAACCCACCCGCTGGCGGGTGGAGAACAGCTGGGGCGAGGACCCCGGCCAGAAGGGCTACTACGTCATGAGCGACGCCTGGTTCGACGAGTATATGTATCAGGTGGTGGTCAACAAGAAGTACCTGACCGGCGCCCAGCGGGCCATCCTTGACACCGAGGTCATCGAACTGAACCCCTGGGACCCCATGGGCTCCCTGGCGTGACGCGGACATCGAAAAAAGCTCCCCACGGGGAGCTTTTTTCGCGTTTAGTTCACTTGTGGTAGAGCTGGTTGGTCTGGTACCGAGGAGTGCAGGTGAGCCGCAGCCCCAGCTTGGAATAGATGCCGCTGTCTGCGGCGGAGAGGATCACCGAGGAGTGGGCCTCGCAGTCCCGGAGGTCGTCCAGGTGGGCCAGGGCCTTCGCGGCCAGCGGATCGGTGGCGGCGGAGATGGCCAGGGCGATCAGCACCTCGTCGCTGTGGAGGCGGGGGTTGCGGCTGCCCAGGTGGTTCACCTTCACCCCCTGGATGGGCTCGATGGCCTGCCGGGAGATCAGGTCGATCTCGTCGCCGATGCCGGCGAGGCGCTTCAGGGCGTTGAGCAGCGCCGAGGAGGAGGCCCCCATCAGGTCGGAGGTCTTGCCGGTGACGATGGTCCCGTCGGGCAGCTGGATGGCGGCGGCGGGCTCTCCTGTCTCCTCCGCCCGCTGTTCGGCGGCGGAGAGCACCGGGCGGTCGGCGTCGGACACACCGGCCTGCTTCATCAGCAGCTCCAGCTTGTACACCACCTCGTCGTTCCCCTGGCCCCGGCGGCGGTCGCACAGGGCGGTGTAGTACCGGCGGATGATCTCCTGGCGGGCGGCGGCGCAGACGGCCTCGTCGTCCACGATGCAGTTGCCCGCCATGTTCACCCCCATGTCCGTGGGGGAGCGGTAGGGGCTCTCGCCGGTGATCTTTTCGAACATGGCGGCCAGCACCGGGAACACCTCCACGTCCCGGTTGTAGTTGACGGTGGTCACCCCATAGGCCTGGAGGTGGAAGGGGTCGATCATGTTCACGTCGTTCAGATCGGCGGTGGCGGCCTCGTAAGCCAGATTCACCGGGTGCTGGAGAGGCAGGTTCCAGATGGGGAAGGTCTCGAACTTGGCGTACCCCGCCTGGCGGCCCCGTTTGTGCTCGTGATAGAGCTGGCTCAAACAGGTGGCCATCTTGCCCGAGCCGGGGCCGGGGGCGGTGACCACCACCAGGGGCCGCTGGGTCTCGATGTAGTCGTTGCGGCCGTAGCCCTCGTCTGACACGATGAGGGACACGTTGTGGGGGTAGCCCGGGATGGGATAGTGGAGGTACACCCGCATCCCCAGGCCCTCCAGGCGGCGCTTGAAGGCGTCCGCCGCGGCCTGGCCGGCATACTGGGTGATGACCACGCTGCCCACATACAGCCCCTCCGCCCGGAAGGCGTCGATGAGGCGCAGCACGTCCTCGTCATAGGTGATGCCCAGATCCCCCCGGATCTTGTTCTGCTCGATGGCGGCGGCGCCGATGGCGATGACCATCTCGGCGCTGTCCTTCAGCTCCAGCAGCATCCTGATCTTGCTGTCCGGGGCAAAGCCGGGGAGCACCCGGGCGGCGTGGTTGTCGTCGAACAGCTTGCCGCCGAACTCCAGATACAACTTGCCGCCGAACTGGGCGATCCGCTCTCGGATGCGGGCGGACTGGGTCTCCAGGTACTTCTGATTGTCGAACCCGATGCGATTTGCCATAGTCATTCCAGGCCCCTTTGCCTTCCGGGAGGCCGTCCTCCCTTTCTCTCTGTGCATTACGGCGCGTCCGGCATAAAAAAAGCGCCGGAGCAAGCGGCTTCTTGCTCCGACGTGGCAGCGGATGAAGGATTCGAACCCTCACAAACAGAGTCAGAGTCTGGTGTGCTACCATTACACTAATCCGCTATTTGCGGCTCCCAGCAGAGCCGAGTGTTATTATATCAGAACACCGCGATTTGTCAAGCCCTTTTTTGCCTGCCCGCGGAAAGAAAGCCCCCCGCTTGGGCGGAGGGCTTTCCCTTAAGTTCGGATCAGGCGTAGAAGGCGTGGCCGCCGATGGTGCAGATATAGGGCCGGTGCTTGGCCGCCCAGGTGTTCCTCAGGTAGGACGCGTTGAAGAACTTGGCGGTGGGCAGGACCTGCACGCCCTCCAGCACCAGCTTGGCCGCGATGACCGACTGGGCGTTGGGCGTCCTGTAAATGGAGCCGCTGGCGGCGGGGCTGAACTGGTTTTTCTGGAAGATGACCCCCTTGATGGTGTTGGGCCAGCTGGAGGATCTGTCGTTCACCCGGTTCATGATCACGTTGCCCACAGCGATCTTGCCCTTGAGGGACTGGTTGCCGCTCTCGGCGTAGATGATGTGGGACAGCCAGTACAGACTGTCGCTGTCATACCAGTCGTCGCCGCTGGTCAGATAGGGGGCGGCGTCCTCCCGCAGAGTGAGGAAGGCCACTTTGACGGCGCCGTCAAAGTACACATCCATGTTGAGTACGGCGGCCAGCACCCGCACCGGCACGGCCACCAGGCCATTCACATAGCGGCTGCCGCCCGACACATAGAGGTACCGGCCGTTGGCCGCGATATACTCGACGCCCGCGCTGGCGGTCATGGACAGGGTCTCGTCATCGGAGGACGCCTTCACGATGACCGTGCCGTTCTTCTCAGAGACGGAAGCGGCGGGATCCATAATGGCCATGAACCTCTGCACCGTGATATAGTTGGTGCCGTTCACACATTCATAGCTTTCACTGTCAACGGGGACGCCGTTCACATACAGCGTGCTGGTATACTGGGGCTCGTCAGAGGGCTCATCAGAGGGCTCCCCTTCCGGCTCCTGGGCGGGCTCGTCCTCCATGGGGCCGGCGGTCTCCGCATCCTGCTGGACGGCGTCCGCGTCGGGCGCCGCGGCGGCAAACGCGGTGGGCAGCGCGCCGGCAAACAAAGCCAGAGCCAGCAAAGCGGCAAACAGTTTTGTCAAATGCCTTTTCATATTAACGCTCCTTCGGCCGGCCTCCATCGGGCCGGTAACAATTTTCGTTGAAATTGTAACCGTATTGTAACTTATTTAAAACGGCAATGCTACCGTCAGAATAGCCAATTATTGCATTTGACATTCTGTAAATTACAGCATTATATACAATTTTGGATGAAATTGTCTGCCTGGAGCTGTTAAGCGCAAAGTCCTGATCGGCTCCCCTCGCCGGTTATCGTTCCTCCTTTCCCCATTTTGTTACAGTTTCTGTTACCGATAGAACCAATGGACGCCGATGGTGGTCACATAAGGCCGGTTCTGCATCACCCAACGGTTGGAGGTCAGGGACGGGGCGATGAAGTACAGGCTGTCCCCCGCCTCCCGTCCGCCGTCCAGCACCAGTTTCGCGGCCAGCACGCTCTCGGCGGTGGGCTCGTTGTAAACGGTCCCGTTGGCCACCGGGGTGAACTGTACGCCCCACTTGGTGTCAAAGATGACCGACTTCACGTCGTCCGGGAACTCGTCGCTGGCCACGCGGTTGAGCACCACCGTGCCCACGGCCACCTTCCCCTTCAGGGGCTCTCCCCTGCTCTCGGCGGAGATGATGCGGGCCATCCAGTAGAGCTCGTCCGCGGTATAGGGGGCCTTCCCCGGTCTGCCGCTCCCCGGCGTGACGGTGATGCCCTCCTGGAGGCTCCAGTCCACCGTGCCGCCCAGAGCCTTGGCGATGACCCGGACAGGGACCATCACCCGGTTGTTCGTCGAGCGCACCCCGTCGGGTATGTAGAGGGCCCGGTCATTGACCGTGAGATAGTTCTGTCCCGGCTTGGCGGTGATCTCCACCCCGCTGCCGCTGATGTGGGCGGCGCCTTCCGACCAGGTGACCTCGGCCCTGGGCGCCAGCACCTCCGCCATGGTCCGCAGGGACACATAGGTGGTATTGCCCACCATGTACGCTCCCGCCCGGCTCCACAGGTTCTGCCCGTTCACGTCCAGCCGCCCCGCCGCGGCGGAGACGGGGGCCGCCAGCAGCAGGGAGAGCGCCAGGGCCAGCGCCGCCGCCTTCCATCTTCCTTTGGTCTTCATGGGATCACTCCTTATTTATAGTATATCGTCGAGCCCGCCTCAGGCCGGCTCATAGTAAAATTGTAACCGCTGGCCGGAGCCCGCCGCAATGCAAAATGGTTTCCAGCAGGGGCAGATGATGGAAAAGGGCATAAAAAAGCCGTCGCAAGCGATATGGAGCTTGCGACGACTTGGCGGAGTGGGAGGGATTCGAACCCTCGGTACCCTTATGAGGTACACACGATTTCCAATCGTGCTCGTTATGACCGCTTCGATACCACTCCATCGGCGAGTCACAAGGGGTATTATATCAGCTTTTTCCCTGTTGTCAAGCCAAAATTTCAGGCCCATCCGCGGGGCAGAAGAAAAGCCGTCCGCGCCTGCGGACGGCTTTTGGGTAAAAGAAAATCGTCCCGTTGAGGGACGAGTTCATCCGTAGACCGATGGATCCATCTCAGCGGTCGCTGGGTACGGTTTCCTCTTCGGCGAAGATCAACTCGTCAATGTCTTGGGGCACGGAATACCAGAGGATCTTCATTGCGATCATCTCCTTTCTGTAGATTCTTGTATATTATAGCAAGAAAACACCAGTTTGTAAAGACTTTTTTTGTAAAAATTCTATGACCGCAACATCTTGTGGCCCGCTCCGTGCGGCGTCCATATGGTGTATTTTGCGGTGGAAAAAAGGGCTTGCAATCCCCCGGCAAGTCTGTTATAATAAGCCCGCTAACGCAGGTGTAGTTCAATGGTAGAATGTCAGCTTCCCAAGCTGAACACGAGGGTTCGATTCCCTTCACCTGCTCCACGTCGTCGCAAGCTCCATATCGCTTGCGACGACTTTTTTGCAAAAGTCATCTCGCGCTCATTCCGCTGCTCCTCCTCTCCCCACAAAGCAAAGGCCGCTTTGCGGGGGCCCCGTTTGGCAGCACTTCGCACACATCAAAAAACCTCCGGCTGTGCCGGAGGTTTTTTTGCGTCCATTTTACTTGCTGCTCCTGCTGTTCCCGAAGAACCGCAACAGATACAAAAACAGGTTGATGAAGTCCAGATAGAGCTGGAGGGCGGAGTACACCGACGCCTTCTGGAGCATCACGCTGTCATTGCAGAAAAACGCGTAGTTGGCCTTGATCTTCTGCACGTCGTAGGCGGTGAAGCACAGGAAGATCACGATGCCCACCATGCACACGATCCGCTCCATGAAGGAGAAGCCGGGGATGAACATCATCAGCAGGCCAGCCACGATGAGGAAGATCAGCCCGCCCACCAGGATGGGGCCCAGGCGGGACAGGTCGGTTTTGGTGAACCGCCCGTAGAGGGCGAAGGCCCCGAAGAACAGGGCGGTGAGCAGGAATACCGCGATCAGGTTCACCACGTCGAACAACAGGAAGTAGAGGGAGAACACCACCCCGTTGAGGACGGAGTACAGGAAGAACAGCCCGCGGGTGACCCCCACCGAGCGCTTGAGCAGGGTGGCGGAAAAGGCGATGACCACCACAAGTTCCACCACCGTCAGGGCGATGAGCACATAGGGCGAGGCCATCAGGGAGAACACCAGCCCGGACAGGACCATCCCTACCGCCACGGCGAAGGTGAGCAGCAGGCCCAGGAACATCCAGCCGAAGGTGCGGGCGATGTATTGGTTCAGGGTGACGGCAGGCGCGTAGGCGCTGTCGAAGTCGTACTGCGCGGGGTATTGATCCCCGCCGTTATGATAGTTGTATTCGTCCATAGTCAGGTCTCCTTATCCGTCTGACGCATCTGCTTCAGGTTGCCGATCTTCTGCGCCCGCCGGTCCAGCTCGGCGAGCACGTCGTCCAGGGGGATGCCCTTCTCCGCCATCATCACCATCAAATGATAGATCAGGTCGGAGATCTCCCCCACCGTGTCGGCGGGCACATCGTTCTTGGCGGCGATGATGGTCTCGGCACACTCCTCGCCCACCTTTTTCAGGATCTTGTCCAGCCCCTTGTCGAACAGGTAGCAGGTGTAGGAGCCCTCCTGGGGATGGGCCTTCCGATCCAGCACCACTCGGTAGAGGCTTTTCAAAACATCGTCGTTCATGGGGATCACGTCCTTAGTCTGTCCGATTTTTTCATCGGACCCGCAAATATTATAACTCTATTTCCTGGAAAAAGCAAGAGTCCGCCCCGGTGTGGCAGGCGGGCCCGTCCGGGTCGCAGAGGTATAGCAGGGTGTCGGTGTCGCAGTCGGTAAAGATCCGCTTTACGTGGAGGTAATTGCCCGACGTGGCCCCCTTGTTCCACAGCTCTCCCCTGCTCCTTGACCAGAACCAGGCGGTTTTGGTCCTGAGGGTCAGTTCCACCGCCTCTTTGTTGGTAAAGCCCAGCATGAGCACCTGTTTCGTCTCAAAGTGCTGGACGATCACCGGGATCAGGTCGGATTTTTGAAACAGCCGGTCCAGATCGAACATATGCCTCACCTCACGGGGATATTCCGGGCGCGCAGATAGTCCTTCACCTGGGGCACCGTCAGCTCCCCGAAGTGGAACAGGGATGCCGCCAGAGCCGCGTCGCAATCGGTGGCCTCGAACACCTCCGCAAAGTGCTCCAAAGACCCGCAGCCGCCGGAGGCGATGACGGGAATGGACACCGCGCCGGTGACGGCCTTCGTCATGGCAAGGTCGAATCCGGCCCTGGTGCCGTCGGCGTCCATGGAGGTGAGCAGGATCTCCCCCGCCCCCAGCGCCTGGCCCCGCTTAGCCCATTGGATGGCGTCGATGCCGGTGGGGATGCGGCCCCCGGCCGTCACCACCTCGTACCAGCCCCCAGGGCGCTTTCGCGCGTCGATGGCCAGCACCACGCACTGGGAGCCGAACCGCTCCGCCGCCCGGGCGATCAGGGTCTCGTCCTTGACCGCGGCGGAGTTGACGGAGATCTTGTCCGCCCCCGCCCGGAGCAGCCGGGTAAAATCCTCGATGGTGCGGATGCCGCCCCCCACGGTGAGGGGGACGAACACCTGGGCGGCGGTGCGCTCCACCACGCCGGCCACAGTGTCTCTCGCGTCGCTGGTGGCGGTGATGTCCAGAAAGACGATCTCGTCCGCCCCCTGGTCCGAGTAGTATTTGGCCAGCTCCACCGGGTCGCCGGCGTCCCGGATGTTGACGAAGTTGACCCCCTTCACCACCCGGCCGTCCCGCACGTCCAGGCAGGGGATGATGCGCTTGGCTAACATTGCTCCCCCGCCTCCCGGACGGCCTCGGCCAGATCGATGGTACCGGCGTAGTACGCCTTTCCGATGATAGCGGCGTAGAGCCCCATGTCCCGCAGGCGTTTCACGTCGTCAAGAGTGGTGACGCCGCCGCTGGCAGTGATATGGCAGGACACCCGCTTTTGCAGGGCGGCAAGCTGCTCATAGGAGGGCCCGGACAGCATCCCGTCGGCGGCGATGTCGGTGTAGACCAGATACCTGACCCCCAGCGCCTCCATCTGCGCGGCGAAGTCCAGGCAGTCCAGGCCGGAGTCCTCCTCCCAGCCGGAGGTGCGCACCCGGCCGTTCAGACAGTCGATGCCCACCGCCACCTTCTCCGGCCCGTACTGCCGGAGGGCGTACCGCACCAGCTCGGGCTTTGTCACGGCGGCGGAGCCGATGACCATCCGGCCCGCGCCGGCCTCCCCCACGGTGATGACGTCCAGCTCGTTTTTGATGCCGCCGCCCAGCTCCACCTTCAGGCCTGACCGCTGGATGACCTCGTAGATCAGGGGGAAGTTTTTGCGCACCCCGTCCCGGGCGCCGTCCAGGTCCACCATATGGACCCACTTTGCCCCGGCGCCGGCAAACCGTTTCGCGGTCTCCAGGGGGCTGGCGGCCACCTGGTGGGCGGTGGCGAAATCGCCCTTCCTCAGCCGGACGCACCGGCCGTCCTTCATATCGATGGCGGGAAAGAGGATCATGGGCGCCGCTCCTATCCAAACACGTAGTCGTAGAAATCGTTTTCGATCAGCAGATTGGTGCTATCCAGCTTATAGCCCACCAGCTTGCGCATGGCGGAGACGTATTCCTCCTGTTCCTCCGCCGTCATGGTGACGCCGGGGGCCGGGGTGAACGTCTGGGTGAACCGATTGTAGAACCCCCGGTCGGACTTCCAGCACCGGGAGGTGAAGATCACCAGGCCCTCGCTGTCGGACAGGATGTCGGCGCCGTCCAGCATCCGGGAGTCGTACTCCAGCCCCAGCAGGTTGGACAGGGTGGGCAGGATGTCCACCTGGCAGCAGACCTTGTCCACCTCCACCGGCTCGGTCATGGAGGCAGACCAAATGATGAGGGAGCTCTTGTACACGTCGAAGTTGATGTTCTGCTCGTTCAGGTACTGAAGGTCCTCAGAACTGCCGAATTTCTGACCGGCCAGCTCCTCCAGGGTGTCCACATTGAAGTAGGGGATGTGATCCGGGACGGCCACGATGAGGGTCTTGTCCAGTTTGCCGGCCTCGTCCAGCTTCTGGATGAGGACCTCCAGGGCCTTGTCCACCTCCATACAGGTGCCCACGTAGTTCTGGGTGGTCTCGCTGTACGGCAGGGCGCGGACCGTGTCCCGGTAGGGGGCCACCGCCCGGTTGTCCGAGTAGGGCATGTGGCCGCTGATGGTCAGGTAGTAGACGTGGAACGGTTGACTGCTGTGGATATAGTCGTCCACGCTGGCCTCCACCATCACGCTGTCCTTCTGGGGCCAGCTGAGCTTGCCGTTGGAGTTGACGTCCAGCCCATCAAACCCGTGAAGGCTGCCCCGGGGCAGGTCGTTCCGCTCGGCCGCGCCGAACTGGTGCCAGGAGTAGCCCAGATTGGGGTGGGATTTCTCCCGGTTGTACATATTGCCGTTGGGGTGATAGCCCAGGACCTGATACCCCTCCCGGCCCAGCTGCTGGGCCAGGGAGAAATAGAGATTGGTCTTTAAATCGCCCGTGTGGGGCAGCGTAGCCGGACTGCCGTTTTTGGGGTAGATGCCCAGCAGGTTCTGGCACTCGCCGCCGGAGGTGCTGGTGAAGTGGAGGGCGGTGTAGAAGTTGTTGAACACGAAGCCCTCGTGGGTGAGCTTGTAGAGGGTCGGGGTCAGCTCCGGGTCGATGGCGTAGCCGGAGAAGCCCTCCAGAGTGAAGAAGATGACGTTGTACCCCTCGAACATGCCGGTGTACTGGTTCTTATTGGTGGGGGTCACGCTGTTGAAGTAGTTGGCCAGCCACTGGATGTCCTTGTTCTTGGCGCTCTCGGCAAGGGCCGCCAGGTCCACGTCCATCACATTGGGGGAGGTGTCGATCACCGGGGTGGGCTCCGGCGTCTCGGAGACGGCCGGGTCCGGGGATACGCCGGGATCGGGAGTGCCCTCCGGGCCGGGACTGGGGGTCTGGGCGGGGCCGGGACCCAGGTGGGTGAAGTCGTCGTCCAGATGGTTTTTGGCCGGGAAGATCATGTGCTTCACGTCCAGCCGGAGCATGTTCCACAGGCCCAGCTGCTCCACCTGGTCGTCGATGTTGGAGTCCATGTCGTAGAGCTTCGCCGGTGTAAGATCGCCCTTCCAGGGGAAGTGTACCGTGCCCAGCCCTACCAGATGGAGGATGACCGCCCCGATGAGGGCCACCCCGGACAGCCTCACGTCGTACCGCTCATAGCCCATGAACCGGCTCCCCAGAGCGAACAGCAAGATGGTGGGGATGAGCATCACCAGGGCGATGGGCAGGGTCTTGATGACGGTGGGGATGATGGCGTCCAGGTAGTCGGTGAGCTTGTTGCCGGCGGCGGTGCCCAGGAAGCTCAGGGGATAGTAGGACTGGAGGATGGTCTTGGCCACCATCTCCGCCACATAGATCACCGGGAACAGGATGGAGAGCGCCTTCATCAGCACCCGGTTCACCGCCTTGGGGAAGGGCAGGGTCAAAGCCGACAGGATCAGGCCCGCGGACAGGCCGAACGGGGTCCAGATGGGGGAATAGGACAGCGGCGTGTCCATGTAGAGATGGAACACCAGCTCCAGAAATACCAGCTGCGCCGGGAAAAAGATGAGCCGCAGCACCGGGCGGAGGGATTCGCCGCCGTTCCGGGGGGCGCGCTCCTCCCAGCCGCCTCCCCGGCGGCCGCCGGACGCGGAACGGCGGGCAGGGGCGTCCTCCTCCCGGCTGGGGCGGCGGTCCTCCAGCTCATCGCTCAGATCCGCGAAATAGTTGCGGCGGCCGGAGCCGCTCTGTCCGCCCTGCAGCCGTTTCCCGCCCTGGTTTTTCCGGTCCTGTTCCATAGGGGTTCGCCTCTTTCTCTGTCTCTCAGCGGCTCAGCTCCGCGAAATTGCGCAGGATCGTCAGTCCTGCCTCGCCGCTCTTCTCCGGGTGGAACTGGCAGCCGTACACCCCGTTCCGGCCCACCGCCGCCACAACGGGCGCGCCGTAGTCCGTCACGGCCAGCACGTCCTCCCCCCTGGCGGCCACGCCGCAGTAGGAGTGGACAAAGTAGACGTACGTCCCCTCGTCCAGCCCCTTGAACAGGGGCGATGGATTGGGAAAGGTCAGGCTGTTCCAGCCGATGTGGGGCAGCTTCAGATCGGTTTTGATGCGCTCCACGTGCCCGCTGACAAGGCCCAGGCCCTCACAGTCCCGGACCTCCTCCCCCCGGTCGAACAGAAGCTGCATCCCAAGGCAGATGCCCAGGATGGGCTTCTTCCCCGCCTGGGCGGCCAGGACCTGATCCAGCCCTCTGTGCCGGAGCTTGTCCACCGCGTCGGGAAAGGCCCCCACGCCGGGGAGGATGACCGCATCCGCCTGCTCGATGGCCGCCCCGTCGTCGGTGACGGCGCTGTCCACTCCCAGGCAGCGGAGGGCGTTGGACACGCTCTTCAGATTGCCCACGCCGTAGTCCACGATGGCGATCGTTCCCTTCAATTAAACCACATCCTGTAGTGTTCGTCAAGGTGTAACTCCACACTCCCTTGGTGTGGAGAGGGCGTCACAGGGCCCCTTTGGTGGAGGCGACCTCCGTCCCCTCCACCCGGGCGGCCTCCTTCAGAGCCAGCCCCAGGGACTTGAACAGGGCCTCGGTGATGTGGTGGGCGTTGGCGCCGTACTCGCACTTCTGGTGGAGGGTGATGCCGGCGTTGAAGGCGAACGCGCGCATGAACTCCGCCGTCAGGCAGGAGTCGTAATCCCCGATCATGGGCTGGGGCATGGGCGCGTCGAACACCAGATAGGGCCGGCTGGACAGGTCCAGCACCGTGCGGCACAGGGCCTCGTCCATGGGCACGAAGGCCATCCCGAAGCGTTTGACGCCCTTTTTGTCCCCCAGGGCGGCGGCGAAAGCCTGCCCCAGCACGATGCCCGTGTCCTCCACCGTGTGGTGGCCGTCCACCTCCAGATCGCCCTTGGCGGTAAGGGTCAGCCCCCACCCGGCGTAGAAGGCCAGGGCGGTGAGCATGTGGTCGAAAAAGCCGATGCCGGTCTTGACGCGGACCTCTCCCCCGTCCAGGCACAGATCCACCGAAAGATCGGTCTCTTTGGTCCTGCGGGAGAGGACATAGGCGCGGGGCTTTCCCCCTGCTGTGACGGGTGCGTTCATGGTCGTTCCTCCTTATTCAAAGCGCACGCGGATGGAGTTGGCGTGGGCGGTGAGCTTTTCGCACTCCGCCAGGGCGGTGATCTCCCCGGAGATGGGCTCCAGGGAGGCCCGGTCGAACTCCAGCACGCTCATGGTCTTGAGAAAGCTGTCCACCGACAGCGGCGAGAAGAACCGGGCGGTGCCGCTGGTGGGCAGCACGTGGTCCGGCCCCGCCAGATAGTCCCCCAGGGGCTCCGGCGTCCATGCCCCCAGGAACACCGCCCCGGCGTTTTTGATCTGGGGCAGCAGCGCCCGGGGCTCTTTTGTGACGATCTCCAGATGCTCCGGGGCGATGTCGTTGGCCAGCTCCACGCACCGATCCAGAGACTCGCACACGATGGCGCAGCCGAAGTCCCGGAGGGAGGCCTCCATGATCTCGGAGCGGCTGAGATACCTCGTCTGCCGGACGATCTCCCTGTCCACCGCCTGAGCCAGCGCCGCCGAATCGGTGAGCAGCACGGCGGAGGCCAGCCGGTCGTGCTCCGCCTGGGAAAGCAGGTCTGCGGCCACGAACTTGGGATCGGCGCTCTCATCGGCGATGACCAGCACCTCCGAGGGCCCCGCCACCATGTCGATGTCCAGCGTCCCGTAGGCCAGCCGCTTGGCGGCGGCCACATAGGCGTTGCCGGGGCCCACCAGCTTGTCCACCCGGGGGATGGGCCCCGCCCCGTAGGTGAGGGCGGCCACCGCCTGGGCCCCGCCCACGGCGATGACCCGGTCCACCCCGGCGATCTTCGCCGCCGCCAGCACGGGGGCGGACAGGTTCTCGGTGGGGGGCGTCACCATGACGATCTCCTCCACCCCGGCCACCTTGGCGGGGACGGCGTTCATCAGTACCGAGCTGGGATAGGCCGCCGTGCCGCCGGGGACGTAGATCCCCACCCGGCTGAGCCCCCGGACGATCCGGCCCACCTTCCCCCCGTCGGGGGAAGTCCACTCCAGGGACTTCGCCAGCAGCTTTTCATTGTAGTCCCGGATGTTGGCGGCGGCGTGCTCCAGGGCCCGGATCAGCTCCGGGGCGCAGGAGGCATAGGCGGCGTCGACGGTCTCCTGCGCGATCTCATAGGGGGCGGCGTGGTCGAACTGTAAGCTGTACTTCTCAACGGCGGGAAAGCCGTTCTCCTTTACATCCTCCAGGATGGCCCTGACCGCTTTTTCAATGTTCGCGTTTTTGGCAGCGGCCCGGGCCCCCATGGCGGCCAGCTGCTTCTGTTCGGCGGCGCCGTCCGCCCTGATGATGGTGATCATACCGTTCCCTCCAGATCGGCCTCACACTTGGCGATGAAGCCGGTGATCTGCTCCTTGTTCAGCTTCATGCTGGCGGTGTTGACGATGAGCCGCGCGGACACCGCCGCCACGTCCTCCACCACGGTAAGGCCGTTCTCCCGGAGGGTGGCCCCGGTCTCCACGATGTCCACGATGCCGTCGGCCAGCTCCAGGATGGGGGCCAGCTCCACGCTGCCCTCGATCTTGATGATGTCCACGTCCATGCCCTTCTTCTCAAAGAAGGCCCGGGCCACGTTGGGGTATTTGGAGGCCGCCCGGCGGGTCTTGTAGGTGCCGTAGAAGTCGGTGCCCTCCTTCACGGCCAGGGCGAAGCGGCACCTGCCGAACCCCAGATCCAGCACCTCGTAGAAGGAGCCGCCCTTCTCCAGGATGGTGTCCTTGCCCACGATCCCTAAGTCGCACGCCCCGTGCTCCACATAGGTGATGACGTCGGGGGCCTTGGCCAGCACCACGTCCAGGGGGTAGTTTGGGATGGAGAGGATGAGCCGCCGGCCGGGGTCCCGCACCGGGGAACAGTCCAGCCCCATCCGCTCGAACAGGGCCAGGGCCTTGTCTTGGATGCGGCCCTTGGTGAGGGCGATCCGCAGCCGCCGCCCCGCCGCGGGGGCGGTCTGGTTCAGGCAGGCGGCCACCGCGTCGGCGTCCACCGCGAAGCCGGTGGCCTCCGCCTTCCGGCCGAAGCGCTCCATCAGGTTGTCGTACCGGCCGCCGGACAGCACCGGCGCGCCCGCGCCCTCCACGTAGCCTCGGAACACCATGCCGGTGTAGTAGTCAAGCTGGTGGACCAGCCCCAGATCGAAGCGGATGTACGCCCCGCACCCGGCGGCGGCCAGTCTGCCGTACAGCCGGCGGAGGTAGTCGATGCAGACGCTCTCTCCCGCCAGGGCCTCCGCCTCGTCCAGCACCTCCGGCCCTCCGAACAGGTAGGGCAGGCGGCGGAGGGCGGCAAAGGCGGGCCGGCCCCGGTAGGGCTCCAGCAGGTCGTTGAGCAGGGCGAAGTTCTTGCCCTCGATGGCGGAGCGCACCCGCTCGGTCTCAGCGGCGGACATATCCATCCGGGCCGCCAGCGCCCGGTAGAACCCGGCGTGGCCCAGCTCGATGTGGAAGCTCCTGAGCCCGCAGCGCCGCAGGGACTCCACCGCCATGGAGACCATCTCCACGTCGGCCTCCTCCCCCACCGCGCCGATGAGCTCCACCCCACACTGGGCGATCTCCCGGCTCTCCCCCTGGTGGGCGCCCCGGTCCCGGAACACCGTCTGGTCGTAGTAGAGCCGCTGGGGGAGGGGCTCAGAGCGGAGCCGGGTGGCGGCCACCCGGGCGATGGGGGTGGTGCAGTCGGGCCGCATGACCATGATCCGCCCGGAGCGGTCCATGATCTTCAGCATGGCCTCCTGGGGGATTGGGTTGCCCGACTGGACGAACAGGTCGTAGAACTCCACCTCGGGGGTGATGACCTCGGAGTAGCCCCGGCCGCGGAACAGGTCCACCAGGGTGTTCTGCACCTGGCGGCGCTCGGCGCACTCGGCGAACAGCCGGTCCCGGGTGCCCTCTGGGGTGTTGATGATGCGCATGGGAAAATTCCTCGATTCTTTACTTCGCTAATGCAATGAATTTACCATACTCCCCGCGGGTTGTCAAGGGGCGTTTTTAAGGGCGGGTCCCAGACCCGCCCTTAGACCGGCTCAGAACAGGGAGAACTGGCTGCTGTCGGGCAGGTCGCCGAAGGCCCCCGCCTCCTTGAGCTGCTCGATGTGGGTGGCCGACGCCTTGGTGCAGATAAGGGAGAACTCCTCGATGGAGAGGAATTCCCTCCCCTGCCGCTTCTCCATGATGTCCCAGCCCACCGTCTCCCCCAGGCCGGCCACCGACGTGAAGGGCGGGATGAGGGCGTTCTGTTCCTCGTCGATGAGGAAGTTGACGGCGTGGGAGCGGGACACGTCCATCCGGGCGAAGGTGAACCCCCGGCGGTAGAACTCGTACACCACCTCCAGAGTGACCAGCATGTCCTCCTCCACGGCGGAAGGCCGGTCTGCCCGGTTCTTGGCGTTTTTCTTGTCGTTGATCTCCTTCATCTTCCGCTTGGCAACTTCAATGCCCCGGCACATATATTTCTCGTCAAAGGCCTTGGCCCGGATGGAGAAATAGGCGGCGTAAAAGGCCAGGGGCCGGTGTACCTTGAACCAGGCGATGCGGAAGGCCATCATCACATAGGCCACCGCGTGGGCTTTGGGGAACAGGTAGGCGATTTTTTTGCAGGAGCCGATGTACCAGTCTGGCACGCCGTGGTCCTTCATCTCGTCCTCGGCCCCGTCGGGCAGGCCCCGGCCCTTGCGGACCGACTCCATGATCTTGAAGGCCCGCTTGGGCTCGAACCCCTTGGAGATGAGGTAGAGCATGATGTCGTCCCGGCAGCCGATGGCCTCGTTGACCTTGGCGGTGCCGGAGGTGATGAGGTCCTTGGCGTTGCCCAGCCACACGTCGGTGCCGTGGGAGAAGCCGGACAGCCGCACCAGGATGTCGAACTGGTCGGGCTCGGTGTCCTCCAGCATCCCCCGGACGAAGGAGGTGCCGAACTCCGGGATGGCCACCGCCCCGGTGGGGCCCAGGATGGGGTCGTCCTCGAACCCCAGCTTTTCCGAGGTGGTGAAGAGGCTCATGGTGTCCTTGTCGTCCAGGGGGATCTTCCGGGCGTCGACGCCGGTCAGGTCCTCCAGCATACGGATCATGGACGGGTCGTCGTGGCCCAGCATGTCCAGTTTCAAAAGGTTGGACTCCATGGAGTGGTATTCAAAGTGGGTGGTGATGATGTCGCTGTTGGGGTCGTCCGCCGGGTGCTGCACCGGGCAGAAGTCGTAGACCTCCTTGTCCTGGGGGATGACCACCATGCCGCCGGGGTGCTGGCCGGTGGTGCGCTTGACCCCCTCGCAGCCCTTGGCCAGCCGCAGCACCTCGGCGAAGGGGACGTTGGTCCGCCCCACCAGCTCCAGGTACTTCTTCACGTAGCCGATAGCGGTCTTCTCCGCCACCGTGCCGATGGTGCCCGCCCGGAACACGTGATCCTGTCCGAACAGCTCAAAGGTGTATTTGTGGGCGCTGGACTGATACTCGCCGGAGAAGTTCAGGTCGATGTCGGGCACCTTGTCGCCGCCGAAGCCCAGGAAGGTCTCGAAGGGGATGTTGAAGCCGTCCTTGTCGTAGGGGGTCCCGCAGACGGGGCACACCGCGTCGGGCATATCCGCCCCGCAGCCGTAGGGGTGGGCGGGGTCCTGGGCGTAGTCGAAGTCGGCGTGGCCGCACTTGGGGCAGCGGTAGTGGGCGGGCAGGGAGTTCACCTCGGTGATGCCCGACATGAAGGCCACCAGGGAGGAGCCCACCGAGCCTCTGGAGCCCACCAGATAGCCGTGCTCCAGGGAGTTCTGCACCAGCTTCTGGGCGGACATATAGATCACATCGTAGTGGCAGCCGATGATGTCCTTCAGCTCGGCGTTGAGCCGGTCCGCCACGATCTGAGGCGGATGTTCTCCGTAAAGCTCGTGGGCCCTCCCCCACACCAGGCGCTTCAACTCCCCCTCGGAGTCCTCCAGCGTCGGCGTGAACAGCCCGTCGGGCAGGGGGCGCACGTTGTCACACCATCCCGCCACCTTGGCGGGGTTGTCGATGACCACCTCGCGGGCCTTCTCCTCCCCCAGGTAGGAGAACTCCGCCAGCATCTCGTCGGTGGTGCGGAAATACAGGGGGTTGTCGCTGTCGGCGTCCTCGTACTCCTTGGCCGCCAGCAGCACGTGGCGGTAGATCTCCTCGTGGGGGTCGGTGAAGTGGACGTCCCCGGTGGCGCACACCGGCTTGCCCAGCCGCTCCCCCAGGGCGACGACGCGCCGGTTGAAGTCCCGCAGGTCCTCCAGGCTCCCGGCGATGGACCGGCCCTCCTTGTCGGGCTTCAGCATATAGGCGTTGTTGGACAGGGGCTGGATCTCCAGATAGTCGTACCAGGAGGCGATGCGCTCCAGCTCCCGGTCGTCTTTGCCGTCCATCACCGCCCGGAACAGCTCTCCCGCCTCGCAGGCGGAGCCGATGATGAGCCCCTCCCGGTGCTTATTCACCAGGGATTTGGGCATGATGGGGAACCGGCTATAGTGCTCCAGGTGGGACTTGGACACCAGCTTGTAGAGGTTGCGGAGGCCCTTCTGGTCTTTCGCCAGCAAAATCAGATGGTTGGCGGACCGGCGGCCCCGGCCCCCCCGCCTCCTCCCCGCCATGGCCGGGTCGATCTGGGAGGCGGCCGTCAGCCCCTCTTTGCGGAGCATTTTGAACAGCTCCCACAGGATCTGGCCGCAGACGGCGGCGTCGTCATAGGCACGGTGGTGCTGGAAGGGGGGCAGGCCCAGGGCGGTGGCCACCGTGTCCAGCTTGTGGTTGTGGAGGTCGGGGCACAGGTACTGGGACAGCACCATGGTGTCGATGTACAGCGGGTCGAAGGGACGGCCCGATTTGGCGCAGTACGCCCGGATGAAGCCGGTGTCAAAGGCGGCGTTGTGGGCGCAGAGGGGGGCGTCCCCCAGCCAGTCCAGGAAGGACTCCACCGCCGCCTCCGGCTTGGGCGCGCCCTTCAGCATCTGGTCGGTGATGCCGGTGAGGGACACCGTCTTGGCGGACAGGGGCCGGCCCGGGTCGGCAAAGGAGGCGAACTTGTCCACCACCTCCCCATTTCGGATGCGCACCGCGCCGATCTCGATGATGGCGTCGGTCTTGGCGCTGAGTCCCGTGGTCTCCAGATCGAAGGCCACGAACTCCCCGCTGAGCGGCAGGTCGCCGGGACCGTGGACGGCCACATTCTCGTCCACGTCGTTCTGGTAGTAGGCCTCCACCCCGTACAGGATCTTGATGAGGGACCCCCGCTTGGAGGCGTTGTAGGCGTCGGGGAAGGACTGGACCACCCCGTGGTCGGTGATGGCGATGGCCGGGTGGCCCCACTCGATGGCCCGCTTGACCACCGCTTTTGTGTCGCACAGGGCGTCCATCATGGACATTTTGGTATGTAAATGCAGCTCGATGCGCTTCTCGGGGGCGATGTCCTTCCTGCCCTCCGGCCTGGGGACAGAGCTGATGCCGTAGGGCTCCAGCACCATGTCGCCGTTGTCGAACTTGCCCACGGTGGGCCGGCCCTGGACCTGAAGCCGCTGGCCCACCTTCACGTTTTTGATGATGGGGTCGGCCAGGTCCCCCTCCATGAACTGGGTCACCCGGACGGAGCCGGTGTAGTCGGTGACGTCGAAGCACACCACCCAGGCCTTCCGCCGGGGCAGCTCCCGGTGCTCCACGTTGAACACGTCCCCCTCGATGAGGACGCTGCGCATATCCAGGTCCAGCTCCCCGATGGGGGTGACCTTCTTTTTGCCGTTGATCTTGCCGTAGATGGCCTTGACGCGCCCCTTGCCTCCCCCTTTGGGGGCCGCCTCGCCCCTCATGAGCTTTTTCCGCATGGCCGCCATCTGGGCCTCCAGATCGGGTGGCGGAGCGGGCCTATCCGCCTTTTGAGCGTCCGCCGCCTCCGCGGAGGCCGGTGTCTCTACCGGCTCGGAGGGCCTGTCCTCTTTCGCCGGGGCGGTCAGGCGGAACATGACCGCACTCAGCCGCAGGGCGTTTTTGACGGCCTCCGCCGCCCGGTCCAGGACGCTCTGGTCGACGCCGGCGCCCTCCACGTCCACCTCCATGGCCCGCTCCGCCCGGCGCACCCGCACGGTCACGGGGCAGCCGCCCAACACGGACAAGACCCCTTCCGGGAAGGGGCACTTGCCGAAGGTCTGTTGAAAGGTGGGACGGGTCTCCATGGTATGTACGCTCCTTTTACAGTTCGTCGATCAATTTCATCAATTCGGGCACAAGTTGGTCCTCCGGCACCTTCTTCACGATCTCGCCGTGCTTGAAGAGGACCCCCTCGCCGTCGCCGCCGGCCAGCCCCACGTCGGCGTGGCGGGCCTCGCCGGGGCCGTTGACCACGCAGCCCATCACCGCCACGGTGACCGGCTTGTCCACGGTTTTCAGAAGCTCCTCTACCTGCCTCGCCATGGGGATCAGGTCGATCTTCGTCCGGCCGCAGGTGGGGCAGGAGATCAGCTCCGGCCCATCCTTCCTGAGACCAATGGCCTTCAAAATGCGCCGGGCGGCGTAGACCTCCTCCACCGGGTCGGCGGTGAGGCTCACCCGAAGGGTGTCGCCCACCCCCAGGGCCAGCAGCCCGCCGATGCCGGCGGCGGCCTTCAGCTCCCCCATTTGGGCGGTGCCCGCTTCGGTGACCCCCAGATGCAGGGGGTAATCGTACTTTTCCGCCATCAGCTGATAGGCTTTCATGGTCACCGGCACGGAGGACGCCTTCAAAGACACGCAGATGTCCTCAAAGCCGTATTTCTCCAACAGGCGGATGTGTCCCAGGGCGCTCTCCACCATGGCCTCCGGGGTGGGGCCGCCGTACTTCGCCAGCAGGTCTTTCTCCAAAGAACCGCCGTTGACGCCGACGCGGATAGGGATACGCCGCTCCATGCAGGCTCTGGCCACCGCCTCCACCCGGTCCGGTCCGCCGATGTTGCCGGGGTTGATCCTGATCTTGTCCACCCCCTGCTCCGCCGCCTCCAGGGCCAGCCGGTAGTCGAAGTGGATGTCCGCCACCAGGGGGATGGGGATCTGTGCCTTGATGGCCCCGATAGCCCGGGCGGCCTCCAGATCGGGCACCGCCACCCGGACGATGTCGCACCCGGCGGCGGCCAGCGCCCTGATCTGGGCCACCGTGGCCTCCACGTCCGCCGTGGGGGTGTTGCACATGGACTGGATGGATACGGGGGCGCCCCCGCCCACGGGGACGCCGCCCACCATGATTTGTCTGCTCATGATTCCTCGCCTCAGTTAAAGATGTTCCACACGTCGTGGAAGGCGATGACCAGCATCAGCACCATCAGCAGGATAAAGGCCGCGGCGTGGACGTAGCCCTCGTACTTCTCCGGGATGCGTTTCCGGCAGATGACCCATAAAATGCCGTTCAGCAGCACGAAGAACACCCGGCCGCCGTCCAGGGCGGGGATGGGCAGCATGTTCATCACCGCCAGGTTCACCGCGATGAGGGCCATGAAGTAAAACACATTCATCACGCCCTCGGCCACGGTGTTGGAGCCGGCGCCCACCTCGGACACCACGTCCACCACGCCGATGACCCCGGACAGCTGATCCACCGACACCCGGCCGGTGACCAGGTCGCCCAGGCTCATCCACACCATGCGCACGAAGTTCACCGACTGCACCGCCCCCTGGCCGATGCGCCGGGGGATGGACAGCTCGTCGATGGCCCCGAAGATGAGGCCGAAGCCGTGGCTGGTCTGGCCCTCGTAGGTGTAATCCATGCGGTACATGGGCACCAGCCCAAGGTCCACCTTCTGGCCGTCCCGCTCCACCACCAGCTCCACGCCCTTGCCGTCGTTCCGGGAGAGGTAGGTCTGCACGTCGCCGTACTCCCAGACCCCATGGCCGTCGATCTTCAAAAGCCGGTCCCCGGCCATGAGGCCGTCCGCGCCCTCACACTGGAACTCGGGGGCGAACTCGGTGACCACAGGGGCCCGCACCTGCCCGATGCCCAGAAACAGCGCCACGGTGATGACCAGCCCCAGCATGAAATTCATGAACGATCCCGCGCACAGGATGATGATCTTCTTCCACCCCGCCTGCCGGGAAAAGGCCCGGGGGTCGCCGGTGTCCTCGTCCTCCCCCTCCATGGCGCAGTAGCCGCCGATGGGCAGGGCCCGAAGGCTGTACAGGGTCTCCCCCCTCTGCTTGGAGAGCAGCAGGGGCCCCATGCCGATGGAAAACTCGTTCACCTTCACCCCCAGCAGCTTGGCGGTGAAAAAGTGGCCGAACTCGTGGATGGCGATGAGCACCCCGAACAGGAGCACCGCCAGCAAAATGTACAGGATACGCGCCATCAGTCAGGTCACCTCGTCGATTCAAAAACCGCCTGCCGGGCGGCCCGGTCGGCCTCAAAAATATCGTCCAGAGAGGGATTCTGGACGGGTTTTACCCGCTCCAGGGCCCCCTCCACCAGCCGTTCGATGTCCAGAAAGCCGATCTTCTCCTCTAAAAACAGCCCCACGGCGGCCTCGTTGGCGCCGTTGAGGACGGCGGTGGAGGTGCCGCCGGTCTTGGCGCATTCCAGCGCCAGCGCCAGGCACCGAAAGGTCTCAACATCCGGCCGCCGGAAAGTGATGGGCGGGCAGGAGAACAGGTCCAGGGGCTTTGCCGGGCCCTCCGTCCGATCCGGCCAGGTGAGGGCGTACTGGATGGGCAGGCGCATATCCGGGCTGCCCAGCTGGGCCAGGATGGCCCCGTCCTCAAACTCCACCAGGGAGTGGACCACGCTCTCCCGGTGGACGGCCACATCCACCCGCTCCAGGGGCAGGCCGTACAGCCGCATGGCCTCGATGACCTCCAGCCCCTTGTTCATCAGGGTAGCGGAGTCGATGGTGATTTTCTGTCCCATGGACCAGTTGGGGTGCTTCAGCGCGTCCGCCTTGGTGACAAGGGACAGCGCCTTACGGTCCATGCCGTAAAAGGGCCCGCCCGACGCGGTGAGGATCAGCCGTTTGACCTCGCCCAGATGGGCCCCCTGTAAACACTGGAAGATGGCCGAGTGCTCTGAGTCCACCGGCACGATGTCCACGCCCCGCTCTTTCGCCCGGGCGGTCACCAGCTCCCCGGCGCACACCAGGGTCTCTTTGTTGGCCAGGGCCAGCCGCTTGCCGGCGTCGATGGCGGCCAGGGTGGGCCGCAGTCCCGCCACCCCCACGATGGCGGACACCGCCGTGTCGGCCTCGGGGAGGGAGGCGGCCTCCATCAGGCCCTCCTCCCCGCTCGATACTCTGATGTCCGTATCGGCCAGGCGTGCGCGGAGGTCGGCGGCAGTGTGTTCCTCCGGCGTGGCGATCAATTTCGGATGGAACCGCCTCGCCTGCTCCTCCGCCAGCTTCACGTTGCGGCCGAAGGTCAGGGCGGCGACTTTGTGCCCTCCCGCCCCGGCCACCTCCAGGGTCTGCCGGCCGATGGACCCGGTGGAGCCCAGGATGGAAAGCGTCCGTCCCATCACGCGACCCCCGTGAACGCCGGCAGAAGGGTGACTACGAACAGCACCACCGGCCCGCAGAAGAACATGCTGTCGAACCGATCCAGCATCCCCCCGTGGCCGGGGAGCAGATGGCCGTAGTCCTTCACGCCGTACTGCCGCTTGACGAAGGAGAAGGACAGATCCCCCAGCTCGGTGGCCAGCGCCCCGAACAGCCCGCACAGGGCCAGGGACAGATAGTTGGCCTCGGCCCCGCTGATCCTGGAGATCACAAGGCCGTACAGCACCGCGAAGACGGCGCCGGTGAGAAAGCCCCCGATATAGCCCTCCACGCTCTTGTTGGGGCTCACCCTGGTGACTCCCCGATGTTTGCCCAGGAACACCCCGGCGAAGTAGGCTCCGCCGTCGGTGATGAAGGCCAGCAGCACCGCCAGCAGCACAAGGTACTGGCCGTGGTCCATCCCCTTCAATACCACCAGGGAGGACAGGGCCAGGGGCATCACCGTGCCGGCAAAGATGTTCAGCAGGACCTGGGCGAAGCCGATCTTGGCGTCTCCCTCGTCATAGGCGTGGATGGCGCACCAGAAGGACACCGCCGCCACCAGAAAGGCGCAGAGCCATGCCGCCAGATTGGCGAACTCATAGAGCCGCGTCACCGGGATGACGGCGGCGGCGGCCACGGCGATCACCTTCATGGGAGCGGTGACCTTCCCCTCCCCCGCGGCCCGGAGCAGCTCAAAGGCGGCCAGGGCGGAGATGAAGGCCACCACCGCCGCCCACAGCAGGGGCGGGGCGAACAGCATGAGCGCGATGAGCAGCGGCACGAAGATGACCGCCACGATGATCCGTTTTGCCATAGGTTCACACACCTCCGTACCGCCGGGAGCGGTGCTGGTAAACGGCGATGGCCCGCAGCAGCTCCTCCTTGGAGAAGTCGGGCCAGAGCACGTCGGTAAAGTAAAATTCCGCGTAGGCGGACTGCCAGGGCAGGAAGTTGGACAGCCGCACCTCCCCGCTGGGCCGGATGATCAGGTCCGGGTCGGGCACCCCGGCGGAGTACAGGTAGTTCCCGAACCTCTCCTCGGTGAGGTGATTGGGGTCGGCCCTCCCCTCGGCGCAGTCCAGGGCAAAGGCCCTGGCCGCCCGGACGATCTCGTCCCGGCCGCCGTAGTTCAGGCAGATGTTCACCTGGCAGCCGTCGTACCCCCTGGAGATCTCCTCCGTCTCGTGGCAGAGGGCCTGGAGCTTGGGGGCCAGAGGGGTCAGGTCGCCGAAGAAGGCCATCTTCACCCTGTCCCTGGCCATGCGGCCGATGGCCTCGTGGAGGTATTTCTCCAAAAGGCCCATGATGGCCTGGACCTCCTCTGGGGGCCGCTTCCAGTTCTCGGTGGAGAAGGCGTAGACCGTCAGGTACTCCAGCCCGATGTCCTTGGCGAAGGTGGCCACGGTTCGGAAGGTCTCCGCCCCGGCGGCGTGGCCCGCGGTGCGGGGCAGGCCCCGCTGTTTGGCCCAGCGGCCGTTTCCGTCCATGATGATGGCGATGTGGCGGGGCAGGTGTTCCAGGTCGGCCTCGGGGGCCTTCTCCCGCCGTGGAAAGAGTGCCATAGCTGATAACTCCTAACAATTATATGCGGAATATTCCCGCGTCAAACAGGTTGCAAACAGCACACAAGCGGGGATCTCCCCGCTTGTATGATATGGATGCAGGTCTCTTTACACCGCCATGAGCTCCTTTTCCTTGGCGGCGGTGATGTCGTCCACGTCCTTGCAGCGCTTGTCCACCAAGTCCTGGAGGTCCTTCTCCATCTCCTTCTGGTCGTCCTCGGTGAGCTCGGAGGCCTTCACCGCCTTCTTGATGGCGTCCATGGCGTCCCGCCGGATGTTGCGGATGGCCACCTTGCCCTCCTCTCCGTATTTGCGGACCTGCTTGGTCAGCTCCTTGCGGCGCTCCTCGGTGAGCTGGGGGAAGGACAGGCGGATGACCGAGCCGTCGTTCTGGGGATGGATGCCCAGGTCGGAGGTCTGGATGGCCTTCTCGATGGCCTTCAGCAGGGAGCGGTCCCAGGGCTGGATGGACAGGGTGCGGGGGTCGGGGGTGGAGATGGTGGCCACCTGCTGAATGGGGGTGGGCACCCCGTAGTACTCCACGCTGATGCGGTCCAGCACGCCGGCGTTGGCGCGGCCTGCCCGGACGCTGGCGTTGTTGGCCTTGACGGCCTCCAGGGTCTTTTTCATCTTCTCGTCGTAGGTCTTGATCTCAACGCTCATGGGAACCTTCCTTTCTGAATCGTTAATTCTGCACCACGGTGCCGATCTTTTCGCCCCGGACCACCCGGAGGATGTTCTCCGGGTCCTTCAGAGCGAAGAGGATGACGGGGATGTTGTTGTCCATGGACAGGGAGGTGGCGGTGGTGTCCATGACGCCCAGGTGTTGGGCCAGCACGTCGTCGTAGGAGATCACGTCATACTTCACGGCGTTGGGGTCCTGCTTGGGGTCGGCGGAGTAGACGCCGTCCACGTTCTTGGCCAGCAGGATGATGTCGGCGTCGATCTCGGCGGCCCGGAGGACGGCGGCGGTGTCGGTGGAGAAATAGGGGTTGCCGGTGCCGCAGCCGAAGATGACCACCCTCCCCTTCTCCAGGTGCCGGATGGCCCTGGAGCGGATGTAGGGCTCGGCGATGGAGCGCATCTCGATGGCGGTCTGCACCCGCACGTCCACCCCTTTCTGCTCCAGCACGTCGGCCAGGGCCAGGCAGTTGATGGCGGTGGCCAGCATGCCCATGTGGTCGGCCCGGGTGCGCTCCCGCATCCCCTTGCCGTCCTTCAGGCCGCGCCAGATGTTGCCGCCGCCCACCACGATGCCCACCTGGACGCCCTCTTTGCAGCAGCGGGCGATGACGTCGCACACGCTGTCGATCACGTCGAAGTTCAGCCCCCGGCCCGCCTCGCCGGCCAGGGCCTCTCCGCTGACCTTCAGCAGCACCCGCTTGTACTTCAGTTCGCTCATTCGGTATCCGCTCCCTTTTCGGTTGGTTCGCGCTCTTACCGGATATTATACTGGAAATCTTCCCTTTTGCATAGGGGGTAATTGAAAATTTTTTGAGACGCTCCCGCATAAAATGGAGCCATCGAAAGGAGGCGTGGCCTATGGTCTGCCGCATCGCGGAATTGCAGTACAAAGAGGTCATCGACGTGTCCGACGGCGCCCGCTACGGCTTTGTCCACGACGTGGAACTGGACCCGGAGCGGGGCTCCGTGGAGGCCATCGTGGTCCGGGGGCGGCCCCGGCTGCTGGGCCTTCTGGGCCGGGAGCCGGACGAGGTGTTCCCCTGGAGCTGCGTGCGCCGCTTCGGGGACGACGTGATTTTGGTGGACGGGCGCCGCCGGAGCCAAAAAAATCACTGAATTTATGCAAAAAACTCTTGCGTTCCCGCCTTTGCCGTGGTAGAATACTTCGGTATTCCGCACGGGAGCGGACCGTCCGCCCGGTGTCCCCTCGGGGATGGGCGCGCGGGATGAGGCCCCCGGAGGTAACAACAAAAAAACAGGAGGAAAAAATCTATGGCAGTCGTATCTATGAAGCAGCTGCTGGAGGCCGGCGTCCACTTCGGCCACCAGACCCGTCGGTGGAACCCCAAGATGGCCGCTTACATCTACACGGAGCGGAACGGCATCTATATCATCGACCTGCAGAAGACCGTGAAGAAGCTGGAGGAGGCCTACGCCTTCGTGAAGGAGCTGTCCGCGAACGGCCAGTCCCTGCTGTTCGTGGGCACCAAGAAGCAGGCCCAGGACGCCATCAAGGAGGAGGCCGCCCGCTGCGGCATGTACTACGTCAACGCCCGGTGGCTGGGCGGCATGATGACCAACTTCAAGACCATGCGCACCCGGGTGGACCGTCTGAACCAGCTGAAGAAGATGCAGGAGGACGGCACCTTCGATATGCTCCCCAAGAAGGAAGTCATGAAGCTTATGGGCGAGATCTCCAAGCTGGAGAAGTACCTGGGCGGCGTGGTGGAGATGAAGAAGCTCCCCGGCGCGCTGTTCGTCGTCGACCCCCGCAAGGAGCGCAACGCCATCAACGAGGCCCGCAAGCTGAACATCCCCATCGTGGCCATCGTGGACACCAACTGCGACCCCGATGAGATCGACTACGTGATCCCCGGCAACGACGACGCCATCCGCGCCATCAAGCTGATCTCCTCCGTCATGGCCAACGCCGTGCAGGAGGGCCGCCAGGGCGTGGACGCCGCTCCCGCCGCCGAGGAGGCCGCCGCCCCCGAGGCCGAGACCGAGGCCGCCGAGTAAGGCTCCCCTTTCACATCTGACTATTTGGAGGTAACGATATATGGCTATTACTGCACAGGATGTCAAGACCCTGCGTGAAAAGACCGGCTGCGGCATGATGGACTGCAAAAAGGCCCTGGCCGCTTCCGAGGGAGATATGGACAAGGCCGTCGAGTGGCTGCGTGAAAAGGGCCTGGCCGCCTCCGTGAAGAAGGCCGGCCGCATCGCCGCCGAGGGCATGGCCTACGCCGTGGTCGAGGACGGCGTGGGCGTTGTCGTGGAGGTCAACTCCGAGACCGACTTCGTCTCCCGCAACGAGAAGTTCGTGGACTTCGTCAAGGGCGTGGCCGCCACCATCATCGTGAACAAGCCCGCCGACCTGGACGCCCTCATGGAGTGCGGCTTTGCCGGCAGCACCCTCACCGTGGCCCAGCAGCAGCAGGAGATGGTCCTCACCATCGGCGAGAACATCCACGTCCGCCGCTTCGCCTTCTACGACGCCGGCACCTCCGTGGCCTATGTCCACGCCGGCGGCAAGATCGGCGTGCTGGTGAACCTGGAGGTCACCGGCGGCATCGACGCCACCGCCATCGGCAAGGATCTGGCCATGCAGATCGCCGCTCTGAACCCCCGCTTCCTGGACAAGTCCCAGGTCACCCAGGACGTGCTGGACGAGGAGAAGAAGATCATGCTGGTCCAGATGGACAACGACCCCAAGATGGCGAACAAGCCCGCCCAGGTCAAGGAGAAGATCGTCCTGGGCAAGCTCAACAAGTTCTACGCCGAGAACTGCCTGCTCCAGCAGGAGTTCGTGAAGGACAACACCATGACCGTGGAGCAGTATATGAACTCCGCCGCCAAGGCTCTGGGCGGCTCCGTCAAACTCCTGGACGCCGTCCGCTTCGAAAAGGGCGAGGGCATCGAGAAGAAGCAGGAGAACCTGGCCGAGGAGATCGCCAAGCAGCTCAAGGAGACCGGCAACTGATCGGCACGCACAACAAAGTCCCCGGAACGCAGGTTCCGGGGACTTTTTGATACTCACAGGTCTTTTCGGATCTGGTTCAGGGCGTTTTTCTCCAGGCGGGACACCTGGGCCTGGGAGATGCCCACCTCGGCGGACACCTCCATCTGGGTCTTGCCCTGGAAGAAGCGGAGGGCCAGGATCTTCCGCTCCCGCTCCCCCAGCTTGTTCATGGCATCGCTGAGGGCGATGCGGTCCAGCCAGCGCTCGTCGGTGTTCTTTCGGTCCCGGACCTGATCCATGACGCACACCGTGTCCCCTCCGTCGGAGTACACCGGCTCGAACAGGGACACCGGGTCCACCACCGCGTCCAGGGCCATCACCACGTCTTCCCGGCTGATGTCCAGCGCCCGGGCGATCTCCTCCACGGTGGGCTCCTTCTGGTGCTCCGCCAGATACTTCTCCTTGCACTGGAGCACTCGGTAGGCGGTGTCCCGCACCGAACGGGATACCCGAATGGCGCTGTTGTCCCTCAGATACCGCCGGATCTCCCCCACGATCATGGGCACGCCGTATGTTGAAAACTTCACGTCAAGATCCACATTGAAGTTGTCGATGGCCTTGATCAGACCGATGCACCCCACCTGGAACAGGTCGTCCACGTTTTCCCCCCGGCCGGAAAACTTCTGGATCACCGACAGCACCAGCCGCAGATTGCCGGAGATCAGTTTCTCCCGGGCGGCCATGTCCCCTGCCCGCGCCTTTTTCAGCAGCTCCATGCTCTCCTCGCTCTTGAGTACCGGCAGCTTCGACGTGTTCACGCCGCAGATCTCTACCTTTCCCTGCACCGCTGTCACCTCGTTCGGAATTACTGTAAATCCAGTATTTCCGGGCGGGTGTCAATCATACGGCGCCGGGGGGAGGTTTATTTTTTATCGTCAGACTGTTTTCGATGGACTTTGCTTTTGTCGTCACATCATCCGCAGGATCTCCTTTTTCAGCCGGTTGATGATCCGTTTCTCCAGCCGGGAGATATAGCTCTGGGAGATGCCCAGCAGGTCGGCCACCTCCTTCTGGGTGCGCTCCCGCTTTCCGTCCAGGCCGAAGCGCATGGTGATGATGGCCCGCTCCCGGGGGCTCAGGCGCCCCACGGCGGTGAGCAGCAGGTCCCGGTCCACGTCGTCCTCGATGGGCTTCTCGATGGCGTCCCCCTCGGTGCCCAGCACGTCGGACAGCAGCAGCTCGTTGCCGTCCCAGTCGGTGTTCAGCGGCTCGTCCAGGGAGACCTCCACCCGGCGGCCGGCGTTTTTGCGAAGGTACATCAATATCTCGTTCTCGATGCACCGGGAGGCGTAGGTGGCCAGCTTGATGTTTTTGGCCGGCTGGTAGGTCTCCACCGCCTTGATGAGGCCGATGGTGCCGATGGAAATCAGATCCTCCAGCCCCACGCCGGTGTTCTCGAACCGCCGGGCGATGTACACCACCAAGCGCAGATTGTGCTCGATGAGCTTTGCGCGGGCCTCCTGCCGGGTGTCCGGCCCGTTCAGGCCCTCCAGGCAGGCGGCCTCCTCCTCCCGAGACAGGGGCGGCGGCAGGGTGTCGCTGCCGCCGATGTAGTGGACCGTCCCGCCAGGGCCGATCCCCAGCCGTGCCAGCAGCCAGCACAGCCGGATATAGGTACGCTCCAAGATCATGTCAGAATCCTCCGATCAGGGCCTGATAGCCCTCCCCCAGCGCCGTGGGGGACAGGGCCGCCAGCAGCCCCCGCTGTGTTTTCCCCTTCCAGCGGACGGACACCGTCCGCACCGCCAGGAGCATCCCGCAGTCCACCCCCACCGCCCGGTAGGGGATGAGCCGCGCCCCCCGCTGCCCCATCCGGCGGCAGCGCTCCACCGAGCCCACCGGGTCGGCGGGATCCGCCCAGGCCGGCAGCAGCCCCGCCAGCCGGGATGCCTCCGCCACGATGACGGGCCGCCCGTCCGCCGGGTCGGTGAGGGTGTGGCCGGTGTCCACCAGCGCGGTGAGGGTGACGCGCCCGCCGTCCAGGGCTATCTCCAGCTCCGCCCGCTCTCCCCCGCCCCTCTGTCCGATCCGCCGGAAGAACAGGGACAGCACGAAGTAGCACCCCGCGAACACCAGCAGCAGCAGCCGGAGGTCTACCCGGGAGTAGAACACCCCCCGCTCCAGGGTGAGGGAAAAGCCCCCCAGGGTCTCCAAGGCCAGCACCGCCCCGGCAAGGCCCGCCGACGCCCCGAAAAACAGCACCGTGGGCCGCAGGAGACGGGGCTCTCCTCCGTAGGCCACGGCCGCCATCCCCACGCCGGCGGCGATCCGGCAGGGCCAGGCGGAGAGCCACATCAGTCCAGGTAAAAAGATAAGTACCGCGTACAGGGCCCCGGCGGCGGCCCCCAGGGCGATGCGCCATCGGACCAGCACGGCCCCCGCCATCCGCCCCGCCCCCAGCAGGAGCAGGTAGTTGGCCGTCAGGTTCAGCAGGAACAGCAGATCCACATATACCACCGTCACGCCGCCGCCCCCTTTGTCCGTCCTGTCCATTATAGCGGCGGGGCGGCTCAAAAAAGGTCAAAGCAAGTCCGGGGACGCAAAAAGGCCGCCTGTCATACGACAGGCGGCCTCCCCGCTCGGTTCAGATCGATTCGTCCAGCGCCCTCATCAGCGCCTCCATCTCCCCGTCGGTCCCGATGGAGATGCGGAGCCAGTCCTTGATGAGGGGGTCCCCCCACCAGCGGACCAGCACGCCCTTGGCCCGGAGGCCGTCCAGCAGCTCCCTGCCCCCGTGGTCCGGGTGCCGGGCAAACAGGAAATTGGCCTGGGACGGCAGGACGGTAAAGCCCTTTTCCTTTAAGGCCCCGGCGGCCCGCTCCCGGGTGGCCATCACCTTTTTCCGGGTAGCCTGGAAGTACTCCTCGTCCTCGATGGCGGCCTTCGCGCCCGCCTGGGCCAGCCGGTCCACCGTGTAGGAGTTGATGGAGTCCCGCACGCAGCGGAGGCCGGCGATGAGGTTTTCATCCCCCATGGCCCAGCCCACTCGCAGCCCCGCCAGGGACCGGGACTTGGATGCCGTCTGCACCACCAGCAGATTGGGGTATTGGTCGATGAGCCCCACGGCGCTGTCCGCCCCGAAGTCCACATATGCCTCGTCCACGATGACCACCACATCCGGGTTGGCGTTCAGCAGCTTTTCCACCGTGTCCAGTCCCACCGCGATGCCGGTGGGGGCGTTGGGGTTGGCCAGGACCACGCCCCCGTTGTTCCCGCACAGTAGGTCGATGGGATCGGAGAAGTCCGGCTCCATGGGCGCCTGACGGCAGTCCAGCCCAAAGTAGCTGGCATAGACCGGGTAAAAGCTATACGTGATCCGGGGGAACACGATCTCCCGGTCCGGGTCAAAGAAGGCCTGGAAGGCAAAGGCCAGGACCTCGTCGGAACCGTTGGAACAGAACACCTGCTCCGGCCGCAGGCCCTCCCGCTTCGCAATGGCGGCGCGCAGCTCGCCGCACTCCGGGTCGGGGTACAGCCGCAAGGACTCCCCCGCCGCTTCTTTGATGGCCTCGATGACCCTGGGCGAGGGCGGATAGGGGCATTCGTTGGTGTTCAGCTTGACGAATTTGCGGTCTTTGGGCTGCTCGCCGGGGGTGTAGGGCACCGCGTCCCGGATGCGCCTGCTCCAAAACTCCTTCATACCGTCTCTCCCTCCCGGCGCACCTTACGGATGGCCTTTTCCGCCTTGCTGCGGGGGGTCATCACCTCATGGCCGCAGCCGGAACACCGCAGCTTGAAGTCCATGCCCACCCGGAGCACCGTCCACTCCCTGCTGCCGCAGGGGTGCTGCTTTTTCATCTCCACGATGTCGCCCACCCGGATGTCCATCGGCATGGGGATCCCCTCACTTCTTCTTGATCTTGTCCCAGTAGGCTTTGGCCGCCTGTTCGCTCTTGTTGGGGCCGAACTCATAGTATTTGTGGTCCCTGATGGCGTCGGGCAGATACTGCTGGTCCACCCAGTGGTCCGGGAAGTCGTGGGGGTAGAGATACCCCTGCTCCCGCTCGAAGCCGGCGCCGTCGGCGTGGACGTTCTGAAGGTGCCGGGGGTAGTCCCCCGTCTGGCCGGAGCGGACGTCGGCCTGGGCCGCGTCGATGGCCATGACCACGCTGTTGGACTTGGGCGCGGTGGCGAGGAGGATCACTGCCTGGGCCAGATGGAGCCGCGCCTCGGGCAGGCCCACCTGGAGGGCGCTGTCCACGCAGGCCTTCACGATGGAGATAGCCTGGGGGTAGGCCATGCCGATGTCCTCGCTGGCGGAGCAGAGGATGCGCCGGATGGCGGTGATCATGTCCCCCGCCTCCAGAAGCCGCGCCAGGTAGTGGAGGGCGGCGTCCGGGTCGGAGCCCCGGAGGGACTTCATCAGCGCCGAGGCGATGTCGAAGTGGTCGTCCCCGTCCCGGTCGTAGCGCATGGCGGAGCGCTGGGCCACCAGTTTCGCGTCGTCCAGGGTGACGGTGAGCTTCCCCTTTTGGATGCGGCTGGCCGACAGGAGCAGTTCCACCGCGTTGAGGGCCTTCCGCACGTCCCCCCCGCAGGAGGCGGCCAGGTGCTCCCGCACCCCGTCCTCGCAGGCCACCTTCACGCCCATCTCTTTTGACAGGATGGCGATGCCCCGGTCCACGGCGGGCAGGACGTCCTCCGCCGTGAGCATTTTGAACTCGAACACGGTGGAGCGGGACAGGATGGCGTTGAAGATGGTGAAATAGGGATTCTCGGTGGTGGAGGCCACCAAAGTGATCTTGCCGTTCTCGATGAACTCCAGCAGGGACTGCTGTTGTTTCTTGTTGAAGTACTGGATCTCGTCCAGGTACAGCAGCACCCCGTTGGGGGCCATGAGGGTGCCCACCTCGTCCATGATCTCCCTGATGTCGGAGAGGGAGGCGGTGGTGGCGTTGAGCCGCCGCAGGGTCCGGCCGGACTGTTTGGCGATGATGTTGGCCACGGTGGTCTTGCCGGTGCCCGAGGGTCCGTAGAACACCATGTTGGGGATCTTCCCGCTCTCGATGACCCGGCGGAGCAGGCCGTCCTTGCCCAGGATGTGCTGCTGGCCCACCACCTCGTCCAGCGTCTCCGGCCGGATGCGGTCGGCCAGGGGCTGATACATCTCCTCCACCTCCTCTTTCCCGTCAATAAGGACAGAGGCGGCTTTACCGCCGCCTCTGGTCATGCTCTGCGCTCAGGACTGGTGCTGGGGCTCCCGGGAATGCTTGTCGGCGTCGATGGCCAGCATCACCAGCAGCACGCCCAGGGCGTCCGCGTCGTTCTCCACGGTGATGACGTAGGTGTCGCCGATGTGGAGCAGCTCCTGCTTGACGGTGGCGACCGTTTCATCGCCGCTCTTGATGGTGTAGTCCCACTCCATCCACTTGCCGTCCACTTCCCAGCCGTTGTAGTCGATGGAGAACTTGGGCGTGAGCAGGGAAAACTTCTTCTTGATCTTGCCCACCTTGTCCTGGCCGATATAGACGTCGAAGGTGTCCTCCAGGTGGAACAGCTCCTGCTTGACCATGCCCAGGTAGTCCCCGTTGGGATCGTATACCTGGAGCCTGTGGCCCCAGTCGGGCTTGCCCTCCACCTTGTAGAGGACGGCGCCGCTCTCGTCGTAGATGTCGTAGCTGTCGAACCAGGTGAAGATGCGCTGCTTCAGGATCATTTTCATGGGTGCCCGCTCTCCTTTATCTCAATTTTTCGGATCGCTTCGCAATGGGCCCGCTCAACGGTAGATGGGGTATTTGGCGGTGAGGGCCTCTACGCCGGCGCGGATCTCGCCGGCCCTGGCCTCGAAATCGGCGGCGGCCCAGGCGATATATTGGGCCACCTGGTCCATGTCGGCCTCGGTGAGGCCCCGGCTGGTGACGGCGGGGGTGCCCAGCCGCAGCCCGCTGGTCTGGAAGGGGGACCGGGTGTCGCCGGGGACCTTGTTCTTGTTGGCGGTGATGCGCACCTCGTCCAGCCGGCGCTCCAGCTCCTTGCCGGTCAGATCCCCCATGTCCCGCAGATCCACCAGCATCAGGTGGTTGTCGGTGCCGCCGGACACCAGCTTCACCCCCCGGGCGGTGAGCCCCGCCGCCAGGGCGGCGGCGTTCTTCACCACCTGCTGCTGGTAGGTCCTGAATTCGGGCTTGAGGGCCTCCCCCAGGGCCACGGCCTTGGCGGCGATGATGTGCATCAGCGGCCCGCCCTGGGAGCCGGGGAACACGGCGGAGTTCAGCTTTTTGGCGATGCCCTCGTCGTTGGTCAGGAGCATACCGCCCCGGGGGCCCCGGAGGGTCTTGTGGGTGGTGGTGGAGGTCACGTGGGCGTAGGGCACGGGAGAGGGATGGAGGCCCGCCGCCACCAGGCCCGCGATGTGGGCCATGTCCACCCACAGCCAGGCGCCCACCTCGTCGGCGATCTCCCGGCACCGCTTGAAGTCGATGACCCGGGGATAGGCGGAGGCCCCCGCCACGATCATCCGGGGCTTGCACTCCTTGGCGATCTTCTCCAGCGCGTCATAGTCGATGCAGCCGGTGAGCTCGTCCACTCCGTAGGACACGATGTTGAAATACTTGCCGGAGTAGTTCACGGGGCTGCCGTGGGTCAGGTGGCCGCCGTGGTCCAGGTTCATGCCCAGCACGGTGTCCCCCGGCTGGCAGAGGGCCATATACACGGCGTAATTGGCCTGGGCGCCGGAGTGGGGCTGGACGTTGGCGTACTTCGCCCCGAACAGCTGGCGCGCACGGTCGATAGCAAGCTGCTCCACCACGTCCACATGGACGCAGCCGCCGTAATACCGCTTGCCGGGGTAGCCCTCGGCGTATTTATTGGTCAAAACGCTGCCGGCCGCGGCCAGGACCGCCTCCGACACGATGTTTTCCGACGCGATGAGCTCCAGGTTGCCCTGCTGCCGCTCCAGCTCGGCGCGGACCGCCGCGCCCACCTCCGGGTCGAACCGCTCCAGAAAATCGATCTGCTCCAAAACCATAGGAAATTTTCCGCCTTTCAAAGTTTGATATGTGGTCATTATACCACAGCTGCAAGCCGCTGTGCGGCTTGCGCGCCGCAAATGCGGCGCAAAACCGATTTATCGGTTTTG